>NZ_JAFBCB010000001.1:0-607865 GCF_016907455.1 Brachybacterium muris | reverse complement strand
GCTTCGTCCTGGAGGGTGGGGCGGCGCTTGAGGTCGGCCTCCACCTTCTGGTGGGTCCAGCGCTCCCCGAAGAAGGACAGCACCGGCACCACACCGAAGAACATCAGCAGCAGCATCTGGCCGATCCCCCAACGCATCCGCAGCCACAGGTAGAAGGCGAGCACCACGTAGATCATGTAGATCAGTCCGTGGATCGGGGACCAGATCTCGGAGACCTGGTCCCAGGTGTGGGAGGTGGAGGTGAACAGTCCCTCGCCGCCGTAGACGCCGTAGCGCATCACCATGATCGCCACCAGCACCAGCAGTGCGATGCCCTCCACGATGGAGGCGATGCGGAAGCGGGCGAAGGAGGTGCGCACGGCCACTTCGTCGAGGGGGCGGGTGGTGGAGGCCACGGTCATACGTCCTTAGGTGCTGTCGATGTGTGGGAGGTAAGAGGCATCTGCGATGCCGATGCGGCCGTGACGGGGTCACCCCCGGCATCAGGGTCACCCCCGGCGTCGGTGCGCCCGTCGATCTCGCGCTGCAGGGCCTCGCGCCGGTCGGCCAGTTCATCCAGGTAGGCGGTGCGCACGGAGCGCCACCACAGGTACAGGAAGAACGCCCCGAACAGTATCCACTGCGCCGCATACCCGATGTTCTGCCAGTCAAGGCCCCGGGTGAACGCGGATTGCGCCGTGGGCATGGGGGCCAGACCCTCCGCCTGAGAGGTCTGGGCGACGTATCCGGCGTACATCGGTCCACCCCATTCGTTGACCAGCAGTGGGGTGGCGATCTCGGAGGCCACTCCGTCCCGGATGCCGTCGGAGGCGGCCTCGCTGGCCTCGATGCGGCCGGTGATCTGCACCTGTCCGGTCGGGGGCGGCGGGACGAGGGCCGGGTCGAGCTCGCCGTCGGCACCGGTGACGTCCGCGGTGGGGAGCCAGCCCCGCGCGACAGGCAGACGGGCGGTGCTGCCGTCGGGAAGGTCGAGGTGGAGGGCGGAGATCACGATGGCGGCGTCGGCGCCGTCGATCCGGCGGCCGGGCACCAGCAGCTGCTCGGCGGGGTCGAAGGCGCCGGTCGCATCGACCAGATTGCCCACCATGTCATTGGTCACAGCACCGCCCACCTCGAGCACGTCCTGCACCTCGCCGAGGGACGTCGGTCCGTCATCACGGGAGGTGAGCGCGCGGTGTGCGCGGTCCCACTGCCAGGAGGCCAGCAGTCCGCACACCAGCGTCGCGGCCACCATCAGGGCGAGCAGCCCCAGCATGCGGGGACGGAGAGCGGTGCGCAGCATGGCCCCATGGTAGGAGCGTCGCCTGGGACGCTCGTCGGTATCCGGCCACGGCGAGGCAGCGGAGGACCGATGGGACTCATGGCCTCCCGTTCCCAGGCCGATGACCGTATGGTGGGGACCGTGTCCCAGAGTGTCTATGTCGCCAGTCCGGAGGGGATGACCGGGAAGTCGATGGTGGCTTTCGGCCTGCTCGAAGCCCTCGCATCCCAGTCTGATCGGGTCGGAGTGTTCCGCCCGGTCGTCAAGGCCGATCGCGCGCGTGACTACGCGGTCGACCTGCTCACCAGGCATCCCGCCGTGGATCAGTCCTATGAGGACGCCATCGGGGTGGACTACCAGCTGATGCTGTCCGACCCGGACAAGGCGCACGAGCAGATCCTGCGCCGCCACCGTGAACTGGCCGAGCGCTACTCGGTGCTGGTGGTGCTGGGCTCGGACTACGACGACCTCGCCAACCCCGCCGAGCTCGCCTTCAACGCCGAGGTGGCCGCGAACCTGGGCGCCTCCGTGGTTCTGGTGCTGTCGGGCCTGGACCGCAGCCCCGATCAGATCGGGGCCCTGGCCTCCGTGTCCCTCAGCGAGTTCGCCGGGCACCATGCCCCGCCGATCGCCGTGGTGGTCAATCGTGCCGCCGAGACCTCCATCGATGCGATCCGCGAGGCCGTGCAGGGTCGGTTCGCCGACGGCATCGTCGCGGTGATCCCGGAGAACCCGGTGATCATGGCCCCCACCGTGCAGGAGGTGAAGGACGCCGTCGAGGGCACCCTGCTGCAGGGCAATCCCGAGTGGATGGGCCGCGTGGCCATCGGCACCGTGGTGGCCGCGATGAGCCTGCCCAACGTGCTCAGCCACCTCACCGAGAACTGCACCGTGGTCACTCCCGGTGACCGCTTCGACCTGCTCCCGGGTCTGCTGATGGCCCAGCAGTCCGGCACCTTCCCCGCCCTGTCCTCGATCGTGCTGACCGGCGGCTACGAGATCCCCGACGAGGTGACCCGCCTGGTCTCCGGCATCCAGCAGGACCTGCCGGTGATCGCCACCGAGCTGTCCACCTTCGAGACCGCGGTCCGGGTCTCGAGGACCCGCGGTCGCCTCCACGCTTCCAGTCCGCAGAAGCTGGACGCGGCCCGTCGTGCGGTTGCGGAGCACCTGCCCACCCCGACGCTGCTGAAGGCCCTGGAGCTGAACCGCTCCGAGGTGGTCACCCCGATGATGTTCGAGTTCGAGCTGTTGGCGCGTGCCCGCGGCGAGAAGAAGCGCATCGTGCTGCCCGAGGGCGACGAGCCGCGGATCATCGCTGCCGCGGAGACGATCCTGGCCCGCGGTGTGGCCGATCTGATCCTGCTGGGCGACGAGAACGCGATCCGCGCCAAGGCCGCACAGCTGGGGCACGACATCTCCGACGCGCGCGTGGTCTCCCCGCAGGACCCTGAGCTGCTGGAGAAGTACTCCGCGGAGTACGCGCGCCTGCGCGCCAAAAAGGGCGTGACCCTGGAGCAGGCCCGTGAGAAGGTGCAGGACGTCTCGTACTTCGGCACCATGATGGTGCAGATGGGCGAGGCCGACGGCATGGTCTCCGGCGCGGTGCACTCCACCGCCCACACCATTCGGCCGTCCTTCGAGATCATCAAGACCAAGCCGGGGGCGAAGATCGTCTCCTCCGTGTTCCTGATGGCGCTGGAGGACCGGGTGCTGGTGTACGGCGACTGCGCCGTGAATCCCGACCCCACCGCCGAGCAGCTGGCCGACATCGCCGTGCAGTCCGCCGCAACCGCCAAGCAGTTCGGCATCGACCCGCGGGTGGCGATGCTGTCCTACTCCACCGGCACCTCGGGCACCGGGGCGGACGTGGACAAGGTGCGTGAGGCCACCGCCATCGTGCGCGGGGAGAACCCCGACCTCGACGTCGAGGGCCCCATCCAGTACGACGCCGCGGTGGACGTGTCGGTGGCCAAGACCAAGCTGCCGGACTCCTCCGTGGCCGGTCGCGCCACCGTGTTCGTGTTCCCGGACCTCAACACCGGCAACAACACCTACAAGGCCGTGCAGCGCTCCGCCGGGGCGATCGCCATCGGCCCGGTGCTGCAGGGCCTGAACAAGCCGGTCAACGACCTCTCTCGCGGCGCGCTGGTGGACGACATCATCAACACCGTGGTGATCACTGCCATCCAGGCGCAGGCCGAGTCCGCTTCCATCCAGAGCTGATCCCCGGGCGCCGCTCGCCGCGCACCGAGATCACACTGCTGACCACGGGCGTCACCGCCGCCCGCCATCACCGCCACCCGTGCCTTCCGCACCGACCAGGAGACATCACCCCATGACAGCAACCACCGCCGAATCCCGCGTCCTCGTCATCAACTCCGGCTCGTCCTCCCTGAAGTTCCAGCTGCTCTCCCCCACCGACGGCACCGTCGACGCCACCGGCATCGTGGAGCGCATCGGCCTGGACATGGGAGCTGCACGCATCAGCGCCGGGGAGCAGGAGTCGACGTTCGCCGGCCCGGTGCCGGACCACGTCGAGGCGATGCGGATCGTGGAGCAGCTCTTCGGCGAGGTGGGCCTGTCGCTGACCGACGACCGCATCACCGCGGTGGGGCACCGCGTCGTCCAGGGCGGTGCCCGCTTCGGCGGCCCCACCCTGGTCACCGATGACGTGCGTCAGGACGTGTACGACCTGGGCCGCCTGGCCCCGCTGCACAACTACGCGGCGGTGGAGGGCATCGACGGTGCCCGCAAGCTGCTGCCGGACGTCCCGCACGTGGTGGTCTTCGACACCGCCTTCTTCACCGCGCTGCCGGACTCCGCGGCCACCTACGCGCTGGCCAAGGACTTCGCTCAGCAGTACGAGGTGCGCCGCTACGGCGCGCACGGCACCAGCCACCGCTATGTCTCCGAGACCGTGGCCGAGCACCTGGCCGCGCAGGGCAAGGATGTCTCGGACCTGCGCCAGATCGTGCTGCACCTGGGCAACGGTGCTTCTGCCTCCGCGATCCGTGGTGGCCGCCCGCTCGACACCTCGATGGGCCTGACCCCGCTGGAGGGCCTGGTGATGGGCACCCGCACCGGTGACATCGATCCCTCGGTGTACGTCCACCTGCACCGTCAGGCCGGCCTCAGCGCAGACGAGATCGACACCATCCTCAACAAGCGCTCCGGCATGCAGGGCCTGTGCGGGATGAGCGACTTCCGCGACATCACCGCGGCGGTGGACGCCGGCGACAAGACCGCCGAGCTGGCACTGGAGGTGTACGTGCACCGGCTGCGCAAGTACATCGGCTCCTACTCCTTCGTGCTGGGCGGCGTGGACACCATCACCTTCACCGCCGGCATCGGCGAGAACGTATGGCAGGTGCGCGAGCAGGCGCTGGCGGGCCTGGAGGGCTTCGGCATCGAGCTGGACCTGGAGAAGAACCGCGAGCGCTCCAAGGAGCTGCGCGTGATCTCCACCCCCGAGAGCGCGGTGACCGTGCTGGTGGTCCCCACCGACGAGGAGTTCGCGATCGCTCAGCAGGCCGCAGAGGTCGCCGCCTCGCTCTGAGCGGCGCACCCACGACGACATCGGGCCCGGCATGCACCAGCGTGCCGGGCCCGATCGTCCTCCAGTCGCGGATCGGTCGTTAGGCTGGCCCCACCTGCCGCCTTCGCACCAGGAGTGACCATGACCTACCAGCCCTCCTTCGGACCCTCCTACGGGCCGCAGTCCGGTTCCGCCTACCCGCAGCAGCCGCCGCCCAAGCGGCGCGGCGTCAAGCGCACCGTCTTCGGTGCGATCGGGCTGGTCCTGAACGCCTTCGGCCTGATCGTGATGCCAATCCTCGGTGTCCTGCTGGGTGGTGTGATCGGGGCGATGGGAATGCTGGATGCGGAGGCGATCGACCCCAGCGGCGGCACCTTCGAGGCCAGCACCATGAGCATCCACTACCTCGCCGTCCCGGCCGATGCCGTCGAGACCGTCACCTGCGAGGTGGAGGGCCAGGACGTGACCATCGAACCGGACACCGCCAACACCCCGGTAGGAGTGATCAACGGGGTCGAGCACGTGACCGTGTACACCATCAATGCCGTCGGAGACCAGCAGGTGACCGTGAGCTGCCAGGGCACCGACTCCCTGGCACTGTCGGAGATGGGGATGACCGGGTTCTTCGTGAGCACGGTGGTCAGCTTCATCATCCCGGTGGTCCTTGGCCTGGCCTCGCTGGTGCTCCTGATCTGGGGGATCCTCGCGCTGGTGCGCTCCCGCAGCTGACGCCGGGCAGCGGGCACGTGGGTGACTCATCACCTGCCGCTGTCACGTCATCCGTCGCTCCAGCGTCACTGGTCGATACGCCCGAGCAGGCCCTCCCGCACCGCCGGGTACTCCTCAGCGATGATGCTGAAGTAGGCGGCGTCGGCGATGGTGCCGTCGGCCGCTCGACGGAACCGGCGCAGCGTGCCCTCGTAGGTGGCCCCCAGCCGCTGGATCGCCCCGCGTGAGCGGGTGTTGCGGCTGTCGCAGCGAAGTGCCACCCGTGCCACGGAGAAGGCGGCGAAGGCATGGTCCAGAAGCAGCAGCTTCACCGTGGGGTTCAGGGTGCTGCCCCACTGATCACGGGCGTAGAAGGTGTGGCCGATCTCGACGCGCAATCCTGGCACCAGGTCGTAGAAGGCGGTGCGACCGACCACTGTGCCGTCGCGCTCCACGGTGAAGCCGTACAGGGCCGGGCTCCCGGTGAGCTCGGCCAGATGCGCGGTCATCTCCGCGTCGGTGCGCGGCAGGGGGCAACTCATTCCCGCCCAGATCCCCTCATCCACCAGGGCGCGGAGAGCGGCAGCGTCCCCGAGGACGAGCGGGCGCAGGCGAACAGGGCCGCGCGTGAGAGTGATGTCGTGCTGCACAGGGACTCCTGCCGCTGGTGCCGAGGGGTCTGGCGGGTCAGTGCTGGGACGGTGCGTCCGCATCCTTGGCCGGGCTGTCATCGTCGGGCCCGTCGCTGTCCTCGGTGGTGCCCTCCGCCGATGTCCCGGCCGCGGATGAGGAACCGGACCCGCTGCCCGAGTACACCGAGTACGAGCCAGGGTACACGGCGGAGGGGGTGTACACGTCACCCACGGAGTACAGCGAGGACGAACTGGACGCCCCCTCGGCAGGTGTGGCCGGAGACGCTGCATGGGCGGGAGCCGACGGAGTCACAGAGGACTCCCCCGGTGTGGAGGCCGTCGTGGTGGTGAAGGTCGTCGTGTACTCGAACGAGGTCGACGGTGACGACGAGGAGGGCGCAGTGAGCGAGGACCTGTACTCGTACGGCGCCGCCGGCTCGTCGGCGCCGTCGGTGGCGTCCAGGCCCCTGTCGAGGTCCTGATCCGGCTGGTGGCCCGGTCGCCGGCCGTGCTCCCGCGGCAGCGCCAGCTCAGGCTCCGGCCGGGGTGTGGGCTGCTCCTGGCCACCGGCGCCGTGGTGGGGCTCCCCCAGGTCGTCTCGTTCCTGGTCGCGGAGCGCAGCCGATGCGGCGGCCGCCCCGGCCACCCCGGCCGCGCCGGCCGCGCCGGCCTCGGCGAGACGGTCGAAGAGGTTGGACACCGTGTCGTCCTCCCACATCTCCGGGTCCCCGGGAAGGATCTCGCGCTCGTCCCGGCGGTTCTCGCTGCGCCCGATCGCCACTCTCAGCGCCGAGTACTCGTCGTCCTCCCGCGCAGAGCGCTCACGAGCGGGCCGGTTCTGTCTCGCCTCGAACTTCCGGGCGTCGGCCTCGCGGCGGCGACGTGCATGATGCCGTTGCTGGCGTCGGATCCTCGCCTGTTCGAGGGCCTGCTGACGGCTCTTCTCGTCCCTCGTCTCGGACAGCTTCTTCGCCACGACGATGATGATCCAGATCGCCGCGACGATCGGCAGGAACCCGAACCCGTCCATCCCCGTCCCCCGTCCTCGATCCCGGCTCAGAAGGTGGTGACGACCTCGACGCGCTGGAACTCCTTGAGGTCCAGGTAACCGGTGGTCGCCATGGCGTGGCGCAGCGCGCCCACCATGTTGGTGGTGCCGTCGGCCGTGACCGACGGGCCGAACAGGATCTGCTCGAGCGGGCCGGCGGTGCCGACCGCGACCCGGTGCCCGCGGGTGAGGGTGGGGTGGTGGGCCTCGCTGCCCCAGTGGTAGCCGCGACCGGGGGCCTCCTCGGCGCGGGCCAGGGCGGCACCCACCATCAGACCGTCGGCGCCACAGGCGATGGCCTTGACCATGTCACCGGAGTGACCCAGGCCGCCATCGGCAATGACGTGTACGTAGCGGCCACCGGACTCGTCCATGTAGTCGCGGCGGGCGCCTGCCACATCAGCGACGGCGCTGGCCAGCGGCACCGAGATGCCCAGCGTCTCGCGCGTGGTGTGGGAGGCGCCGCCGCCGAAGCCCACCAGCACACCGGCGGCACCGGTGCGCATCAGGTGCAGGGCCGCGGTGTACGTGGCGCAGCCGCCCACGATCACCGGGACGTCCAGCTCGTAGATGAACCTCTTGAGGTTCAGCGGCTCGCGACCGGAGGAGACGTGCTCGGCCGAGACGGTGGTGCCGCGGATGAAGAACAGGTCCACCCCGGCATCCACGACCGTCTTCCAGTGCTCCTGGGTGCGCTGTGGCGACAGGGAGCCGGCGGCGGTGACACCGGCGTCGCGCAGTTCGCGGATCCGGTCACGGATCAGCTCGGGCTTGATCGGCTCGGAGTACACCTCGCGCATCAGCTCGACCACGTCGTCGTCCGCGGCGGCGGCGATGCGGTCGTAGTAGCGGGTGGGGTCCTCGTAGCGGGTCCACAGGCCCTCGAGGTCCAGCACGCCCAGGCCCCCGAGCTTGCCCAGGGCGATCGCGGTGGCCGGGGACATGGAGGAGTCCATGGGGGCACCGAAGATCGGGATGTCGAAGTGGTAGGCGTCCATCTGCCAGGCGGTGGAGACGTCCTCGGGGTCCCTGGTGCGGCGGGATGGCACCACCGCCACGTCGTCGAGGCTGTAGCTGCGTCGTCCCCGCTTGTTGCGGCCGATCTCGATCTCGTTCATCACACGGGCGAGTCTATCCTCGCGCCGTCCCCGCGGCCTGGGCGACTACCGTTGAGGCATGGACGACAGCGACCGCATCCCCGGGGACTCCGCCGACGGCGTCCGCCCGGCACGGGCTCGTGGTCGGGCCAAGGGAGCGGGGACGGGGGCCCGGGTGGGCCCGCTCTCCCCGGTGTGGGCGGCGGTGCCCTCGGTGGTGGGGCTGGTGCTGGCGATCCCGGCGGCGGTCGAGGCCTTCGGCACCGCGGCCGATGCGCGCGGGCCCGGATACCTGGTGCCGCTGCTGTTCTACCTGGCCCTGCTGGCCGGCGGCTACTCGCTGGGTCGGCTGGCGCAGATGAGTCTCGCGGCCGCCCGCTGGGATGTCGAGGCGCAGGACGGGGTGCCGTCCCGGCGGGTGATGGGCGCCCATTCGATGCACGCGACCTGGGTGGCCGGCGTGGGCGGCTCGCTGCTGCTGATGGGAGCGCTGGGCATGTGGTCCGCGCTCGACGGTGGCATCTCGGGTCTGGAACCGGGCTTCTCGATGATCGTGGCGGGTGCTGTGACCGGATTGCTCGGGATGGCGCTGGGCCGGTGGACCACTGATCGGTGGCAGCAGCACGTCGAGCACGACGAGAGACTGCAGAAGCAGGCGCGTGAGCGCCGCTTGAGCGACCCGCTGGGCCGGATCAGAGAGGCCAGTCGAGACTCACGTCAGGATTCCGGCCCTTCTTCTTGAGGAACTCGTTGAAGTTCTCGGCCCAGGAGCGGTGCCAGGTGATCTGCTGCTGGTGCAGGTCCTCCAGGCTGGAGGCACCCACCTGTGGGTGAGCCGTGACGATCGCCCGCAGGACGTCCAGGGTGGCAGAGACGTCCACGTCGGCGGTGTGCAGGCGGCCATCCTGCTGGATGCCGTAATGGGCGAGCAGGTCGGTGAGGGTGCGCTTGCCCTTGCGGAACCGGTCCACCCCGCGGTCCACCACCAGCGGGTCGATCACCGGGGCGATCACGTGGCCCACCCGGTCGGTGAGGGTGGGCAGGCCCAGGCGCCGCAGTTCGTTCTCCAGGATCGCCAGGTCAAAGCTGCCGTTGAAGGCGACGATGGGCACATCCTTCGCCAGCGCCTCGGCCAGCATCGAGGCGACCTCCTCCAATGCCTCCGCGGCCTTCATTCCGTGGGCGCGGGCGTGCTCGGTGGAGATGCCGTGCACCCGCTGCGCACCCTCGGGAATCTCCATCTCCGGGTCGATCAGCCAGGTGGCGACCGTCTCCCCCAAGCGGCCCGGGGCCACGGAGTGCACCAGGGCCACAGTGACGATGCGATCCCGGGCCACATCCGTGCCGGTGGTCTCGGTATCGAAGCCGAGCAGGGGGCG
Organism: Brachybacterium muris; assembly: GCF_016907455.1. NCBI lineage: Bacteria > Bacillati > Actinomycetota > Actinomycetes > Micrococcales > Dermabacteraceae > Brachybacterium > Brachybacterium muris. The sequence continues at coordinate 598,202 of NZ_JAFBCB010000001.1, read as the reverse complement.
CTGGGTCCAGGCGGTGGTGGTCTCCGTGGCGGTCATGGTCCCAGGGTAGGGGCCGGGGCTGACATCCCGGGCCGCGGTGCCGGCCGCTGTGGACGAAGCCGCGCTGGGGAGGGAGGCCGGCCCATCTCGGGCCGGCCGGCCTCATACGGTCGAGGGGTCAGCTGAGCGAGGAGGCGATCAGCACTGCCGGGATCGCGAACGCCGCGAACCACACGGCGGGGGCGAACAGCCCGGTCAGGATGCCGGTCAATGCACCGCCCAGTCGCTCCTTGCGCACCAGCGCGACGATGCCGGTGACCAGTGCCACGAGCGCGATCAGCGACCACAGCAGGAAGGACCCCATTCCCAGGGTCACCAGGGTCTGATAGCCCTCGGGGGTGTCGCTCAGGAAGCGGCCGGCCTCGGCCTGCTGCTGGGCGATGGTGGATCCGATCAGCCCGGCGACGATCCCGCCGCCGAGCAGGGACACCAGGCCCAGGATCAGCGAGATGCGTCCCATCGGTTCCCGGTCCTGGCGGTCGTGGCAGCGTTCGCGGCGGGACCGGTTGCGGATGTGGCAGTGCCGGGCGCAACGGTGCCAGGCCCCCGCACCGTCCTGATCAGTGCGAGGAGTAGTTGGGCGCCTCCATGATCGCGGCCAGGTCATGAGGGTGGGACTCCTTCAGACCGGCCGGGGTGATCCGCACGAACTGGCCCTTGTCCTTCAGCTCGGGCACAGTGTGGGCGCCCACGTAGAACATGGACTGGTGCAGGCCGCCCACCAGCTGGTGCAGCACGCTGCCCAGCGGGCCTCGGTAGGCGACCCGGCCCTCGATGCCCTCGGGAACGATCTTGTCGTCGCTGGAGACGTCGGCCTGGAAGTAGCGGTCCTTGGAAAAGGACTTCTTGCCGCGGGAGGCCATCGCACCCAGAGAGCCCATGCCGCGGTAGGACTTGAACTGCTTGCCGTTGACCAGCACCACCTCACCCGGGGACTCCTCGGTGCCGGCCAGCAGGGAGCCCACCATCACGGAGTCCGCGCCGGCCACCAGGGCCTTGGCGATGTCACCGGAGTACTGCAGGCCACCGTCGCCGATCAAGGGGACACCGGCGGGCTTGGTGGCCTTGGAGGCCTCGTGGATGGCGGTGATCTGGGGGACGCCCACGCCTGCCACCACGCGGGTGGTGCAGATGGAGCCGGGGCCCACGCCCACCTTCACCGCGTCCACACCGGCGTCCACCAGGGCCTGGGCCCCGGCCTGGGTGGCGACGTTGCCGCCGATCACCTGCACGCCGTCGAAGTAGGAATCGGACTTGATGCGCTGGATCATCTCGCGGGCCAGGCGGGCGTGGCCGTTGGCGGTGTCCACCACCAGCACGTCCACACCGGCGTCACGCAGGGCGCCCGCACGGTCGATGGAGTCGCCGAAGAAGCCCACCCCGGCGCCCACCAGCAGGCGCCCCTGCCCGTCCTTGGAGGCATCGGGGAACTGCTCGGACTTCACGAAGTCCTTCACCGTGATCAGGCCGCGCAGGGTGCCATCGGCGGCGACCAGCGGCAGGCGCTCGCGCTTGTTCTTGCGCAACATAGCGGTGGCCTGCTCGGGGGTGACATCCTCCGGTGCAGTGAACAGCTCGGTGGTCATCACGTCGGCCACGCGGGTGGTGGCCCATTCGGCCACCGGGATGAACCGCAGATCACGGTTGGTGCAGATGCCCAGCAGCTGGTTCTTCTCATCCACCACCGGCAGGCCGGAGACACGGAACTGGCCGCACAGGGAGTCGAAGTCCTCGAGGGTGGCGTCGGGGCCGATGGTGATCGGGTTGGAGATGCGGCCGGTCTGGGTGCGCTTGACCAGGTCCACCTGGTGGGCCTGGTCCTCGATGGAGAGGTTGCGGTGCAGGATGCCGATGCCGCCGTGGCGGGCCATGGCGATCGCCATCCGCGACTCGGTCACGGTGTCCATAGCGGCGCTCGCCAGCGGCACCCGCAGGGAGATCTCCCTGGTCAGATGGGTACCCGTGTCCACCTCGGAGGGGATCACATCCGTCTCCCCCGGCAGCAGCAGCACGTCGTCGTAGGTCAGGCCGATGAAACCGAAGGGGTCCGCGCTCGTCATGGATCGATGCTACCCATGCCGTCGCGGAGGTATCACCCCGCGGGACCGTGGTCCCTGACACGTGCCCTGTTCCTGTGCAGGGCCTACAGTCGATCCATGACCTCACCCACCCCGTACCTCCATTTCCCCGGCACCGCGCGCGAAGCCCTGGGTTTCTACGCGGAGGTGTTCGGCGGTGAGCTCACCCTGCACACCTTCGCCGACTTCGGCCGGGACGACGGCCCCGGTGCCGCGATCGCGCACGGTGTGCTGACCGGCCCCGTCTCCCTCTACGCGGCCGACGCCGTCGAAGGAGACCCGCAGCTGCGCACCGACGGTCTGATGTTCGCACTGCTGGGCGCCGCTGAGCCTGCCGTGCTGCGCCGCTGGTACGCGCGGCTGGCTTCCGAGGGCACCGTCGTCGACGAGCTGCAGCGCAGGCCCTGGGGCGCCTCGGACGGGCAGGTGCGGGACCGCTACGGCCTGCTGTGGCTGATCGGCTTCGAGCACCAGCAGTCGGGCGATCTCGCACCGGCCACGACCTCGGCGGACGACTCGTCCTCGACCGACCGCTGACCACGCTCGACCACGGAACGCGGGACTCCTGTCCCGCGTTGTGCCCCTGAGGCTGTGCGCGTGCACGTGTGCTCCGAGCGCGTGCACGTGATGTCGTTCTCTGTATTCACGCAAGGTTCACCCCGGCGTTGTTGACGTCCTAGAGTGAGCACGTCCTCGCCAGGAATCATGGGTGTGCACGTGACCCGCGGATCCTCCCCTCTCCACCCTCGGGAACCACGACGATGCCACGCACCCACGAGCCGGGCTCCAGCGATCGCCCGGCTGTTTCGGGCAGGGCCGCGCCGGCTCAGTACGGCGCACTCGGCCCCGACCGGAACTGGCACCTCGGTGCCGGGCTGATTCTGGTCGCCACGGCTGTTGCCTTCACCATCTGGGCGTTCACCCACACCGGCACCGGGGTGAACAGCTTCATCCTGATCCTCGCGATCGCCTTCGGCCTGTTCATGGCGTTCAACATCGGCGGCAACGACGTCGCCAACTCCTTCGGCACGAGCGTGGGCGCCGGCACCCTCACCATGAAGCAGGCCCTCGTGGTGGCGGCCGTGTTCGAGGTCTCCGGTGCAGTGCTCGCCGGCGGCTCGGTCACCGAGACGGTGCGCAGCGGCATCGTGGACCTCGGTGGCCTGCAGTCCGATGCACCAGCCTTCGCCTACATCATGATGTCGGCCCTACTGGGAGCTGCGGTGTGGCTACTACTGGCCACCCGGATGGGCTGGCCGGTCTCGACCACCCACGCGATCATCGGCGGCATCGTGGGCGCAGCTGTGACCACCGGCCTGGTCACCGGGACCGGCGGTCTGGCGATGGTGCAGTGGGGCGAGATCGGGCAGATCGCGGTCTCCTGGGTGCTCTCCCCGCTGCTCGGCGGGATCGCGGCGTACCTGCTGTTCGGTGCGATCAAGCGCCGCATCCTGGCCCCGGCGGCCAGGGCGATCGCCCTGGGCTCACGCGGATTCGATGAGGACGACGACGAGGACGACGACAACGACGCGTCCGAGGACGAGTCCCGCCACGTCCCCGGCTACGAGCGCGTCACCGAACTGCAGCAGTCCGCATTCGCCGAGTCCGCCGAGCTGGACCGCCGCCCGGGCAGCCCCGGCGCGGAACTGGTGGAGCAGGCCGGCCAGCTGAGCAAGAAGGAGCGCAAGGCCGCCCGCAACGTGGAGCGCAAGGCCGCCTACCACGCCCTGGAGAAGCGGGTCCCCCCGCTCGCGGCGGGCGCCGCGGTGGTGATCGCCGCCATGCTGATGTTCAAGGGTCTGGGCAACGTGGGCCTGGAGTTCACTCTCTGGCGCGCCGGGGTCATGCTGATCATGCTGGCGGTCGGCGTGTGGATGGCCACCACGGTTTTCGCCCGCGCCCTGCGCAAGCAGACCATCTCCCGCGCCACCTTCATCATGTTCAGCTGGCTGCAGGTGTTCACCGCCTGCGCCTTCGCGTTCAGCCACGGTGCGAACGACATCGCCAACGCGGTGGGCCCGTTCGCTGCGGTACTCGATGTGCTGCGCACCGGGACCGTCAGTCAGGAGGCCGCGGTGCCCATGGCTGTGCTGATCGCGTTTGGGGTGGCTCTCATCGCCGGTCTGTGGTTCGTGGGACGCAAGGTGATCCACACCGTCGGGACGGGGCTGACCTCGATGCACCCCTCCTCCGGGTTCGCTGCCGAACTGGCCGCAGCGGCCACGGTGCTGCTGGCCTCCGTGCTGGGCCTCCCGGTCTCCTCCACGCACATCCTGATCGGTGCAGTGCTCGGTGTGGGCATCGTGAACCGGGCAGCGAACTGGAAGCTGATGCGGCCCATCTTCCTGGCCTGGATCATCACCCTGCCTGCCGCGGCGGGTATCGGCGCCGTGACCGTGCTGCTGCTGCGCGCGCTGTTCCTGGCCTGATCATCTGGCGTCCCTGCTCAGCGCCGGAACGGACGGCGAGCAGGACATCCATCAGCCGTGCGGCTGTGGACTCACGTGGGCTGGTGCACCCGTCGCCATGCTGGTGAGGTGGCCAGGTGTGCCAGGGCCAGACCGAACGCAGCGGCCAGCACCGTCTGCACCGCCTCCTGCAGCAGCAGCACGCTGCCGGCCAGCTCCCCCGCATTGAGCGTCGCGAACCCGCTGTACATCGCGTAGCCGGGGATCATGATCACCACCGCCGGCACGGAGATCGAGATGCGTGGCACGTGCCTGATCCGGGCGATCACGTACGCGGCCACCCCCACCAGCACCGTGGCCGCGAGGGTGGCCAGCTGCACGGGGATCCCGCCTTCGGTCATCAGGAAGCGCAGGGAGTTGGCCACCGTGGACACCGTCGCAGCGGCCACCGCGATCTTCCACGGGGAGTTGAAGATGATCGCGAAGCCCAGCACACCGATGAACGTGGCCAGGGCCCTCAACGGCAGCTCCAGCTCGAACGGCAGTCCCAGCGGGGTGGCGGGGTGCGTCTCCACCCCGGCGGCCACGCTCACCGTCCAGATGGACGCCGCAGCGCCCAGGATGATCATCGCCGCGTAGGTGAGCCTGGCCATCCCCGCGGAGAAGTCCGATCGCACCAGGTCCAGGATCCCGGTGATCATCGGGAAGCCCGGCACCAGGAACAGCACCGAGGCCATGAACCCGCCGAGGTTCCCCGGCCCGATCCAGCCCAGCTGCGCAGGGATACCCACCACGGTGAGGTACAGGCTCGCCGTCACCACCGCGGCGATCACGGTGACCAGCAGATGGTTCCACTGGCGCAGCTGGAACACCCGCCGTACGGCCTGCCCCACGGTGGCGGCCAGCAGCACCGCCAGGATCTCGATGAGGCCGGCCTGGTTAAGGAAGGCGAAGGCCGCGCAGGCGATGCCGGCGGCAAGAGCGTTCACCGGGCGGGAGTACAGCGAGCCACGAGCGTTGATCCGGGCCAGGGCCTCGAACACGTCGGCCGCGGTGGCACCGCGCGGGGGCAGGGACTCCACGTAGCGTTGGGTGCGGTACAGGCGGTCCACGTCCACACCCACGTGCTTCGGCTGGGTGATGCGAGTGCGGTAGCGGCCGTTCAGGGTGGCCGTGGCGGTGATGTCGGTGTAGGTGACGATCGAGGTGAAGGAGTCCAGGCCGAGGGCACGGGCGGTGCGGCTCATCGCCACCTTCACCCGGTAGGACGCCATGCCACCGGCCAGCAGCTCGCTGCCCACCGCGGCCGCCGCCTCGGAGCGGATGGTGAGGGAGTCGGCCACCCCGATGGGGCTGGTCGAGGTGGGCACCGGCCGGGACCCAGGCCGATGGTCCCCCGGTTCCCGCTCCGGTGCCGGTGACGCGGCGTTGCTGGTCATACAGCGAGCCTACCGGCGGTTCCCACGCCACAACTCACCGGTAGACTCCCGCCATCATGACGGAAGGAGGGCCCATGCGATTCACACACATGAACGTCCAAAACTGGCGGAACTTCAAGGACGTCCAGTTCCCAATCGAGGACAGACTGTTCATCGTGGGACCCAACGCCGCGGGGAAATCAAATCTGCTAGATGTGTTCCGGTTCCTTACGGACATAGCCCGGCCCGGCGGAGGTCTCGCGGCCGCCTTCGCTGATCGGGGCGGCTTCAGTGCGGTGCGGTCCCTCTTCGCACGCAACCACCGTTACGGACAGGTATCGGTGACCGCACATTTCAGCGACGATGCAGATGAGTGGACGTACCACCTCGCCGTCAAGGGCGAGCAGCGCGGCCACCATCGCGCTCTCGTCGCAGAAGAAGTGGTCACGCGCAACGGCGAAGAGTTGTTGCGACGCCCCGATGCCTCCGACGAAGCCGATCCGGAACTGCTGACCCAGACCCACCTGGAACAGATCACGGCCAACAAATCGTTCCGCGAACTTGCCGAGCACCTCCAGAAGACGCGGTACTTCCATCCGGTTCCACAGATCATCCGCAACCCCGGTTTCTTCCACGCATCCGGGCCGCGCGACCCTTTCGGCAGCGACGTCATTAAGCAGATGAACGAAACGGCGTCGCGGACCCGATCGGCGTGGCTGCAGAAGATAGAGAACGCGCTGCAGGCTGCTGTACCCCAGTTCGAGTCCCTGAGCGTTGAGCCCGATGCGTCCGGGGTCCCCCACCTGCACGCCACCTACCGCAATTGGCGCCCCGCCCCCACCCGGCAGACCGAGTCGGAGCTGTCCGATGGGACGCTGCGCTTGATCGGCCTGCTGTGGACGCTCGTCAGCGCCCCCTCCTCCGGTGGAGTGCTCCTGTTCGAGGAACCAGAGCTGTCTTTGAACGCGGGAATCGTTCGCACCGTGCCCGCTCTTCTTGCCCGTGTGCAGCGCGATCGCGATCTGCAAGTGCTGCTGTCCACGCACGCGCCAGAGCTCTTGGACGAGGAGACAGTTCTACCGGAGGAAGTGCTGGTCATGCGGGTCACAGAAGACGGCAGCACCGCCTCGTTGCTCTCCGACATTGCAGAGGTCCGGGCCGAGGTGGACTCAGGTCTCCCCTTGTCGGAGATCGTCCAATCTCTGATCGAACCCGTCGCGGCGCGTCAATTGGCTTTGCGGCTATGATGACTGCGGGCATCACCGTCGTTGTGGAGGGAGATTCCGACGTCGCGGCCGCTCGGGCTGTCATCGAGGCTGCGGGCAGGTCCCCTGGTCGCGTCTTCGTCAAGCGCGGCACGGGGGCGCTGGATAGAGATCTGCACAAATACATCTCGGCGAGTGCCCACGGTTCCTACGTCATCATTCGCGATTCAGACGGCGTCTGCCCCGTCGAGCTCCGCGAGGAACTTGTCGGAACAGTCTCGCCCCTGCCCCCGAGCTTCCAACTCCGTATCGCGCATGCGATGACGGAGGCCTGGCTCATGGCCGACCACGAGGGCTTCGCGCAGTACTTCTCCGTACGCACCGATGATCTGCCTGCTGCCCCGGAGATGATCAGAGACCCCAAACAGGCTCTTCACGGTTCGTGGTGATGGAGAGCGTCGCGTCGCTGGCGTAGAGCGGCTCGTGGTCCTGCTGTGATGGGTGTTGTCAAGACATCCATATCTCAGAGGACCACGAGCCTGTGTATGAGAGTACTGGTCCGCAGCGTGATGCTGCGAGCACGATCTTCAACCTGCCCAACTACCGCGTCGTTGACGCGATCGACCTGTCCGACGGAGGGCGTCAAGTGGTGATCGCCTCGAGCGTCCCACCCGGGTGCCCGTCGTGCGGGGTGATCGCGACGAAGGTCCACTCCCGCCGCTCTCAGCAGGTGCGAGACGTCCCCGTGGCCGGGACGGTTCAGGTGGTGTGGGCCAAGCGGCGCTGGTTCTGCCTCGAGCCGGCCTGCGCCCGGCGCACGTTCTGGGAAGCCACCGACCAGGTCCCCCGATACGCACGCTCGACCACCCGGCCGCGCGATCAGGTCGTCTCTGCGGTGATCACCTCGGGCCGGGCGGCCTCGGAAGTCGCTCAGGCCCATGGCGTCTCGTGGTGGCTGGTCCAGGCCGCGCTGGCGGCTGCCGCCGTGGCCCTGCCTGCCGTTGACGAGGTGCCGGTGACGCGCCTGGGCATCGATGAGCACCGCTACCGGTCGGTGCGCTGGTTCCGCACCGACGACGGTGCCTGGAGACGGTTCGAGCCCTGGATGACGACCCTGGTCGACCTGACCACTGGGCAGGTCCTCGGTATCGTCGACGGCCGGGACTCCACCGCCGTCGGTACCTGGCTCGCCCAACGCTCCGAGTGCTGGCGGGAGCGGATCGAGGTCGTCGCCATCGATCCTGAATATTCGCCTCGCTGGGGTCCGCTGATCGAGGGTTCGGGTGCCACGTCGCTGCCGTAGCGGTGGCGTCGTTCGGGACCACCAGTGGTGTCGTTGGGGCCGCTCTGTCTACGCTCCTTCCGCCGTGTGTATAGGGCACGCGGCGGAAGGAGCAATCTGGAATGGTACGGAAGATCAGGGCGAAGCTGGTGCTCCAGCTGCGCGCAGAAGGTCTGTCGGGGCGAGCGATTTCGTCCTCGCAGGGCATGTCCCGCAAGTCCGTGAGGGCGGTGTTCGAGGCCGCTGACGCTGCAGGGATCGGGTGGGGCGATATCGCGGACGTCGCCGATGAGCAGGTGTATGCCCGGTTGTTCCCGGGCCGGGGCGAGCACGAGAGCGTGTTCGCACAGCCGGACTGGGAACAGGTCCATCGAGAGATGGCCAGGGTCGGCGTGACGCTGAAGCTGTTGCACGGCGAGTACTTCGACGCGACCACGGCGGCTGGGGATCCGGCGATGGGGTATGACCGGTTTTGCCGCACCTACCAGCACCACGTCATGGTCACCGGTGCCGCTTCGAGAGTCGGTCACAAGGCCGGCCAGAGCGTGGAGGTCGACTGGTCCGGCCCCACGATGGAGCTGGCCGATCCGGTCACCGGCGAGGTCTCGAAGGTGTTCTTGTTCGTTGCCTGCCTGCCTTTTTCTCGTTACGCGTTCTGCTTCCCGGCGCTGGATATGCGCCAGGAGTCCTGGCTGCGAGCGCACGTAGCGATGTTCGAGGCGCTGGGCGGGACGGTCCCGAGGATCGTTCCGGACAACCTCAAGACCGGTGTGGTGAAGCACCCCCGCGAGGGCGAGATCGTCCTGAACGATGCGTATCGCGAGATGGCAGCGCATTACTCGGCGGCGGTGCTCCCGGGGAGGGTGCGGAAACCGAAAGACAAGGCGAGCGTGGAGAACACCGTCGCGCACGTCGCGACCTGGGTCATCGCCGGGCTGCGGGATCAGCGATTCACGTCCCTGCCCGAACTTGCAGCCGCCATCGGGCAGCGGATGGAGGCCTATAACGCGGAGCCGTTCCAGAAGCGGCCCGGATCCCGCGCCAGCGTGTTCGACGCGGAGGAGCGGCCGCTGCTGACGCCGCTGCCGGCGGTGCCCTACGAGATCTCGACATGGCACTACGGACGACGAGTGGGCAGGAACGGGCACGTCACGTTCGCGCGGAACTTCTACTCCGCGCCGTTCGCGCACATCGGCGCGAAGGTCGATCTGCGCATCACGGCCCGGACGCTGGAGATCTATCAGGGCAGCCAGCGACTGACCAGTCACCTGCTGCTCCCGGAGACCGCGAGCAATGAGTACCGCACCAACGACGCGGACCTACCTGCGGGCGAGCGTTTCCAGGCCTGGGACGCGCAGAGGGTGCGGGCGTGGGCAGATCGGGTCGGGCCGGCCACGGTGATCGTGATCCAGCGGATCTTCGAGTCCGTGCCGATCGTGGAACAGGGCCTGGATCCCGCGTTGGCGGTGCTACGGCTCTCTCGCCGCTTCTCCGTAGATCGGGTCGAGGCGGCCTGCGCACTCGCGCTGACGGGACGGGTCCGTTCACCGCGCTATGCGCATCTGCACCCGATCTTGGCCACCGGGCAGGACAAGGTCGCCGCCCTGCGTCCACCCCGCGAGGAACCCGCGGAAGACGGCGGATACGTCCGTGGCGCCGACTACTACGCCGGAGGTGTCCGGTGAGCGTGATCGATAACGACACGAAGCGGAAGCTGCGCGAGATGGGCGCGACCGCGCTGCTGGACGCGATCGATGCCCAGGATGAGGCTCACGTGCTGGGGATGTCGTTCCAGGAACGGCTCCAGCTGATCGTGGACGAGGCGCATTCCATCTTCAATCATGGAAAGGTCGAGGGTCTGATCCGCCGGGCGGGGCTGCGTTATCCCGGAGCGGACCTGCGGCGGCTGGATCTGGTCGAGGAACGGGGACTGAACCGGAACGTGATCGCGCAACTGGCAACCTGCTCCTTCATCCAGCGGCAACAGAACGTGGTCTTCCAGGGCTTCACCGGCTCAGGGAAGTCCTACCTCGGCTGCGCGCTGGCGAAGCAGGCCTGCCAGCACCGGCTCCGAGCCCACTACATCCGAATGCCCGACCTCGAAGAGGCCTGGGCCCTGGCAAAGGACAAGCCGCAGGGCCAGACGAAGTTCCTGCGGAAGTACTCCACGTTCTCGCTGCTGGTGATCGACGAGTGGCTGCTGGACCATCCTGACGAGGGAATGCGTTCGATGCTGCTGGAACTGCTCGAGCGCCGCTATGACACCGGCTCGACCGTGTTCTGCACCCAGTACCCGAAGAAGGACTGGCACGCCCGGCTCGGTGGAGCAGTCCACGCCGATGCGATCATGGACCGCATCGTGCACAACACAATCTGGATCGACACCGGCGACAGGAACATGCGAGAACACACCGCACTGCCCCAGTGACCCGATGCCGGCGGGAGCCAGTGGTCCCCACCGCGGCGGCTACTGGCCCCCGTCGGCACGATCGGCGGTCCCCAAGAGCAAGATTCGGTGGCTCCCACGACTACGAATACTCAATCCCTCAGCGGCGTTCCGCAAAGCACTGCGGACCTACCTGCCCCGCGCCGCGGTATCGGTCGACAAGTTCCACCTCGTCAAGCTGGGAAACGACATGGTCACCACTGTCAGGCAGCGCCTCGCCCGCACCCACCACGGTCGTCGGGGTCGCAAGGACGATCCGGCCTGGGCGCACCGGATGCTGCTGCTGCGAGGCGCTGACACCCTCACCCCGCGCGCCTGGGAGCGGCTCGAGGACGTGTTTGGCACCGATGACCCCACCGACGAGCTCTCCGCCGCCTGGGGCATCAATGAGTATTCGTAGTCGTGGGAGCCACCGAATCTTGCTCTTGGGGACCGCCGATCGTGCCGACGGGGGCCAGTAGCCGCCGCGGTGGGGACCACTGGCTCCCGCCGGCATCGGGTCACTGGGGCAGTGCGGTGTGTTCTCGCATGTTCCTGTCGCCGGTGTCGATCCAGATTGTGTTGTGCACGATGCGGTCCATGATCGCATCGGCGTGGACTGCTCCACCGAGCCGGGCGTGCCAGTCCTTCTTCGGGTACTGGGTGCAGAACACGGTCGAGCCGGTGTCATAGCGGCGCTCGAGCAGTTCCAGCAGCATCGAACGCATTCCCTCGTCAGGATGGTCCAGCAGCCACTCGTCGATCACCAGCAGCGAGAACGTGGAGTACTTCCGCAGGAACTTCGTCTGGCCCTGCGGCTTGTCCTTTGCCAGGGCCCAGGCCTCTTCGAGGTCGGGCATTCGGATGTAGTGGGCTCGGAGCCGGTGCTGGCAGGCCTGCTTCGCCAGCGCGCAGCCGAGGTAGGACTTCCCTGAGCCGGTGAAGCCCTGGAAGACCACGTTCTGTTGCCGCTGGATGAAGGAGCAGGTTGCCAGTTGCGCGATCACGTTCCGGTTCAGTCCCCGTTCCTCGACCAGATCCAGCCGCCGCAGGTCCGCTCCGGGATAACGCAGCCCCGCCCGGCGGATCAGACCCTCGACCTTTCCATGATTGAAGATGGAATGCGCCTCGTCCACGATCAGCTGGAGCCGTTCCTGGAACGACATCCCCAGCACGTGAGCCTCATCCTGGGCATCGATCGCGTCCAGCAGCGCGGTCGCGCCCATCTCGCGCAGCTTCCGCTTCGTGTCGTTATCGATCACGCTCACCGGACACCTCCGGCGTAGTAGTCGGCGCCACGGACGTATCCGCCGTCTTCCGCGGGTTCCTCGCGGGGTGGACGCAGGGCGGCGACCTTGTCCTGCCCGGTGGCCAAGATCGGGTGCAGATGCGCATAGCGCGGTGAACGGACCCGTCCCGTCAGCGCGAGTGCGCAGGCCGCCTCGACCCGATCTACGGAGAAGCGGCGAGAGAGCCGTAGCACCGCCAACGCGGGATCCAGGCCCTGTTCCACGATCGGCACGGACTCGAAGATCCGCTGGATCACGATCACCGTGGCCGGCCCGACCCGATCTGCCCACGCCCGCACCCTCTGCGCGTCCCAGGCCTGGAAACGCTCGCCCGCAGGTAGGTCCGCGTCGTTGGTGCGGTACTCATTGCTCGCGGTCTCCGGGAGCAGCAGGTGACTGGTCAGTCGCTGGCTGCCCTGATAGATCTCCAGCGTCCGGGCCGTGATGCGCAGATCGACCTTCGCGCCGATGTGCGCGAACGGCGCGGAGTAGAAGTTCCGCGCGAACGTGACGTGCCCGTTCCTGCCCACTCGTCGTCCGTAGTGCCATGTCGAGATCTCGTAGGGCACCGCCGGCAGCGGCGTCAGCAGCGGCCGCTCCTCCGCGTCGAACACGCTGGCGCGGGATCCGGGCCGCTTCTGGAACGGCTCCGCGTTATAGGCCTCCATCCGCTGCCCGATGGCGGCTGCAAGTTCGGGCAGGGACGTGAATCGCTGATCCCGCAGCCCGGCGATGACCCAGGTCGCGACGTGCGCGACGGTGTTCTCCACGCTCGCCTTGTCTTTCGGTTTCCGCACCCTCCCCGGGAGCACCGCCGCCGAGTAATGCGCTGCCATCTCGCGATACGCATCGTTCAGGACGATCTCGCCCTCGCGGGGGTGCTTCACCACACCGGTCTTGAGGTTGTCCGGAACGATCCTCGGGACCGTCCCGCCCAGCGCCTCGAACATCGCTACGTGCGCTCGCAGCCAGGACTCCTGGCGCATATCCAGCGCCGGGAAGCAGAACGCGTAACGAGAAAAAGGCAGGCAGGCAACGAACAAGAACACCTTCGAGACCTCGCCGGTGACCGGATCGGCCAGCTCCATCGTGGGGCCGGACCAGTCGACCTCCACGCTCTGGCCGGCCTTGTGACCGACTCTCGAAGCGGCACCGGTGACCATGACGTGGTGCTGGTAGGTGCGGCAAAACCGGTCATACCCCATCGCCGGATCCCCAGCCGCCGTGGTCGCGTCGAAGTACTCGCCGTGCAACAGCTTCAGCGTCACGCCGACCCTGGCCATCTCTCGATGGACCTGTTCCCAGTCCGGCTGTGCGAACACGCTCTCGTGCTCGCCCCGGCCCGGGAACAACCGGGCATACACCTGCTCATCGGCGACGTCCGCGATATCGCCCCACCCGATCCCTGCAGCGTCAGCGGCCTCGAACACCGCCCTCACGGACTTGCGGGACATGCCCTGCGAGGACGAAATCGCTCGCCCCGACAGACCTTCTGCGCGCAGCTGGAGCACCAGCTTCGCCCTGATCTTCCGTACCATTCCAGATTGCTCCTTCCGCCGCGTGCCCTATACACACGGCGGAAGGAGCGTAGACAGAGCGGCCCCAACGACACCACTGGTGGTCCCGAACGACGCCACCGCTACGGCAGCGACGTGGCACCCGAACCCTCGATCAGCGGACCCCAGCGAGGCGAATATTCACATCAAGGAGCAGCTCCGCCGCCTGCTGGCCACCGACACCCTGGCCCAGGCCTGGGACGAACGGATGCGGATGGGTTACTTCGTCCAGATCGCGAACATTCCCGAGGCGACCAAGCTCTACGACACCATCGTGACCTGGTGGGACGCGATCGAGGTCCTCATCCTCACCGGCGCGACCACCGCCCGAGTCGAGGCAGCGAACACGGGCATCAAGAACATCAAACGCACCGGCCGCGGCTTCCGCAACGCCGAGAACTACCGGACCCGTATCCTGCTGGCCAGCGCCGCGAGAACCGCAGCGTGAATACCCGCCACAGCAGACCCATTCACCACGAACCACGAAGAGCCCCCAAACAGCGTCTGCTACAGATATGCGCTCGGTCACGATCACGAACGATCCGTGCGGCAATGGTGCGCAGCAACGGACGAATCGGAACCGGGTATGTCACTACGCTCCAGCAGTTCGCTGAGTCACGCTGGGACGCGATGCGAGCTGCATCCAGGTCACCGAGTCTGCAGCGCGCCCTCGAACGGATCCGTCAGATGCCCCTTTGAGCGACGCTCACAGCTGCGCGCTCGGATCACCCTCGCGCGGGGGCTCCTTGCCTCCCACCACCCGTCGAACGCGGTCGAATTCGGCCTGGAAGGCTCCCTCGTCGTGCCCGTAGTCGGGCTGCCAGGGCATGCCGAGCCGCTGGGCGAGCTCCCGGTTGTTCTGCTCGCGTCGGGCCCGGCGCGCCTCGTCCACCAGGACGCGGCGCGGTGGTGCCGCTCGCAGACCGGCGGCAGTCTGCAGCATGCGCAGACCGTCGAAGGAGGCCTGGTCCCAGCCGATCTCCGGGATCAGCCACTGGCGCTCCTGCGCCGCATCGTCGCGGATCCCGATCAGCGCCAGGGACCCGCGCTCGGCCTCCCCCACGGCGTAGACCACCTGGTCCATGCGGGCTCGGTCCGTGGTGCGCATCCCCTTGCGCAGGGCCAGGGCACCGTGCTGCTCATCGAGCAGGGCGACCCGGCGGGTGAACACCAACGGCACGAACGCCCACAGTGCGAACAGGCCCCACAGCAACAGCGCACCGACAAGCAGCTGCGTCCACGCCGGTTCGAGCATCTGCTCGAGCGGTCCGCGGTGCCCGTCCAGGATGCGGGTTCGCCGCCACTGCTGCAGGCCCGCCCCCGCGAAGGGAGACAGCAGCAAGGAGATCAGGGGCAGCCCGATCAACACCCCGGGCAGGTAGCGGGCCCTGATGCTGGGGCCGACGAGCACCGCGCCGGACCGGGTGCGGCGGGGGGCCGGCGCGGTCGCGGCGTCGCTGAGCGTCTCACCGGTCGTCACCCTCCCAGGGTACGGGGCCGGCCGCGGGCTCTCACCGTCGATGTCGCCATTCATGACGGGGGTCCCGGCAGGTCGAGCGCGGAGGTGAACCGTCGCTCCTGCCCGGTGACGGGGTCGGTGAAGGCGAGGGAGCGGGCCAGCAGCTGCAGCGACCCGACCGGATCACGAGGCGTGGGGTAGAGGTCCTCCCCCACGATGGGCATGCCTCGGGAGGCGAGCTGCGCGCGCAGCTGGTGGGTGCGGCCAGTGAGCGGTCGCAGCCGCAGGGTGAGGGTGCCGTCCAGCTCGACGGCGGCCACCTCGACCTCGGTGATCGCGTTGGGCTCCCCTGCCACCAGGCGGGTGAGCAGATCATCGCGCTCCTTGACCAGGCGATCGCGCAGCACCGTGCGCGCGCCGACCATCGTGGGCAGATCAGCCGGCACGGCGGCGCCTTCGCGGTACGGCCCTACCCGGGCCAGGTACTCCTTGAGCACCTCACGGCGGGCGAACAGCTCCTGGTAGGCACTGCGTTCGGCAGGATCCACACCGAAGGCCAGCACGCCGGCGGTACGACGGTCCAGGCGATGCAGGGGACTGAGCGTGGTGATGCCGGTGGAGCGGCGCAGGCGCACCAGGGCGCTGGAGAGCACGTGGGTGCCACGTGGCATCGTGGCCATGTCGTGGGGCTTGTCCACCACCAGCAGATGGTCGTCCTGGTGCAGGATCGGCAGGTCCATCTCCGGCACGGCTTCCTCGCGCAGCTCTCGATGGAACCACAGCTCGTCGCCGGGCTCGACCGGGGCGTCGGCGGCCCAGGCGGTCCCGTCGGCCCGCACGATCTCACCGCGCACGAAGCGCTCGTGCAACGGCGTCGCCTCTGGGTCACCCAGGGCGGGGAACCTGGTCAGCAGGCTATCGAAGGCGATGCCCTGCGCAGCGTCACGAGCGACCCGGTGGCGCACGGGGTCGAGGCCGTCACGCTGAGGCAGCGGGGGTGCCGACCGGCGGGCACGGCTGCGGGCGGCTCGCCCTGGCCGGAAGTGGCTCACAGCCCCCACACGACGAAGGTGTACACGTTGTGGAACACGTAGAACACCACCAGGCCCAGCAGCAGCAGGTTGGGGTGGCGGTCGATGAAGGTGAGTGCCTGGGGCACCTGCTTGCGCAGCTCGCGTGGCCTGATCGCGTCGTAGTGGTCCACGGGCACACCGGCGTTCTCGGCGTGCCGCAGCACCGTCTCCTGGGCACGGTCGCCGAACAGGCGGCTGGAGACCGCGAGCATCCGGTGGTCGTGCGCATCCATCAGGTACACGCCGTCGTAGCTGGTCTCGCCGGAGTCGAGCGCCTCAGCGGGGCTGGCGCCACGATCGATGTCCCGCACCGCGATCACGCGGGCGACGTCCTTCCACGGCGCCTCCAGCGTGCTGCGGCACAGGCCCTGGAGGCGGAAGCCCTTCTCATCCACGTGCAGCCAGGCGGTGACCACCCGCAGCACTCCGATCACCGCCAGCACGGCGACGGCCACCCACAGCAGCAGAGGCAGGGTGAAGCCCAGGTCGCTGGTGAGGGCGGGGTCGCGCCACAGGCGCTGCCCCACGAAACTGATGATCACCAGGAACTCCAGGACCACCACGAACACCAACGCGATCAGCAGTGTCCCCAGCACCACGCGCCCCGGGGGGCTGAAGGTGCGGGTGGGCTCGTTCGCCTCAGCCGATGGCTGATGCTCCCGTTTACTGTCCACTGGCGCTCCTGTCGATCCACGGCGGCGCGGCGTTCTCCGCACCGGTTCGTTCCCTGCACTCCGATGCCGGCGAGTTCCCGATGCTTCCTGAGTCTAGGCGGTGACGGCCCCTGGTCGGCCCCATGACCAGCACTGGGCACCGGGTGTCGCGCGCCTGCGAGCTGTTCAGGCACGACGAAGCGGGCCGCCCCGGGGTCTCCGGTGCGGCCCGCTCCCTGCCGTTCGGTCAGACCGACGGCACTGCTGTGACGCAGGGATCAGATGATGCCCTGACGACGATCACGCGATCGCGCGATCAGTCCTCGTCCTCGTCCTTCTTCTCGACCACGAGGGTCTCGGTGGTCAGGACCAGGCCCGCGATCGAGGCCGCGTTGCGCAGCGCCGAACGGGTGACCTTGACCGGGTCGATGATGCCGGCGGCCACCAGGTCGACGTACTCGCCGGTGGCGGCGTTCAGGCCGTGACCGACCTGCGCCTCCTTCACCTTCTCGACGACCACGTAGCCCTCGAGGCCCGCGTTCTCGGCGATCCAGCGCAGCGGCTCGGCGACGGCCTTGGACACGGCGCGTGCACCGACGGCCTCGTCACCGCTCAGGCCCAGGTCGCCCTCGAGAGCGGAGGCCGCCTGGACGATGGCGCTTCCGCCGCCGGCCACGATGCCCTCCTCGATGGCTGCACGAGTCGCGGAGACCGCGTCCTCGATGCGCATCTTCTTCTCCTTGAGCTCGACCTCGGTGTGGGCGCCCACCTTGATGACGGACACGCCGCCGGCGAGCTTGGCGAGGCGCTCCTGGAGCTTCTCGCGGTCCCAGTCGGAGTCGGTGTTGGCGATCTCGGCGCGGATCTGCGCGACGCGATCGGCCACGGCCTGCTCGTCACCGGCACCGCCCACGATGGTGGTGGTGTCCTTGGTGATGACCACGCGGCCCGCGTGGCCCAGCACGTCGGTGCCGACGGTCTTCAGGTCCAGGCCCAGGTCGGAGGTGACGACCTGCGCGCCGGTGAGCACCGCGATGTCCTGCAGCATCGCCTTGCGGCGGTCGCCGAAGGCGGGGGCCTTGACGGCCGCACCCTTGAAGGTGCCGCGGATCTTGTTGACGACCAGCGTGGACAGGGCCTCACCGTCGACGTCCTCGGCGATCACGAACAGCGGCTTGCCGCCCTCGACGACCTTCTCCAGCAGCGGCAGGATGTCGGCCACGGCCGAGATCTTGCCCTGGTGCAGCAGCACCTGGGCGTCCTCGAGCACGACCTCCTGGCGGTCACCGTCGGTGACGAAGTGCGGGGAGATGAAGCCCTTGTCGAACTGCATGCCCTCGGTGAACTCGAGCTCCATCGCGGTGGTGGAGGACTCCTCCACCGTGATGACGCCGTCCTTGCCGACCTTGTCGAAGGCCTCGGCGAGCAGCTCGCCGATCTCGCGGTCCTGACTGGAGACGGCCGCGACGTTCGCGATCTGCTCCTTGCCGTCGACCTCGATGGCGATCTCGCCGAGCTTGGCGGAGATGGCCTCGACGGCCTTCTCCATGCCGCGCTTGAGGGAGGCGGGGGCCGCACCGGAGGCCACGTTGCGCAGCCCCTCGTGCACAAGGGCCTGCGCGAGCACGGTGGCGGTAGTGGTGCCGTCGCCTGCCACGTCGTTGGTCTTGGTGGCGACCTCCTTGGTGAGCTGAGCGCCGAGGTTCTCGTAGGGATCCTCGAGCTCGATCTCACGGGCGATGGTCACGCCGTCATTGGTGATCGTGGGGGCGCCCCACTTCTTGTCCAGCACGACGTTGCGGCCCTTGGGGCCCAGCGTCACGCGGACGGTGTTGGCGAGCTTGTCGACTCCGCGCTCCAGGGCGCGACGAGCCTGCTCGTCGTAGATGATCTCTTTCGCCATGTGGATCTAGACCTCAGTCCGTTCAGTTCTCGATGATCGCGAGGATGTCGCGCGAGCCCAGCACCAGGTACTCCTGGTCGCCGTACTTGAGCTCGGTGCCGCCGTACTTGGAGAAGACGACCTTGTCGCCGACCTTGACGTCGACCGGGATGCGCTCGCCCTTCTCGTCGAAGCGGCCGGCGCCGACGGCGACGACCTCGCCCTCCTGGGGCTTCTCCTTCGCGGTGTCCGGGATGACCAGGCCGGAAGCGGTGGTCTGTTCAGCCTCGAGCGGCTTGATGACGACACGGTCCTCGAGGGGCTTGATGGAGACCGACATGCGGCTCACTCCTTCATGAAGTAATGACTCTGGTGAGTTCGGGGGCCAGGGATCCCGGTCCCGGTCGTCGTCGCGGTGCCGACCGGGGAAGATCCCTCCTGGCAGCTTCTGGCACTCTGGGCTGTCGACTGCCAACGACGCCAACTCTAGGACCCTGTTGGCACTCATGCAAGGCGAGTGCTAACAGCGTCGGGGTGTTCGCGCAGAGCCGATCACCAGCAGGGCGGTTCCCAGCAGCAGCGGCCCCGCCGCGACGGCGCCCGCGATCACCACCGCGAGCCACTCGGCGAGCTCGGCCCCCATCAGCTGGTGGTAGTTCAGATCGTCGATGGAGAAGACGATCGCCGCCAGCAGGGTCATCGGCGCAAGGACCGTTCCCACCAGGGTGAACGTGAGCCTGGCGGAGGTGCCGTCGGTCCAGCGACCGGCCACGCCGTGGGCGACGCCCAGCGCCACCACGGTCACGGCCATGGCGATCATCGGGACCGGCCACAGCGCCGGCAGGGATGAGAGCAGATCGCTGTAGCGCAGCGGCATCATCGCGATCACCAGGCGCACCACGGCCAGCAGTGCCACCGCGGCGCTCACCACCGTGGCGATCCACTGGACGGTGCGCACCGCACTGCGTTCGGCGCTGCTGGGAGAATGCCCGGGGGTGCGGCGCTCCGGCGCCGATGATCCGCGGGCGCGACCGAACAGGCCGCGCTCTGACGCAGGTGCCGTACCGGGGGCCGACGAACCCGGGCGCTCCCATGGCGGGACGGGGTCACGGAGTGCGGCCATCGGTCCTCCTGTGGTCGGCCGGGGTGAGGGGCTGGGGGCCAGGTGGTGAAGGGTCAGCGTCCGGCGGCATCGATGATCGCCTGCACCTCGCCCGGGCCGAAGTCGTACACAGGGATCTGGACGTCCCCGGCATCGCCCCCGGG
Organism: Brachybacterium muris; assembly: GCF_016907455.1. NCBI lineage: Bacteria > Bacillati > Actinomycetota > Actinomycetes > Micrococcales > Dermabacteraceae > Brachybacterium > Brachybacterium muris. The sequence continues at coordinate 578,169 of NZ_JAFBCB010000001.1, read as the reverse complement.
TGTGTCCCCCGCGTTCGGCCACAGGGAGGTGATGATCCTGGGTCTGGCCGCCCCGGTCTCGTCGATCTCCAGGAGGCTCGCCCCGGACAGGGCGAGGGACCTCTCGTGCTCGCCGGCGGCCACCGGGTCCACCACGTTGGTGATGCCGGGGACCACGTGCACGGGGATCCCTGCCAGGTCCCCGGTCATCTCGTGGTGGTAGTGGCCGGACAGGATCACCCGCACGTCACTGCCGGTGAGCGCCTCACCTAGTTCATCGAGGCCGTCGAGGTCCAGGGCACGCAGCATCCGGGTGGCGGCCACCAGCGGCGGGTGGTGCACCGCCAGCACTGTGCCGCGAGCGGCGGGCCGGGCCAGCACCTCACGCAGCCAGTCCAGCTGGGCAGGGTCGAGGTGGCCGTAGCCGGCACCGGGCACGCTGGAGTCCAGCACCACCACGCGGACCCCGTCGGCCGTGGTGATCGCCCGGTCCTGGTAGCGCGGGTCGTGATCACCGGGCCCGGCCAGCTCCGCGTATGCGGCGGGCACGTCGTGGTTGCCCATCGCCACCGCGAGCGGCGCCCCGAGCCGGGCGGCGAAGGGATCCAGCAGCTCGTGCAGCAGGCGGTAGCTCTCCACGGTCCCGTCCTCGGAGGCGTCCCCGGTGTGCACCACCAGGTCCACGCGCTCAAGGCCAGCCAGGTGCTCCAGCACCCCGCGCAGGGCTCTGGTGGTGTCGATGCGTCCGTAGTGGCGGGCGGCAGGGTCGCCGTACAGGTGGGTGTCGCTCAGGTGCAGGATGCGCATGTCGGTGAGACTAACGGCCCCAGGTGACCAGGAGGTGACCTCGCCCGACCTGTCCGGTCAGGGGACGTAGAAGGGGATGTCGTCCTTGGGCAGACCGGCCTGCTTCCGGGCGCGTTCACGATGCACGGCACCGATCAGGGCCGCTGCCAGGGCGAGGACCGCGAACGCACCGCCCAGGATCCCGGCGGTGACGTACTCCGGCTCGGTAAGGGCCATGACGGCCGGGAACAGTCCCACTGCCATGTTCCACAGCCCCGCCACCGGCGCAGTTGCGTGCCAGCTGCTCCTCGAGCTCCGCGTCGCGGCGGTCCATCTCCCGCTGCAGCTCCGCGACGGGGTCGCTCTGCTCGGAGGTGAGCTCCGGTGCCACGGCCGTGCCATCCTCTGTGCGGCCGCTGTGCACCATGGTGAACCAGCCGCCCACCAGTGCCATCAGAGCGGGCCGGTTGGACACCCCGGCGATGCGGCGCAGGGTGGGGCGCGGCATCGCGCTGAGCACATCCACGATGCGGCCCACCTCCCCCGGGCCGGGCGGCTGAAGGGGGGTCTTCCACCGGTGACCGTCGGTGATCCACTGGACGTGGCCCTGGATGGCCTGCTCGTCCTCGCCGCGCCAGCCCTCGGAGGCGGCGTAGCGCCGCAGGTCGGTGAGGGCACCGTCCAGGGCATCGCGCCGGATCCCCATGATCTCGGGCCGGATCTGCCGGCGGACCAGCTGTTCTAAGGCCTCCTCGGCCACCGGGAGCAGGATCGCGAGGGCGCGCCCCAGGTCGTCGTCCAGCTCGGCGCGCCGGCGGCGGGGCAGGGAGTCCAGCGGTGGGGTGGCGAGGGTGCCGCCCGGTCCGCCGTGCAGGGCGCTGTCCCACTTCTCGTACAGGGGCCGCAGCTCCCCCAGCGGCCGCACCGTCTCCTCCCGCACCCCGAGAGCGAGCAACAGCTGACCTGCCGCGACCCACACGAAGGCCGGGTCCTCCGCCCATTCCAGTTCCCACGGTGCGCTCATGATCGTGCCCCTGTCGTCATCATGCCCCCAGTCAGCCAGGTCGTTCCCCTACCAGCGTGTGCTGGTCAGGGCACCATACCCACCGGGATGTCGTAGTCCTCCTCGGCAAGACCGGCCCGGCGCCTCGCGCTCACCCGCTGCACCGAACCGACGATGCCGAGCACGGCTCCGACGACGGTGAGGATCCCACCGAGCACCGCGGTGATGACAGATCCTTCCTCGACCAGGGCGTAGATCAGCGGGAACAGGCCCACCCCGAAGTTCCAGGTGCCCCAGGCGGCCAGCATGCCCCCGGCCGTGGTGGAGCGCAGCGCCTGCTGGCGTGCCGAGGCCGAGCTGTCGCCTCCGAAGGCCATCACCGTGAGCATCACCAGGGCCACGATGTCGACCACAGCGGTGACGGCTCCGGTCATCAGCATCCCGACCCCCAGCACCAGCAACCCCGCCACGACGACGGTGGGAGCGATGCCCACCAGGCTCATCTTCGCGATCAGTGACCAGCGGTGGTCGTACGTCGTCTCGCGGCTGCTGGTGTGCATGCTGACCGCACTGGGTGCAGGTGGTGGGGAGCTGCCGATGTCGGAGCGGCGCACCGCGGCCAGGCCGCTGCCCACCAGCGCCATCAGCGCCGGCGTGCTGGTGACCTTGGTGATGCGCCGCAGGGTGCGCCGCGGCATCCGCCGCAGGATCGCGACGATGCGCCGCACCTCTCCCGCGCTCGCCTTGGCGGGCGGGGTCTCCATGCGATGCCGGGACTCGATCCACCGCAGGTGCTCCTCGATGGCGGCCTCGTCCTTGCCGCGCCACCCCTCGTCGGCCGCGTAGGCGCGCAGATCGGCGAGGGCTCCGTCGAGCGATTCCCGCCGGTATCCCAGGATCTCGGGGCAGATCCTCTGCTTGTCCAGCTGCTGGAGCACTTCCTCGGCGATCGGCACCAGTACGGCCAGGGCCCGGGCGATGTCGTCGTCCAGTTCGGCCCGCTGCCGGTCATCCAGCAGGTGCAGGGAGACGCCCATGGAGGCGCCGGCCGCCGGGCCCAGCAGCTTCTACTCCACCTGCTCCCACTTCTCGTAGAGCGGCCGCAGCTGCCCCAGGGGCCGCACCGTCTCCTCCCGCACGCCGAGGGCAAGCAGGAACTCCCCGGCAGCGACCCACAGGAAATCCTGGTCCTGGCCCCAGGCGAACCCTGGCGGTACGTACGTCATCGCGTTCCCCCCGTGGTCATCGGCGTGCCCCCGGCGTCATCCCAGTGCTCCCACCCATTCGTCGGTGCCATCGGCGAAGTGCTGGTGCTTCCAGATGGGCAGGCGCTGCTTCACGGTGTCCACCAGGTCGTCGCAGGCGGCGAAGGCCTGCTTGCGGTGCGGTGCGGCCACCGCGCAGCCGAGCGCCGTCTCGCCGATCGCGAGTGGCCCCACTCGGTGGGCGAGCGCGATCACGGTGTCCGGGTAGCGCTCGGTGATCTCGCGGGCCACCTCGATGATCACCTCGCCGGCACCGGGGTGGCCGGAGTACTCCAGGCGCGAGACCCCCTTGCCGCCGTCGTGGTCGCGCACCACACCGTCGAAGGTGACCATGGCGCCGCAGCGCGGGTCGGCCACGGCCTGGGCGAGGGCGGCGACGGAGACGGGCTGCTCGGTGACCTCGGCGTGCCGCACCCGCTGCGGGGCGGGCCCCATCGGGGGGTCCTCGGGCACGCGCAGCTGGTCGGGACCGCCGCCGAACGGGGTGGGGCCGGGGCCGGGGTCTGCGGGGCTCATTCGTGCCCTCCGCCGTCGCGCTGCTCCAGCAGGTGGTCCAGGATGGGGTCCAGCACGGCGATTCCGTCCTTCACCCCGCCGCGGGAGCCGGGCAGGTTCACCACGAAGCTGCGCCCGGCCATGCCTGCCAGGCCCCGGCTCAGCACCGCGACGGGGGACTTCTGGGCGCCGATGCGGCGCACCGCCTCCAGCACCCCGGGCATCTCCCGCTCGATCAGGGGGGCAGTCTGCTCGGGAGTGACGTCGGTGGGGCTGATGCCGGTGCCGCCGGAGGTGATGATCACATCCACGCCATCGGCGATCGCGGCGGCGAGGGCCTCGCCCACCTGGGGGCCGTCCGGCACCAGCACCTTGCTGACCTGGTCCAGGCCGCGGCCTTGCAGCCACTGCACCAGCAGCGGCCCGGTGCGGTCCTCGTACGTGCCGTCGGAGGCGCGGGTGGAGGCGATGATCACCCGGGCGGTGCCGGCGAGCGCGGGCGCGGGGGCGTCCTCGGTGCGGGCGGTGCAGTCGGCGTCGCTGCGCCGGGCGGGCATCTGCTTCATCGGGTCTCCTCCTCGCGCATCGGGGCCGACGGCTCGTCGCGCCGCCAGTCCCCGCTCTTGCCGCCGGACTTGGCCAGCACCTTGATCTCCTCGATCACGGCGAGGTGGTCCACGGCCTTGATCATGTCGTACACGGTCAGCGCTGCCACTGAGGCGGCGGTGAGCGCCTCCATCTCCACCCCGGTGACGCCCTTGGTGCGCACGGTGGCGGTGATCTCCACGCGATCCTCCCGCGCCTCCAGGTCGATCTCGATGCCCGACAGCGGCAGCGGGTGGCACAGGGGGATCAGGTCGCTGGTGCGCTTGGCGCCCATGATCCCGGCGATGCGGGCCACCGGCAGGGCCTCGCCCTTGGGCAGGTCGCCGTCGGCGATGCGGGCCACGACGTCGGCCCTGGTGCGCAGGACCGCGCGGGCGCTGGCGCGGCGTGAGGTGGTGGCCTTGTCGGTCACGTCGACCATGTGGGCCGAGCCGTCGGCGCGCACGTGCGAGAGGTCGTCGGGCTGGGTGTTCATCGTTCTCCTCCGGGAAGCAGGATGGTCTCCACCAGGTCGCCGTCACGCAGGGTATCGGTGCCGACGGGCACCAGCACCAGCGCGTCGGCCTGGGCCAGGCCGCCGATCAGGTGGGAGGACGGGCCGCCTGCCAGGCGCACCTGGCCGGAGGGCAGCACTCGGGCGCGGCGGTACTGGGCGAGCGCGGGTGGTGAGGGTTCGTCGGCATCGAGCTGGACGGGCAGGCGCAGGCGCAGGCGATCGGGGGCGCCGAGGGCGGGGCGCGCGATCAGTTCGCAGCTGAGCAGGGCCGAGACGGGGTTCCCGGGGAAGGCCAGCCAGGCCACCCGGTGATCTGCCGCATCGTGCTGACCGGGCGTGACGTGCTGGCCGGGCGCGCCGTGCTCCTCGGCGGGGAGGTCCAGGGTGCCGATGCCCTGGGGGCCGCCCGGCTGCATGGCCACGGAGGTGAAGGTGAGTGTGACGCCGCTGCGGGAGGCTGCGTGGCGCACCACCTCGAAGGCGCCCATGCTCACGCCGCCGCTGGTGACGATGAGCTCGGCATCGTGGGTGGTGACGAGGTGGCGGAGGGTGGCCAGGAGCTGTTCGGCGTCGTCGGGCACGGAGCCGACGTGGACCACCTGGGCTCCGGCGGCGGTGAGGGCCGCGGCCAGGCCCGGCCCGTTGGCGTCGAAGGTGGCGCCGTCGGGCAGGTGGGTGGCGGCTGAGCCGGCCGCGTCGGGGGCCGTCGGGGCGGCGGGGTCTGCGGGCGCGGCGGTGACCTCACTGCCGGTGGACAGCACGATGGTGCGCACCGGGGCGATCACCTCGACATCGGTCACCCCGCAGGCAGCGAGGTGGGCGATCCGTGCCGGGGTGAGCACCTGGCCCTCGCGGAGGATCACGTCGCCGTGGTGGGTGTCTGAGCCGCGACGGCGCACGTAGCGGCCGGGTTCGGTGGTAGCAGGGCGGAGGGTCACGGTGTGTGCGGGCGCGCCGTGCTGCTCGCCGGCGAAGCGACCAGCCTCGCTCTCCTCCACCGGGATCACCGCATCGGCACCGCGCGGGATCGGCGCGCCGGTCATGATCGGGGCCGCGGTGCCGGGCCGGTGATCGGCAGGCGGGTCCCCGGCGGCGATCGTCGGGCCCAGCGGCATGGTGAGGCCGGCAGCGGGCGCACCCGCGGTGCCCGCCCGCTCGCCCAGGTCTGCGGTGGCCACGGCGTAGCCGTCCATCTGGGAGTTGTCGTGACCGGGCACGTCCACCGCGGCCCGACGGTCGGCCGCACTGACCCTGCCCACCGCCTCGTGACCCACCCGGATCCGCTCGGTACGGCGCACCGCGGCCAGCAGCGCCACGGCGTCGGCCACGTGCTCGGACAGCGGGGTGCGTTCCGGGGCCGACGTGCCTGAGGGACGATCCGTGCCTGGTGCGCCTGCTGACATGAGTGCCTCTCCGGAGTGATTCGGGCTGGTTCCAGTATGGCGCGGACACCCTCGGATATGGCACTGCGCACCGATCCGTGTGCATGCCGCTTCGACCTCCTATGCTGGATGGATGCCCGGCCGCCTTCGTCGGGACCGATGGGAGTGATGTCACGTGAGCCCTCGCCGAGTGGGTCTGGGGATGCCCAAGCCGCGCACCACCGATGCCACGGCCACCTCCCTGCCGGACACCGCCGACCGCCCGGCCAGCGATGCTCTGCTGGACCGCTTCGGCCGTGAGGCCACGGACCTGCGGCTCTCGCTGACGGATTTCTGCAACCTGCGCTGCACCTACTGCATGCCCGCATCCGGGCTCACCTTCCTGGCCAAGGACCAGATGCTCTCGGTGGACGAGGTGGTGCGCCTGGTGCGCATCGGCGTGGAGCACCTGGGCATCGACCAGGTGCGCTTCACCGGTGGGGAGCCGCTGACCCGTCCGGACCTCACCGAGATCATCGCCGGGGTAGCGGCGCTGCGGCCGCGCCCCAACATCTCCCTGACCACCAACGCGATCGGCCTGGACGTCAAGGCGGCCGGGTTGAAGGAGGCGGGGCTGGACCGGATCAACGTCTCCCTGGACACGGTGGTCTCCGAGACCTTCGAGCGGATGAGCCGACGGCCCCTGCTGCACCGGGTGCTGGAGGGCATCGACGGGGCCCGCGCGGCGGGCCTGGACCCGATCAAGGTCAACGCCGTGCTGCTGCCCGGGGTCAACGACCACGAACTGCCGGACCTGCTGGACTGGTGCCTGGATCGCAACCTGCAGCTGCGGGTGATCGAGCAGATGCCGCTGGACGCGGACCACATCTGGGAGCGCACCTCCATGATCACCGCCGCGGACGTGCACGGCATCCTCGCGGACCGCTTCGTGCTCACCCCTGCCGAGGAGCCCCGCAACGGCGCTCCCGCCGAGCTGTACGACGTGGTCGACCGCGCCAGCGGCACCCCGCGCGGGCAGGTGGGCATCATCGCCTCGGTGACCAGGCCCTTCTGTGCGGACTGCCGCCGCACCCGCCTGACCGCGGAGGGCAGGGTGCGCACCTGCCTGTTCTCCCGTGAGGAGACCGATCTGCGCGGGGCCCTGCGCGGTGGCGGCTCCGATGAGGACATCGCCCGGATTTGGCGGGCCGCCCAGTGGGGCAAGAAGGCAGGCCACGGTATGAACTCGAAGGACTTCGTCCAGCCCGACCGCCCGATGAGCGCCATCGGGGGATGAACCCGCCCCTTCCGACCGCACCACTCCCCCATCGTCAGGAGGAACGATGACCACTCCCACCACCCCCGCCCCATCCGAGACCCGCACCACCGCGACTGGCGCGACCGGCGCGACCGAGGCTGCCACCATCACGGTGCGCCTGTTCGCCGGGGCCGCGGCCGCCTACGGCAGCGACACCGCCACCGTGCGTGGAGCGACCGTGGCCGAAGCGATCCGCGACCTCACCGCCGGCGCGCCGGCAGATGCGACGACCGCGATCGAGCGCTCCAGCCTGCTGGTGAACGCGGTGGCCTGCACGGATCACTCTCGCGTGCTCGCCGACGGGGACCGCATCGACGTGCTGCCGCCGTTCGCCGGCGGCTGACCAGCGCCGACCATTGCCTCCGAGTTGTACAAGTTGTACTCTTGCGGCATGGTTTCCGCGACGCTTTCTCAGTTCCGCAGCCAGCAGAGTGACTTCATCGCCGCCGCACAGCGCGAGCCCGTCGAACTCACCTCTCGCGGCGCACGCCGTCGTGCCGTCGTGGTCTCTCCCGAGTTCTACGACGCCGCCGTCGAAGCACTGGAAGATCGTGCAGACGTCCTCGCCGCTGCCCAGGCTCGCCGCGAGGAACGCATCTCGCACGAGGACCTGATGGCAGAGCTCGACCGCTGACCCCACACCGTGAATATTCGCCTCGCTGGGGTCCGCTGATCGAGGGTTCGGGTGCCACGTCGCTGCCGTAGCGGTGGCGTCGTTCGGGACCACCAGTGGTGTCGTTGGGGCCGCTCTGTCTACGCTCCTTCCGCCGTGTGTATAGGGCACGCGGCGGAAGGAGCAATCTGGAATGGTACGGAAGATCAGGGCGAAGCTGGTGCTCCAGCTGCGCGCAGAAGGTCTGTCGGGGCGAGCGATTTCGTCCTCGCAGGGCATGTCCCGCAAGTCCGTGAGGGCGGTGTTCGAGGCCGCTGACGCTGCAGGGATCGGGTGGGGCGATATCGCGGACGTCGCCGATGAGCAGGTGTATGCCCGGTTGTTCCCGGGCCGGGGCGAGCACGAGAGCGTGTTCGCACAGCCGGACTGGGAACAGGTCCATCGAGAGATGGCCAGGGTCGGCGTGACGCTGAAGCTGTTGCACGGCGAGTACTTCGACGCGACCACGGCGGCTGGGGATCCGGCGATGGGGTATGACCGGTTTTGCCGCACCTACCAGCACCACGTCATGGTCACCGGTGCCGCTTCGAGAGTCGGTCACAAGGCCGGCCAGAGCGTGGAGGTCGACTGGTCCGGCCCCACGATGGAGCTGGCCGATCCGGTCACCGGCGAGGTCTCGAAGGTGTTCTTGTTCGTTGCCTGCCTGCCTTTTTCTCGTTACGCGTTCTGCTTCCCGGCGCTGGATATGCGCCAGGAGTCCTGGCTGCGAGCGCACGTAGCGATGTTCGAGGCGCTGGGCGGGACGGTCCCGAGGATCGTTCCGGACAACCTCAAGACCGGTGTGGTGAAGCACCCCCGCGAGGGCGAGATCGTCCTGAACGATGCGTATCGCGAGATGGCAGCGCATTACTCGGCGGCGGTGCTCCCGGGGAGGGTGCGGAAACCGAAAGACAAGGCGAGCGTGGAGAACACCGTCGCGCACGTCGCGACCTGGGTCATCGCCGGGCTGCGGGATCAGCGATTCACGTCCCTGCCCGAACTTGCAGCCGCCATCGGGCAGCGGATGGAGGCCTATAACGCGGAGCCGTTCCAGAAGCGGCCCGGATCCCGCGCCAGCGTGTTCGACGCGGAGGAGCGGCCGCTGCTGACGCCGCTGCCGGCGGTGCCCTACGAGATCTCGACATGGCACTACGGACGACGAGTGGGCAGGAACGGGCACGTCACGTTCGCGCGGAACTTCTACTCCGCGCCGTTCGCGCACATCGGCGCGAAGGTCGATCTGCGCATCACGGCCCGGACGCTGGAGATCTATCAGGGCAGCCAGCGACTGACCAGTCACCTGCTGCTCCCGGAGACCGCGAGCAATGAGTACCGCACCAACGACGCGGACCTACCTGCGGGCGAGCGTTTCCAGGCCTGGGACGCGCAGAGGGTGCGGGCGTGGGCAGATCGGGTCGGGCCGGCCACGGTGATCGTGATCCAGCGGATCTTCGAGTCCGTGCCGATCGTGGAACAGGGCCTGGATCCCGCGTTGGCGGTGCTACGGCTCTCTCGCCGCTTCTCCGTAGATCGGGTCGAGGCGGCCTGCGCACTCGCGCTGACGGGACGGGTCCGTTCACCGCGCTATGCGCATCTGCACCCGATCTTGGCCACCGGGCAGGACAAGGTCGCCGCCCTGCGTCCACCCCGCGAGGAACCCGCGGAAGACGGCGGATACGTCCGTGGCGCCGACTACTACGCCGGAGGTGTCCGGTGAGCGTGATCGATAACGACACGAAGCGGAAGCTGCGCGAGATGGGCGCGACCGCGCTGCTGGACGCGATCGATGCCCAGGATGAGGCTCACGTGCTGGGGATGTCGTTCCAGGAACGGCTCCAGCTGATCGTGGACGAGGCGCATTCCATCTTCAATCATGGAAAGGTCGAGGGTCTGATCCGCCGGGCGGGGCTGCGTTATCCCGGAGCGGACCTGCGGCGGCTGGATCTGGTCGAGGAACGGGGACTGAACCGGAACGTGATCGCGCAACTGGCAACCTGCTCCTTCATCCAGCGGCAACAGAACGTGGTCTTCCAGGGCTTCACCGGCTCAGGGAAGTCCTACCTCGGCTGCGCGCTGGCGAAGCAGGCCTGCCAGCACCGGCTCCGAGCCCACTACATCCGAATGCCCGACCTCGAAGAGGCCTGGGCCCTGGCAAAGGACAAGCCGCAGGGCCAGACGAAGTTCCTGCGGAAGTACTCCACGTTCTCGCTGCTGGTGATCGACGAGTGGCTGCTGGACCATCCTGACGAGGGAATGCGTTCGATGCTGCTGGAACTGCTCGAGCGCCGCTATGACACCGGCTCGACCGTGTTCTGCACCCAGTACCCGAAGAAGGACTGGCACGCCCGGCTCGGTGGAGCAGTCCACGCCGATGCGATCATGGACCGCATCGTGCACAACACAATCTGGATCGACACCGGCGACAGGAACATGCGAGAACACACCGCACTGCCCCAGTGACCCGATGCCGGCGGGAGCCAGTGGTCCCCACCGCGGCGGCTACTGGCCCCCGTCGGCACGATCGGCGGTCCCCAAGAGCAAGATTCGGTGGCTCCCACGACTACGAATACTCACACCGCACGTGCCGTACTCGATCTCCTACAGTCGCTCAGCAGCGAAAGCACTCAAGAGCATCGAGCACGAAGAAGTGCTCATCCTGGTACTCCGCATCGGTCATCGACGCGAGGTCTATCGCCAGTGATCACCTGGTGAGTTCGATGCCGAGCTGGTCGGCGCGGTCGCGCAGCCCCTCGAAGCCGCCGGCCAGGGAGCGCACCGCGATGCCTCGGCCGGCCAGGGTGCGCTGGGTGCTGGAGGAACGGGTGCCCGCAGCGCAGTAGAGCACAGCACCCTCGAGCGCTGAGTCCCTGTGCGCATCTGCGGCATCCTTCCCATCGGCCGCCAGCAGGGTGCCCATCGGCAGATGCTCCGCCCCGGCGACCATGCCGCGGGCTACTTCGTGGTCCTCGCGGATGTCGATCACCCGCACCCCCGCAGCCAGCAGACCGGGCAGCTGTTCGGCCGTGACCTCGTCGGTGGCAGGTCCCGTGGGCCCGGGCAGGCCACAGGTGAGCGTGAGGTCCTCCAGCTCGGTGACCGCCTCACGTGCAGGGTGACGGGCCACCGGCACCTCCATCCAGCGCGCGGTGAGCGCGTCGTACAGGGCGATGCGGCCGTGGAGGGTCTCCCCCACACCGAGGATGTGCTTGACGGCCTCCATCGCCATGGTGGAGCCGATCACCCCGCACAGCATTCCCAGTACCCCGGCCTCGGAACAGCTGGGCACCTCTCCCGGGCGCGGCGGCACGGGATGCACATCGCGGTAGGTGACGCCCGTTCCCCCGGCGCCGTGGAACAGGCTCACCTGACCGGTGAAGCCCAGGATCGAGCCCCACACCAGCGGCAGGTCCAGGATCTCGCAGGCATCGGAGGCCAGGTACCGGGTGGGGAAGTTGTCGGTGCCGTCCAGCACCAGATCGTGCCCCGCCAGTACCTCCAGGGCGTTGGTGGGGGTGAAGTTGTCCACCACGGCCCGCACGTGGACCTCGGGGTTCAGCGCCGCCAGATGCTCGGCCGCGCTCACGGCCTTGGGCCTGCCCACCGCGTCGGTGCGGTGGATGACCTGGCGGTGCAGGTTGCTGAGGTCCACCGTGTCCGCGTCGATCACCGTGATCGAGCCGATCCCGGCGGCCGCGAGGTAGGACAGCACCGGGGCACCGAGTCCGCCCGCTCCGATCACGGCCACGCGCGCGTCACCGAGCTTCTCCTGCCCCGTGATCCCCACCTGGGGCAGGCGCATCTGACGGAGGTATCGGGGATCAGCAGTCATGGCACCAAGTCTCCCACTGCCGGACAACGGGGAGGAGCCCCGAGCGTGAACGCTCGGGGCTCCTCAGATGCGGGTCGGATCAGCCGTTGAGCTTGTCCGAACCGGCGACGTAGCCGATCTTGGTCCAATTCGGGCGCTCGAAGCCCCAGGCCCCGTAGTTGGCGAGATCCGGGTGCTGGACGAAGAAGTCGTAGGACTGCCACAGCGGGAGCACACCGGCGGCCTCCCACAGGTGGGCATCGGCCTCGTTCATGATCTCCAGGCGCTTGGCGGGATCGGTCTCCACCGCGGCCTGGTCGAGCAGCAGATCGACCTCGGGAGAGGAGACCTTGCCGAAGTTCTGCTCTCCGTCGGTCTTCCAGATCGCGTCACCGGAGGACAGGAACGGGTTGCCGACCCAGCCGAACAGGGTCAGGTCGAACTCGCCGGGGATCACGTACTTGGAGAACAGATCCGTCGGCGGCACCTTCTGCACGTTCATGGTGATGCCCACAGCCTTGAGGGCCTCCTGGACCACGGGCACCACGGCCTCGTTGGTCTTGGAGCCGTCGTTGTACACGTAGGTGATCTCGATGGCCTTGCCGTCCTTGGTGTAGACGTCGCCCTCCATCGTGTACCCGGCATCCTCCAGGAGCTTCTTGGCGGCGTCGGGATCGGGCTTGCCCATATCACCGGCGTTGTCCTGGTAGCCCTCCTGGTTGGTCATCAGCAGGCGGTTGTTCAGCGGCTCGGTGTTCTCCGGGTACGGCATGGTGGAGTTGACCGAGAGGAACACCTCATGGCGATCGATGGCCCGGAAGATGGCCTGACGCACGGCCTGGTCCGCCAGCGGGCGACCCTCGGCACCGTTCAGGGTGATGTGGGTCCAGTTCGGGCCCGCGGCCTTGCGCAGCACGGCACCGTTGTCGATCAGCGGCTCCACCACGGAGTAGGTGGCGGGGACGGTGGTCTTGATGACGTCCAGCTGACCGTTCTGGAAGCTGGTGGCCATCGCCGAGGGATCCTCGATGGTGGTGAACAGCACCTGGGACAGCAGGGCCTTGTCGCCCCACCAGTTCTCGTCCGGCTCGAGCAGCACGGTCTTGTTGGCGGCGTCGATCTTGCCCACCTTGTAGGGGCCGGCGGTGACCAGAGGCTCCGCAATCCAGCCAGTGTTGAAGGCCTCAGCCGACTCGACCAGCGAGTCCGGCAGAACTGCGGCCAGACCCATCCAATCGGCGTACTTCTCCTTGAAGGTGACCACAGCGGTGAGGTCGTTCTCACCCTGCTCGATCTTCTCGACCTTGTCGTAGCCCTCGGAAGAGGCGATGCCGTAGTCCGGCTTGGAACCGTCCAGGTAGGTGAAAGCGTTCTCGATGGACTTGAAGTTGATCGGGGTGCCGTCAGACCACTGCATGCCCTCGTTCAGCTCGATCTCCATGACCTGGGGGTCCTCGGAGGTGAGTTCGAGCCGCTTCAGGTAGAGCTCATTCGCGGTGACTTCGCCAGTGGCGTTCGACCACCAGAGCTCGAGCGGGAAGATCGCTCGCAGCATCTCGCTGGTGTTGGCCTCGTTGCCGTCCGTATGGGCGGGATTCCAGTTGGCCGGGAAGGCGTTGTTGGCCAGGCGCAGCACGCCACCCTCGCCGAGCTCGTCGCGCTCCTTGGCATTGATGTCGTTCTGATCCGCCGCGATCTGGTCGCCGCCGCCACCGCCGCCGTCCGAGCCGCCGGAGCCACCGGTGCCGCCGGAGCCGCCACCCTGGCCGGTGTCCTGGCTGCAGGCCGCCAGCGCCGTCACGGTCACTGCCGACAGGGCAGTCGCCCCCAGCATGGAACGTCGCGTGAATCGCATGTGGATCTCCTTCGCTCACGGGCTCCGAGATCTTCGGGCCCGCTCGATGTATCGAGCCGTGCTGCGGGGCCTGGAAGTGGCCTCCATGGCCACGGTCCTCGCGCGCGGTGAAATCAGTCTATGGACCTCGTGACCCGCGACACGCCTTGGGGCCCACCCTGTTACCTGTTCGCAACACTGCAGGTCCGCGCGCAATCACGCGTGGTGATGCCCGCAGGCATGGCGAAGGGGGCCACGCTGCTCGCGTGGCCCCCTTCGTCGGATCCGGTCGGTCCGGCCTCAGCCTGCGGCGTGGGAACCGCCCGCGTTCCTGTTCAGCGGATCCACGATCCCTGCTGCGGCGTCGTCCTCGTCCAGGTTCTCCGAGCCCGCGAAGGCCTCGCGGTCGATCACCTGGCGGCGGCGCTGCCGGGCGATCTCCGGATCCGGGATCGGCACCGCGGCCAGCAGCTCCTTGCTGTAGGGGTGCTGCGGGTTCGCGAACACTTCGTCGGTGGGGCCGAGCTCCACGATCTTGCCCGCCTTCATCACGGCGATGCGGTCGGAGATGTGGCGCACCACGGACAGGTCGTGGGAGACGAACAGGAAGCTCACGCCCAGGCGGGCCTTGAGATCGGCCAGCATGGCCAGCACGCCGGCCTGCACGGTCACGTCCAGGGCGGAGGTGGGCTCGTCCAGCACGATCAGCTTGGGGTCGCAGGCCAGTGCGCGGGCCACGCCCACGCGCTGACGCTGACCGCCGGAGAACTCCGTGGGGAAACGAGCGGCGTGCTGGGGGAGCAGGCCCACCATGCCCAGCAGCCAGTCCACACGCTCGTTCATCCGCTTGTCGCTGTAGCCCTGCACGCGCATGGGCTCCTTGATGATGTCGGCGATGGGCATGCGGGGGTCCAGGGACGCCATCGGGTCCTGGAACACGATCGAGACGTCCGCCCGCATGGCGGCGCGCTCCTTGCGGGAGAGGTTCTCGGTCTCCGTGTCGGCGATCTTGATGGATCCCTGCTGCGGGGCGCGCAGCTGCATGATCTCCATCAGGGTGGTCGTCTTGCCGCAGCCGGACTCGCCCACCAGGGCCAGGCACTCGCCCTCACGGATGTCGAAGGAGATGCCGTCCACCGCACGCTGCTCCCCCACCTTGCGACGCACCAGGGCGCCCTTGGTGATCGGGTACACGCGGTGCAGGTCGGTGACCTCGAGGACCTTGGGCCGTTGCTCGCGGGGGGCCTTGGGGCCGGCGCTGTCGGCGATCTTGGCGAGGTCCAGCATCGCCGAGCCCGCCACGCTGTCGGTGTGGTCGGTGCCGGCCAGGTCCACGCGGGGCACCGCCGAGAGCAGGGCCCGGGTGTACTCCTCGCGGGGGCGGTAGAAGATCTCGTCCACCCCGCCGGTCTCCACCAGCTGCGCTTCCTTCATCACCAGCACGCGGTCGGCGAAGCCGGCGACCACGCCCATGTCGTGGGTGATCAGCACGGTGGCCGCGCCCAGCATCTCCTGGGCGCTCTTGAGCAGCTCCATCACCTGCGCCTGGATGGTGACGTCCAGGGCGGTGGTGGGCTCATCGGCGATGATCAGCTCGGGCTCGTTGGCGATCGCCATCGCGATCATGGCGCGCTGGCGCATGCCGCCGGAGAACTCGTGGGGGTACTGCTTGGCACGCCGCTGCGGCTCCGGGATGCCCACGGCCTCCAGCAGCTCCACGGCCCGGCGGTGGGCCTTGTCGGCGCTCACGTTCGGGTGGTGGATGCGCACCACCTCCGCGATCTGGCGGCCGATCTGGTACACCGGGGTCAGGGCCGACAGCGGGTCCTGGAAGATCATCGAGATGGTGTTGCCGCGCAGGGTGGACAGCTGCTTGTCGTCCATCGTGAACAGCTTCTTGCCCATCAGTTCGATCTCGCCGCTGATGGTGGCGCTCTTGGGAAGCAGGCCCATCACGGCCAGGGAGCTCACGGACTTGCCGGAGCCGGACTCGCCCACGATCGCCAGGGCCTCGCCCTGACGCACCTCGTAGTCGAGGTTCTGGACGGCCTGCACGGTGCCGTACTCGGAGGGGAACGTGACGCTCAGGTCACGCACGGAAAGGATCGGATCAGACATTCGGCTCCCCCTCAGAGTCGGCTGGAGCCGCTGGTCGGGTCGAGGGCGTCGCGCAGTGCTTCACCCATGAGGTTGATGGAGATCACCAGGGCGGCGAGCACGGCCGCCGGCGGGATCCAGGTGTACGGGGCCGAGATGTTGTAGTCCTGCAGCACCGTGCCCAGCGAAACCTGCGGATACTGGATGCCGAAGCCGATGAAGGACAGGCCCGTCTCGCCCAGGATCGCGGCGCTCACCCCGAGGGTGGTGTCGATGATGATCCAGCTGGCGATGTTGGGGATGATGTGCCGCACCATCGTGATGATGGGGTTCACGCCCATGAACTTGGCGGCCTCGACGTACTCGGTGCGCACCAGCTGCTGGGTCATGGCTCGCAGCACACGGGCGGTGAGCATCCAGGCGAACAGGGCCAGCAGCGGGATCATCCACAGCCAGGAGGCCGACTGCAAGACCGGGCTGAACAGCATCAGCAGCAGCAGCGAGGGGATCACCAGGAACAGGTTGATCAGGTTCACCAGCGCGCCGTCGCCGATCGCGCCCCACTTGCCCTTGCCGCCGATGTAACCGGCGGTGATGCCCACCACCAGCGCCAGGAACGTGGTGAGAACCGCGGTGCCCAGGCCGATCACCAGGGAGATCCGCAGGCCCGCCATGGTGCGGGCGAAGATGTCCAGGCCGTTCTCGTTGACCCCGAACCAGTGGAACTGGGAGGGGCCGGTCAGCGAGTTGCGCAGGTCCCGCTCGAAGGGACCGTACTGGTAGAACATCGGCGCGAAGATCGCCATCAGCACCAGCACGGTGAAGATGATCATCCCCACCCAGGCGCCGCGGTTGCGCAGGAAGCGCCTGCGCAGCAGCTCGCCGCGGCTGAGCGACTCGATGCCCGGGCCGTCGCCGGCGGGCTCGTCCTCCCTGAAGGTCGGGTCGTCCAGGGCGGAGCCCATGACGGGATTCGCATCGGGCTCGGTCTGACGACGCAGTTCGGAGGCGTCGTCGGTGGAACGGATGCCGCCAGGATTCGTCATCGTCTCACCGGATCCTCGGGTCGAGCGCGCCCTGCAGGATGTCTGCGAAGGTGGCGGAGAGCAGGGTCAGGACGGCGGTGTAGAGGACCACGCCGGCGGTCCCGTTCACATCGGCCATGCCGATCGCGGAGACCGCGAAGCGACCCACGCCCTGCCAGTTGAACATGAGCTCCACGAACAGCGAGCCGGTGAAGGCCGCGCCCACGGCGAAGGCGAAGTACTGGCCCATGGGGATCAGCGCCATGCGCAGGCCGTGGCGGTTCATCGCCTGCCCGCGGGTGAGGCCCTTGGCGCGGGCGGTGCGCAGGTAGTCGCTGCCCAGCACGTCCAGGGTGGTGACCTTCATGTACCGCGAGTAGGAGGCCGCGGCACTGAGGGACAGCACGATGGTGGGCATCACCAGTGCCTTGATCTGGTACTCGATCGAGGCCCATGACCCGGGTGTCAGCAGCGGGTTGATGGGGTTGATCGCGGGCAGGCCCCAGCCGGTCACGTCCATGATCCCCTGGTTGGTCTGCTGCACGATCAGGATGATCACGGGGGTGGGCAGGGACAGGATGAAGAAGGCCAGCAGGGTGGTGAGGCGGTCACCGATGGAGTCGCGGGCCACGGCCGCGATCATGCCCAGCAGCACACCGGCCACGGTGCCGATGATGGTGCCCAGCACCACCAGGCGCAGGCTGATGGGGATCCGGTTGGCCAGCTCCGTGGTCACCGGGACCATCGACTTGTTGGTGCCGGTGGTGACGCCCAGGTCACCCCGCACCAGGCCTCCCAGCCAGTTCGCGTAGCGCTCCATCAGCGGGGTGTCGGGGTTGACGTTTCGCACGTCGAGGTACATCTGCGCCGTCTGGTACGGCACCGGCTCGGTGGCGATCGGCGGGTACAGCACTTCTTGCGGGTTCATGAGTGCGGCGGCCAGCAGGTAGGCGAAGCTCGTCGCCAGGAACGCCAGGATCACGTACGTGAGCGCTCGGATTGCGACGAATCTAGCCACGTCGTCTCCTCGGCATGCGGTCCACCATCCGTTCCGTTCCTCTCCGTACTGTCGACGCGTCTGACCGGGCCCGGCCGTCGTGCACCAGGGCACGACATGCTGGACCCCTCGACGGACGCCCACCACATCCTTGCGGACGGGTTCCCCAGCTCCACGGCTGATTCCGCCGACTGCTTACTCACGGTGCGCTCCGGGTGTACCGGATTCACGCATCCGGCCACGATAGCGCCTGACACGATAATGCCTTGACAGCCGGGGTCCTGTCTCGGGAACGGGTTGTGGACTCCCCTCCCGCCCCCGCCCGTGCCTGAGGCGCCCCTGCAGGGTGCGAAGTTATGCTCGAATCGTGACCTTCCTGCATCTGATCGTGCTCGCCCTCGGCGTCGTCCTGTGCGTGGTGGCGGCCGATCTGCTGCGCCACCGGGACCGCGGCACCTGGCCGATCGGGGTGCTCGTGCTCGTGCTGATCCCGCTGACCGGCTGGACCTACAGCCCCTGGCTGGCCTCCCTCACCCTGGGCCTCGCCCTGGGATACGGGGCGATCGCGGGGCTGGACCTGGTGCGCTCGGTGATGCGAGGACGCCGCGAACGCCGGGACTCCAAGCAGCGAAGGGAGCAGGAACGCGCCCGGCAGATGGAGGAACCGGAAGCCGACCCCCACCGGACGGTCCTGTGAGCATCCCGCCCACGCGGCGAGCGCTGCTCAGCGGCGCGGGGCTGCTGGGCACCGGCATCGTGCTGACAGCCTGCGACGGGGGCTCCCCTGCCCCGGGCACCCCGTCGGCCACCACCAGCGCGCCGACCCTGCCGGATGTGGGCTGGGAGCGCGCCGACCACACCGTGGTGCCGGAGGGTGGAACGCTGCGCCTGGTGGTGCCTCGCCTGCCGGAGAACTGGAACTCCCATCACGTGGCCGGGGCCGTGGCCGAGCTGGACCTGCTGCGTGGGCCGATGGGACTGGGGGCGGAGTTCACGGCCCAGGGCATCGACCCCGATCCCACGTACATCGAGAGCTCCCAGGTCACCGCCACCCAACCGCAGACGGTGAGCTTCCGGTATAACCCCGCCGCCACCTGGGAGGACGGCAGCCCCATCACCGTGGCGGATCTGATCTCCCGCTGGCAGGCGAACAACGGCAGCGACCCTGCGTACCAGGTGGCCACCACTGCCGGCTGGGACCGCATCCACTCCATCGAACAGACCGGCGACGAGTTCACCGGCAGGATCGTGTTCGCCTCTCCCTACGCCGACTGGCCCACCGTGCTGCATCCGGATGTGCCCGCCACGGTCACCGCCACGCCCCAGGCCTTCAACCAGGAGTTCGTCTCCACGCCCACTCCCTCCCGCGGCCCCTTCCGGGTGGAGTCGATCGATGCCGCAGGCGGCGTGGTGACGATGGTGCGCAACGAGAACTGGTGGGGCCGCGCCCCGCGGCTGGAGCGCATCGTGGTCACCGCGATGGACTCGGCCCAGACCCCTGGTGCCTTCGTGGCCGGTGAGCTCGACGTGCTCGAGGTGAGCACCCCCGAGGAACTCGAGCAGGTGGCAACGCGCAGCGATGCCCAGATCCAGAAGGCGGCGGGCTCCTCCTTCACGCACCTGACCCTCAACGTGGCAGGGCCCGAGGCCCACCTGGACGATGCCGCGGTGCGGGAGGCCATCGCCCGCGGCATCAACCGGCAGGCCCTCGCCCATGCCGCCCTGGACCCCCTTGGCGCGCCGGTGACTCTGATGGACAACCTGGTGTTCCTCCCAGGCCAGCCCGGCTACCGGGACTCCTTCGGCGGGCTCGCGCATGATCCGGAGGCCGCCGCAGCGCTGCTGGACGAGGCCGGCTGGGTGCTGGAGGGCGAACGGCGCTCCAAGGACGGCCGGCCCCTGTCGATCGTGATGGTGGTGCCCTCCGATTCGCCGTCCCTCGCCCAGCGGGCGGCACTGGTGCAGGAGGACCTCACCGCCCTGGGCATCGAGGTCGAGGTGCGCACTGTCCCGGCGGCGGAGTTCTTCGCCCCGCATCTCGCCGGCGGAGACTTCGACCTGACCACTTTCGCGTGGCGGGTGACACGCTTCCCCGGGACCTCCGCAGTGGCGATGGCCTATCCCTTGGAATCGGGCCAGAACTTCACCGGCATGGCCGAGGATCGGATCGGGCCGGTGGTGGAGCAGCTGGACGCCGCGACCGAGGAGGACGAGCGCACCAGGCTGGCCAATGAGATCTCCACCCTCATCGCGCAGACCTTCACCGTGATCCCCTTGCACGTGGTGCCGGAGGTGTGGGCCGTGCGTGACGGGGTGCTGAACCTGGGTCCCTCCAGTGTGGAGCGGGTGGACTGGACCGCAGTGGGCCTGCGCGACTGAGTTCAGAGGGGCAGCACCAGCACCGTGCCTACAGCCGCTGCATCCGCGCAGGGCGCTCCGCCGGCATCCGCTTGGTCCTTCACCCCGGGCTCCCGCAGCACCAGGGCATCGGCCCGGGCGTACGGCGTCAGGCGCCTGCCGGGCAGCACGTCCACCACTTCCGTGCCGTCGCTCGTGGTGCGCAGCCTGCCGGGCTGGGCGAGCACGGCGCGGCGATGCCGGTGGCTGCTGAACGGCCCCGGGTCCTCCCCCAGCAGCACTCGTCGGGGCTCGGCGTGGCCGGCGGGCAGCAGCTGCCGCACGAACAGGTAGTACCCCACCAGTGCACCGACGGGCGTACCGGGCAGGTGGATCACCGGGGTTCCGCCAGGCAGGCGTCCCATGCCCTGCGGCCCGCCCGGGCGCAGGGCAAGATGCACCAGCTGGGAGGTGCCGGTGCCCCCGTCACCCAGTGCCGCGCGCACCACGTCGAAGGCGCCCTGACCGATCCCGCCGGTGGTCAGCACCAGATCGCATTCGGATTCGATCTCGGTCAGCAGGGAGCACAGGGTGGCGGGGTCATCCCCGGTGTGCCAGGCGCGCGCTGCAGCACCATCGGCCTCCAAGGCGCTGGTGAGCATCAGGCCGTTGGACTCGCGCACCATGCCGGGAGCGGGATCTGCCGCGGCGGTGCGGGCATCGTCGGCGCCCTGGCCGCTGGTCGCCAGTTCATCGCCCGTGACCACCACGCCCACGCGCGGTCGCGCGAGCACGGGCAGGGAGGTGATGCCCAGGGCCCGTGCCACCCCGATCAGTCCCGCGCCCACCTGGTCGCCTGCCTCGGCCAGCAGGTCGTCGCGGGTGGCTTCCTCCCCGCGCCCACGGATGTGGCGGTTCTCGGGCGGCAGCGCATCGAGGGTGATCGTCACCTCGGCCGGGACCGCACCGAAGGGGTCCGCATCGGTGGCCTCCACCTCCACCACCGCATCGGCACCACCCGGCGCCGGGGCGCCGGTCATGATGCGCATGGCCACGCCGAGGGGCAGCTCCGGGGACGTGCCGGGACGGGCCGGGATGTCGGCCACGACGGGCAGGCGGGTGGCACCAGGTGCGGTGAGATCGGATCGACGCACCGCGAAGCCGTCCATCGCCGACAGCGGCACGGCGGGGATGTCCTCGGGACTGGTGACGGGCCGGGCCAGCACACGTCCGAGGGCCTCACCGAGCGGCAGGTCCAGGCACCCGGGGTCGAGGACGACCTGCTCACGCACGGTGGCTCGCCAGGTGAACACGTCGATCGAGGAGCCGCTCATCACTCCATCATGCACCGATGCCGGCGTCGCCGTCTGCCACCACCTCCCGTGAGCTCGCCCCGCCCCTCGCCTTCCACGCATGCGGGGTGCATGATGGAGGCATGCGCGCGATCGTGTTCGACCGCTTCGGCGGTCCCGAGGTCCTCACCGTGGCCAGCGATGCCCCGGAGCCGGAACCGACGCCCGAGGAGGTGCTGGTGCAGGTCACCCACGTGGGCCTGAACCCGCTGGACCACAAGATCCGTGACGGCTCCTCCCGCCTCGCGTCCCAACTGGAGCTGCCGGCGGGCACGGGGCGTGAGATGGCCGGCACCGTGATCAGCGGCGGCGCCGACCTGGACGACTCGGAGCTGGGCTCGCGGGGCCTGGCCCCTGGCACTCGCGTGTTCGGCATGCGCCCGCCCGGGGACCTGCGCGGTACGGCGGCCGAGGTGATCGCGATCGCGGCCGACGCCCTCTCCCCCGTGCCCACCGAGGTGATGCACGAGGAACTGCCCCGGTGGGCCGGTCTGGCCCTGGTGGGTCTCACCGCGATCTCCGCCGTGGACGATGCCGCGAGGGTCTGCGCGGGTGACACGGTGCTGATCCACGGCGGCACCGGCGGGGTGGGCCAGCTGCTGATCCCCATGGCCCTGGAGGCCGGGGCCTCCCAGGTGTGGGCCACCGGTCGTGCCGCCAACGCGCAGCGCATCCGTGAGCTCGGCGCCACCCCGATCGCCTACGACGAGGAGGACTGGGAGAAGGTGATCGAGGAGGCCACCGAGGGTCGCGGGGTGGACGTGGTGCTGGACACCCACTACCACTCCACGTTCCTGCCCAGCCTGGACCACATCGCTCCCGGCGGCCGTGCGGTGCCCCTGCCCACCCTGGCCGACCTCACGCCCGCGACCGAGCGTGGCATCACCGCGGTGATCCCGGAGATCACCGTGACCCGCGATCGCCTGGACCGACTGGTGATCGGACTGCGCGAGGGCCACTACCCGCTGGAGGTGTCCCATGTGCTGCCACTGGAGCAGATATCCCGGGCCCACGAACTGCTCGAGGGCGGCCACACCCGCGGGAAGATCGTGCTGGACCTCGACGCGTGAGCGTGCAGGGGCAGTGCCCGACAGGTGCACGGCAGGAACAGGACCCGGCGCGGACCCGGTAGGGTCGCACCCATGCCTGCGCCCCTCGCCGACGACGCCGATGATGCGGTGCGTGCACTGGAACCCCTGCTGCACCCCGACGGCTGGGCACTGCTGAACTCCCTTCCCCCCTACCAGGAGCAGGACGCCCTGCGCCTCGGCGCCCGCCTTCGCGAGGCCGGGCACGATGCGGCCCTGGTCTCCGCCGCCCTCACGCAGGCCAGGCTGCGGGCCCGCGGAGCCGAGAAGTTCGGGGAGTTCGCCGCCTCGATGCTGTTCACCCCACACGGCCTCGAACAGGCCACCCGACTGCCCGTGGCCGCCCTGCACGCCGAACGCTTCGCCCGCGCCGGCGTGGCCTCGGTGGCCGACCTGGGCTGCGGGATCGGCGGGGACTCGATGGCCCTGTCGGGCCTGGGCATGGACGTGCTGGCGGTGGACCGCGACCCCGCCACCGTGGCCGTGGCCACCGTGAACCTGCGTCCCTTCCCCACCGCCCGGGTGCGGCTGGGCCGCGCCGAGGGCCATGACCCCACCGAGACCGAGGGCATCTGGCTGGATCCTGCCCGCCGCACCGTCTCTGGTCGCGGCAGTCGCCGCATCCACGACCCCGAGGAGTACGAACCGCCGTTGTCGGCCGTGATCGACCTGGCCTCCCGGTTGGGCAGCGCACAGGGCCGCGAGGGGTTCGGCCCGCTGGGTGCGAAGCTCGGACCTGCGATCGACCGCGACGCCCTGCCTACAGGGACGGAGACCCAGTGGCTGTCCTGGCACGGCCAGGTGCTGGAGGCCGCCTGCTGGTTCGGCCCCCTGGCCACCCCGGAGACACCCACCAGTGCCCTGGTGGTGGACCGCACCGGTGCGCACCGGCTCTCCGGTGGTGCCGACGTACCTGGCGATCCCGAGCCAGGGGCGCTGTCGGACCACCTGTACGAGCCCGACGGAGCCGTGATCCGCGCAGGCCTGATCGGTCTGCTCGCCCAGGACCTGGGGGCCCACACCCTTGACCCCACGATCGCCTACCTGACCTGCGAGTATCGCGCCACCACCCCGTTCGCCCGCGGGTACGCCGTGCGCGACGTGATGCCCTTCAACCTCAAGCACCTCACGACCTACCTCAAGGAGCACAGGCTCGGGGTGCTGGAGATCAAGAAGCGCGGCACCGCCGTGGAGCCCGATGAACTGAGGCGCAAGCTGCGTCCGCGGCGCTTCGGTGACGAATCGGCCACCCTGGTCCTCACCCGCATCGCCGGGGAGCAGCACGTGATCGTGGCCTCCCCGCACCGTGACGCGCCCGGGGCGCACTGATGACGGGACCGTCGACCACCCCCGGCAGCGACCAGGACTCAGCTCCCGTGGCCTCGCGCCCCGGCAGTGGCGGCAGCGCCCACCGTCTGGTCGCGGTGCTGCTGTTCGTGGCGGCGCTGGGCGGGATCGCCCTGGCCACCCTGGGAGCGAGCGCCGACCGCGGTTCCCTGGGCTCTTACGACGGCCCCACCCGGGACGTCGTCACGGTGCGCGGCAGCACCCCACCGCCGTCGGTCGCCCCGGAGCAGGAGGAGCCCACCGACGTGCCCGAGCCGCCGCAGACGCGCACATCCTCCGGCACCGGCTCCGCCCTGCTGGTGGTGCTGCTGGCCGTGGTCGTCACGGGCCTCGCGGTGTGGCTGCTGATCCGGATGCGGGCCCTGGTGAGCCCACCGCTGGAGGAAGCGGAGGAGATGCCGGATGCCGAGGAGCTCACCGTGGAGCAGGCCCGCGGCGCCCTGGCCGATGCCCGCGAGCGCCTCTCCACCGAGGTGGACGCGCAGGACGCCGTGATCGCTGCCTGGTTGACGCTGGAGAGCGCCATCGCCCAGGTGGGGATCCGCCGCCGACCCTCCCAGACCACCCTGGAGTACGTGGTGGACGTGCTGGGAGGGGCGGACCTCGATGCCACTGATCTGGACCGCCTCGCGCACCTGTACCGGCGAGCCCTGTTCGATGCCGCGCCGCTGACCGAGTCCGATCGCGACAGCGCCCTGGCGCTGCTGGACCGCCTCACCGCCCAGCTGGACCAGCACGCGGACGGGGGAGCGCGATGACCCTGCGCGACGACCTGCTGCCACTGCTGTGGCGCCTCGCCGCCGGAGCGGGCCTCGCAGCGGCAGTGATCGTGGTGGCCGGCCTGTTCGACCTCCACCTCTCCTGGCCGGTGCCGCTCGCGGTGGGCCTGGCCGTCGGCGCGGTGCTGTGGATCATCCACATGGAGGCCGACCGCGACGAGCCGCTGCACCATCCCGATCTGGACCTCGCCGCGGACTACGCCCTCCCCCACGCCCAGGACATGCGCGTGCGCCGCCTCGAGGACGCCGTCCATGGGGCCCAGCCCTCCCGCCGCATGACCGCCCGCAGCCTGGGCCAGGTGCTCGGGGAGATCGCCGACGAACGCGCTCTGGCCCCTGATCCGCCTGCCCTCAGCAGCGGGCTGACCACGCTGATCGAACGCTCCCGCACCCCCGCCGGCCCCGACGGTTCCGTACCGGAGGTAGCCCCCATCGACCGCCGTACCCTGCACCGCTATCTTCATGAGCTCGCCGCGCGCGAGGAGAGGGACCGATGACCCACACCCCGAGCACCGTGCCCACGCCGACATCCACCCAGGAGGCCGCCCGGGCCGCCACCGCCGTGCTCGATGCCGTGGAGACCGCGGTCGTCGGCAAGCGGGAGGCCCTGGAGCTGGTGCTGGCCGGGATCCTCGCCGGTGGCCACGTGCTGCTGGAGGACCTGCCGGGGCTGGGCAAGACCCTCGCCGCGCGCTCCTTCGCGCAGGCCCTGGGCCTGCCCTTCACCCGTGCGCAGTTCACCCCCGACCTGCTGCCGGCCGACCTCACCGGTGCCGAGGTGTTCGACCAGCGCACCGGCGAGTTCGTGTTCCGTCCGGGGCCCGTGTTCACCGGTCTGCTGCTGGCCGACGAGATCAACCGCACCCCGCCCAAGACCCAGTCCGCGCTGCTGGAGGCGATGCAGGAGCGGCAGGTCTCGGTCGAGGGGACCACCCGCAAGCTGCCCCAGCCCTTCCACGTGCTGGCCACCGCCAACCCTGTCGAGCACGAGGGCACCTACCCGCTGCCGGAGGCGCAGCTGGACCGGTTCCTGCTGCGGCTGTCCTTCGGCTACCCCAGCCCTGCCCAGGAGTGGGACGTGGTGGCCCGACGCATCCGCCGCCGCCAGGAGGAGCAGACCGTTCCCCAGGTGCTGGACGCCGACGGTCTGCTGGCCGCGCAGCAGGCCGTGGAGACCGTGCACGTGGAGGACAGCGTGGGCCACTACGCCGTGGAGCTGGTGACCGCCACCCGCGATCACTCCCACTCCCTGGTGGGAGCCTCCCCCCGCGGCACCCTGGCGCTGATCACCTGCGCCCGTGCCCTGGCGGTGATCCGGGGACGCGACTACGTGGTGCCCGAGGACGTCAAGCAGCTGGCCCACCCGGCGCTCGACCATCGCGTCACCGTCAAGCCCGAGCTGTGGCTGCAGAACGCCACCGGTGCGGGCGTGGTCGAATCCGCCCTGGGGTCAGTCGCGGTGCCCGCCGCCGTCGAGCCCGCGCCCGGCAGGTCGGGGCGCGCCGACACGTCCGAGCACGCCGGCACGACCGCGCACGCCGGCACGTCCGAGCACGCCTCGGCGCCCGGCCACGCCCGATCCGAGACGGGACCTGCAGGCGGCCCCCGGGACGGCGCGTGAGCTCCTCCCCCACAGGCCCCCGTCGCGACCCCGGCAGCGCCCCGGGTCGCGGCGGTGAACGCCTGCCCACCCGGCCCACCGCCGCCCTGGTGCGCGCCGCCATCGTTGGCTGCGCCGCGCTGGCCCTCGCCGTGCTGCTGGGCAGGCCGGAGCTGATCCTGGCGGGGCTGCCGCTGCTGGTGTGGGCACTGATCGCGATCGCCCGTCGCATCGCACGCGAGGAGATGCGCGGCACCACCCCCGCAGTGCTGAGACTGGGGCGCGGGGTGATCGAGGAGGACGCCACCACCGCGATCAGCGTGCGCAGCACCCCCGGAGTGCTCACCACCGCCACCGCGCCGATGCAGCCCCACGCCGATCTCAGCCCCCGCTACGGCTCGCTCAGCGGCGACGGCGAGGCACGCCTCCGGCTCACCTCCCACCGCTGGGGCCGCGTGGACGTGGGACCGGTGCACGTGCTGCTCACCGATTCCCTGGGGGCCTTCCGTGCCCAGCAGACCCTGCCCGCCCGCGCCCTGCAGGTGGTGCCGGCATCGACCGTGCTCGATGCCCCCGTGTCCGTCCCCACCCCGATCGGGGTGAGCGGAGTGCACCTGTCCACCCGTCGCGGTGACGGCACGGCGCTGTCGGAGGTGCGGCAGTTCCGCCCCGGCGATCGCCTGCACCGCATCAACTGGCGCGTCACCTCCCGTACCGGGAAGCTGCACACCAACGCCACCTTCACCGAGCAGGACACCGACGTCCTCATCGTCACCGACACCACCGCTGACGTGCGGCCCGCCCCCTGGGCCGACGACGAGGCCCCCTCCAGCCTGGACATGACCATCCGCGCCACCTCCGCCGTGGCCCGGCACTACCTGACCGCCGGGGACCGGGTGTCCCTGTTCGACCTGGGCCACCTGATCGGCCCGGTCCCTGCCGGCACCGGCCCGCGCCAACTGCGGGTGCTCACCGACGCCCTGTCCCGGTCACGCCGAGAGGACGGGCTGGCCAAGCCGGCCCGTCGTCTGCGCAGCGTACGCACGGGCACACTGACCGTGGTGTGCTCCCCGCTGCTGGCCCCCACCACCATCACCCAGATCGGTGAGCTGGTGGCGCAGGGTGCCGACGTGATCGTGGTGGACACCCTTCCGCCCAGCATCGGGGACGTCTCCGTGCTGCGCGGCAGGTCCGTGCGGATCAACGACGCCTCCTCGGAGCGGTTCTGGCCGGAGGCATGGGCGCTGCGGCGCATGCTGCGCGAACGCACGGTCCGGGAACTGCGCGAGGCCGGGGTGCCGGTCACCGCCTGGGAGGGCCCGTCGTCCCTGGCGCCGGTGCTGCTGTCCCTGTCGCAGGCCCGGTCGGCCCCGCGGATGAGGAGGTCCTGATGCGTCTGTCCCAGATGATGGATCCGGTGGCGCAGCGCCTGCTGGAGCTGCGCACCGTGAGCCCCTCCCAACTGCTTCTGCGCGGGATCGGCGTGGCCGCCACCGTGGCGGCCCTGCTGCTGGCCTCCCCCGGCCCGCTCGACTCGAACCTGGGCTCGATCCTGGCGGCGATGACGGTGGCCTGCGGCCTGCTGATCCAGGTGCTGCGACCGGACTCCGACCTGGGGCTGCTCTCCCCCATCGCCGTCCTCCTGCTGCTGGCCGGGCAGGGCGGCCTGGGCGGCACAGACCCGACTGCCGGACAGAGTGCCGGGGCGAGTGCGGGGGAGAGTGTTGGCGCGAGTGCCGGGCAGAGTGCCGGGGCCGTTCTAGCCGACGGGGCTCTGCTCACCGCAGCAGGCGTGGGGTTCGCGCTGCTGGTCGCCCACATCGCCTTCGCGATCGCCGCGACCGCCCCGGCTCACGGTGTCCAGTCGCGCTCTGCCTGGTCCCTGATGGGGCGCGGGGCCGCGACGGTGCTGGGTGGGAGTGTGCTGGCGAGCCTGATGGTGGTGGCGCTGATCGGCGTGGACCTGGGGCCGTGGATGATCGTGCCGGGGATCCTCGCCGTCATCGCCCTGTTCGCCGTGGTGCTCCCGCGCGGGGACTAGACGCGGTGCTGCCTCGCGAGGGCTAGCCGCGGTGCTACCGCGGCGGGACACAAGCAGACGCCCTCGCCCCAGCGCTATCCATAGTGGTACCGGCACGCGGCAACACGGATCTCATCGCCGGACACCTTGTACACGAGGCGGTGCTCGTCGGTGATGCGGCGTGACCAGTAGCCCTCGAAATCGTGCTTGAGAGCCTCAGGCTTGCCGATGCCCTCGTTCCCGTTCCGCTCGACGTCCTTGCGCAGCAGGTTGATCCGCTTCAGGACACGACGGTCCTGAGCCTGCCACCACACGTAGTCCTCCCACGCGTGCTCATCCCACACCAGCAGCACGTCACTGGTCCTCGGCGAGCTCGTGCACGGTCCCTCGGCCGGTCTCAAGACGTTCCATGGCATCCAGCAGACGCCGCGCATTGGCCGGCGAACGCATCAGATAGGCCGTCTCACGCATCGACTCGTAGTCCTCGAGGGACACGATGACGACGGGCTCATGCCCCGCACGGGTCACGATGACCTCTTCACGGTCATTGATCACGCTGTCCAGTACCTCTGCGTACTTGGCCCTGGATTCTGTGTAGCTGATAGTGCGCACGATCCACCTCCTGTACAGAAAACTGTACGCTCCGGAAACCTCGGCTGCAATGGTCGGGGACGAGGTGGGGCGAGAGCCGAGGCCACGGCCGCCGCCCACGCACAGATCCGCGTCGGAATTCGTGCACCGAAGCGACACCGATCTGTGCGTCGGCACCTCGGTCGGTGCAGAAGTGCCCGGGAGTCAGGCCACGAAGCTCAGCCCCAGTCGGGACGCGGGGTGTCCGGGCCCTCGTAGGGGCGGTCACCCAGCTGCTCCTGGAGGGTGCGCAACCGCTTCTCCAGCTGGGCCCGCACCTGGGCCTGGGCCGGGTCGTCCGCGATGTTGTGCAGCTCCGCGGGGTCGGCCACCAGGTCGTACATCTCCCACTCGGGTTCGCGGAGCGCATCGCTCGAACCGGGAGCGCCCATGCCGTCGCCGTAGTAGTGGATCAGCTTGTGGGTGGTGGTGCGGATGCCGTAGTGCGCGGGGGCATCGTGGGAGGGGTCCTCGTGCTCCCAGTACCGGTAGTACATGGCATCGGGCCAGGCAGCGAGCAGGTCGTCGTCGGCCCTGCCGTCCAGCAGCGGCAGCAGGCTGCGTCCCTGCTGCTGTGGCAGTTCCTGCTGGGGGTCCAGGCCGGTGGCATCGAGGATCGTGGCGGCGATGTCCACGTTGGTGGCGAGCTGGTCCACCACTGCGCCGGGGCGGATGCGGGCCGGCCAGCGCACCATCATCGGCATCTGCAGGGACTCGTCGAACATCAGGCGCTTGTCGTACCAGCCGTGGTCGCCCAGGAAGAAGCCCTGGTCGGAGGTGTACACCACGATGGTCTCCTCGGCGATGCCGTGCCGTTCCAACGCTTCCAGCACACGGCCGGTGGAGTCGTCGACCGCCTGCACCGTCTGCAGGTAGTCGCGCATGTACAGCTGGTAGTTGCGGCGCAGGCGCGCCTCGCGGTTCTCCTCCCCCTGCAGCTCCGGTGGTGTGGGGGTCTTGATGTCGGTCTCGAGCATGTCGTCGGCCACGCTCATCCGCACCCCGCGCACGGCTCGGCTGCGGCCCTCGTGGGTGTCGTACAGGGTGTCGGGCTCGGGGATGGAGCCGGCCGGGTACAGCTCGGCGTGGCGGGGGTGAGGGATCCAGTTGCGGTGCGGCGCCTTGTGGTGCAGCAGCAGGCAGACGGGCTGATCGGGGTGCTCGGCCCGGGAGCGGTCCAGGAAGTCCAGGGCGATGTCGGTGACGGTGTCGGTGGCGTAGCCGGGAACGGTGCCCTCGGTCCGCTCACCGTGGGCGTCGACCCCGTACATGACCGGGTCGTTGTACTCGCCCTGGCCGTGGTAGATCCGCCATTCATCGAAGCCCTGCGGATCGTTCTGCGGGGCCTCACCCAGGTGCCACTTGCCGAACAGCGCCGTGCGGTACCCGCAGTCGTGCAGGACCTGCGGGAAGGTGCGCACCCGGTAGTCGAAGCCCGAGTAGATCGTGGCCGCGCCGTTGACGTGCGAGTACGTTCCGCTGAGGATGCTGGCCCGGCTGGGCGTGCAGATCGAGTTGGTGCAGTACAGGGAATCCAGCCGCGCGCCCTCGGTGGCGATGCGATCCAGGTGCGGGGTGGCGTTGATGCGCCCGGAGTAGGCGCTGATCGCGTGGGCGGCGTGGTCGTCGGTGAGGATGAAGACGATGTTCGGGCGCTTCGCGGACTCACCAGGGGTAGTGGGCACGGCTGCGGTGGCGGGCACGGCTGCGGTGGCGGCGGCAGGATCCATGTCCGCCATCCTTCCATCGAACTGATTCGGGTCGGGTGCCGCTCAAGGACCGGCAGCCGTGGGCGAGCACCGCTCCGCTGAGGGCGAAGCAGTGGCGGGCGCCACGGCGCGACCGGCCCACCTCGGCGTACGGTGGGGCGCATGTGGCAGATGATGGACCTGCTGTACGGGCACAAGAAGCAGATGGTCACCCGGGAGGAAGCCCTCCCCGGGCGTGACCGGTACCCCTATGCGCTCGCCCGCGAGCACCTGGTGCTGGGCACCGACATGCTGGGCCCGGACTCCCCCACCGACCCGCGGCCCTGGCCCGCAGGTGCCGAGGAGATCATCCTGGCCGGCGGCTGCTTCTGGGGCATCGAGCGGATCGCCTGGCAGATTCCCGGGGTGCATACCACCTCCTCCGGGTACGCCGGCGGATTCACGCCCCACCCCACGTACGAGGAAGTGTTCTCGGCCCGCACCGGGCACACCGAGGCGGTGCGCGTGATCTACACCGGGGGCGATGACACCCTGCGGGCCCTGCTTACCGAGTTCTGGGAGCAGCACGACCCCACCACCGCCAACCGTCAGGGCAACGACGTGGGCACCGAGTACCGCAGCGCCGTGTACTGGACCACCCCCGCGCAGGGCGAGATAGTGCGCGACAGCGCCGCCCGGTACCAGGAGGCCCTCTCCGAGGCCGGCCGCGGCACCATCACCACCGAGCTGTCCCCGCTGGCCGAGGCCGGCAACGGCGTCTACTACACGGCTGAGCCGGAGCACCAGCAGTACCTGGCCCGCAACCCCTCCGGCTACTGCAACCACGGTTTCAACGGGGTGGCCTGCAGCATCGGCGCCTGAGGCGTCCGAGACCGACAGGGACGCGCCCGGGATCGGCACGGAACCGTCCGGACATGCTGTGGGCGGGACGCGTCCCCCGACACGTCCCGCCCACAGGTACCCGCCCGCACCTCTCGCAGGCTCTCGCCCGCACCCCTGACGTTCCTTGGTCAGACCGCCTGCTCGGACTCGGTCTGCACGGTGATCTCCGCCGGCCGGGGCCACCGGAAATCCGGGGAAGACAGCGACTCGATCGCCGCCTCCAGCTGCTCGTCGTCCACGACCCCTGCCTCATCGGCGAAGGTCTCGTCGTCCACCATCACACTCAGCATGCTGAGCACGCCGTCACCGATCTGCAGTTCGAGGCGGTAGGTGATCCCCTCGCGCTCGAACGAGCCGGTGGCCGGCCAGGTCTGCTGGTGGGGCACCACCAGGTGCTCCGCGTCCTCCACGATCAGAAGCACATCGCTGCTGGGGTAGCCGAGGTCCTGGGTGCGCACGCCGGCAAGCTGCTCGCGCAGGGTCGGGGCACCGGGAAGCTCCTCGCCGCCCTCGGGCGCGGCCAGCAGCAGGCCGATGAGCTCCCGCACCGGCTCGGGCAGGTCCTGCGGCTCGGGCTCCTCGAAGGCGTCGCTCGCGGCGAGCCACCCGTCCCCCACCGGCGTCTTCGCATACAGCAGCGCCGCGGAAGCAGCGTTGACTACGGCCATCGCCAGGCGCGGCCTGGGAACACCCACGCCCTCCAGGATGTCCACGATCTTCCCGTCCACGTGCTCGGTGAGGTCCATCAGGCCCATGGTCAGGCCGCCCATCAGCAGGCCGTCCCGGGCCGGGTCCATGATCGGCTCATCCTCCCGCGCGAGATCCGCGCCCAGCAGACCACTGCCCACGGACACGGCCGTGCGGTAGGCGGCACGCTGCCACGGGCCCAGGTCGCGCGGCTCGATCAGCGTGAGCGCACCGGAGACACCCGCGGCGATCAGCATCCGGGTACGACGGGATGCGAGGGGGCCGGGGAGGGCGGAACCGGGGTCGAAGATCGAGGAGGAGCTCATGGATGCACCGTAGACGCGGGCCCATCGACGGACGTCGAACTCTGGTCGTATCCGTCCTGTCGAAGGTCTAGTCCTTGCGAACCGGCGCGGCATCCACCAGCGGGCGGTGGCCGACGGCTCGGTGACCCTCGAGTTCGACATGCCCCGCTGGGGTTCCTGAGCTGCGCTGCAGTTCCTGAACTGCGCGACCCCCACTGCCCCGTATAGCCTCGCAGCGTGCCTGAAGCGACCGTCCGCCCCTCCGGGTCCCCGCCTCCCGAGGCCGGGAGCACCGAGGCCGGGAGCACCGAGCCCGAACTGCATGCCCCCAAGGGGAACGAGCTCGGCACCGACTCCGCGGCCCTGTGGACCCGTCGCCTGGTGCCGCCGCTGCTCGCGGTCCTGGCCACCCTCGCTTACGGGCTGCTGGGCTCCCGGCAGTGGCGGAACCTCGTCTCCCCCTCCTGGGACCTGGGGATATTCACCCAGCTGGCCCGCGCGTACGGGGAGTTCGGTGCCCCGATCGTGCCCATCAAGGGCGACGAGGTGAACCTGCTGGGCGATCACTTCCATCCGATCCTGGTGCTGCTGGCCCCGGTGTGGTGGGCGTGGCCTTCCGGTGAGGCGCTGCTGTGGACCCAGGCGCTGCTGTTCGGCATCTCCGCGATCCCCCTGACCCGGGTGGCCATCGACCGTCTGGGTCCCGGTCTCGGCTCTGCTGCGGGGGCGGCGTATGTGTTCTCCTTCGGCCTGCAGGCCGCGGCCGACGTGCAGTTCCACGAGATCGCCTTTGCCGTGCCGCTGCTCGCGTTCTCCCTGAGCGCCCTGCTGCGGGAACGGATCGGGCTGGCCGTGGCCTGGGCCGCGCCGCTGGTGCTGGTCAAGGAGGACCTGGGACTCACGGTCGCGGTGCTCGGCGCGGTGATCGCGCTGCGCCACCGCACGCATCGGCGCGAGGGGCTGGGGCTGGCGAGCTGGGGCATCGGCTGGTTCGTGCTGTCCACCTTCGTGGTCCTGCCGATCCTCAACACCGCCGGTCAGTACGACTACACCGACAACCTGGGCTCCCCGCTGGACGTGTTCTGGCCGCCGTTGAAGTGGATGACGGTGGGGATGCTGCTGCTGGCCGCCGGGCTGATCGGGGCCCGCTCCCCGCTGATCTGGCTGATGGTCCCCACCCTGGCCTGGCGCTTCACCGGCACGGTGGAGTTCTATTGGGACTGGTACTGGCACTACAACGCGGTGCTGATGCCGATCGCGCTGGCCGCACTGCTGGATGCCCTGGGTGACCGGCGGACCGGGCGCGCGACGGCGTGGTTGAGGACGAACGTGCCTCGCCCCGCCCGTTCCGTGCGCATCACCGCGGTCGCGGCCTCTGCCACCGTCACGCTGGTGCTGGGCGCCTCGATGCCGCTGCTGGACCTGGCTCGGGAGCACACGTGGGAGCGCACCTGGCGTGCCGCACCCGCGCAGGAGGCCCTGGACGCGGTACCGGACGGCGCTGTCCTGGCCTCCGACATCACCCTGCTGGCGCAGGCGGTGCCCGACCACGACGTGCAGTGGGTGCACGGGCCGAACCTGCGGGTGCCGGACTGCGTGCTGGCCGACCGGTACGCCTTCTCCTGGGGTGATCGCTTCCCCGAGGACCCGGCCGGATGGGCGCAGGAACGCTGGGGCGCGAGCTACGCCACCGTGCTGGACGAGGGCGGGTTCATCGTGGTGTGCCGCAACTGACGGGCCCGGTCAGTGCAACGGATGCCGGAGGCGCGCTCGTTCGGCTTCAGATCAGTCCAAACGCACTCGGCGGGAGCGGCGTGCCATCGGATCGGCGTGGGCCTCCTCGCGCCGGGCTCGGGCCGACTCGAACCGGAGCCGCCACGGGGAGAGCCGCTCGGCGGTCATGGCCAGCTGCAGACCGCGCTGCAGCACCTGGTTCACGGGGGTCGCCGGCAGGGCAGCGAGCTCGTCCGCACGCTCGGGCAGCAGGTGCGCCGCTCCGGCGACGCTCCAGCGTGCCGCCACCTGCGCCACCTGCGAATGGGAGTCCAGCACCGAGTGACCGGTGCCAGGCAGCTCCAGCAGGCTCGCCCCCGGGATCCGCTGCGCGAGGCTGCGCGCCGTGGACGGGGGGTAGATCAGGTTCCGGCCACCGGTGATCACCACGGTGGGGGCGGTGATGCGCGTGGACAGGTCGTGCATGTCCAGCGGCTCGCCAGAGAACCTGGGCACCGCGCGGGACTGCTCGCCGAACAGGGCCAGGGTGTCCATCGGGTCGCCGTCCGCATCGTGACCGCTGCCCAGCTCGGTGTGGGCGATCGGCGCCACCAGGTCCAGCTCCCTCACGTACGGGGTGGACTCCAGCCAGCTCTGTGCCAGCACCTGCCGGATGCTGTTCCAGGTGAGCTGCCCACGATCAATCGCCAGCAGGTCCGCCAGGTCGCGCACCGCATCGGGTCCGCCGTACTCGTGCACGGCCAGCACGATGGTGCCCGCCCGGTGGCCGTCCACCACCCCGTCCTCCACCAGACGCCGCAGTACCGCGGCGGTGGTGGCGGTCGCAGGGTCCTCGCCGTCCCAGTACATGGCGCGCAGGGCCCGCTGACCGGCCTTCTCGTCATCCACGCCGGTCAGGGGGGAGTCCAGCACCAGGGAGTGGACCCGGTCCGGGTGCAGAGCGGCGAGGCCCTGGGCCAGGTAGGCGCCGTATCCCACGCCGTACACGGTGGCCTTCTGGACGCGTGCGTGGTCCATCACCGCCAGCAGGTCGCCCAGCACCGAGCGCACCTGCATGGAGGCCATCGGGAGGTCAGCGCCGGTGGAGTCCAGGCGGGACAGGCCCACCCCGCGGTGCTCCATCATCAGCACGTCCACCCCGCGGGAGGCCAGGGAGCGGCGCAGCACGTCGTAGGGCAGCACGGAGGCCATGCCGGGACCGTCGGGGATCACCAGCAGGGGCGCCTGGGCGTGATCGAGGACCGTGCGGGAGGAACCGGGGACCCGGCGGCGGGGGAACCGCCGTGGAGTGGCACGGGCGTACCGCAGCGGGAACAGCTCCGCGCTGCCCTCCTCTGCCCCACCGTGCTCGGCGCCACCGCTGCTCACCGCATGGACACCGGCCCCGTCGATCTCGCGGTACACCGTCATCAGGTCGTTGCGGATCGACAGCAGCTCGTCCTGGCCGGGCCGCTCGATGATCGAGTGGTTGTTCAGCAGGCGCACGTCACTCCCCCGTCCGGCCGTCGATCAGTTCGGTGATCACGTCGAGATGGCCGACGTGCCGGCCGGTCTCCTCGATCATGTGGACCACCACCCAGCGCACGGTGCGGGGCTCGGAGGAGCCGCGCACCTCCTCGTCCAGCTCGCGCTGGCGGAGCTGCTCCCGCGAAGCCTGGCAGGCCTCGCGGTAGTCGGCGCGGGCCTCCTCCACCGAGGCGCCGTCCTCGAGGCGGAACTCGAGATCGGGGTCCCCCGGCACCGTGGTGTCCGTCCAGCGATAGCCCACTTCGTCCTCCGGCACCCCGCCGAGGACCTCACGGAACCAGTACCGCTCCACGTCGGCCAGGTGGCGCAGCAGCCCGGTGACGGTGGTCAGGGTGCCCAGCACCTGACGGGAACCCTGCTCGTCGGTGAGGCCGGCCGTCTTGGTGAGCACCGTGGCGCGCAGGAACGCGAGGAATCCGTCGACGGTGGCTGCCTCGTCCCCCAGCAGGGGCGGCTCGGGACGGTCCTCGCCCTCACCCGCGTGCCCCTCGGCGAACACGCCGCGCTCGGCCTGCTGCCGGGCCGCCTGCTCCTGATCGACGCGATCCTGCTCCGCCTGCTCCTGCTCGGCGGAGAGCCGGTCCATCAGCGCATCGAACGCCTCCGGCTCCTCGGCACTGCTCATGCGTCGTTCCTGCCGATGGTGCTCCACAGGAACGTGTACATCAGCGCGTTCATGCGGGCGGCCTGCTCGTTGGTGGCGGCGCCGCCGTGTCCGCCCTCGATGTTCTCCCAGGCGCGCACGTCGGCCCCCAGGGACTCCAAGGCGGCGGTGAACTTGCGGGCGTGACCGGGGTGGACCCGGTCGTCCCGGGTGGAGGTGAGCACGAAGGACGGCGGGTAGTCGGTGCCCTCGGCCAGCAGGTGGTACGGGCTGAAGGTGCGCACGTACTCCCAGTCCTCGGTGTCCGGGTCGCCGTACTCGGCCATCCAGGAGTTGCCGGCCAGCAGGTGACTGTACCGCTTCATGTCCAGCAGCGGCACCTGGATGATCACCGCACCGAAAAGCTCCGGGTACTGGGTGAGCATGTTGCCGGTGAGCAGGC
Source organism: Brachybacterium muris (assembly GCF_016907455.1). Taxonomy (NCBI): domain Bacteria; kingdom Bacillati; phylum Actinomycetota; class Actinomycetes; order Micrococcales; family Dermabacteraceae; genus Brachybacterium; species Brachybacterium muris. The sequence continues at coordinate 541,404 of NZ_JAFBCB010000001.1, read as the reverse complement.
CACCGTTGGAGCCGCCCCGCACCGCGAGATGTGCGGTGTCGGTAACGCCCCGCTCGATCAGGTCCTTCGCCACCGAGGAGAAGTCCTCGTAGGCGCGGTGGCGCTTGTCCTTCAGGGCAGCCTGGTGCCAGCGGGGCCCGTACTCGCCGCCGCCGCGGATGTTGGCCAGCACGTACGTGCCACCCCGCTCCAGCCACGCCTTGCCGATCGGGCCGAGGTACGCGGGAGTCAGGGAGATCTCGAACCCGCCGTAGCCGTACAGCAGCGTGGGGGAAGGACCAGCGCCGGGTTCATCCCCGCGGTCGGCACGGCCGATCTCGAAGTAGGGGATGCGGGTGCCGTCGTCGCTGGTGGCGAAGTGCTGGGTGACCTCCAGCCCGTCGGCGTCGAAACGGGCCGGGGCCGTCTTGATCAGCTCCGGCTCGGTGGGCTCGCCGCCGGCGGGCACCGCCGCCAGGTCGCCCAGCAGCAGGGTGGTGGGCTCCACGAAGTCGGTGACGGTCACCCACACCTCGTCGTTCTCGTCGGGGTCGACGGCCGAGACCGCGAGCGAGCCGCGCAGTTCGGGGTACAGGTCCTGCCGTACCCAGGCACCGTCCTGGTCACGGGTGTGCACCTCGAGGCGGTGCACCACGTCCTCCAGGATCGACAGCACCACCGTGTTGCGGGTGATGGTCATGTCCGCCAGCGACGTGCTCTCGCTGGGCTCGAACAGCATCGTCAGCTCCGGCTCACCGGCGCGGAACGCCGCGAAGTCGCCGACGACGAGGGATCCTGCCGGGTACACCGACCCGGCCACCTCCCAGTCGCTGCGCGGGGAGAAGATCCCCAGGTCACGGTGGGCGCTGGCCTCCAGATCGCGCGGGACGTCGATGGTCTCCAGCGCCGGGGGCTGCTGGCCCAGGTCCGCCAGGTGCAGGGTGGTGTCGTAGAAGGCGTGCATCTGGATCACCCAGTCGCGCTCCCAGCCGGGGGTGGAGTCGTGGGCGACGAACACGCTCATGTCGGTCTCGTCGGCCTCGAACACCAGCTCCGCCTCGGCGAGCGCCGTGCCGCGCTTCCACAGGCGGGCCTGGCGGGGGTAGCCGGACAGGGTGGTGGTACCCTCACCGAAATCGGTGGACACCCACGTGGTGTCCTCGTCGATCCAGCTGAGGGAGCCCTTCGCAGCCGGGCGCAGGAAGCCGCCGTCGGCCTCGGGGACGAAGCTGCGGGTCTTTAGGTCGAACTCGCGGGTCACGTCCGCATCGGAGCCTCCGTGGGACAGGCTCACCAGGGCCTTGCGGTACGGCTCGCCCTCGGCGGGACGCAGCAGGCTCGCGCCGTGCCACACCCAGTCCTCGCCCTCGGCGGCGTTCAGGGCGTCCACGTCCAGCAGCACGTCCCACTCGGGGTCGTCGGTGCGGTAGGAGTCCAGGGTGGTGCGGCGCCATAGGCCGCGCTCGTGCTCGGCGTCGGTCCAGAGGTTGTAGAGGTACTGGCCGCGCTTGGTGACGCCGGGGATGCGGTCCTTCGCATCGAGGATCTCGCGGATCTCCCGCTGCAGGGTCACGGCCAGCGGTGCGCCGTCCGGATCCGCCGGGTCGGCGACGGCGTCCAGCTCCTGCTCCGCGGTGGCATTGCGCTCGCGCACCCAGGCCAGGGCGTCCTCACCCTCGACCTCCTCGAGCCACTGGTGGGGGTCGCTGCTGCCGTCGGGAGCGGGCAGCTGGGGGGTGGTGCGGTCCTCGTGGCGGGGCTCGGTGGAGCCCTCGGTGCGGGGGGTGCTCATCGGTCGCGGTTCTTCTTGATCCAGGTGGTGAAGTCGTCCAGCGTGCTCTTCCACGCTCTCTTCCAGGCGTCACGGGCCTCGGCGGTCTCGATGCCCTTGTGCTCGATCGCCAGGGTGCTGCGGGAGCTGTCGCCTGCGCTGCTGTCTGCACTGCTGCTCGCGGCGTCGGTCTTGGCTGTGCCGTTCTTCGCTGTGTCGTTCTCGGCGGTGCCGTTCTTGGCGGTGACGTTGACGGAGAGCTTGGTGCCGTCCTCCACGTCGGTCCGCCAGTACCGCCACTTCTCGGTGTCGGTGAGGCGGCCCTCGCTCAGGCCCAACTGCTCGCGGCGGGCGTCGGTCATGAAGCGGTCCCACGCCTCGCGCACGGCGTCCATGTCGCCGCCGACGGTGCGGGAGGCGGAGGCACTGAAGTCCCCCTCGCAGCTTTGGCCCACCACGCGGCGGCCGATCTGCTGCTCGTAGGCGACGGTGAGCGACTGCGCCCACCACTCCTGCACGCCCCAGTCCTTCACCAGCAGGCGGGCGATGGCGGTGTGGTCGAGGTCCCGGGCCCCGGCTCCGTCCAGGCGCTGCACCCAGGTGGGGAAGTCGGTGCCGGTGGCATGGGAGATCGCGGACGCGCCCGGATAGTCCTTCGGCGCGGGCTCGGCTGTCATGGGGACCAGCCTAGACGTCAGGCGGTGGGGCCGGTCACAGCGGGGAGGGGACACTGCCCCCTGACCGAGGGGGGTCGTGGCCCTCGGAGACGGGGCGCCTCGCCCGTGGGGCCGGTGCCTGGAAGACTGCACAGCATGCGTCGTCGTCACCTCCTGGCCCTCTCCCCCGCGCTCGCACTGGCTGCCTGTGGTGCCGGTGGCACGGACCCGCAGGGCACCTCCACCCCCGCCCTGCCCGATGGCCCCGAGGCCACCGGGCCCGGCACCGACGCTCCCACCAGCACGAGCAGCGACGGCACCGACGGGGGCGACGCCTCCCCGTCCCAGGAGGCACCCGGGCCCTGGGACCCTTCCGAGGAGGTGACCGCACTGCTGGACAGGCTCACCCCGCGGCAGATGGCCGGGCAGCTGGTGCTGGTGGGGATCGTGGCCGGTGGCTCGATCCCACCGGAGGTGCTCACCGAGCACCACGCCGGGGGGATCTTCCTGCTGGACGTGTGGCGCGACCCCGACCAGGTGGACGGGATCGTGACCGCGGCCCGCGAGGGCTCGGACCCGCAGCTGCCGCCGCTGATCGCGGTGGACCAGGAGGGCGGACAGGTGAGGATGCTGCGCGGCGACGCCGCCCGCCGCACCCCCTCGGCGAAAGAGCTGGGCTCAACCGGCCCGGAGGCAGTGCGCGAGGCGTACACGACCATCGGCGAAGACCTGGCGGCCCGCGGCATCACCGTGGCGCTGTCCCCCGTGGCCGATGTGGTGGACCCGCAACTGGGATCGGGCAACGACCCGGTGGGTGGCCTGGATCGCGGGTTCGGCACCGACCCGGAGCAGGTGGGTGCCTGCGTGGCCGGCGCCGTCGAGGCCCTGGATGCGACCGGCACCGCCGCCACCCTCAAGCACTTCCCGGGCCTGGGCCGGGTGGAGCAGAACACCGACCACTCCGCCGAGGGGATCCTCGATGAGGTCACCACCGCCGCGGACCCGTTCCTGGACTCCTTCGCCGCAGGCATCGATGCCGGGGCCGAGCTGGTGATGCTGTCCTCGGCCACCTACGCCCGGATCGACGGGCAGGCCCCGGCGATGTTCTCCCGGGCCGTGGTCACCGACCTGCTGCGGGATCAGCTGGGGTTCGAAGGGCTCGCCGTCACCGACGACATCGGTGCCGCCAAGGCCGTCGCCTCGGTACCGGTGGCCGAGCGAGCCACCCGCTTCCTGGACGCCGGCGGCGACGTTCTGCTGACCGCCGATCCGTCGATCACCGGCGCACTGGTGGACGCGATCGAGGAATGGGCGACCCGCAGGGAGGAGCAGGCCGCAAGGGTGCGGGCATCGGCCGGCCGCATGCTCACGCTGAAGGAGCGCCGCGGTCTGCTGGGCACCAACCCCGACTGACAGTGCGGTGGATCAGGCCCGGTCCAGGGTGATCAGGTGATTGACGGGCCCGAAGGCCTGCCCGTTGGTGCGGGAGACCTCCCAGTCCTCCGCGTTCTCGATGGCGCTGGCCAGGAACTCGCGGGCGGAGGCGACGATCGTGACGACGTCGTCATCAACACCCTTCTCCCCGATCTCGTCCAGCTCACCGGCACGGTCGAACTCCCGGATCCGCGCCATCTGGGCTGTGATCGCCGCAGAGAGCGTGGCACCCGCGCCGCGCACATGACGGCCCGGCACCCGCTCAGCCCGCAGCAGGTCGGTGCCACCGGGGTGCACCAGTACGTCCACGGCGTCGTCCCCGACCAGGCGGCCACCGGTGATCAGCACGATCGTGGGGCCCAGCGCCTGGAGGGCGAGGGCCTGCTCGCGCATCCCGTCGATGGTGGTGGCCGGGGCGACCCCCAGCAGCTGCGCGGCTTCGACCATGTTCGAGGTGAGCATGTCCACGTGCGGCAGCAGGGCGGTGCGCAGGGCGCGGGCACCCTCGGATGAGATCAGCGGCGCGCCGTCGGTCCCGATCATCACCGAGTCCAGCAGGATCCATCCCAGTCGCTCGCGGTGGGCGCGAACCGCCGCCGCGACGGCCTCGACCACGGCGGCGCTGCCCAGGGCACCGATCTTGGTGGCGTCCAGCATCAGGTCCTCGGCGACGGCATCGATCTGGGAGCGCACCACGTCACCGGGCAGGTAGTGGGTGCCGCGCAGGCCCTGCGTGTTGACGGCGCACACCATGCTCACTGCGGAGGCGCCGTACACACCGAGCGCGGAGAAGGTCTTCAGGTCGGCCTGGATGCCGGCGGCGCCGTCGGAGTCGGAGGCGGAGACGGTCAGGACGAGGGGCGGACGCATGTGTTCCTCCGGGATCGAGGGATCCGACCCGGTGGGTACCGGGCAGACGTGCGATGGGCGGCTGATCGATGTGCGACGGATGGTCGACCGCACAGGCCGACACCCGGCGCACAGGGCCGACACCCGGAGGGTACCAACGCGCACTGGGCGGGCGCCTGCCCCGGACCCACCGGCGTCGGGGCGGTCTCTCGTGCGAGAATCTCCGGGGGCACTGGCCCACGACCGGGGGTGGGCCCCGTGACGCCGGGGAGGTGGCGATGACGCAGGATCCGCAGGGGGTGAACCGCGCCGAGGGCAGTGACTCCGGCAGCGGTGGCGACGGAGGCGGCATGCCCCCGAGCACTGGCCTGCCGGACTTTTCCGGGCACAGCGATGCCGACGGGAACGGGACCAACGGACTCCCCACCTACGGGGGCACGGGCGGCCCGGTGACCCTGGGCGAACCCAGCCAGCGCAGCCGCAACCGGGCACGCGCCGTGGTGCTGTCCGTGGTGGGCGCCAGCGTGGTGCTGCTGGCCGTGGTGGCCCTGGTGCTGTCCCAGACCGTGTTCCGCAGCGTGCTCGACGAGGACCCACCCACCGCCTACCCCACCGGGCCGCGCACGGCCGAAGGGCAGAGCGAGTACGTGCCGGACCCCGAGGACCCGGACATCGCTCCCCCACCACCGATCTTCACGCAGGCCCCCACCGTGGACTGCCACGTCCCCGAGTACGCGGAGGCTCCCCGGTCCGGCTCCGGCACCATCCGCGGCGGCGACCTGGAGTACACCATCCCGGAGAACTGGGACTTCCCCTGGGGATCCAACTCCATGCCCTACATGGACCAGGTCAATGCCCAAGGGCGAAACGTCGAGGGCAACTGGTACAGCGTGGTCAACCTGGGCCGCGTGGTCTTCCCCGACTCCGAGGGCGGATACCCCGGCATGGAACGCGCTGCCGTGGCCATCTTCCAGTGCTACGCCACCACCACGGGGGTGATTACCCATTTCGGCGAGAACCCCGAGGTCACCGACTACCGCACCGAGGCCATCGAGGTGGACGGATACCCCGCCTGGATCGTCCAGGCCACCTACAATTTCGAGAACCCGGACATGCTGGAGACCTCGAGCGCATCCATCGTGACCTCCATCGTGGTGGAGGGCCCGAACGGCCCCAGCGCACTGGCCTCCGACGTCGCGGCCGATCATCCCGACCATGTCCAGGAGCTCGAGGAGATCATCGCCAGCCTCAACGTCGTCGAGTGACGAGGACATCGAGCGGCGACGCGATCCAGTGACGCAGCACCGGCGAGACCAGTCGAAGGAGCACCCCGTGCACACAGGACCTCATTACACGGCGCCGCAGCGGCCCAGCGGCCCCGGTGAGTATTCGTAGTCGTGGGAGCCACCGAATCTTGCTCTTGGGGACCGCCGATCGTGCCGACGGGGGCCAGTAGCCGCCGCGGTGGGGACCACTGGCTCCCGCCGGCATCGGGTCACTGGGGCAGTGCGGTGTGTTCTCGCATGTTCCTGTCGCCGGTGTCGATCCAGATTGTGTTGTGCACGATGCGGTCCATGATCGCATCGGCGTGGACTGCTCCACCGAGCCGGGCGTGCCAGTCCTTCTTCGGGTACTGGGTGCAGAACACGGTCGAGCCGGTGTCATAGCGGCGCTCGAGCAGTTCCAGCAGCATCGAACGCATTCCCTCGTCAGGATGGTCCAGCAGCCACTCGTCGATCACCAGCAGCGAGAACGTGGAGTACTTCCGCAGGAACTTCGTCTGGCCCTGCGGCTTGTCCTTTGCCAGGGCCCAGGCCTCTTCGAGGTCGGGCATTCGGATGTAGTGGGCTCGGAGCCGGTGCTGGCAGGCCTGCTTCGCCAGCGCGCAGCCGAGGTAGGACTTCCCTGAGCCGGTGAAGCCCTGGAAGACCACGTTCTGTTGCCGCTGGATGAAGGAGCAGGTTGCCAGTTGCGCGATCACGTTCCGGTTCAGTCCCCGTTCCTCGACCAGATCCAGCCGCCGCAGGTCCGCTCCGGGATAACGCAGCCCCGCCCGGCGGATCAGACCCTCGACCTTTCCATGATTGAAGATGGAATGCGCCTCGTCCACGATCAGCTGGAGCCGTTCCTGGAACGACATCCCCAGCACGTGAGCCTCATCCTGGGCATCGATCGCGTCCAGCAGCGCGGTCGCGCCCATCTCGCGCAGCTTCCGCTTCGTGTCGTTATCGATCACGCTCACCGGACACCTCCGGCGTAGTAGTCGGCGCCACGGACGTATCCGCCGTCTTCCGCGGGTTCCTCGCGGGGTGGACGCAGGGCGGCGACCTTGTCCTGCCCGGTGGCCAAGATCGGGTGCAGATGCGCATAGCGCGGTGAACGGACCCGTCCCGTCAGCGCGAGTGCGCAGGCCGCCTCGACCCGATCTACGGAGAAGCGGCGAGAGAGCCGTAGCACCGCCAACGCGGGATCCAGGCCCTGTTCCACGATCGGCACGGACTCGAAGATCCGCTGGATCACGATCACCGTGGCCGGCCCGACCCGATCTGCCCACGCCCGCACCCTCTGCGCGTCCCAGGCCTGGAAACGCTCGCCCGCAGGTAGGTCCGCGTCGTTGGTGCGGTACTCATTGCTCGCGGTCTCCGGGAGCAGCAGGTGACTGGTCAGTCGCTGGCTGCCCTGATAGATCTCCAGCGTCCGGGCCGTGATGCGCAGATCGACCTTCGCGCCGATGTGCGCGAACGGCGCGGAGTAGAAGTTCCGCGCGAACGTGACGTGCCCGTTCCTGCCCACTCGTCGTCCGTAGTGCCATGTCGAGATCTCGTAGGGCACCGCCGGCAGCGGCGTCAGCAGCGGCCGCTCCTCCGCGTCGAACACGCTGGCGCGGGATCCGGGCCGCTTCTGGAACGGCTCCGCGTTATAGGCCTCCATCCGCTGCCCGATGGCGGCTGCAAGTTCGGGCAGGGACGTGAATCGCTGATCCCGCAGCCCGGCGATGACCCAGGTCGCGACGTGCGCGACGGTGTTCTCCACGCTCGCCTTGTCTTTCGGTTTCCGCACCCTCCCCGGGAGCACCGCCGCCGAGTAATGCGCTGCCATCTCGCGATACGCATCGTTCAGGACGATCTCGCCCTCGCGGGGGTGCTTCACCACACCGGTCTTGAGGTTGTCCGGAACGATCCTCGGGACCGTCCCGCCCAGCGCCTCGAACATCGCTACGTGCGCTCGCAGCCAGGACTCCTGGCGCATATCCAGCGCCGGGAAGCAGAACGCGTAACGAGAAAAAGGCAGGCAGGCAACGAACAAGAACACCTTCGAGACCTCGCCGGTGACCGGATCGGCCAGCTCCATCGTGGGGCCGGACCAGTCGACCTCCACGCTCTGGCCGGCCTTGTGACCGACTCTCGAAGCGGCACCGGTGACCATGACGTGGTGCTGGTAGGTGCGGCAAAACCGGTCATACCCCATCGCCGGATCCCCAGCCGCCGTGGTCGCGTCGAAGTACTCGCCGTGCAACAGCTTCAGCGTCACGCCGACCCTGGCCATCTCTCGATGGACCTGTTCCCAGTCCGGCTGTGCGAACACGCTCTCGTGCTCGCCCCGGCCCGGGAACAACCGGGCATACACCTGCTCATCGGCGACGTCCGCGATATCGCCCCACCCGATCCCTGCAGCGTCAGCGGCCTCGAACACCGCCCTCACGGACTTGCGGGACATGCCCTGCGAGGACGAAATCGCTCGCCCCGACAGACCTTCTGCGCGCAGCTGGAGCACCAGCTTCGCCCTGATCTTCCGTACCATTCCAGATTGCTCCTTCCGCCGCGTGCCCTATACACACGGCGGAAGGAGCGTAGACAGAGCGGCCCCAACGACACCACTGGTGGTCCCGAACGACGCCACCGCTACGGCAGCGACGTGGCACCCGAACCCTCGATCAGCGGACCCCAGCGAGGCGAATATTCACCCAGCGGTGGGCGCAACGTTGCCCTGCTGATCGGTGGGATCTCCTTCGCCCTGGTGTTCCTGCTGATCGTGGGCGCTACCGTGGGCTACCTGGTGCTGCGCTCCTCCGGAGGCGGTGCCGGCGGTGAGGGCGGGGGTGGCTCGGCGTCCGCGTCGCAGACCACCATCTCCAGCGAACCGGTGAGCACCGAACCCAGCACCACTCCGCCGCCGGAGTCCAGCCCGCCCGAGGAGGAGAAGCTCTGCTGGAGCGCCTCCGATGAGCGGGTCTCGCAGAACCCCTCTGGTCGCCTGCGCGGTGGCGGCCTCGAAATGGTTCCCCCGGCAGGATTCGACAGTCGCTCCAACCGGACGTTCCTGGCCTTCACCACCGATGCGCAGATGGCCTCAGCCCCGATCGAGGGCACCTGGGTGTCCTCCATCATGGTGGGGAAGATCGAGTGGCAGCCCGGGGTGGAGTACCCCGGTGACAAGGCGGCCTCCGAACGGCTGATCAGCTGCTTGTTCGCCAACGCCTCGATCTGGGGCGATACCTCCCAGCGCACCCTGCACGACCAGGTCACCGAGGCCGTGACCGTGGCCGGGATGCCCGGCTACCGCACCACCGCGACCCTCAAGTTCGGCAAGCACAATTTCGAGAAGTTCGAGTCCACCCGCCTGGAGGTGGTCGTGGTGAGCACCCCGGAGGGCCCCAGCGTGTTCGCCTCCGATGTGGCGATCGGCGTGACGGAGCACGAGGACGGCGCCACTGAGGCGTACAAGTCCCTCACCGGTCTGTCCGGCTGATCGACGAACTCGCCGGCTACCCCGACTGTCCCGGCTCGTCCGGTTGCCCCCTGCCTCGCCCGGCTCGCCCCGCTGCCCTGCCCCGTCCGGTTGCCCCCTGCCTCACCTACCTCACCCCGCTGCCCTGCCCCGTCCGGTTGCCCCCTGCCTCACCTGCCTCACCCCGCTGCCCTGCCTGCCACGCCTCACCCGTCTCGACTTCCCACCGAGCCGCGTAGTTTGTGGGTTCTCGAGCCCGATTCCCCTCAAGAACAACGGCTCAGTATGCGTGGCGATGGTGTCGGTGTGCGCGACGTCGAGGTCGGCGAACCAGTCACCCTGGGATTGGCGTACCAATAGCCCTGGGACATGACACGGCATCGGAATCGGAATCGACTGTGACGAAATGTGGTCTATCAGCGCTGATGGACCACATTTCGTCACAGTCGATCTGCGCATCCAGGGGGCACACTCGATCTGCGCGTCTAGAGGGGCACACTCGATCTGCGCGTCGAGGGAAACGAACAACGGCGGGCCCCCGTTTCCGGGGACCCGCCGTGTGTGCTGCCTCGTCAGTGGGACGCGATCAGCAATCGCTCTACGAGGCGAGTGCGAACCCAGCAACCACCCGAGGATGACGCTGCGCTCGCATGGGTTCAGTCGTTGCCACGCAGGATCGCGAGGATGCGCAGGATCTCGACGTACAGCCACACCATCGTGACCGCCAGACCGAAGGCGCAGCGCCACGCATAGGCACGCGGGGTGTAGCCGGCGGCGGCGCGCTTGACGTCCTCGAAGTCCATCACCAGCGAGTAGGAGGCCATCACCACGGCGAGGCCACCGATGACCAGGCCCAGCAGGCCGTCACGCAGGCTCTGCCCGGTGAAGAGCAGGTAGCCGATGTTGACCAGGCCGAACAGGAGGTACGCGACCATGGCGACCATGAAGATCCTGGTCAGGGCTGGGGAGGTGCGCAGGATGCCCAGGTGGAAGAACACCAGCACGGTGGCGGCCACGGCGAGGGTGCCGATCACGGCCTGCAGGGCGATGCCCGGGTAGTTGGTGTACTCCAGGGAGGCGCTCAGGCCGCCCAGCAGCAGGCCCTCGAAAGCGGCGTAGGCCAGCACCAGGATCGCGGAGGGCTGCTTCTTGAAGGAGTTGACCAGGCCCAGCACCAGACCGCCGATCAGGCCGATCACGGTGGCGCCCATGCCGATGACCAGGCCCAGCTGCAGGCCGGACTCGCCGGCCACGAAGCCCAGGACGGCCGGGCTGATGCCCACGGCGAAACCGACCACCATGATCACGCCGAGGGTGGCGGTGATGGCGTTGAGCGCATCGCGCATGGTCATGCGGCCAGTGTCGTGACCGCTGGCTGCGGGGCGCGAGTACATCGCCTCGAGCTGGTCGTTCTGCTGCGCCTGCTGCGCACCGAAGTCGGAGGACCACTGGGTCCCCTGGGGCGGGCCGGACTGACCGAACTGCGGGCCGTTGTGGGACCCCCGCTGAACGGCCGGGTCACGGCCGAAGATGACGTTATGGCGGGCCATGGTGCTCCTCGGGAAGATCGATGGGGCCGGGCCGCACGGCCACCGCCTGGGACTCCCTGTCGAAGGTGACCCCTGGGGCGATAGGTCCTGATGGCCCGGTCGGGTTCTACTGTATAGGGTCGCCGTTCGCCACTGCTGTGGGCGACCTGGGCGTTCGCTCAGGGCGTCAGCCCGGGACCGCCAGAGGGATCCGGGCGGGTCACACCGAGCCGATGACCTCGCGGAAGCGACGCAGGCGCTCGTCCTCGCTGCGGAAGAACTCGTCCGGGGTGCCGTCCTGCAGCACCTGGCCGTCCTCGAGGAACACCACGCGGTCCGCCACGCGCCGCGCGAAGGCCAGGGAGTGGGTGACCACCACCAGGGTGCGGTTCTCCTCGGCAAGGGCCGCCAGCACCGCGACCACCTCGGCGGCGAGCTCCGGGTCCAGGGCGGAGGTGGGCTCGTCGAACAGCAGGAAGTCGGGGTCCATCGCCAGAGCCCGGGCGATCGCGACGCGCTGCTGCTGCCCGCCGGAGAGCCGGTCCGGGTAGGCGTCGGCCTTCTCCGCCAGCCCCACCTTGGCCAGCAGCTCGCGTCCGGTGGCCTCGGCCTCGGCACGGGGCCGCCCCAGCGCCTCGATAGGCGCCAGCGTCACGTTGCCCAGCGCGGTGAGGTGCGGGAACAGGTTGAACTGCTGGAACACCATGGTGGATCGGGACCGGATCTGCCGCACGGTGCGCGGGGAGAGCTTCCCACCCACGTCAATGGGGCCGGAGCCCAGGTCGATCTGGCCTGCATCGGGCTTCTCCAGCAGGTTGATGCAGCGCAGCAGGGTGGACTTCCCGGAGCCGGAGGGGCCCAGCAGCACCGTGGTGGCGCCGCGGGCGATCTCCAGGTCCACGGAATCCAGCGCCACCAGCTCACCGAAGGTCTTGCGGATGCCGGTCAACCGCAGCGGGTGGTGGGCGTCGGCCGCGTGGGGGCCTGTCGCACGGGGGTCAGCTGGTGCGGACATGGGCGGACACCTTCTTCTCCAGGACGTTCTGACCGAGGCTCAGCAGCGACACCATCATCAGGTAGATCAGCGCCACCAGGGTGTACATGGCCATCGGCTCGAAGGTGCTGCCGGCGATCTGGCGGCCCACCTGGAACAGGTCGATCAGCGTGATGGCGAACACCAGTGAGGTGCCCTTGACCAGGTCGATGAAGTCGTTGGCCAGCGGGGGCAGCACGATCCGCATCGCCTGCGGGGCCACGACCTTGCGGAACGTGGTGGCGCGGGACAGGTTCAGGGTCTGCGCGGCCTCGAACTGGCCTCTCGGGATGGACAGGATCGAGGCGCGCACCGCCTCGGAGGCGTAGGCGCCGGTGTTCAGTGCCAGGGTCACCACGGCGGCGGGGAACGCGTCCAGCGCGATGCCGATGCTGGGAAGGCCGAAGTAGACGATGAACAGCTGCACCACCAGTGGGGTCCCGCGGAACACCTGCACGTACGCCCAGGCGACGACCTTCAGCGGTGCGGGCCCGTACAGCCGCACCAGTGCCACCAGCACCGCGACCACCAGCGCGATCGCGAAGGAGATCAGCGACAGCGGGATGGTCACCTCGATGGCGGCCCGCAGCAGCCGCGGCAGCGACTGGATCCACAGTTCGAGGAACTCGGGCATGGGTTCAGGCTTCCGGGGTGATGTCCTGACCCACCCATTCCTCGTAGATGGCGGTGAGGGTGCCGTCGCCCTTCAGGGTCTCCAGGATCCCGTTGACCTCGTCCAGCAGTGCCTGCTGGCCCTGCTGCATGATCACGCCGACGGCGACGTCGGTGGGCAGCTCCGCGTCCAGCAGGCGGAACGGTGCCTCAGGGTGCTCCTCCTGGTAGGTCTGGAAGGAGATGAAGTCGTTGGCGGTGGCGTCCACGCGGCCCTGGACCACCAGCTCGATGGCCTCGGCAAAGCCCTGGACGGGGACGATCTCAGCCCCCAGCTCCTCCATCTGCGCGGCCCAGTTGGAGGTGGCGGTCTGGGCGGAGCGCTTGCCCTCGAGTTCCTCGGCGGTCTGCACCTCGGAGTCCTCGGGGACGGCGATGCGGCCGATGGACTGCGCGTAGGGCTCGGTGAAGGCGTACTTCTGTTGGCGCTCCTCGGTGATTCCCACGTTGTTGATCACCAGGTCGTAGCGGTCCACGTCGAGGCCCGCGATGAGGGAGTCCCACTCGGTCTCGATGTACTCGGGCTGGACGCCCAGGCCCTCGGCGATCTTGTCGGCGATGTCCTTCTCGAAGCCCACCAGCTCATTGGAGTCGTCGTGGAAGGCGTAGGGGCGGTAGGTGCCCTCCAGGCCGATGCGCACGGTGCCGTTCTCCTTGATGCGGGCCAGGATGTCCTCGTCCACCGAGCCGCCCCCGCCGTCGGATCCGCCGGCACCCCCGGGTCCCCCGGCGCCGCGGGAGTCACCGTCGGAGCTGCAGGCGGCGAGCAGGGCGGCGATGCCGACACCGCCGGCAGCGAGGGTGAGGCGACGGGTGGGTCGCTGACCGGGAACGGGGCGGGGGGTGCTGTTCATGGTGTGTCCTTCAGGGTTGGTCCCGCGGCGCGGGCCGGCGGGGGGCGGCGGGGTGGGAGCGGGCTGGACTGCGTCTGCGGTCAGCGGGGTGGGAGCGGGCAGGGCTGCGTCTGCGGTCAACAGGCGGCGGTCAGCGGGCGGCGGCGAGGGCCTGGTCGAGGTCCTCGATGAGGTCGTCGATGTTCTCGATGCCGACGGAGAGGCGCAGCAGCTCGTCGGAGATCCCGGCGGCGGCGCGGGCCTGGGGGGTCATGGCCTCGTGGGTCATGGTGGCCGGGCGGCAGATCAGCGACTCCACCCCGCCCAGGCTCACGGCGTACACGGGGTAGCGCAGCGCCTGGATGAACCGCACCCGGTCAAGGCCGTCTGCGAGTTCGAAGGAGAGCACGGCGCCGCCTCCGGTGGCCTGGGAGGCGTGGATGCGGGCCTCGTCCTCGCTGTGGGAGCCGGGGTAGAACACGGTGGTCACGTCGTCGTGCTCCCGCAGGTGGGCGACGATCTGCTCGGCGTTGGCCTGCTGCCGATCCAGGCGCAGGGGCAGGGTCTTGATCGCCTGGATCAGGCGGAAGGAGTCCGAGGGGGACAGCACCCCGCCCTGGGCCTTCTGCGCGAGGGCGTAGGCCTCGGCGAGCGCCGGATCGTTGGTGGTGACGGTGCCGGCCAGCAGGTCGGAGTGCCCTGCGAGGTACTTGGTGGCGGACTGCACCACCACGTCGGCCCCGAGCTCGAGGGGGCGCTGCAGGACCGGGGTCATGAAGGTGTTGTCCACGGCCACCAGGGCACCGTGGCGGTGGGCGAGCTCCACCAGGCGGCGCAGGTCGGTGATGCGCAGGGTGGGGTTGGCGGGGGTCTCGACGAACACCATCTTCGTGGCGGGGGTGAAGTCGGCGTCGGTGAGCGCACCGAGGTCGTCCACGAAGCGGCCGGTGAGGCCGCGGGAGGGGAACACCTTGTCCACGAAGCGGAAGGTGCCGCCGTACACGCTGGCCGGCAGCAGCACCTGGTCGCCCACCTGGAGGGTGGAGAACACGGCGGCGGTGGCGGCCATGCCGGTGGCGAAGGCGAAGCCGTGCTCGGCCCCGTCGAGGGTGGCCAGCACCTGTTCGAGCTGGGCGCGGGTGGGGTTGGAGCCGCGCTGGTAGGCGTAGGCAGCGTCCTCGGTGGCGGCGTCGAGCTCGAAGGTCGAGGCCAGGTGCACAGGGGGGACGACGGCTCCGTGCTCGTGGTCACGCAGCGTCTGCACGGCGGCGGTCTGGATGTGCACGCGGAAGCCTCCGGTTCTCAAGGGTTGTGATCGGGATCGACCACCTCACCTAAGCACCGTTTATGTCGCACCCAAGAAGAAGATGACGTTGTGTGAACCGGGACCGCTCAGGTGCGGCGGGCCGCTCGCGAACCGGGGCCGCTCAGGTGGGGCGGGGCCCGAAGATCGCCGAGCCCACCCGCACGATGGTGGCGCCCTCCTCGACCGCGATCTCCAGGTCCCCGCTCATGCCCATGCTCAGGTGGGCGAAGTCCTCGAGCCCCAGGCGCTCGCGCACCCCGTCGCGGAGCTCGCGCAGGGAGCTCAGGGAGGCGCGCACGGCGGCATCGTCGCTGGTGTTGGCCCCGATCGTCATCAGCCCCATCGGCCGCAGATTCGCACTGCCCCGCAGGCGCTCAACGACGGGAAGCACTGCGTCGAGGGAGGGCGCGTAGCCGCCCTTGGACTCCTCCCCCGAGGTATTCACCTGCACCAGCGCCTCCCGCGTGAGCCCTGCCTGCTCGGCTCGCCTCTGCAGTGCCTCGGCGATGTCGTCGCGGTCCACGCTGTGGATCATCTCGGCGAAGGCCACCACGTCGCGGGCCTTGTTGGTCTGCAGGCGGCCGATGAAGTGCCGCGGCACCCCGTTGCCTGCCAGCAGCGGGTCCTCGTGCTTGGCCATCTCCTGGGCGCGGTTCTCGCCCACCGCCGCCGTGCGGCCGCGCTCCCGCAGCACCTCGATCACCGCGGCTATCTGCTGGGGGGTGCGGGTCTTGGTGGCCAGCAGCACGGTGATGTCGGCGCCGTCACGACCCACACGGGTCGCGGCGGAATCGATGCGGGAGAGCACCTCGTCGATGCGGGAGGTGAGCTGGGGGCCGACGGGGGATGGGGCAGTCATGGTTCCCATTGTGACCCGGACCCGGCACCGGATGGGTGTGTCGCGCCACCGGAGGGGCCGCGGCGGCTGCGGTGAGGTCTCCGCATCCATCGTTCGATGGAGATCCGGTTCCCCCTCCTACGCGATGCTCGGGACAGGTGCGACGCGGTGGACTGCAGGCATGAACCATTCCCTGTCCTCCCTGCTCACCTCGCGCCGCGGTGCGTGGGCCGTACTGGCCATCGCCCTGGTGCTGATGGTGGCGCTGTTCGGTCTGCTGCGCGGGGCCGATGCCCCAGCGCGCAGCACCCATGCCCCGGTGGATTCCGAATCGGCACGGGTGAGTGCCCTGCTGGAGCAGTTCCCGGATGCGGATCGCTAGTCGGTGCTGGTGGTGGCCAGCCGGACCGATGGCGGCCCCCTCGGAGCCGACGACCTGCAGGCACTGGACGGACTGCTGCCCACTCTCGGTGAGCACACGGCAGCGGAGCCCTCGGGACCGGTGGTGAGCGAGGACGGGCAGGCGGCCCTGCTGATCGCACCGATCACCGTGGGGACGGACAACTCTGAGACAGCCCAAACCATCGACGCCCTGCGCACCACGCTCGCTGACCACGCGATCGAGGGAGTCTCCCTGCAGGTCACCGGCGGTCCCGCCTTCGGGGCCGATATCGCCTCCGCCTTCGACGGTGCGGACTTCACCCTGCTGGCGGTGACGATCCTGATCGTGGCGGCCCTGCTGATCCTCACCTACCGCTCCCCCGTGCTGTGGCTGGTGCCGCTGATGGTGATCGTGCTGGCCGACGGCCTCGCCGGTCGGGTCACCGCCGCGGTGGGGGCCCACTGGGGCCTCCAGTTCGATGCCGGCATCATCAGCGTGCTCGTGTTCGGGGCGGGCACCAACTACGCGCTGCTGCTGATCTCCCGGTACCGCGAGGAGCTGCACACCGAGGCCGATCACCGGGTCGCGCTGGCCCGAGCCTGGCGAGGCGTGGCCCCCGCAGTGGTGGCATCGAACGCGACCGTGGTGCTGGCACTGCTGACCCTGCTGCTGGCCACGATCCCCCTGACCCGCGGTCTCGCCATCCCTGCCGCGATCGGGCTGCTGATCGCGATGGCAGCGGTGCTGCTGGTGCTGCCACCGCTGCTGGCGGTGTGCGGGCGCCGGGTCTTCTGGCCGTTCGTCCCTCAGGTGGATGGTGGTGGCCACCGCTCCCGGGCGGTTGCCTGGCGCACGGTGGCCGGCGCCGTGGTGCGCCGTCCCGTCATCGCCCTGGCCGCCTCCCTCGCCCTGCTCGGTGTGATGGCCACCGGCCTGCTGGGCACCACGGTGGGGCTGGACCAGGCGGAACGGTTCCGTGTGGAATCGGAATCCGCGGAGGGACTGGAGGTGCTCTCGGAGCACTTCCCGCCCGGGGAGGCAGCGCCGATCATCGTGGTGACCGCGCCCGGCAGCGTCGAGCAGGTGGCCGAGGCGGCTCAGGGTGTGGACGGAGTGGTGCGGGCGCACCCCCTGGCGGCGATGGAGGACGGCTCTCTGGCCTCGGTGATGGTCACGGGTGAATATACCCCCGGGACCGAGCAGAGCCTGGACCAGGTGCGCGAGCTGCGCACGGCGGTGCATGCGATCGACGAGGCGGATGCCCTGGTGGGCGGCAGTGTGGCGAGCGATCTGGATGCCCGGGAGGGGAACCGCGCGGACCTGCTGCTGGTGGCACCGTTGATCCTGGCGGTCACCTTCGCGGTGCTCCTGGTGCTGCTGCGTTCTGCAGTCGCCCCGGTGCTGCTGCTGATGGTGAACCTGGCCAGCACCGTCGCAGCGATCGGGGCCGGCGCGTGGCTGAGCCGCATGCTGCTGGAGCAGCAGGCCCTGGACCCCCAGGTGCCGATCCTGGCGTTCCTGTTCCTGGTGGCCCTGGGCATCGACTACACGATCTTCCTGGTGCACCGAGCCCGGTCCGAGGCTGCGACCTGGGGCACGCGGCGCGGGATGGTGGAGGCGGTCACGCACACCGGCGGGGTGATCACCAGTGCCGGCGTGGTGCTGGCCGCGGTGTTCGCGGCCCTCGGCGTGCTGCCACTGGTCACCCTGGCGCAGCTGGGCCTGGTGGTGGGCGTAGGCGTGGTGGTGGACACCCTGGTGGTGCGCACCGTGATGGTCCCGGCGATCTTCTCCCTGGTGGGAGAACGGATCTGGTGGCCGGGCAGGCCGTCGGCCGCGCCCTCCCCGGGTGCGCCGGACCTGCCCGACAGCGCAGAATCGGACCATGAGCCTTATCCAGTCGCCCCTGCACGGGCCTGAGCGCACCGGTCGGGTGCCGGCCGGCCTCACCGCGCGAGCGATGGAGGTGGGTCGGCACGTGATCGCGGTGGCCCTCACGGTGATCGGTGTGCTGCGTGCCCTCGCCGACGGGGTGACCCCGGCCGCCGCGATCGTGGCGGGCCTGGCGATCCTGGGCTGGCATGCGGCCGGTTCCGTGATCGCCACGAGTCCCTCCCCGGGCGATTCTGCGCCGGGCCGGATCGGTCCCCGTGCCGCCCGGCCGGTGTGGTGGCTGCTGGGCCTGGCGATGGTGTGGGTCGCGGCCGTGGCGGTCTCGCCGGAGTTCGTGTGGCTGGCGTTCCTGCTGTGGCTGCTTGCCGGGCACCTGCTGCCGCTGTGGTGGGGACTGGTGTTCTCGGTGGTGGTGCTGGGCGTGGTGGCGGTCGCCCCCGTGCTGCACCACGGCACCACCAGCTGGGCGAACGTGCTCGGACCGCTGATCGGTGGGGTGTTCGCCTTCGAGATCTCCCGCGGATACCTGCAGCTGCTGCGGGAGGCCGCGGAGCGGGAACGCCTGCTGGCCTCGCTGACGCGTGCGCATCGCGAGATGGCCCAGCTGCAGGACGAGCTCGCCCTCGCCCAGCGCCGCTCCGGTGCGATCGAGGAGCGGCACCGGCTCTCCCGCGACATCCACGACACCGTCGCCCAGGGCCTCTCCTCGATCCGTCTGCTGTCCCATGCCGAGTCCCAGCGCACCTCGGACCCCGAGGCCGCTCGCACCCTGGCCCGCGTGGAGCGCCTGGCCCAGGACAGCCTGGTGGATGTGCGAAGGATCGTCGCCGCACTGCTGCCGGCGCAGCTGGAGGACGATGCCCTGACCGGGGCCCTGCATCAGCTGCTGGACCGCGTCGAGGACGAGACCGGGATCAAGGTGGCCCTCCACGTCGACGGCGGGGTGCCGCAGCTGCCCAGCGAGGTGGAGGTGGCACTGCTGCGCACCGCCCAGTCAGCGCTGGGCAACGTGCGACGGCACTCCGGGGCGACCCGGGTAGCGGTGAGCCTCAGCGGCGCCGGGGACTCCGTGCGTCTGGACGTGCGTGACGACGGCACCGGGTTCGACGTGGGCCGGTGGGAGGCCGTCGGCCCTGGGCCGGAACAGGCCGACGGCTCCGCGAGCTTCGGCCTGCGCTTCATGCGGCAGCGACTGCGGGAACTTGGCGGGGACCTGGAGGTCGAGAGCGCCCCGGGTGAGGGCACGGCCATATCGGCCCATCTCCCGCACGTACCGCCCGCCCGCACCGGGACCGCTCCCGCTGCACCCTGGGGCCGGGACTCCGGGGACTGGACGATGACGGAGGAGATGAGATGACTGCGACCGTCCTGCTGGTGGACGACCATCCCGTGGTGCGCAGCGGACTGCGTGCCGTGCTCGTTGCCGACCCCTCGGTCCAGGTGGTGGGCGAGGCCGGCACCGGGGAGGACGCGGTGCGCCTGACCGGCGAGCTGCGGCCGGACGTGGTGCTGTGCGACCTGCGCCTGGGCGAGGGCATGACCGGTATCGAGGCCACCGAGGCGCTGCGCCGCCTGGACCCCGCCCCCGCGGTGCTGATCCTGACCACCTTCGACCGGGACGCCGAACTGCTGGGAGCCATCACTGCCGGTGCTGCCGGGTACCTGTTGAAGGACGTACCGCCCGAGCAGATCGTGGACGGCATCGTGCGCGCTGCCGCCGGTCAGACGGTGCTGGCACCGGAACTCGCCACCCGTGTGCTGCAGGGCATGCGCGCTCCCCTGCCCCGGCTCACGGATCGCGAGGTGGAGGTGCTGCGCCTGCTGGCCACCGGCGCCACCAACCGCGAGATCGCCCGAGAGCTGTTCGTCACCGAGGCCACCGTGAAGAGCCACCTGGTGCACGTGTTCACCAAGCTCGGGGTGGACTCCCGCTCCCGGGCGGTGCACCTGGCGCAGCAGCGCGGGCTGATCTGAGGCGGATCCCTCCTCGCGGGACCTGGCTGCTCGCGGGACCTGACCATGCGAGCACACGGTGCCCCCAGTGGGACTCGAACCCACACTGCGCCGCTTTTAAGGCGGCTGCCTCTGCCGATTGGGCTATAGGGGCGTGCCCCTCGCGGACTGCTGATGCGCAGGGCCTGCTCACCCTATGCTGGATGGCACCATGACCGCTGTGATCCGGTCCCTCGCGGACTCCCTGCGACGGTTCGGCGACGACCGCCTCGAGGCCCTGCTCGTCGCCCGACCGGATCTCGCCTCGCCCCTGCCCAAGGGCATCGGCCCGCTCGCCGCGCGCGCCGCCGGGGCCGGCTCCGCCCGGCGCGCCCTGTCGGCCCTGACCCTGCCTGAGCTGCACCTGGTGGAGGCCCTCGCGGTGCTGCCCGACGGTGCCTCCCCCCGCGACCTGGCCGCCGCCGTCTCCTCCGACCCGGCCACCGTCTCCCCCGCCCTGGAGCGCCTGGAGACCCTGGCCGTGGTGTGGGGTGAGGACGCACTGCACCTGATCCGTCCCCTGCGGGAGGGCCTGCGCAGCCCGGCGGGGCTCGCCCCCGCACAGGAGGACGACCCGGCTCCTGACCAGGCCCAGCAGATCGTCGATGCCGCCCGTGAGAAGTACGGCGAGGTGCTCGATGCCCCGGCCTGGGGCCCTGCCGAGGTGCAGGGCAACGGTCGCCTGGCCCAGCAGCTGCGCGAGGCCCGGATCGTGCAGGCCGGCGAGGACGGCACCTGGCAGATCCCCCGCAGCATCCATCTGGCCCTGCGCGAGGGGCGGGTGCGGCGGGTGCACACCGCGCGCCGCCCCGCCCCCGAGGGGCCGCCATTGGGTGAGCGCATCCCTGGCAGCCGCACCGCCCAGGCGGTGGACAGGGCCTTCGAGGCGCTGCGTCTGCTGGGCACCGTGCGGGGCTTCGACGAGGACCCGCCCGGTGTGCTTCGCCGTGGCGGCATCCCCCAGCGGGACCTGAACCGGCTGGCCGAGAGGGCCGGGACCGACCTGCTCACCTATGCGACGGTGCTCCAGACCGCCTGGCAGGCAGGGCTCATCGGCCACGACGGCCAGGAATGGCACCCCACCCAGGACTGGGACGCCCACCGGGGCCGCCCGGCGGAGTCACGCTGGGCCGAGCTCGCCCTCACCTGGGCCCGTGGCCATCACCTGGCCGCGGTGGTGGGCACCCCCGATGCCTCCGGCACTGCCCGTCCCCTGCTCTCGGACACCACTCGCCGCGACGGGGTGCGCACCCGCCGCGGCAGCCTGCTGCGGGCTCTGCGCACCTCCCCCGGCCTCAGCGCCACCGAGGAGTCCCTGCAGGCCTCGCTGGCCTGGGCGTTCCCCCTGGTCCCGGCCTCCGTGATCGCCGAGGAGGTCCGTGCGGCGCTGCGCGAAGGCGAGGCGGTGGGCCTGATCGACGCCGGTGCCCTCACGGTCCTGGGCGGGCAGCTGGTGCTGGCCCTGGACGAGGACGAGATGGCGGCCGATGAACGCCTCACCGAGGCCCTGCGGGTCTCCGCTCCCCCACCGGTGACCGAGGTCCTGGTCGATGCGGACCTCACCATCGTGATCCCCGGTTGGCCTGCGGAGCAGCTGATGCCGCTGCTGGACTGGGCCGAGGTGATCTCCCGCGGCGGCGCGATCACCCTGCGCCTCAGCGCCGCCTCGATCCGTCGGGCGCTCGGCGTGGGCGGGGACGCGCAGGTGCTGCTGGACCTGCTGGCCGCGCACTCCAGCACCCCGCTCCCCCAGGCCCTGGAGTACCTGGTCCGCGACGAGCAGCGGCGCCACGGGCGCGTGCACGTCTCCCGAGCCACCACCGTGCTGCAGGCCGAGGCCGAGGTGCTGGACCTTCTGCAGGCCGCCCCCGAGGCGGCCGCGCTGAACCTGCACCGCCTGGCGCCGACGGTCGCGGTGACCATGTCCGATCCCGGTTTCGCGCTGCAGTGCGCCCGCCGCGCCGGCCTGTCACCCCAGGCCGTGGGTGCCGACGGCCGAGCGGTGGATACCGAACTGTCCCACTCCCTCTCCGGCGGTCCGCTCGCTGCGGACCTGGTGACCGTGGACGGGCCGGAGCTGCGCCTGCCCCCGGCCGAGGTCGTGGCCCGCATCCGCGAGGCCGAGGCGGGCGGTGGGGACCTCAGCGTCACCGACCGCCTGCTGGATGCCATCGCTCAGGGCACCGACCTGGCGCTCGGGATCGTGGACGGTCGCGGCGGAGTGGTGGTCAAGCAGGCCAGGCCGATCTCCCTGGAGGGCGGCAGGCTGCGGGCCCGCGAGGTGGGCCGTGACGAGGAGTTCACGGTGCTGGTGCACCGGGTGACGCTCGGCTGATGCACCGGATGGGCCTGGGCTGGGCTGAACACAGGACCCTTCCGTACGACCTGCGTCGACACGCCGCAGTGATGGGGAGTTGTCCCCATGGCGGTACGGGGTGTGACCTGAGGTACGATCCCCATGGCCAGGCGGTGCGCTCCGCGCGGCCCTCATCGTCCGGTACGCGTCCGCGGCCGGTGACACATTGCTTGGAAGGGGAACCCCCATGACCGCTCCCACCGGCGGCTTCGACGTCGAGTCGATCAAGAAGAACGCCCTCATCGCCACCATCGTCGGTTTCCTGTGCGGCGGGATGATCCCGGGCGTGCTCGGCCTGCTCGGCTACCTCAAGGCCGACACCGAACCCGTCACCGCCAAGAAGTTCACCAAGTGGGCCTGGATCGCCTTCGCGATCATCTGGGTGCTCTCGATCATCGGCATCATCCTGTACTTCGTGCTGATCGCGACCCTGGTGAGCCAGACCGGCACCACCACCTACTGATCCGCTCCTCACCGCTGCCCCTGGTGGGCAAGCGGTGACTGCCAGAAGGCCCGGACCTCGCGGTCCGGGCCTTCTGCTGTGCCGGGGCGGGCCGTCGCCATCCAGGCGGGGCCCGCCCTCAGAGGCGATCCCGCCCTCAGGCGGGATGCTGGCCTCAGGCCGGGTTCTGCCCCTTGCCGTCGGCGGACTCCCGCTGGGTGTGCTCACCGGCCTCGCGGTCCACCACACCGTGGGTGACTCCCTGCTGGTCGGAGTCCTGGCGGGTCTGACGGCGATCCTCGGACCACTCCACGTGGTAGGTGCCCTCGGCGTCCACCCGCTGGTAGGTGTGGGCACCGAAGAAGTCGCGCTGCGCCTGCACCAGGGCCGCCGGGAGGCGCTCGGCACGCACCGCGTCGTAGTACGACAGGGTGGAGGCGAACACCGGCACCGGGTAGCCGGCGGTGGCGGCGTAGGCCACCACACGGCGCCAGGCCGGGATGCACTTCGCGATCTCGGTGGTGAAGTACTCATCGGCCAGCAGCAGCGCGAGGTCCGGCGTGCGCTCGTACGCCTCGGTGATGCGGTTCAGGAAGCGGGCGCGGATGATGCAGCCACCGCGCCAGATCCGTGCCATGTCACCGAGGTTGATGTCCCAGCCGTACTCGTCGGCACCCTTGGCGATCTCGTCGAAGCCCTGGGAGTAGGAGACCAGCTTCGCGGCATAGAGCGCCTTCTGGAGGTCGTCGATGAACTGCTCGCGGTCGGCGATCTCGGGGGCATCGGCCTCGGCCGGGAGCACCGCACGAGCCGCCTCGCGCTGCGGGACGGAGCCGGAGACGAAGCGGGCGAAGGTGGCCTCGGCGATGCCGGTGACCGGCACGCCCAGGTCCAAGGCGGTCTGCACGGTCCAGGCTCCGGTGCCCTTCTGGGCGGCGCGGTCCAGGATCACGTCCACGTAGGGCAGGCCGGAATCGGCGTCGGTGTGGGCCAGCACCTCAGCGGTGATCTCGATCAGGAAGGACTCCAGGTCCCCCTTGTTCCATTCGGCGAAGACCTCGCCGATCTCCGGGGCGCTCATGCCGAGCGCCTTGGACATCATGTCGTAGGCCTCGGAGATGACCTGCATGTCGGCGTACTCGATGCCGTTGTGCACCATCTTCACGAAGTGGCCGGCGCCGTCGGAACCCACGTGGGTGCAGCAGGGCTCGCCGTCCACGTGCGCGGAGATCTTCTCGAACATCGGGCCCAGGCGCTGGTAGGACTCCTTGGTGCCGCCGGGCATGATCGAGGGGCCGTTCAGCGCGCCCTCCTCACCGCCGGAGACGCCGGCGCCCACGAAGTGCAGGCCCTTCTCGCGCAGCGCGGCCTCGCGGCGGCGGGTGTCGGTGAACAGGGCGTTGCCGGCGTCGACGATGATGTCGCCCTCGTCCATCAGGGAGGCGAGCTCGTCGATCACGGCGTCGGTGGGCTTGCCGGCCTTGACCATGATGATGGCCACGCGCGGCTTCTGCAGAGAGGCTACGAAGTCCGCCATGGACTCCGAGGGGTAGAACTCGCCGTCCGAGCCGTGCTCGTTCATGACCTTCTCGGTCTTGCCGACGCTGCGGTTGTGGATCGCGACCTTGAAGCCGTTGCGGGCGAAGTTGCGTGCCAGGTTCGAGCCCATTACGGCCATGCCGGTCACGCCGATGTCGGCGACGTCGGCGGGCGAAGGTTCGAAGGATGCCATGGGAACTCCTCTGGTCGGTGGCTGTCGATCCGGGGTGACGCCCCTGGTGGGGCTTCCTGGAGCCCGGTTCTTCTCGGCCATTCTAGGGACCGGGGACGGATTCGCACGGGGGGCAGGGGCAATCCCCGGCAACCCTCACCCCGGCCACGATCGCGACGGGGGCCGTCACGACTACTGTGGACCTGTCCCGCCCCACCATGTGACCGCCTGCTTCTTTCTGCGGCCTCGGCAGCCCCTCAGGAACATGGCGGCAGCGCGGCCAGCCCAGACCCATTGATCCCCTCGCTCCAGGAGAACCGACGCGATGACCACCTTCCCGCCGCCGTCCTCCCCGTCCCCGGCCCCTGGCACGGGCCCGACGTACGGGCAACCGAGCCCTGCTCCCCAGTGGGCCGAGTCGCAGAGCTCCCAGTCCCCCCTCCCCGGGCCGCAGGACCCCGCACCGCAGGCCACCGCCCCGCATGCACCCGCGCCCGGCACGGATCTCTCCTCCGACCTGGGGGCGGCCCTGAAGTTCTCCGGCAACGCCCTGCTGCGGAACCCGGTGGCGTACCTGGTCTCCGGGCTCATCTACTTCGTGGTGATGATGCTGATCATCGTGGCTGCGGTGGTGGTGCCCATGATGGTGCTGTTCGGCATGCTCACCAGCACGCCGGCCTCCCAGGAGTCACCCGGGGCCGAGATCCTCCTGATCTACGGGCTGATGCTGCTGTTCATGCTGCCGCTGATCCCGCTGATGCTGTTGTGGCAGACGGGTGCTGCGCGATCGGCAGAGGTAGTGCTCCAGGGCGGTCGGCCCACGATCGGCCAGGCCATGGTGGGTCCGATGCGGATCTTCCTGACCGCGCTGCTGGTGGGCGCGATCGCGCTGATCGGCTCCCTGCTGCTGTACATCCCCGGGCTGATCGCCTCTGTGCTCCTGTTCTACGCCATCCCCGCTGCGGTCAAGGGGGCCTCCCCCGTCGAGGCGCTCAAGCAGAGCGTGGCGCTGGTGCGCGCGAATCTGGGCTCCACGATCGTCGCCTGGCTGGTGATGCTGGTGATCAGCAATGTGGCGGGCATGTTCGTGCTGCCGGTGATCGTCGTGATCCCCTTCTATGTGCTGTTCCAGATGGGCATGTTCGAGCGGCTGAACGGGCGCGAGCTCCCCGAGCCTGCCCAGGCATGACCACGGTGTAGCCCGTCTGACCTCACATGGCTCGCTCCTCGCAGGCGCGTAGCCTGGTTCGATGACCGATGGCCCCCTGATCGTCCAGAGCGACAAGTCCCTGCTGCTGGAGGTCGCCCATGAACGGGCGGCCACCGCACGGGCGGCGATCGCCCCGTTCGCCGAACTGGAGCGGGCCCCCGAGCACGTCCACACCTACCGCATCACCGACCTGGGGCTGTGGAACGCCCGCGCCGCCGGCTACGACGCGGAATCGGTGGTGGCGGCGCTGGTGGACAACTCGCGCTATCCCGTGCCCCATTCGCTGCTGATCGACGTGGCCGACACGATGGACCGCTACGGGCGGCTGCAGCTGGTCACCGACCCCCAGCACTCGTTGGTGCTGCACGCCCTGGACCGGGCGGTGCTGGAGGAGGTGATGCGCTCCAAGCGGGTGCAGGGGATGCTCGGTGAGCGCCTGGACGCGGACCGCGTGGCAGTGCACCCCTCGCAGCGCGGCGCGCTGAAGCAGGCCCTGCTGAAGCTGGGCTGGCCGGCGGAGGACCTCGCCGGGTACGTCGACGGCGAGGCCCACCCGATCGCCCTGCGCGACGACGACTGGCAGCTGCGCCCCTACCAGGTGGAGGCGATCGACGGCTTCCGCCACGGCGGCAGCGGCGTGGTGGTGCTGCCCTGCGGCGCCGGGAAGACCCTGGTGGGCGCCGGGGCGATGGCCGCCATGGAGCGCACCACGCTGATCCTGGTGACCTCCACGGTCTCGGCCCGGCAGTGGCGCTCGGAGCTGCTGCGCCGCACCACGCTGACCGAGGAGGAGATCGGCGAGTACTCCGGCGCCACCAAGGAGATCCGTCCCGTCACCATCGCCACCTATCAGGTGCTCACCATGAAGAGGAAGGGCATCCACCCCCACCTGGAGCTCATGAGCGCGCGGGACTGGGGACTGATCGTGTACGACGAGGTCCACCTGCTGCCCGCCCCGGTGTTCCGGATGACGGCGGACCTGCAGGCCCGCCGGCGCCTGGGCCTGACCGCCACGCTGGTGCGGGAGGACGGCCGCGAGGGCGAGGTGTTCTCCCTGATCGGCCCCAAGCGGTACGACGCCCCGTGGCGGGACATCGAGGCCCAGGGGTACATCGCCCCGGCGGACTGCACCGAGGTGCGGGTGGCGATGCCTGCTTCGGACCGGATGGCCTACGCAATGGCCGAGCCGGAGGACCGTGCGCGCCTTGGTGCGGCGCACCCGGCGAAGCACGCCGTGGTGGAGCAGATCGCCCAGCGGCATGCCGGCGAGCCGATGCTGGTGATCGGCCAGTACCTGGACCAGCTCGAGGAGATCGCCGAGCGGTTGGACGCTGATCTGATCACAGGGAAGACCCCGGTCAAGCGCCGGCAGGAGCTGTTCGACGCGTTCCGTGCCGGGCAGATCACCCGCCTGGTGGTCTCCAAGGTCGCGAACTTCTCGATCGACCTGCCGGAGGCCTCCGTGGCTGTGCAGGTCAGCGGCGCCTTCGGGTCCCGGCAGGAGGAGGCGCAGCGTCTGGGACGCCTGCTGCGGCCCAAGGCCGACGGCCGCACCGCGCACTTCTACACGGTGGTGGTGCGGGACACCCAGGACCAGGACTTCGCTGCGAACCGGCAGCGGTTCCTGGCCGAGCAGGGCTACGCCTACCGCATCGTGGACGCGGAGGATCTGGCCGGTGGCTAGAGTGGTCCCAGCGCGGCGGGAACCGGCCGTGGCCACCCGTTCTTCCCCGAGGAGCACTCCATGAGCACCGGACCTGAGCAGCACGGACGCGAGAACCTGGACCGCCCGGTCACCCGCGAGCCCCTGGGCCCTGATGGGGGTCGGGACCTGCGTGACCGTGGCCCTGCCCCCGATGACCGCAGGGCCGGTGAGAGTCGCGTTGATGAGCGTCGCGCTGATGGTCGTCGTACCGAGCCTGCCCCGGCCCCCGCGCGGGAGCAGCACGATCCGGCGGTCGAGCCCGAGCCCCGCAGCGGCGGCAAGACGGCCGCGATCTGGATCTCTCTGATCCTGGGCGCGATCATCCTGATCCTGCTGCTGATCTTCGTGATCCAGAACAACGTCACCGCCACGTTCCAGTACTTCAACGCACAGTTCGACCTGCCCCTGGGCGTGGCGATGCTGCTGGCCGCGATCGCCGGTGCACTGGTGATGGCCCTGGTGGGATCGATGCGGATGATCCAGATGGGCTGGACCATCCGCAAGCTGCGTCGTCAGCAGGAGAAGATCCAGCGCGCCGTGCGCTGAGGTCCGCACCGGGCTGCGGGGCACGCCTTCCAGGGCTCGCACCTTCATCCTCGACACCGCGTACAGTGAACGTCCAGCTGACTCCCAACTGAACGGAGGACGGTGGACCCATGACTGAACACCAGGAGTTCGAGGCCCGCCTTCTCGTCGTGGATGACGAGCCCAACATCCGCGACCTGTTGGCCACGTCGCTGCGGTTCGCCGGCTTCGAGGTGTTCACCGCCGCGACCGGCAACGAGGCGATCCAGACCGCCACCGAGCACCAGCCCGATCTGGTGGTGCTGGACGTGATGCTGCCGGACATGGACGGCTTCACCGTGACCCGTCGTCTGCGCGACCGCGGCGAGCAGTACCCGATCCTGTTCCTCACCGCCCGTGACGAGACCAAGGACAAGGTGGCCGGCCTCACCGTGGGCGGCGACGACTACGTCACCAAGCCCTTCAGCCTCGAGGAGGTCGTGGCCCGCATCCGTGCGGTGCTGCGCCGCACCCACGGCGGGGTGGACCCCACCGTGGACAGCGCCCTGGTGGTGGGCGATCTGCGCCTGGACGAGGACTCCCACGAGGTGTACCGGGGCGACGTGGTGATCGACCTGTCCCCCACCGAGTTCAAGCTGCTGCGCTACCTGATGCTCAACGCCGGTCGCGTGGTCTCCAAGACCCAGATCCTGGACCATGTGTGGGACTACGACTGGTCCGGCGAGGTGGGCATCGTGGAGTCCTACATCTCCTACCTGCGCCGCAAGATCGACGTGGTGGGCGAGCCGATGATCCACACCAAGCGCGGCATCGGCTACGTCCTGCGCGCCGCCGAGGGCTGAGGGTGTGGCGCTGCCCGCCCTGCGCCCCGAACGTCCCGTCTCCCTGTGGACGCGGATCGTCGCGCTGATCTCCCTGCTGCTGGTGACCGGCACCGCCATCACCGGCAGCCTCTCGCTGTTCCTGTTGAACCGCACCCTGATCCAGTCGGTCGACAACGACCTACGGGCCGGGATGAGCGAGATGCTCACGCTCGCCCAGCTGGAGCTGGCCGGTGACGACGACGCGGTGCAGAGCGCCGGCTACACCCCGGTGGAGTACGCGGTGGAGATCCGCGACCACGACGGCAACCCCATCGAGAACGTGATCGTCCACCACGGTGACGGCGACCTGGAGATCGACTTCCCGGACCTCACCGACGAGGAGATCGTGCACCGCGGCGGCAGGCCGTTCACGGTGATCGACTCCAACGAGAACCGGTGGCGGGTGGCGGCGGTGCTCAGCACCGGCCCGGACCTGGGCAGCATGTACGTGGCGCTGCCGTTGACGGGCGTGGACCGCACGATGCACGAGATGGCGCTGATCATCGTGCTGGTGGGCACCCTGGTGGTGCTGGTGGGGATGGGCCTGGGCGGGTACATGACCCACCGTTCCCTGGAACCGCTGCAGGACGTGGAGGCCACGGCCTCGCAGATCGCCGCCGGCAACCTCTCCCGCCGTGTGCCGGTCAGCGACACCAGCCTGGAGGTGCACGCCCTGGCGCTGTCGGTCAACGAGATGCTGGTGCACATCGAGCAGTCCTTCGCGGCCCGCTCGGAGTCCGAGGAGCGGGCCACCCGCTCGGAGGCGAAGATGCGCCGCTTCGTGGGCGATGCCTCCCATGAGCTGCGCACCCCGCTGGCCGCGATCCGCGGCTTCGGCGAGCTGTACCGGATGGGTGCCCTGCGCACCGACGAGGACGTGGCCCAGGCGATGCGCCGCATCGAGGACGAGGCCCGTCGCATGGGCTCCCTGGTGGAGAACCTGCTGCGCCTGGCCCGCCTGGACGAGAAGCCCGATCTGGATGTGGCCCCGCTGGACCTGTCCGATGCCCTGTTCGACGCGGCCCAGGACCTGCGCGCCCTGGACCCCAGCCGCCAGGTGATGGTGACCTCCCTGTCCGGCACCCCGATCTCCGTGCACCCCCACGTCCCGGTTGGCGTGATGGGGCACGAGCCCTCGCTGCGCCAGGTGATCCTGAACCTGGTGGGCAACGCCAACCGCCACACCCCCAAGGGCTCCCCGGTGGAGATCGCCGTGGGTGCCACGGATCGCGGCACGGTGCTGATCGAGGTGCGCGACCACGGGGCCGGGATCTCCGAGGACCAGCGGGACAAGGTCTTCGAGCGGTTCTACCGCACCGATGAGTCCCGTTCGCGTTCGGCCACCCAGGGGGGCGGCGCGGGCCTGGGCCTGTCGATCGCCGCCTCCATCGTGGAGCAGCACGAGGGCAGCATCGGTGCACGGGAGACCCCGGGCGGAGGCGCCACGTTCTGGGTGGAGCTGCCCGGTGCGACGGTGGATTCCGAGCACCTGGCACGGCCCGATCAGGTGCGGGCACTCACCCTGCCCACGAGCCCTGATCCGGCCTGAGGGCCACGTCCATCACCTGGCCGACGAAACCCGCCTCGCCGCGTGCCCGGGCGGCAGCGTCCGCCAGCGCAAGGAAGTCATCGGCGGCCCTGCGCCCTGCCTGGTCGCGGGCTTCGATCCGCGCCGGCTGAGAGGCGTCGTCCCTGGTGAGGCGGTAGGCGCCGGGCTCATCGGGCAGTGGGTCCACGTGGCCGAGCAGACCGACGATCAGGTCTCGCGGCACCCGCTCCAGCCCCAGCAGGGCAGCATCGCGGGCAGTGCGCCGGGCTCGCGCGGCGGGCCGGTCCACCAGCGGCACCCGCAGGCCCGAGGCGATGAGGATGCGGGTGAGCTCGCGGCCGTCGACGAACACCACGCCGGCGCGCTCCAGCGCCGGGCGCTGCGCGGTGGGCCAGTCGTAGTGGTCCAGGTCGAAGGCACGCGGGGGCAGGCCGGCGAGGGCTGCGCGTTCGTGCAGCTCCCCCAGCGAGATGTCGGAGATCAGGTGGCCCCACACGGTGCCGTGCCTGCCCCAGAGCGGGGTGTCGGCGTACACGGTCATGGGGTGCTCCCCCGTCCCGGGCGTCGAGGACCGGGGGTCGGATCCGTAGGCGCCGTGCCTGTCCTCGCCGGGCCGCCTCGGCGCGGGGAGGTGGATCCACCCAGCTTCCGCAGCACTACCTCGAGGGGGCCGCGCCTGCCGGCCCGGCGCAGCAGCACTGCGACAACCACCATCACCAGCCAGCTCACCAGCACGATCACCGCGGCACCGGCGGAGCCCACCCGGGCCCCGAGGTCCAGGGTGTAGGGCGGGAACAGGGCCATGAACACGGCCGACTGCGCCACGTAGGCGGTCAGCGCCATCGCCCCGAGCGCTTCCACCGCGTACACCGCCCGCGCAGGGACGCCGAGGCCCGGAGTGCCGGGAGCCCCGTTGCTGCGGCGCACGTGATCGGCGATCAAGGCTGCGGCAGCGGCTGCACCGAGGGCACCCACCACCCCGCTGAACTGGTGGACCACCCCCAGGATCCCCAGGGCGATCTCGTTGTCGAGCACGTCGTGGTGAGGGTCGAACACCAGCACGGCGGTGAGAGGAAGGGCTCCGGCCAGGCCCACCGCGATCCCCCATTGGGCGGTGGGGACCAGCAGGTCCCGGTTGGGCTGGACCTGCTCGAACAGGTGGATGCGTGCGGCGAGGGCTCCGATCACCATCGGCCCCAGCAGCCCCAGGTCGGTCGCGAGGGAGGAGCCGACCACGTACAGCATGTCCCAGGCACGGATCTCCAGGCCCTCGAGGTAGGTGGCGGCGCTCGCCTCGGGGTAGCCGTCCATGCCCCACAGGCCGATGGTGCCGTCGGCCCAGCCCCAGAAGGCAAGCAGGGGCGTGGTGAGGATCGCGGCGACCGGCAGCAGCCACCGCTTGCGCACGGTCACCAGTACCGCGCACAGCATCCCGATGATGGCGTAGGAGGCCAGGATGTCGCCGCTGAACAGCAGGATCCCGTGGGCCAGGCCCAGCAGCAGGAGCACCAGGTGGCGGCGTGCGGTGCGGGCCAGGAAGGTGCGGGCGCGCTCCCCGCGGGCCCGGGAGCGGCGGTGCAGGATCCCGATGCCGTAGCCGAACAGCATCGCGAACAGGGGGAAGCCGCGGTTGTCGATGGTGAACGAGGCGATCACGTCCACGACGCGGTCGGCGACGGTGGCGTCGGCCTGCTTGAGCAGCACCGTCCACTCGGTGCCGTGGAGCCAGCCGATGGTGTTGGCCATGGCGATGCCCAGCAGGGCAAGGCCCCGGGCAAGGTCCGGCCCGCCGGCGCGCTCGGCCAGGGCGACGGAGGTGGCGGGTGAGCGCTTGACGCGCCGAGTCGATGGGGCCGACGGACCTGATGTGCCCCGCGGGGCCGGGCGCCTGGCGGCGGGGCCGACGGCGGGAGTGGTCATGGCGGTCATCGTCCCACGGCCGGGCACCGGTGCTGTCAGGCCGTCCGGATCCAGCGCCGCCTGCGCCACAGCAGCACCAGGATCGCGCTTCCGAGCGCGAGCGCCATGGTGATCCACTGCGCGGTGGCGGAGGTAGCGATCATCGTGGAGGGATCGCCGGCGCTCGGGCCACCCTCCTCGAGGACCCTGAGCACCCACCAGGCCCCGGCCAGGACGAACCCCAGGTGGATCCCACCGAACACGCTCAGTTGGCTGACCGCGACGGCCAGCAGCCCGTAGAAGCCCACCAGGGCCTGGTGATGCTCACGCTCCAGAGCGAAGGCGCGGCGCAGCGGCGTGGTGGGCCGCTCCCGGTGCGTCGTGATGACGACGGTGCTGAGTGCGTGGTTCATCGCGCGGCCTCCCGCAGGGTGAAGGTGAGGACGTCCTGGATGGTGGCCCGTCGCAGGTCTGAGTCCTTCGGCAGGAACAGGGCATCCTCGGTGTCCACGAGTCCCTCCATCACGTCCCCTGCTCGTCGGGCACCGGTGAGCAGGCCCATCGGCGCAGTGGGTTCGTGCCGTGACGCAGGCTCCCGGGGAACAGTGGCGACGAGGTGACGCTCAGCTGCGTCCGCAAGGTCCTCGTCCAGCAGCACGCTCCCGTCGTGCAGCAGCACCACATGGTCCACGAACCGCTCCAGGCTGCCCAGCTCGTGCGTGGACAGGAGGATGGTGCGGTCCTCCCCCGCGGCCTGGTGACGGCGCAGTTCTTCCAGCACGTCCTCCCTGGCCAGGGGGTCCAGACGCGCGAAGGGCTCATCGAGCATCAGCAGCGAGGGAGCTGTGCCGAGGCCCACCGCGAGCATCAACCGGGTGCGCTGGCCGGCGGAGAGGCTCTAGATGGGGGCGCCGGGGTCGATCCCTGCACGGCGCAGGCGACGCCCGATGCCCCGGGCATCCACCGTCCTCTCCATCCGTCGCAGCATGAGCACCATGTCGTCGGCCGACCAGCGGTCGGGGTAGTACGACGCATCCGGCACCACGGACACCCCTGCCGGGAGAGAGTCCTCCGGGCCACCCATGGGGCTGCCCAGCACGGTGACGGTGCCGGCCGTGGGGCCGATGGCGCCGGCGAGGGTGCGCAGCAAGGTGGTCTTGCCGGCGCCGTTGCTGCCCACCAGTGCGGTGACCTGCCCGGTGGGGATCGTGAGGGAGACGTCGTGGAGTGCCCGGTGCGGGGCCCCGCCGAAGCGGCGCTGGGAGGGCAGGTGCACGGTGAGGTCGCGGACGTCGACGGCGGGGGCGAGTGCGGTGATCATCAGGTCTCCTGGTCCGTGGCGCGGAGGGGCCGCACGTCAGCGTCGGTGTGGAGGCTCGTATCGAGCATCCGGTGCAGTTCGTCGGCGTCGATGCCGGCGATGCGGGCGGTACGGGTCGCCTCGTCGAGGGCCTCACTGATACGCGTGCGGGCCCGCTCCTGCAGGGCGCCGGTGGGCTGGTCACGCACGAACACTCCGCGGCCCTGCTGGGGGACCACGAGGCCGTCGCTGACCAGCTCGTTGTAGGCGCGGGTGGTGGTGATGACGCTGACCCGCAGGTCCCGTGCCAGGGACCGGATGGAGGGAAGGGCCTCACCGGGGGCGAGACGACCGGAGACGATGGCCTCGGCGATGCCGGTGCGGATCTGCTCGTAGATCGGCTCCGAGGCGGCGGGATCGATGGGGATGTGCATGGCGTTCCCCCTCCCGATCCTCAGTGATCCTACTGTCTATACACAGCATAGACAGTTGCGAGAAGGGGGTGTCAAGGAGTCTTCCGGTATCGCTGAGACCGACAGGGTCCCGGCCTCGCGGCCGTTCCTGTCAGTGCGACGGATCCCCAGCCGGGGTGCCCTGGTGGTGGCGCAGCAGCCAGCGGTCGCCTTCGCGCAACCAGATCGAGCTGCGCTCCACGGCGCCGTCCGGCCCGGTGGTGACGTACCGCAGCAGGATCACACCGGCAGCGATCTCATCGGCCACGAAGTCGCTGGCCTCCACGCCCGGCAGTGGTGCGAGCGCATCGAGGATCTCCTCGCGGTCGTAGGTGCGGCCGCTGGCCCCCACTTCGGTGAAGGCGGAGTGCAGCAGTGCGGCGGCGCTCGGGGGGTCGCTGCGCACCATGTCGCTCAGCAGCACCTGCTCCCGGGCTGTGACCTGCTCGAACGGGGTGGCGTCCGGGTCGGCAGCATCGACGTCGGGAGCGGCGGGGGCTTCGTCGAACAGGCTGAAGAGGTCGTCGGCCAGCTCCGGAGTGACCGGGGAGTCGGTGCCGGCCCCGCCGCGCGGGGGGAGAGCCGGAGCAGCGGAGCGGGCCGGAGCAGCGGATTGCGCCGGGGCCGGGGGCATCTCCATGGCGGGCGCGGCTGCAGCGCCCGCTCCCCCGCCTGATGCACGGTACCCGGGGCCCACCTGGGGGTCCTGTTTCTTGGAGAAGGCGGTGGCGGCGGCGTTGGCGCGCTTGTCGGCGGCCTCGTTCATGGCGTGGCCGGAATGGCCCTTGACCCACTCGAACTCGACGCTGCGGCCGGCGAGCGCACGGTCGATCGCCTGCAGCAGCTCGACGTTCATCACTGGCTTGCCGTCCTTCTTGCGCCACCCCTTGCGCTTCCAGCCCGGCATCCACTTCGTGACCGAGTTGATGACGTACTGGCTGTCGCACAGGATGACCAGGTGCTGATCGGCGTCCTCCGCGGTGGCCTCCAGCAGGTCCAGCACGGCCTTCAGCTCCCCCATGTTGTTGGTGCCGTGGGGCCAGCCGCCGGCCCGCCAGGTGTTCTCGTCGATGTACCAGGCCCAGCCGGCCGGGCCGGGGTTGCCGAGGGCGGAGCCGTCGGCCGCAGCGGTGATCGTCATGGCGTTCATGGTTCCACAGCGGCCCGACATCCCTGACCGCACTGGTTACGATCCTCCGGTGACCTCCGCAGATTCCCTGACCCGTGATCCCTCGACTGATAGTCGCCTGACCTGGACCTCCCTCACCCTGGGCGATGCCGAGGCGCTCGCTGCGCTCATCACCCGGGCCGATGCCCACGACGGGTTCGAGGAGGTCACCGAGGCTGCGAGCATGCGTGAGTGGCTCACCATGCCGGGGCTGGATCTTGCTGCGGACTCCGTGGCCGTGCGCCGGGACGGGGAGATGATCGCCTTCGGCATCGCCGATGTCGCGACCAGCCCGGACCGCGAAGGCCGCGTGCGTGCGGGCATCGCCGGTGTCGTCGCCCCGGAGCACCGCCGGTGCGGCATCGGCACCCGCATCCTGGACCTCACCGAGGCCAGGGCCGCTGCGCTCGCAGCCGAACGCCATCCTGATCGGCCCGCCCACCTCCGGGCCTCCGGCGGCGTCGATGCCCCCGCCGGGCAGGACCCGACGAGCCCGGGCGGCAAGCGGGATGCCCGCGCCCTGCTGGAGCTGCGCGGCTACGCGCGGGCCCGCTCCTGGTCCGAGATGACCATCGCGCTGCAGGACGCCGATCTGCCCGTGCCGGAGATCGCCGGGGGCGATGACGTCGAGGTGATCGCACCGGGGCCGGACCACCAGGAACCCACGCGCCTCGCCCATGCGGCAGCATTCGCCGACCATTGGGGCTCCACCACCCCACCGCCGGAGCGGTGGGCCGTCTGGTGGAACTCCCACACTGCTCGCCCGCAGCAGTCCTCGGTCGCGGTGGACCCGGGCGGCACCGTGCTGGGGTACGTGGTGGCCTCGGAGGACAAGCCCTCGGTGCTGCACCTGGCGCTGGTGGGAACCCGGCCCGAGGCCCGCGGGCGGGGCATCGCCCGCGCGGTGATCGCGCGGTCACTGCGGGCCGCTGCTGAGGCCGGCTTCGAGACGGCCGAGCTGGAGGTGGACACGGAGTCGCTGAACGGTGCGGGCCGCCTCTACGAGTCGCTCGGCTTCACGGTGCACCGGGTCTCGGCGACCTACCAGAAGCCGATCATCCCCACTCCCCGGGCCTGACCTTTCCCTGCATCACCGCAGGCGGGCCACCGTCATCCCGGCGACCACAGGCGGCTCCCCCATCGCGACCATCGCCGCGGGGAGATCCTCGACGCTGATCACCCGGCCCACCGTGCGGCCCAGGTCCAGCCGGCCGTCGGCGATCTCGGTCAGCATGGCGGCGTACTCGGTGGCGGCCAGGCCGTGGCTGCCCCTGATCTGCAGCTCCTGGGCGATCACCTGGCCCATCGGGAGGGGCGGGTCGGCGTCCTTGCCCAGCAGCAGCCCCACCTGCACGTGACGGCCCCGCGGTCGCAGTGCCTGGATCCCCGCTCGGGCGGTGGCAGCGGAGCCCAGCGCATCCAGCGCGACGTGGGCACCACCGCCGGTCATCTCGCGGATCTGCGCAGCCACGTCCGGCCCGCTGCGAAGAGCACGGGCACCCAGCGCTGCGGCCGCTTCGAGGCTGGCATCGGAGACGTCCACGGCGATCACCTCGGCGCCCGCCGCGAGGGCCACCATCACGCAGGCAAGGCCCAGCCCGCCGCAGCCGATCACCGCGACCTGCTCGGCCACCTGCACCTCACCCTGCACCCTCACGGCGTGGAAGGCAGTGCCCACCCGGCAGCCGAGGCCCGCGGCGAGCGTCATGTCGAGCGCGTCGGGAAGGGCCACCAGGTTGTGGTCGGCCTGGTGGACCACCACCTGCTCGGCCCAGGAACCGGGCAGGTCGAACCCGGGCTGGCGCTGGTGGGGGCACACCTGTGAGGCGCCGGCCAAGCACTGCTCGCAGCGGCCGCAGGCGAAGATGAACGGAGCCGTGACACGGTCCCCGGCCCGGAACCCGGTCACCTCCTGGCCCACCTGCGCGATGACCCCGGCGAACTCGTGGCCGGGCACGTGCGGGAGGCGCACCGAGTCGTCGTGGCCCTGCCAGGCGTGCCAGTCGCTGCGGCACACCCCGGTGGCGTGGACCTCGACCACCGCGCCGTGCGCCGGGCAGACGGGATCGGGCGCCTCGCCCAGGCGCGGCGGCTGACCGAAGGTGTCGATGATGCAGGCTCTCATGGGGCCATCCTGCCGGACCTCGCTCAGCGCCCGGCTCAGTGCCCTTCGCCGAGGTTGCCGGAGAGCAGTTCCAGGCGCTCGGCGCCGGCACCGTCCAGGCCCACGATGCGGGCCTCCTTGCCGCGGTCGCGGTACTTGGCGATCACCGCGTCCAGGGAGGCCACGGTGGAGGCGTCCCACACCTCCGCATCGGTGAGGTCGATGATCACGGTGGCGGGGTCACCGGCGTAGTCGAACTGGTAGACGAGGTCGTTGCTGGAGGCGAAGAACAGCTGACCCTTGACGCGGTACCGGCGGATGTCCACCGTGCCGTCGCCGTCCACGTCCGTCTCCCACACCTTCTCGATGCGGGTCAGGTGGGCGACGCGACGGGCGAACATGACCATCGCGCACACCACGCCGAGCACCACACCGATGGCGAGGTTGTCGGTGACCACGGTGGCGATCACGGTGGTGGCCATGACGGCCGTCTCCGACAGCGGCATGCGGCGCAGGGTGGAGGGGCGCACGCTGTGCCAGTCGAAGGTTCCGACGGAGACCATGATCATCACGGCGACCAGTGCGGCCATCGGGATCAGGCCCACGATGTCACCGAGTGCCACGACCAGGATCAGCAGGAACACGCCGGCCAGGAAGGTGGAGATCCGGGTGCGTGCTCCGGACTCCTTCACGTTGATCATGGTCTGCCCGATCATGGCGCAGCCGCCCATGCCGCCGAAGAAGCCGGTGACCACGTTCGCCACGCCCTGGCCCCAGCTCTCGCGGGTCTTGTTGGAGTGGGTGTCGGTGATGTCGTCCACCAGTTTGGCGGTCAGCAGCGACTCCATCAGCCCCACCAGTGCCATCGCCAGCGCGTAGGGGGCGATGATGCGCAGGGTCTCCAGGGTGAACGGCACGTCGGGGATCAGCAGCTGCGGCAGGGAATCGGGCAGCTCGCCCTGGCTGCCGACGTTCGGCACCCGCCAGCCGGCGACGACCACCAGCACCGTGAGCACCACGATCGCAATCAGCGGGGCGGGCACCACCTGGGTGAGCTTCGGCAGGCCTACCAGCATCGCCAGTCCCGCGATGGTCAGCGGGTACACCAGCCAGGGCAGGTCCGGGCCGATCAGGTGCGGCAGCTGGGCGATGAAGATCAGGATCGCCAGGGAGTTGACGAAGCCCACCATCACCGAGCGCGGGATGAACCGCATCAGCTTCGCCACTCCCAGCACGGCCAGCAGGATCTGCAGCAGACCCGCGAGGATCACGGTGGCGATCAGGTAGTCCACACCGTGGGAGGCCACCACGGGCGCGACAACCAGCGCGACGGCTCCGGTGGCGGCGGAGATCATCGCGGGGCGACCGCCCACCACAGAGATGGTGACCGCCATCGTGAACGAGGCGAACAGGCCCAGGCGCGGGTCCACGCCCGCCAGGATCGAGAAGGAGATCGCCTCGGGGATCAGGGCGAGGGCGACCACCAGGCCGGCCAGGACCTCAGTCTTCAACCGGCGCGGGTCCCGCAGCGCGTCCCTGACGCGCATCGGCGTCCCCTGTGAGTGGGGGACACCCTCGTGCGGGGCGGAAGGAGCAGAGCCGGTGGGTGCGGAACCGGTGGGTGCGGAACCGGCGGGAACGGGATCAGGCACAGGGGAACCTCGGACGTGTGCAGGAGTGGGCCTCCAGCACTGTACGGCCCACCGGGCCGAAAGAGCCTGCGCTATGCGCGCACCGGCCGCTTCAGGTGAGGCGGTACACCGTGACGTGGCTGCGGGACTCCGCGGTGAACTCGGAACGGTCGAAGCCTGCCCAGCGGTTCTCCCGCTCGAAACCGGCCAGCTGCGCCATCAGGTCCAGTTCGGACGGCCACACGTAGCGGTGCGGGGTGCGGTCGATCTGCGCCTCACGGCTGCCATCCACCACGGGGTCGAATCGCACGTGGTGCGAGATGACGTGCTGGGCGAGGGTGTCGTAGGTGTCCACCAGCAGGTAGCCGGGCTCGGACACCTCCACGGTGCCACCGTGGCCGGGGGCGAGGGAGCGCAGCTGCGGCACCCACAGCTCGATCACGAAGCGTCCGCCCGGGGCGAGATGGCGGGCTGCGTTGCGGAAGCACTGCACCTGCTGCTCCTGGGTGAGCAGGTTGGAGATGGTGTTGAACACCAGGTAGGCGAGGGTGAACCCCTCCCCCGCACTCGCCGTGGTCATGTCGCCGTGGACGACGGGGATCGCGTCCTCGTCGGCCTTCTCCCGCAGCCGCGCGATCATCGGCGCGGACAGCTCGATGCCCGCCACCTCGACATCGGCCTCCCGCAACGGGATCGCCACCCGGCCGGTGCCGATGGCGAACTCGACGGCGCGCCCTCCGGCGGCGAGGTCCGCGAGCAGCTCCACCGTGGGCCCCAGCACCTCGGGAGCGAACGGGCCCTGCCCGGGGGTGTCGTAGGTGGCGGCGGCGTGCTCGTCCCAGAGGCGTGACTGATCGACCATGCGGCCATGCTCCCCTGCCGCATACCGCCGTGCCACCCAATATTCGGGGCCGGCACCCTGCAGGCAGGGTGTCGGCCCTGCCGTTTCAGCCCTCGTATGCGGCGCGCTGCTCCTGGACGGCGCGCAGCCGGGCCAGGTCCAGCTTGCGGCCGCGGTCGAAGTCGACGATGCCGTTCTTCTCCTGGAACACGTCGGTCATCTGCGTGTAGCAGTAGCCGAACATCAGCGGGTCCTCCAGCAGCACCCGGGTGAGTCCCTCGAAGCGTTCGTACAGCTGCTCCTCCGAGCGCACCCGCTCGCCGTACCCCCAGGAAGCCGCCTGGTCATTGCCGGTGCGGTCCCCGGCGGCGGCCTCCGCCGCCCGGCGGGCCTCCTCCTCGTTCCACCAGATGCCGCCGTACTCCGAGACGAAGTAGGGCTGTCCGGCGTAGGCCAGGGAGAAGGCGCCGTCGGCGAAGGGCATGTCGTCAGGGCCCAGCTCGCGGCGGTTCACGAAGGGGGTCCCCTCGGCCAGCCCCGACTGCTCGGTGCGGAAGGCCTCGACATCCTGCTCGTAGGAGTGGGAGTCGTACACGTCGGCCCCGCGCACCCGGTGGGAGTAGCCGGAGGCATCCAGCACCGGACGGGTGGGGTCGGCCAGCTTGGTGGCGTCGTACATCGCCTGCGTGACGTCGTCGAGCTGGGTGAGGCGGTCGTGGAGCACCTGGTGGGTCTCGTTCAGCGGGCACCAGCCGACGATCGACGGGTGGTTGATGTCGCGGGCCACGGCCTGCACCCATTCGTCCACGAAGGAGGCGGCGGGCTGCTGGTTGTGGCCCATGGCCCCGCTGCCGGAGGCGCCCCAGTCGCCGAACTCGCCCCAGGTGAGGTAGCCGTACAGGTCGGCCCAGAACAGCATGCGCTGCTCGAACACCTTCTGGTGCAGGCGGGCCCCGTTGAAGCCGGCCTCCAGCGCCAGACGGATGTCGGTGGTCATCGCCTCGTCCGAGGGGGAGGTCATGAAGGTGTCCTCCCAGTAGCCCTGGTCCAGCACCAGGCGCTGGAACACCTTCTCGCCGTTGATGCGGAACTCGTGGCCGTTCAGGGAGGTGGAGCGCAGGCCCGCATAGGAGGCGGCCTCATCGAGCACCTGACCGTCGACATCCAGCAGCCGCACCTGCAGTGCGTACAGCTCGGGGCTGCCCGGGCCCCACACCCGCACGTGCTCGGCGGGGATCACCAGTTCCAGGTGGGGGGCGAGGTCCAGGTCCGCCCGCACCTCGGCGCGGGCCACCTCCTCGCCGCCGGGCACGTGCGCGATCACCTCGAGGCGGGTGCCCGGGGTGGAGCGGGACAGCGGCGCGTCGATCGCGAAGGAGCCGGAGGCCAGCGAGGGGATGATGCGCAGCGAGCGGATCTCGTCGGCCGGGACGCCCTCGAGCCATACCGTCTGCCAGATGCCGGTGGTGCGGTGGTAGCTGGCATGGGTGGAGTGGAACCAGTTGGACTGCTTGCCGCGTGCCTGGGGCACGTCGTGCGGGTCCCGGGCGCGCACCACGATGGTGAGCTCGGAGCCGGGGCCCACGCCCTCCAGGGTGGACAGGTCGGCGCTGAAGGGGGTGAAGCCGCCGCGGTGGCGGGCCACCTCGGTGCCGTTGACCCACACGGTGGCCTCGTGGTCCACGGCCTCGAAGCGCAGGATGGGGCGCAGCCCCTCCCAGTCGGTGGGGACGGTGACGGTGCGGCGATACCAGACGGCCTCGAGGAAGTCGCGGTTGCCGATGCCGGAGGCGGCGGTCTCCGGGGCGAAGGGCACCATGATCTGTGAGTCCAGCTCGCTGTCCACCAGGCCCCGCTCGCGCCCGGAGTCGCCCTGGTCGATCTTAAACTGCCAGGTGCCGTTGAGGCTCATCCAGGTGGGGCGGTGGAACTGGGGGCGAGGGTGCTCGGGGCGCGGCACCGTGCCTGCCGCGTCGGCGGCTTCACCGGCAACGGGGGCGGTCGACGGGGGGCCGTCGAGGTGCCCGGCGAGCTCCTCGGCGCGGGCGAAGAGGGCAGTGAGGTTCTCGGGCAGGGCAGCCGGATCGGGGGTGGGGCGGGTGGTGCTCACAGAGGGCTCCTCGGGGTTCTCGGATCTGCACTGATCAGGGTGAGTCCAGTGAACCGCACTCCCTGCCCACAGACTGCAGATCGCACAGAACATGGCCAGTGCCGTGGTGGGCGGGCTGCCGCTGCTGATCGTGTTCGTGCTGTTCCAGCGCCAGATCGTCAAGGGCTTCGCCTCCGCGGGCCTGGGCGGCGGGCAGTAGTCCGCAGCAGACCGGCGTTTCTGTCGTTCCACCGCGGCCTCAATCCCCCCACCGCGATGTCAATCCCCCCATCCCGCCCACCGCGACCTCAATCCCCCCCCCGCACGCATCGAGTGCGACGTTATGAACAGATAGACGCAGCC
Organism: Brachybacterium muris; assembly: GCF_016907455.1. NCBI lineage: Bacteria > Bacillati > Actinomycetota > Actinomycetes > Micrococcales > Dermabacteraceae > Brachybacterium > Brachybacterium muris. The sequence continues at coordinate 499,301 of NZ_JAFBCB010000001.1, read as the reverse complement.
CAACTGTTCATAACGTCGCACTCGCTGCTCGTCGACCAGCATCCACCCGGACAGCGAGCAACAGGAGCCACGCCCAGACCCCGCCCCGCTCCGGCTCGGTCACATTCGGCGGGCCGGATTGCGCGTAACGGCCCCGGACCACGTACGGTGGCAGGGACGGTCGCCGTCGAATCTCGCCGCGACGACCTGCCGCGGAGACCATCCCGATCCTCTGATCGGTCCTGTGCCCGAAGGACGGGCCCTGTCTCCGCCGGCCGCGCAGCATCCCGCACACCGGGGCCTCTGGTGATTGCGACGCACGCGCCCCGGCGAACCCACCTTCATGAACGGATCCCTTGTGACCTCCCCTGATTTCGCACGCCTCGGCGTGCCCTCCGTGCTGACCGACGCCCTTGCGCCCCTCGGCATCACCACCCCCACCCCGATCCAGGCCGCCACCCTGCCCGACTCCCTCGCGGGTCGGGACGTGCTGGGCCGCGGCCGTACCGGCTCGGGCAAGACCTACGCCTTCCTGCTGCCCCTGGTGGTGCGCCTGCAGGAGTCCGACCGCAAGCGCAGCCCCCGCAAGCCCCGCTCGCTGATCCTGGCCCCCACCCGTGAGCTGGCCGCCCAGATCAGCGACTCGCTGGCGCCGCTGGCCAAGGCCACCGGGCTGCGCACCGCCACCGTGTTCGGCGGCGTCGGCCAGAAGCCCCAGGTGGACGCGCTCGAGCGCGGCCTGGACGTGCTGGTGGCCTGCCCCGGCCGCCTGCTGGACCTGATGGGCCAGGGCCACGCCGACCTCTCCGCCATCGAGGTGACGATCCTCGACGAGGCCGATCACATGGCCGACATGGGCTTCCTTCCGATGGTGCGCCGCATCCTGGACAAAACCCCCTCCAAGGGCCAGCGGATGCTGTTCTCCGCCACCCTGGACGCCGGAGTGGGCACCCTGGTCAAGCAGTACCTGCACTCCCCCGTCACCCATGAGGCCGATCCGGCCACGGCGACGGTGACCAAGATGGAGCACCACGTCCTGGAGGTCACCGAGGGTGACCGCTTCGACGTGCTGCTGGACCTGGCCTCCGCGCCGGGCCGCACCATCCTGTTCACCCGCACCAAGTACGGCGCCAAGAAGCTGGCCAAGAAACTGGTCTCCAGCGGCGTGGACGCGGTGGAGCTGCACGGCAACCTGTCCCAGGGCGCCCGCACCCGCAACCTCGAGGCCTTCGGCAAGGGCGGGGCCACCACCCTGGTCTCCACCGACATCGCCGCCCGCGGCATCCACGTGGACGAGGTGGCCCTGGTGGTCCACGCCGATCCGCCCGTGGAGCACAAGGCGTACCTGCACCGCTCGGGCCGCACCGCCCGCGCCGGCGAGGCCGGCACCGTGATCACGGTGCAGACCCCGGAGCAGCGCAGCGACGTGTCCTCCCTGATGCGCGCCGCGAAGATCCGCCCCCAGATCCACTCCGCCGTGCGCACCGGCAGCGAGGTGCTGAAGCGCCTGGCCCCCGGCGAGCGCGTGTTCGGCGAGGTCCCCGACCGCGCCCCGGTCCAGGAGACCGGTGGCCGCGGCAGCGGTGGCGGTCGCCGCTCCGGTGGCGGTCGTGGCGGCTCCGGCGGTCGCTCCGGTGCCGGTGGCGGTCAGGGGCGCCGTCGCTCCGGTGGCGGTCGTTCCGAGTCCGACGTGACCGTGGGCGGCTCCGGCCGCTCCGGCGGTGGCTCCCGTTCCGGTCGCGGCAGCGGCTCCGGTCGCTCCGGCTCCGGGCAGGGCTCCTCCGGGCGTTCGCGCTCCGGCGGCGGTCGTTCCGGTGGCACCAGCTACTCGACCTCCTCCACCGGTTCCTCCGGTGGCGGCCTGGCCTCCTTCTCCGCGAGCCGACGCGGCCGATGACCACCCCACGCAGCATCGATGAGGTGCTCGCGGACTCTCGGGATGGCGTGGACCGGGTCGAACCTGCCCAGCTGCACTCCCTGCTCGAGGGCGACGGGGCGCACGTGATCGACGTGCGCTCCGCCATCACCCGGGACGTCGAGGGCCATATCCCCGGTGCGGTGGTGGTGGAGCGCCTGGTGCTCGAGTGGCGCCTGGACCCGGCAAGCCCCCATCGGATGGAGGGCGGCCCTAAGCACACGGACCTCGTGGTCGTCGTGTGCAACGAGGGATACCACTCCTCGCTCGCCGCCCGCGACCTGCGCCGGCTCGGCTTCAGCCGCGCCACCGACCTGGTCGGCGGGTTCCGTGCGTGGAAGGCCGACGGTTTCCCCGTCGAGGACCGGCCCACGCGGTACGTCGACTGAGCCCCAGACGGCTGCTGAGCGCCCCTCAGAGCGGTACCGTCTGAGAGCGCCCGCTCCCCCGTGGCGCATGGATCAGCCCGAAGCGGAGAGACCGTGACCGAAGAACCCAGCGCCAGCACTCCCGGCGACCCCTCCTCGCAGGGACCCGCTCCTCACGGCGACCGTGCACCGTCGCGGGCCGTGGACCTCACCCGTTTCGCCTGGCTGTCGATCGCCGCGGCCATCGCCACCATCGCCCTGAAGACGGGGGCCTGGGCGATGACCGGCTCGGTGGGCCTGCTCTCGGACGCCGCCGAGTCCACCGTGAACCTGGTGGCAGCGGTTGTGGCGCTGATCGCGCTGAAGGTCGCTGCGCAGCCCGCCACCGAGCGGTTCCTCTACGGCCGCGCGAAGGCGGAGTACTTCTCCGCCGCGGTGGAGGGGGCGATGATCTTCGTGGCCGCCGCGGTCATCCTGGTCACCGCCGTGGAGCGGTTCGTGAACCCCCAGCCGCTGGAGAACGTGGGCTGGGGCCTGGTGATCTCGGTGGTGGCCTCCCTGATCAACGGGGCCGTGGCGTTCGTGCTGATCAGGGCTGGGCGCCGCTACCGCTCCATCACCCTGCGGGCCGACGGCCGCCACCTGCTCACCGACGTGTGGACCTCGGTGGGTGTGATCGTGGGCGTGGGACTGGTGGGCCTGACCGGCTGGGAGCGGCTGGACGCCGTGGTCGCCTTCGCCGTCGGCGTCAACATCATCATCACGGGCGTGTCCCTGGTCAGCGAGTCCGTCTCCGGACTGCTGGACAAGTCGCTGTCCGAGGAGGACCACGAGGTGATCCGGGCGATCCTCCAGCGCCGCACCGACGGCAGCGTCACCTTCCACGGCCTGCAGACCCGCGAGGCCGGGCAGCAGAAGTTCATGAACGTGCACGTGCTGGTGCCGGACGAGTGGACCGTCAAGCACGGCCACGACTACATCGAGGAGCTCGAACGCGAGCTCACCGCGGCCCTCCCGGAGCTCACCGTGCTCACGCACCTGGAGCCGATCTCGGACCCGGCCAGCTACGAGGACATCCCCGAGGCGCACGTGCGGATCCACGACGACGACCACGACCCCACCCGGCCGCCGCAGGCGTAAGCGCGTGCCCCACGTCTAGCCGGCATGGATAGGCTCGACGGCATGACCGCCTCCGATGCCAGCACCGACACGACTTCCAGCTCCGTCCCCCACGTCCCCCTCTCGATCCTGGACCTGGTGTCCATCTCGGAGGGGCAGTCCACCCGCGATGCGATCGCCGCCTCGATGGAGGGTGCGAAGACCGCGGACCGGCTGGGCTATGAGCGCTATTGGTTCGCCGAGCATCACAACACCGATGCGCTGGCCTCCAGCGCCACCAGCCTGCTGATCGACCGTGCCGCGTCGCTGACCGAGCGGATCCGGGTGGGTTCGGGCGGGATCATGCTGCCCAACCATTCGCCGCTGGCGGTGATCGAGCAGTTCGGCACCCTGGTGCAGTTCCACGGCGACCGCATCGACCTGGGTCTGGGCCGGGCCCCGGGCACCGACCAGCTCACCGCGCAGCTGCTGGCCCGCACCTCTGCCGAGCCGCATGCCTTCATCGCCGCGGTGGAGCAGATGCGCGACTGGTCCCGCGAGGAGTCCACCGGCGGGCTGCCCATCAGCGCGGGAGTGGCCAAGGGCACCGAGGTGCCGATGTGGATCCTGGGCTCCACCGCCAACGGTGCCCGCCTCGCCGCCCAGCTGGGGATGCCGTTCTCGGTGGCCTCGCACTTCGCGCCCTTCCAGTACCTGCAGGCCCTGGACGTGTACCGCGCGAACTTCGATGCGAACGCCCCCTCGGCACAGATCGCCGAACCGCGCACCATGGTGGGCGTGAACCTGGTGGTGGCCGAGACCGACGAGGAGGCCCAGCGTCAGTTCACCACCCTGCAGCAGATGTTCCTGGGGGTGGTGACCGGCCAGCGCCAGAAGATCCAGCCGCCGCGCCCGCTGGAGGAGGTGGCTCCGGAGCACCTGATCTCCCAGGTGGACCAGACCCTCTCGATCCGCGCCGTGGGCTCCCCCGCCACCGTGGTCGCCCAGTTGGAGGCGATCGTGGCATCCACCGGCGCCGACGAGCTCATCCTCACCGCGTACCACTTCGACCCAGCCGACCGCCTGCGCAGCCTCGAGTTGCTGGCCGAGGCCTGGGGGCTGCCGGGCGCCTGAGCCGGCGCCCCGCCCGGCTCACCCCCGGTGGGCCGCCAGCGGATAATCCTCCCCGCGTTCATCTGGCGACACACGAGCGGCTCACCTGCGTGTTGTGTTGGATAATGCCAGGATGCATCCCCTCGTACTGCAGTCCGACTTCGGCCTGGACGACGGTGCGGTCAGCGCCATGGTTGGCGTGGCCGTAGCCGTCGACCCCGGCCTGCGCATCCACGACCTCACCCACAACATCCCGCCCTACGACATCTGGGAGGGCTCTTACAGGCTGGCCCAGGTGATCTCGTACTGGCCTGCCGGCACCGTGTTCGTCTCGGTGGTGGATCCCGGTGTGGGCTCGGACCGGCTGAGCGTGGTGGCCCGCACCCGCACCGGGCACCTGGTGGTGACCCCGGACAACGGCACCCTCACCCACCTGCACAGCATCTTCGGCATCGAGCAGCTGCGGCAGATCGACGAGACCATGAACCGCCGTGAAGGCTCCGAGGAGTCCTACACCTTCCACGGGCGCGACATCTACGCGTACACCGGTGCGCGGCTCGCCTCCGGCGCGATCACCTACGAGCAGGTGGGCCCCGAGGTGCCGCTGCAGGAGCTGGTGTCGCTGCCGCTGGTGGAACCCGAGGCCACCGGCGGCGCGGTGCACGGCACGATCGACACCCTGGACGTTCGCTACGGCTCCCTGTGGACCTCCATCCCCCGGGAGCTGTTCCGTGAGCTGGGCGTGGGCCACGGCGGCAGGGTCACGGTGCGGGTCAGCCACCACGACGCCGTGGTGCACGCCGCCCAGATGACCTACGCCCGCAGCTTCGCCGACGTCGAGGTGGGTGAGTCGCTGCTGTACGTGAACTCCCTGGACCGCATGGCCGTGGCCATCAACCGCGGCCACTACGCCCGCGCCTTCTCCCTGGGCACCGGCACCTCCTGGCGGGTGCGACTCGAACCGGCCACCTGAGAGCCCGCCATCGCTGTTCCGCCCTCGAACAGCCCCGTCGTTGAACATCACCATCCCCCTCGTCCGTCCTCCCCTCCCCCTCCGACACCTCACCGGAACCCCTCCCCCGAAGGAAACCTCATGTCCCGCACCCCGTCCCCCGTCGTCCAGGTGGTCGCCATCGGCATCGGCGCCGCCCTGTTCTTCGTGCTGGGTCGCTTCGTGGCGATCCCCACCCCGATCCCCAACACCACCATCTCCATCCAGTACGCGATCCTCGCTGTACTCGCCGTGCTCTACGGCCCCTGGGTGGGCCTGCTCGCCGGCCTCATCGGCCACCTGCTGATCGACGTCACCGGCTACGGCATCTGGATCAGCTGGGAAGCGGCCTCCGGTGTGTTCGGCCTGGTCGTCGGCCTGATGCTGCTGCGCCACCGGATCCACGACGGCGAGTTCTCCGGCGCCACCGCGTTCCGCTTCGTCCTCGCGGTGGCGATCGCGCACGCCGCGGCCTGGTTGCTGATCGCGCCGTTGGGTGACGTGCTGATCTACAACGAGCCCGCCGGGAAGGTGTGGGCCCAGGGCGGCCTCGCGTTCGTCGCCAACACCATCACCACCGCCGTGCTGGGCACCCTGATCCTCGCGGTCTACGCCCGCACCCGCACCAAGACCGGGTCGCTCACGGTCCAGTCGTGACCCACGCCGCCGAGCCGCTCATCGAGCTGCGCGGGTACTGCTTCCAGTACCGCGCGCAGTCCGAGCCCACCCTTCACGACATCGACCTGGTGATCAGGCGTGGCGAGAAGGTGGCGGTGATCGGTGCGTCCGGCTCTGGTAAGTCCACCCTGCTCTCGGTGCTGAACGGGCTGATCCCCCACCACCACCGGGGCACGGCCACGGGCACGGTGCGGGTGTGCGGCAACGACCCGGCCGCGGTGCCGCTGGTGGAGACCTCCCGGCGCGTGGGCACGGTGCTGCAGGACACCTCCGGGCAGTTCGTGGGCCTCACCGTGGGTGAGGACATCGCCTTCAGCCTGGAGAACCAGCAGGTCCCCCACGCGCAGATGCCGCAGCGGGTGCAGCATGCCGCTTCCATCGTGGGGATCCAGGACCGGCTGGCGTCCTCCCCGCACGAGCTCTCCGGTGGGCAGAAGCAGCGGGTGGCGATGGCCGGGGTGCTGGTGGACGACGTGGAGGTGCTGCTGTTCGACGAACCCTTGGCGAACCTGGACCCGGCTGCGGGGCGCGCCGCGGTCGAGTTGATCGATGACCTGCACCGCGAGCACGGCCGCACCGTGGTGATCGTGGAGCACCGCCTGGAGGACGTGCTGCACCGCCCAGTGGACCGGATCGTGCTGATGGCCGGGGGTCGGATCGTGGCCGATGCCCCGCCGGACGAGGTGCTGGTCTCGGGCCTGCTGGAGCAGCACGGCATCCGACCGCCCCTGCACCTGGCGGCCCTGCGGATGGCCGGTGCACCTGCCCGCGCCGAGCAGCACCCGGCGGACCTGACGGCGATGGAACTGGACGAGGATCAGGTCGCGGCGGTGCGGGAGTGGGTGGCCGGCACCGATGCCGCCCGTCCCGATGTCGCGCCCGGCCGGGCCGTCGCGCTCGAACTGGACCGGGTGGGCTGTGTGCTGCCGCGCGCGGGCGATGCCCCCGGCACCCGGGCCGTGCAGGACGTCAGCGCCCGCGTCCATGCCGGGGAGATGATCGGCGTGCTGGGCTCCAACGGTGCCGGGAAGTCCACCCTGGCGCGCGTGGTGTGCGGTTTCGAGAAGGCCACCGAGGGAGTGGTGCGCCTCGGCTCGGTCGATGCCTCGGGGTGGACCCTCGCCGAGCGGGGCGAGCACGTGGGCTTCGTGCTGCAGGAGCCGGGGCAGATGATCTCCCGCCCCCTGATCACCGAGGAGATCGAGCTGGGGCTGCGTGCGCGCGGCCTGGACGAGCAGGTGATCGCCGAGCGCACCGCCCGGGTGCTGGAGGTGTGCGGCCTGCGGCCGTTCCGCAGCTGGCCCGTCTCGGCGCTGAGCCACGGCCAGAAGAAGCGGGTCACCATCGCCTCGATCCTGGCGCTGGAGCCCGAGGTGCTGATCCTGGACGAGCCCACCGCCGGGCAGGACTACGCCCATTACAGCGAGTTCATGGACTTCCTGACCCGCATCAACAAGCTCGGCACCACGGTGCTGCTGATCACCCACGACATGCACCTGGCGCTGGAGTACACCGACCGGGTGCTGGTGATGAGCGGGGGGCGCCTGCTGGCCGACACCGATCCGGCCGCGGCCCTCACCGACGAGGATCTCACCTCTCGCGCCGACCTGGTGACCACGGGACTGTTCACCCTCTCGCAGCGCTGCGGGATCGCGGATCCGGTGCGCCTGGTGCACCGCTTCGTGCAGGCCGACAGAGCCGAACGGGGTGGGTCTCGATGAGTTCACCACTGCTGGGGTATGTGCCCCGCCAGGGATGGCTGCACACCCTCACCGGGGTGTCCAAGCTGGTGCTGGTGCTCGCCCTGGTGGTGGGCGCGATGATCAGCTTCGATGCGCGCTACCTGCTGGGGCTGTCCCTGCTGTCCGTGGTGCTGTGGGCGGTGTCGCGGGTGCGGCTGCGGGACCTCGCGGTGGTGCTGTGGCTGATCGCGATCTTCATGGTGCTGAACAACCTGCTGATCTTCGTGTTCGCCCCCGGTTACGGCGAGCAGCTGTTCGGCTCCCGCACGCTGCTGGTGGACGGCCCCTGGCGGTGGGACCTCACCGCGCAGCAGCTGTTCTACCAGCTGGTCGTGACCCTGAAGTACTTCGCGGTGCTGCCGGGGGTGCTGCTGTTCATCACCACCACGCGGCCCCCGGAGTTCGCATCCTCCCTGAACCGGATCGGGGTGCCGTACCGCGCCGCCTACGCGGTGTCCCTGGCGCTGCGGTACATCCCGGACGTCCAGCGGGACTTCCGCACCATCTCCCAGGCGCAGCAGGCCCGCGGCCTGGACGTGTCCCGCAAGGTGGGGCTCGGCACCCGGATCCGCAACCTGACCTCGACACTCATGCCCCTGCTGCTGGGGGCCTTCGACCGGATCGAGTCGGTGGCTGCGGCGATGGAGCTGCGCGGCTTCGGGCGCGGGAAGGGCCGCACCTGGTTCGATCAGCGGCCCCTGCGCACCCGGGACGTGGTGGTGATGGTGGCGGCCGTGCTGCTGCTGGCGACCTCGGTCGCGCTCGTGGTGCTGGGCGGTGGCCGCTGGTGGAACCCCTTCGCCTGACCGACCGGTGAGCGCGGGTTCCCAGCGGGCACCCTGACAGAACGGGCCCGCACAGCTACCCTGAGGGGCACTGTGACCCCGCTCACTGCGGGGGCGTTCATCCTGACCAGGAGGCACACGATGACTCAGCCCACCAATGACGGCCGCACCGGACCGCTCCCCCCGGCCGGATTGCAGCACGCCGACGCCGACGGTGACCGCGACCTGCTGGGCCGCGAGGACGACCGACTGGACAGCCGCACCTCCGCCGAACGCGACGAGGCCGAGCGCTACGGCCAGGACCGCGACACCTCGCCCCGCGCCGATCACGGCGACCCCGAGCGCGGGGTGGACCGTGAGGCGACCATCGATCCGAACTACGACGTCGAGGAGGATCCCAATGTGATCTCCCTGGCCGAGCAGGACGGCGAGGGCAAGGACGGCACGTCCGCGAGTCGTCAGCGCCAGGCCGAGGAGCGCCTGGCCGAGGGCTATGACGCTGACCGCGACCACGACGGCGACCGCGACCTGGATCGTGACCGCGACCGTCGGGATGACGACGGCCTGCTGGACCGCGACCGCGATCGCCGCGACGACGGTCTGCGGGACGGCGATGCCCGTGGTGGCGCGCACCGAGCCGATGGCCCCGCTCGTGAGGGCGACCTCGACCGCGAGGACGGCCTGCTGGACCGCGATCGGGACGGCTACGGGGACGAGGGCCCGGCCCGCCGCGGCAACCCCGGCCCCGCTGAGGGACTGCTGGACCGCGACGGGGACGCTCGCCGGGACGATGGTCTGGGCCGCGATGGCGACCTCCTCCGGAAGGATCCGCGTCGTGACGACGGTCTAATGGACGGCGACCACCGCGGCGAAGCGCTGCGCTGACCCCCTGCGCGTCCGACGCGAGGGCCCCGCGCCTGTCGGTGCGGGGCCCTCGTCCGTTCACCCGCCAAGTCAAGAAACCAGTCCGCCGGCCCGCCCTTTTGGTACCTGAGCTGGGATTTCTGTAGCCAGAGCGCAAGCGGTGCGAGGCGGAGTGGCACCCCTGACAGCCTGCAGGCCCCGGAGGAAGCTAGCCTGAGCATCGTGTCCACTACCTTCAATCACGCCCAGTTCATCTGGTCCGCTGCGGACATCCTGCGCAGCACGTATAAGCAGCACCAGTACGGGGATGTGATCCTGCCGTTTACTGTGCTGGCGCGCTTGGATGCGGTGCTCGCCCCGACGAAGGAGGCGGTGGTCCGCGAGCTCGCGGGCTTCGACCGGGATCGGATGCCTTCGGCGGCGATGCTGCGCAACAAGGCGGGTCACGAGTACTCGTTCTTCAATGCCTCTCGGCACGATCTGAAGTCACTGCAAGGCGATCCGGACAACCTCGAGGAGAACCTGCGCGACTACGTGGGCGCGTTCTCGGAGAACGTGCGGGACATCTTCGAGAAGTACAAGTTCGAGGACGCGATCATCGACCTGGCCCGCAACGACCTGCTGCTGCAGGTGCTGCAGCACTTCGCAAAGGTCGATCTGCATCCGCAGGCGGTCAGCAACGAGCAGATGGGCCACATCTTCGAGGAGCTGATCCGCAAGTTCGCCGAGGCATCCAACGAGACCGCCGGTGAGCACTTCACGCCGCGCGAGGTCATCGAGTTGATGGTGACGATCCTGCTGGATGGGGATCCGGATCTGGGCAAGGACCACGTGGTGCGCAGCGTGTACGACCCGACGGCAGGCACGGGCGGCATGCTCTCGGTGGCCGATGACAAGATCAGGTCCTACAACAAGACGGCGCAGGTGAGCCTTCTGGGGCAGGAGATCAACCCGGCCTCGTACGCGATCTGCAAGGCCGACATGGTGGTCAAGGGACAGCCCATCGACAACATCGTGCTGGGCAACACCCTCACGCAGCCGGCCTTTCGCGGGCAGTCGTTCCACTACGGGCTGTCGAACCCACCGTTCGGCGTGGACTGGAAGCAGTTCAAGAAGTCAGTGGAGGACGAGCACAAGCTCCGCGGATTCGCGGGTCGCTTCGGGCCCGGACTTCCGCGGGTATCAGACGGATCGCTGCTGTTCCTCATGCACTTGATCTCCACGCTGCGCGCACCGAAACCCGCTCAGTCGAACCACACGGCCGGGCGGGGGGCGATCGTCCTGAACGGTTCACCGCTGTTCACGGGCGGGGCGGGCTCGGGCGAGTCGAACATTCGGCGCTGGGTGCTGGAGAACGACTATCTCGAGGCGATCATCGGCCTGCCCACGGACATGTTCTACAACACCGGCATCGCTACCTACGTGTGGATCCTGTCCAAGGACAAGGCCCCGGAACGACGCGGCAAGGTGCAGCTGATCGACGCGACAGGCATGTTCGAGAAGATGCGCAAGTCCGTGGGCTCCAAGCGCCGGTACCTGTCGGAGAGGAACATCGAGGAGATCACGCGGCTGTACAACGCCTTCGAGGACGCGGAGCACTCGAAGATCTTCGCCATCGAGGACTTCTTCTACCGGAGCATCACGGTGGAGCGACCCATGCGCCGCAACTATGCGCTCACCCCCGAGCGGATCGAGCGGACAATGGCAGCACGGCAGGTCACCAAGCTGCAGGACGCCGAGCGCGAGGCACTGCGGGATGCCCTCGGTGCAGCGGCCGACGCAGCAGGTGGCATAGTCTCCACCAGCCGTGCGGTGTTCACGAAGGATCTGAAAGCAGCACTGGACGAGCACGGGCTGAAGCTCACGCCCGCTGTGCTGAAAGTTCTGATCGGTGAGCTTTCTGAGCACGACGAGGATGGCGAACTGGTGACCGGACCGGGCGGCAAGAGCGTGGCCGACGCATCCCTGCGGGACACCGAGAACGTTCCGTGGGACGAGGACGTGGAGGAATACCTTCAGCGCGAGGTGATCCCTTTCGTGCCCGATGCATGGATCGATCACACCAAGACCAAGGAAGGCGCAGAGATCCCCTTCACGCGCCATTTCTACGAGTACGTCCCGCCGCGCCCCCTCCAGGAGATCGACCAGGACCTCGACGAGGTGCTGGGGCGGATCCGCGTCCGGCTGGCGGAGGTGAAGGGGTGAGCGCAGCGAACTGGCGCACTACTCGGCTATCTCGAGCTGTGAGTATCCGTAGCGGACGCGACTTCGCGGAAGTTGCTGACCCTGATGGCGAGTTCCCCGTCTTCGGATCCGGCGGAGAATTCGCGCGTGCGTCCGAATACCTGTACTGCGGCCAAGGCGTGATCTTCGGGCGCAAAGGGACGATCAACCGACCGACCCCCGTCAACGGAAAATTCTGGGTCACGGATACCGGCTACTTTGTCGAGCCGAAGAGCGGCGTCCTGGATGCACGGTTCCTCTCCTACTGGTCGCTCCGTTTCCCGTTCAGGTACTACGCCACCGATACCGCGCTGCCGAGCATGACTCGAAGCGACATCGGGTGTGAGCCGATCTCCGTTCCCCCGCTCGTCACACAGCACAGCATCGCCGACTACCTCGACCACGAGACTGCCGAGATCGACGCGCTCATCGCGGACCTCGGCGAGCTCGACACGCTGACTGCCGAGCGCTGCGACAACGAGCGAGAGCAACTCTTCGCGGTGCACCGAGACAACCGTCTTGCGCTGCGCAGACTCGAGTTGACCATCCGCACCGGCGTCAGCGTCAACGCGAGCTCCTACCCGGCTCTCTCGGGCACCCCCGGGGTGCTCAAGACCGGCGCCGTCTCCCGTGGCTTCTTCGACCCGTATGAGAACAAGGCTGTTGAGGACCCGATTGAGGAACGGCGGCTCACGTGCCCCGTTCGCGGTGACACGATCGTCGTGAATCGCGCCAACACGCCAGATCTCGTCGGCAGCGCCGCGTACGTTTCCGATGATCACCCCCGCCTCTTTCTGTCGGATCTCCTTTGGGAAGTCACTACGGGACGGGCATCGCACGAATTCCTCTCCCAATGGATGCAGACGTATGACTACAGGGAGCAGATCACCCTCATCCGAACAGGTGCCAGTTCATCGATGCAGAAGATCGCCAAGGAGCGGTTCATGCAGCTGGTGGTGCCCATTCCCGACTCGGGCACGCAACTCCAGATCGCAGAGCGAGCGAGCGCCATTGCCGCTGGCCGCCGCTCATCATCGGCAGAGATCACCCGCGCCATCGCCCTCGCCAAGGAGCGGCGGGCAGCGCTCATCACGGCCGCAGTCACGGGCCAGATCGACGTCACTGCAACACGCCGTCCCGCAGCAGAGCAGCTCGAGGACGACATCAAGGAGCTGACATGAGCGCGTCCGGCCTGCACCAGGAACTCCCCTTCCAGGACGAGATCGCCTCACACCTCGAGGCCCACGGCTGGCTGCGCTCCCGCAACAGTGCAGGCTATGACAAGGAACGCGCTCTCTTCCCGGAGGACCTGCTGGGCTGGCTCCAGGACACCCAGCCCAAGGAATACGAGAAGATCGTCGCCCCCGGCCTCACCGGCGAGGCACGCGAGAAGGCCGAGGCCCGCATCCTTGACCGCGTCGTCAAGGTGCTCGCTGCGGACGAGGCCCATGGCGGAGGCACCCTGGGTGTGCTCCGCAAGGGCTTCGACATGGTGGGCCTGCGCCACGGCTTCAAAGCGATGCAGATGCCGCCGGCAGATGACCGGAACCCGGACCTCACCGTCCGGTACGCGAAGAACCGTCTGCGTGTGATGCAGGAGGCCATCTACTCGAAGGACAAGACCGACCGCATCGACCTGGTGCTGTTCTGCAACGGCCTGCCAGTGGCGACCATCGAGCTCAAGACCGACTACACCCAGACCCTGGCCCAGGGTATCGCCCAGTACCGCGATGACCGGTCCCCGGTGAACGAGCCGCTGCTCACCGAGTTCCGCGGCGCCCTGGTGCACTTCGTCGTCACCGACACCCGCATCGTGATGACCACCAAGCTCGAGGGCCCAGGCACCACGTTCCTGCCGTTCGACATGGGGCACGACAACGGTGCCGGGAACCCGCCGGAGACCGGCACTTCGTTCTTCTGGAAGGACGTCCTCGATCGCGACGCCTGGCTCGCGATCCTCGCCAAGTTCATCTACATCAACCATGATACCCGAGAGGACCCGCTGACCGGCGAGGTCACAGACAAGCGGCGCATTCGCTTCCCCCGGTTCCACCAGTGGCGGGCCGTCACGCGCCTGGCCGCTGCCGCCCGCAATGAAGGCCCCGGCCACCACTACCTGATCCAGCACTCCGCAGGCTCCGGCAAGACCGACTCCATCGCCTGGACCGCCCACCGCCTGTCCACCCTCCACACGCCAGAGGGCACCAAGGTGTTCGACACGGTCATCGTCATCGCCGACCGCCAGGTGCTGGACCGTCAGCTTCAGGACGCCGTCGATCAGCTCGTCACCACCACCGGTACGTTCCAAGCGATCACCCGTGGCTCGGGCAGCTCCAAGACGAAGCTGCTGCGCGAGGCGCTGACCGCGGGCGTGCCGATCATCGGCGTCACCATTCAGACCTTTCCGTACGTGCTCACGGCCCTCAAAGAAGCTGCCGAGAAGGGCGAGGACAGCTCCATCGCTGGCAAGCGGTTCGCCGTCATCGCCGATGAGGCCCACTCTTCCCAGTCGGGCGAGGCCTCCGCCGCCGTCCGCAAGGTCGTCTACCTCAACGACCCCGCCTCCGGTCTCGACGAGGACGCCGAGCCAGGCGCCGATCAGGATGCGCTGGTCGCCATGGCCGCCAAGGTCGATGCCGATCAGCGCATCTCGTTCTTCGCCTTCACCGCCACCCCCAAGGCCAAGACGCTCGAACAGTTCGGGCGCCCCGGGCCCGACGGCAAGCCCGCCCCCTTCGACCTGTACTCGATGAAACAGGCGATCGAGGAGGGATTCATCCTCGACGTGCTGAAGAACTACACGACGTACGAGAGGGCAGCCCGGATCTCCCTGAAGGCCGGTGGCGAGGACATCGAGGTCGATGCCCGCACCGGCACCCAGGCGTACCTGACGGCGGTGAACCTGCACCCCACGAACATCGACCAGAAGGTGCGCGAGATCATCCGGCACTACCTCGCGGCCGTGCAGCCGGTGAGTATTCGTAGTCGTGGGAGCCACCGAATCTTGCTCTTGGGGACCGCCGATCGTGCCGACGGGGGCCAGTAGCCGCCGCGGTGGGGACCACTGGCTCCCGCCGGCATCGGGTCACTGGGGCAGTGCGGTGTGTTCTCGCATGTTCCTGTCGCCGGTGTCGATCCAGATTGTGTTGTGCACGATGCGGTCCATGATCGCATCGGCGTGGACTGCTCCACCGAGCCGGGCGTGCCAGTCCTTCTTCGGGTACTGGGTGCAGAACACGGTCGAGCCGGTGTCATAGCGGCGCTCGAGCAGTTCCAGCAGCATCGAACGCATTCCCTCGTCAGGATGGTCCAGCAGCCACTCGTCGATCACCAGCAGCGAGAACGTGGAGTACTTCCGCAGGAACTTCGTCTGGCCCTGCGGCTTGTCCTTTGCCAGGGCCCAGGCCTCTTCGAGGTCGGGCATTCGGATGTAGTGGGCTCGGAGCCGGTGCTGGCAGGCCTGCTTCGCCAGCGCGCAGCCGAGGTAGGACTTCCCTGAGCCGGTGAAGCCCTGGAAGACCACGTTCTGTTGCCGCTGGATGAAGGAGCAGGTTGCCAGTTGCGCGATCACGTTCCGGTTCAGTCCCCGTTCCTCGACCAGATCCAGCCGCCGCAGGTCCGCTCCGGGATAACGCAGCCCCGCCCGGCGGATCAGACCCTCGACCTTTCCATGATTGAAGATGGAATGCGCCTCGTCCACGATCAGCTGGAGCCGTTCCTGGAACGACATCCCCAGCACGTGAGCCTCATCCTGGGCATCGATCGCGTCCAGCAGCGCGGTCGCGCCCATCTCGCGCAGCTTCCGCTTCGTGTCGTTATCGATCACGCTCACCGGACACCTCCGGCGTAGTAGTCGGCGCCACGGACGTATCCGCCGTCTTCCGCGGGTTCCTCGCGGGGTGGACGCAGGGCGGCGACCTTGTCCTGCCCGGTGGCCAAGATCGGGTGCAGATGCGCATAGCGCGGTGAACGGACCCGTCCCGTCAGCGCGAGTGCGCAGGCCGCCTCGACCCGATCTACGGAGAAGCGGCGAGAGAGCCGTAGCACCGCCAACGCGGGATCCAGGCCCTGTTCCACGATCGGCACGGACTCGAAGATCCGCTGGATCACGATCACCGTGGCCGGCCCGACCCGATCTGCCCACGCCCGCACCCTCTGCGCGTCCCAGGCCTGGAAACGCTCGCCCGCAGGTAGGTCCGCGTCGTTGGTGCGGTACTCATTGCTCGCGGTCTCCGGGAGCAGCAGGTGACTGGTCAGTCGCTGGCTGCCCTGATAGATCTCCAGCGTCCGGGCCGTGATGCGCAGATCGACCTTCGCGCCGATGTGCGCGAACGGCGCGGAGTAGAAGTTCCGCGCGAACGTGACGTGCCCGTTCCTGCCCACTCGTCGTCCGTAGTGCCATGTCGAGATCTCGTAGGGCACCGCCGGCAGCGGCGTCAGCAGCGGCCGCTCCTCCGCGTCGAACACGCTGGCGCGGGATCCGGGCCGCTTCTGGAACGGCTCCGCGTTATAGGCCTCCATCCGCTGCCCGATGGCGGCTGCAAGTTCGGGCAGGGACGTGAATCGCTGATCCCGCAGCCCGGCGATGACCCAGGTCGCGACGTGCGCGACGGTGTTCTCCACGCTCGCCTTGTCTTTCGGTTTCCGCACCCTCCCCGGGAGCACCGCCGCCGAGTAATGCGCTGCCATCTCGCGATACGCATCGTTCAGGACGATCTCGCCCTCGCGGGGGTGCTTCACCACACCGGTCTTGAGGTTGTCCGGAACGATCCTCGGGACCGTCCCGCCCAGCGCTGAATATTCGCCTCGCTGGGGTCCGCTGATCGAGGGTTCGGGTGCCACGTCGCTGCCGTAGCGGTGGCGTCGTTCGGGACCACCAGTGGTGTCGTTGGGGCCGCTCTGTCTACGCTCCTTCCGCCGTGTGTATAGGGCACGCGGCGGAAGGAGCAATCTGGAATGGTACGGAAGATCAGGGCGAAGCTGGTGCTCCAGCTGCGCGCAGAAGGTCTGTCGGGGCGAGCGATTTCGTCCTCGCAGGGCATGTCCCGCAAGTCCGTGAGGGCGGTGTTCGAGGCCGCTGACGCTGCAGGGATCGGGTGGGGCGATATCGCGGACGTCGCCGATGAGCAGGTGTATGCCCGGTTGTTCCCGGGCCGGGGCGAGCACGAGAGCGTGTTCGCACAGCCGGACTGGGAACAGGTCCATCGAGAGATGGCCAGGGTCGGCGTGACGCTGAAGCTGTTGCACGGCGAGTACTTCGACGCGACCACGGCGGCTGGGGATCCGGCGATGGGGTATGACCGGTTTTGCCGCACCTACCAGCACCACGTCATGGTCACCGGTGCCGCTTCGAGAGTCGGTCACAAGGCCGGCCAGAGCGTGGAGGTCGACTGGTCCGGCCCCACGATGGAGCTGGCCGATCCGGTCACCGGCGAGGTCTCGAAGGTGTTCTTGTTCGTTGCCTGCCTGCCTTTTTCTCGTTACGCGTTCTGCTTCCCGGCGCTGGATATGCGCCAGGAGTCCTGGCTGCGAGCGCACGTAGCGATGTTCGAGGCGCTGGGCGGGACGGTCCCGAGGATCGTTCCGGACAACCTCAAGACCGGTGTGGTGAAGCACCCCCGCGAGGGCGAGATCGTCCTGAACGATGCGTATCGCGAGATGGCAGCGCATTACTCGGCGGCGGTGCTCCCGGGGAGGGTGCGGAAACCGAAAGACAAGGCGAGCGTGGAGAACACCGTCGCGCACGTCGCGACCTGGGTCATCGCCGGGCTGCGGGATCAGCGATTCACGTCCCTGCCCGAACTTGCAGCCGCCATCGGGCAGCGGATGGAGGCCTATAACGCGGAGCCGTTCCAGAAGCGGCCCGGATCCCGCGCCAGCGTGTTCGACGCGGAGGAGCGGCCGCTGCTGACGCCGCTGCCGGCGGTGCCCTACGAGATCTCGACATGGCACTACGGACGACGAGTGGGCAGGAACGGGCACGTCACGTTCGCGCGGAACTTCTACTCCGCGCCGTTCGCGCACATCGGCGCGAAGGTCGATCTGCGCATCACGGCCCGGACGCTGGAGATCTATCAGGGCAGCCAGCGACTGACCAGTCACCTGCTGCTCCCGGAGACCGCGAGCAATGAGTACCGCACCAACGACGCGGACCTACCTGCGGGCGAGCGTTTCCAGGCCTGGGACGCGCAGAGGGTGCGGGCGTGGGCAGATCGGGTCGGGCCGGCCACGGTGATCGTGATCCAGCGGATCTTCGAGTCCGTGCCGATCGTGGAACAGGGCCTGGATCCCGCGTTGGCGGTGCTACGGCTCTCTCGCCGCTTCTCCGTAGATCGGGTCGAGGCGGCCTGCGCACTCGCGCTGACGGGACGGGTCCGTTCACCGCGCTATGCGCATCTGCACCCGATCTTGGCCACCGGGCAGGACAAGGTCGCCGCCCTGCGTCCACCCCGCGAGGAACCCGCGGAAGACGGCGGATACGTCCGTGGCGCCGACTACTACGCCGGAGGTGTCCGGTGAGCGTGATCGATAACGACACGAAGCGGAAGCTGCGCGAGATGGGCGCGACCGCGCTGCTGGACGCGATCGATGCCCAGGATGAGGCTCACGTGCTGGGGATGTCGTTCCAGGAACGGCTCCAGCTGATCGTGGACGAGGCGCATTCCATCTTCAATCATGGAAAGGTCGAGGGTCTGATCCGCCGGGCGGGGCTGCGTTATCCCGGAGCGGACCTGCGGCGGCTGGATCTGGTCGAGGAACGGGGACTGAACCGGAACGTGATCGCGCAACTGGCAACCTGCTCCTTCATCCAGCGGCAACAGAACGTGGTCTTCCAGGGCTTCACCGGCTCAGGGAAGTCCTACCTCGGCTGCGCGCTGGCGAAGCAGGCCTGCCAGCACCGGCTCCGAGCCCACTACATCCGAATGCCCGACCTCGAAGAGGCCTGGGCCCTGGCAAAGGACAAGCCGCAGGGCCAGACGAAGTTCCTGCGGAAGTACTCCACGTTCTCGCTGCTGGTGATCGACGAGTGGCTGCTGGACCATCCTGACGAGGGAATGCGTTCGATGCTGCTGGAACTGCTCGAGCGCCGCTATGACACCGGCTCGACCGTGTTCTGCACCCAGTACCCGAAGAAGGACTGGCACGCCCGGCTCGGTGGAGCAGTCCACGCCGATGCGATCATGGACCGCATCGTGCACAACACAATCTGGATCGACACCGGCGACAGGAACATGCGAGAACACACCGCACTGCCCCAGTGACCCGATGCCGGCGGGAGCCAGTGGTCCCCACCGCGGCGGCTACTGGCCCCCGTCGGCACGATCGGCGGTCCCCAAGAGCAAGATTCGGTGGCTCCCACGACTACGAATACTCAAGGAACATCGCTACGTGCGCTCGCAGCCAGGACTCCTGGCGCATATCCAGCGCCGGGAAGCAGAACGCGTAACGAGAAAAAGGCAGGCAGGCAACGAACAAGAACACCTTCGAGACCTCGCCGGTGACCGGATCGGCCAGCTCCATCGTGGGGCCGGACCAGTCGACCTCCACGCTCTGGCCGGCCTTGTGACCGACTCTCGAAGCGGCACCGGTGACCATGACGTGGTGCTGGTAGGTGCGGCAAAACCGGTCATACCCCATCGCCGGATCCCCAGCCGCCGTGGTCGCGTCGAAGTACTCGCCGTGCAACAGCTTCAGCGTCACGCCGACCCTGGCCATCTCTCGATGGACCTGTTCCCAGTCCGGCTGTGCGAACACGCTCTCGTGCTCGCCCCGGCCCGGGAACAACCGGGCATACACCTGCTCATCGGCGACGTCCGCGATATCGCCCCACCCGATCCCTGCAGCGTCAGCGGCCTCGAACACCGCCCTCACGGACTTGCGGGACATGCCCTGCGAGGACGAAATCGCTCGCCCCGACAGACCTTCTGCGCGCAGCTGGAGCACCAGCTTCGCCCTGATCTTCCGTACCATTCCAGATTGCTCCTTCCGCCGCGTGCCCTATACACACGGCGGAAGGAGCGTAGACAGAGCGGCCCCAACGACACCACTGGTGGTCCCGAACGACGCCACCGCTACGGCAGCGACGTGGCACCCGAACCCTCGATCAGCGGACCCCAGCGAGGCGAATATTCAGCCGGAGCTCGGCGGTCGCGCCAAAGCCATGGTGGTCACCGATTCCCGCGCTGCTGCGGTCAAGTACGCCCGGTCGTTCCGCCGCATCTGCACCGAGGAAAAGCTGGACCTCCATGCCCTCGTCGCCTTCTCCGGCGACGTACCCGATCCAGAGATCACAGCCCTGCCCGGCACGAGACCCCCGACTGTTACTGAGACCAGTGAGAACCCTCAGCTCAAAGGCCGCGACCTCGCCAAGGTATTCGCCGGGCCGGACGAGCACGTACTGATCGTCGCCAACAAGTACCAGACCGGCTTCGACCAGCCACTACTGGTGGGAATGTACGTCGACAAACAGTTGTCGGGGATCGCCGCCGTGCAGACGCTCTCGCGCCTGAACCGCATGGCACCGGGGAAGTCCGACACCTACGTGCTGGACTTCGTCAACGACCCCGAGCAGATCCTCGCTGCGTTCCGCGAGTACTACGAAGACGCAGAGATCACCACGGAGTCAGACCCAGACCTCGTGATGGACATGCACGCCAAGCTCGAGCAGGCCGGGATCCACACCCCGCAAGAGGTGGATCTCTTCTGGGAGGCGTGGACACGCAAGGGCGCCAAGCACACTGACCCCGAGCGACACATCAAGCCAGCCGAGGACCGCTTCGGCGACCGCTGGCGGCGCGCACTACTGACCGGTGATCGCGCCGAGCGGGACGCCCTCATCGACTACCGCTCCACCCTCACGCAGTACATCAAGGCCTACGCTTTCTTCTCCCAGCTGGTCGACTACGGAAACCCCCGGTATGAGAAGTTCAGCGCCTTTGCCGACCTGCTGGCCCGGCGCCTGCGCGGTTTCACCGACGAGGACCCCACCCCTGACGAGGTCGACGTCTCCGACATCGTCCTGACCCACTACCGCCTCCAGAAGATCCGCGAGGACGATCTCAAGCTCGGCGAGATCGAGCCCAAGGGCCTCACGGGGATGACCGAGGCGGGCATGGCCGCCGCCCGCGAGCGGAAGCGCGAGCGCAAGACGGAGATCATCGACAAGGTCAACCGCTATCTGGGCGGGCTCGATGTACCGGACGACTACAAGCTCAGCGGCGTGGAGAGCCTGCTCGCCGAGGTCGTCACCGATCACACCATGCAGGCCATCGCCCACTCCAACTCCCGCATCGACTTCGCTGCCGCCCCGGGAATGAAGACCGTGGTCGAGAACGCCGTGTGGAGCGTGGAGGAATCCAGCGGCGCCGTTATCAAGCACCTGCGGGACATGCCGTGGGAGGACCTGCGGGCGATGCTCATGGACGTGGGCCTGTACGAGCGGCTGCAGGAGGCGGCGTCGTGAGAATCGGGGTATACATCGACGGGTACAACCTCTACTACGGGGCCCGGCGCCTCGCCGGCAAGTCGACACCCGGCTGGCGCTGGCTCGACGTGCGCGCACTGTCCCGGCGCATCATCTCCACGAGCTCCACATGGAGCAACTGGAGTCTGAAGCGCGTTATCTACTGCACCGCGCGCATCAGTGGAGCGAGCAACCCCATTGGTCAGAGAGAGCAGGACGTCTATCTCAGGGCACTGACTCGGTCCGGATCGGTGGACCACATCGAGTACGGGAACTACGTCGCACGGGTCGCGACGGCGCCCCTTGCCGTGAACTCGGCCAAGGGCAAGCCTGTGCTCACGACATCAGCGTGGCCGGTGATGGTGCAGGACTCCACAGGATCAGCCGTTCCCGATGCGACATTCATGGTCTCGGTGGCACGCCGAGAAGAGAAGGGATCGGACGTGAACGTCGCCTCTCACTTGTTGATCGACACGCTCACCAACGTCATCGACGCAGCCGTGGTCATCTCCAACGACAGCGATCTGGCCATGCCGATCAGCGCGGCTCGTACCAGGGTTCCCGTCGGCCTCATCAACCCAACCCCTGGGTACCTGGCTGGCAAGCTCAGCGGTACGCCTAGCGAAGGAGTGGGGAACCACTGGTGGTACCAGCTGACACATTCCGACCTCACCAGCTGCCAGCTTCCCGATCCCGTCGCAGGGAAGGTCCGGAAGCCTCAGCCGTGGTGAAGGGCCATCCGGGTTGGGATCTGGCTGTACGAATCGACACGCTTCCCTGCACGTAGGTTGTCCGCTCGGCCAACTGCACTCTATATTTGGTGCACACCACCCGACCCCTCTGGGGTCGGGTTTTTCTTTGCGCTGAGGCACCTCCATCAGCGGCCTCGTCACCACGATCCCGCGTGGGCCATCTCCCGAGACACCCGCGTCCGTCGCATCCCTCCGGTTCCGGCAAGGAGCTCCGCCTGTAGCACAGCGCCCCGCCCCGGATTACCCGGGACGGGGCGCTGATCGCTGATGAGTGCTCAGCGGCTGGTCACATCATGCCGCCCATGCCACCCATGCCGCCCATGTCGTCGCCACCGGCGGGAGCCTTGACCGGCTCCGGCTTGTCGGCCACGACGGCCTCGGTGGTGAGGAACAGGCCGGCGATGGACGCGGCGTTCTGCAGAGCGGAGCGGGTCACCTTGACCGGGTCGAGGATGCCGGCCTTCAGCAGGTCCTCGTACTCGCCGGTGGCCGCGTTCAGGCCCTGGCCGACGGGAAGGTTCTTGACCTTCTCCGCCACGACGCCGCCCTCAAGACCGGCGTTGACCGCGATCTGCTTGAGCGGTGCCTCGATGGCGACCTTGACGATGTTGCCACCGGTGGCCTCGTCGCCCTCGAGGGCGAGCTTGCCGAAGGTGTCCGCACCGGCCTGCAGCAGCGCGACGCCACCACCGGCGACGACGCCCTCTTCCACGGCGGCCTTGGCGTTGCGCACGGCATCCTCGATGCGGTGCTTGCGCTCCTTCAGCTCCACCTCGGTCGCGGCGCCGGCCTTGATGACGGCGACGCCGCCGGCCAGCTTCGCGAGGCGCTCCTGGAGCTTCTCGCGGTCGTAGTCCGAGTCCGAGTTCTCGATCTCGGCGCGGATCTGCTTGACGCGACCGGCGATGCGGTCGGCGTCGCCGGCGCCCTCGACGATGGTGGTCTCGTCCTTGGTGACGACGACCTTGCGTGCCTGGCCCAGCAGCTCGAGGCCGGCGGTCTCCAGCTTGAGGCCCACCTCCTCGGCGATGACCTGGCCGCCGGTGAGGATCGCCATGTCCTCCAGCATCGCCTTGCGGCGGTCGCCGAAGCCGGGGGCCTTGACGGCCACGGACTTGAAGGAGCCGCGCAGCTTGTTGACCACCAGCACGGCGAGGGCTTCGCCCTCGACGTCCTCGGCGATGATCGCCAGCGGCTTGCCGGACTGGATGACCTTCTCCAGCAGCGGCAGCAGGTCCTTGACGGTGGAGATCTTGGAGCTGGTCAGCAGGATGTACGGATCCTCGAGGACCGTCTCCTGACGCTCGGCGTCGGTGACGAAGTAGGGCGAGATGAAGCCCTTGTCGAACCGCATGCCCTCGGTGAGCTCCAGCTCGAGGCCCATGGTGTTGGACTCCTCGACCGTGATCACGCCCTCCTTGCCGACCTTGTCCAGGGCCTCGGCGATGAGCTCGCCGATGGCCGGGTCGGCCGCGGAGATGGCGGCGGTGTTGGCGATCTGCTCCTTGGTGTCGACCTCCTTGGCCTGCGCCAGCAGGGTCTCGGAGACGGCCGCGACGGCCTTGTCGATACCGCGCTTCAGGGCGATCGGGTTGGCGCCGGCGGCAACGTTGCGCAGGCCCTCCTTGACCAGGGCCTGAGCCAGGACGGTGGCGGTGGTGGTGCCGTCGCCCGCGATGTCGTCGGTCTTCTTGGCGACCTCCTTGACGAGCTCGGCACCGATCTTCTCGTAGGGATCGTCGAGCTCGATCTCCTTGGCGATGGAGACGCCGTCGTTGGTGATCGTGGGTGCGCCCCAGGACTTCTCGAGCACGACGTTGCGACCCTTGGGGCCGAGGGTGACCTTGACGGCGTCGGCGAGCTGGTTCATACCCCGCTCGAGACCGCGCCGGGCCTCCTCGTCGTATGCGATGAGCTTGGCCATGTGTGGAATCTCTCCCGTGTGGTGTGGTGTCCACCCGACCCTGTGCCCGCGACGGACGAGACCCGCAGCCGTGTTCATGTCCCACGGCTCCGGACCCCTCACGGGGTCGGAATGTTCGTGGTCGGCAGGCGGCTAGCGCCTCCGATCAGGCATCCGCTGGTCGAGCGTGAACACCCAGAGGCGTTGTCACTCCCGACCGGTGAGTGCCAGATCATCATAAGCACTCTCCACCCGAGAGTGCTAACCCTCCGAGGTGCTCCGGGTGCGCCCTGGGTGAACGAGCTGCGCGCCGTCTCCGCGCAGGGGAACGAGAGGCACGGGAACGACGGGCACGGGGGCCACGGGCACAGAGACTGCAAGGGCGGGGCTGATCAGCCCTCGTCGCCCTCGCCCTCGCCGCCCTCATCACCGCTGCCGGGCTCGGTCACCGCCACGAAGGTGATGCGGGACTCGTACTCATCGCTCTGGCGGGCCTCACCGGCGCCGACCTCCTGCGCGAGGGCCTGGGCGGTGTCGGCATCGGCCTCGTCGCGGTAGAACACCACCGGCTCCTGCTGCACGTTGTCGGCGGTGCCGATGCTCACCTGCTCCCAGCCGGAGCCCTCGAGGGAGTCGCGCCAGGCGCCGGCCATGCCGTTGATGCCGCCGGCGTTGATGACCATCACCGGGATGGAGCGATCAGGTTCGGGGGCCGGGGCCTCCTCCTCCTGGCCTTCGCTGCTCTCCTCCTCCGCAGGAGCCTCCTCGGTGGTCTCCGATGCGGCGGGCGAGGTGGGGTCACTGGCGCGGTCGTCGCCGTCCCTGCCCATGCCGCCGATCAAGAACAGCAGCACCAGCAGCGTCACGAAGGCCGCCGCGATGATGACGAGGTAGATGAGGTTCTGACGCCAGAACGGCTCCTCGGCGCGGTGCGCACCGTGGAACGTCGCGGCATCTGCCTCGTCGTCGAATCGATCGGGCGGGTACGGGTACTGGGTATCGGCCACGGGCCTATTAAACCCGTTCGGGCCGGCAGGGGGTGGGAGCACACGCCTGCTCAAGCCACCCTGTGGTCCGGCGATGCGGTGGAGAGGTCGTCGGCCGAGGTGCGCCGGTCCCGCAGGCGGTTCACCAGGGCAGGGGCGGCGCGCAGTGCTGCCGGGTCGTCCAGCAGGGCGTTCAGCCGCACGTAGTAGGCGGTGCGGGACATGGCCAGCTGCTCGCGGATCACGCGCTCCTTGGTGCCCACGAAACGGAAGGTGCGCGACTCCAGTTCGAGGATCCGCCGATCCCGCTCGGACAGCTCCTCCCCTGCGCCCTCAGGGCGGGACGGCTGATCGGAGTGCGCATCGGCGGGGGGCATGGGCCGAGCGTACGCGGGCGGCGGCTCGCTCCCGCAGCGGCGCGCCGGACCTCGTCGAACCCCGTGGTCGGACACGCATCGCCACTTCGGCCAGCATGGAACACTGTCGCCATGCCGAAGCCGCTCGCCCAGATCATCGCTCCCGACTGGGCCGAGGCCCTCTCCCCCGCCGAGCAGCAGATCCATGCCCTGGGTGACTTCCTGCGCGAGGAGGCCGCTTCGGGTCGCGGATACCTGCCACACGGCGAGCACGTGCTGAGGGCCTTCACCCGTCCTCTCGCCGAGGTGAAGGTGCTGATCGTGGGGCAGGACCCGTACCCCACTCCCGGGCATCCCATCGGGCTCTCCTTCGCCGTCGAGGAGCACGTGCGTCCCCTGCCCCGCAGCCTTGCGAACATCTACTCCGAGCTGCAGGCGGACCTGGGCATCCCGCCCGCCGCACACGGTGACCTCACCGCCTGGCAGGAGCAGGGGGTGCTGCTGCTGAACCGGGTGCTCACCGTGAGGCCCGGCTCCCCCGGGTCGCACCGCCGGCGCGGCTGGGAGGAGATCACCGAGCTCGCGATCCGTGCACTGGTGGCCCGCGGCGGGCCCCTGGTGGCGCTGCTGTGGGGGAAGGACGCCCAGTCCCTGGTGCCGATGCTGGGAGCGGTCCCCTACGTCGCGAGCCCCCACCCAAGCCCCCTGTCGGCCTCCCGCGGGTTCTTCGGTTCCAGGCCGTTCTCGCGGGTCAACGAACTGCTGGCCCAGCAGGGCGGCCAGCAGATCGTCTGGCAGATTCCGTCGACCGACAGCGGCACGGCAAGCACGGATCGCGACCTCAGTCCAAGCGGCCGAAGCGCTCCAGGTTCGCCTCCTGCCCGGCGACGATCAACTGATCACCTGGGTTGAACGTGGTCTGCAGGGAGACGTACTCCCAGTCCCGCCCGGCCGGGCAGCGGGCGATCAGGCGCACATCGAAGCGTTCCGCGATGCGGGCATCGGCCGCGGTGCGGTGCAGCAGACGGTTGGGGACGGGGAACAGGCCCATGGCAAACCCCCGCCCGTAGGTCACCCATTCCTCGGCCCGATCCGCGATCCGGTGCGCGACCCGTTGCCCGGTCTCATGCTGGGGTTTGATCACGTTGGCCACCCCGAGCTGGTCGAGGATCTGCGCGTGGTCGGCCGATTCGGCCTTCGCCCAGAGGTCCTCGACTCCGGCCCGCAGGAGGTGGGAGCACGCCAGCACGCTGGCTTCCAGGCGGCCGCCGACCGCGACGACGACCCGGTCGGCATCGCGCACCCCGAGCTGGGAGTGCACCTCTTCGCGGGTGATGTCCGCCCGCACCACATGGGTGAGACGCCCGTCGTGGTCCTGCACCACGGTCTCATCCTGGTCGACCCCCAGGACTTCGACCCCCAGGCGCGTCAGTTCGACCGCGAGAGCGGAGCCGAACCGGCCGAGCCCCAGCACCACGACGCTGCGCACGTGGTGCTCCTCATCCTTCGGATCGCGGCGGGACAGCAGGGTTCGATGGGCCGATGGCGTTCGATTAGCCAATGAGGGGTCGCTCCTTCGGTGGTTCGTACAGCAGGGGCCGAGGCCGCAGTGCCAGGGCGGTGCCCAGGGAGATGGGGCCCACTCGCCCCACGAACATGAGCAGGGCGAGGATCAGGCAGGACGCATCGCTGAGCTGCGGAGTGATCCCGGTGGACAGGCCGGTCGTGGAGATCGCAGAGGCCACCTCGAACAGCACCCGGTCGAGGGGGTGGTCCTCCAGGGCCATCAGCGCGGCGGTGGCCCCCAGCAGCATGATCGACATCAGCCCCACGACGGTCACCACCTGCCGGTTCACCCCCTGCGGGAGCCTCTTGCCAAAGGCGATGACGTGGCTGTCGCCGCGCAGTTCGCTGCGGATGGTGAGCACCAGGATCAGCACCGTGGTGATCTTCAGGCCGCCCGCGGTCCCGGCGGGGCCACCGCCGATGAGCATGAGGATGACGGTGCTCAGCCAGGTCTCCTCCCGCATCGCGCCCACGTCCACCGCGTTGAACCCGGCCGTACGGCTGAACACCGAGTGCAGCAGGGCGTTGAGCACCTTCTGCGGCCAGTCCATCGGCCCGAGGGTGCCGGGGTTGGAGTGCTCGGTCAGCAGCGTGGTCACCAGCCCGGCCAGCAGCAGGATGGGGGTGCCGGTGAGGACGAGTTTCGTGGTCAGCGTCCAGTGCCGGGGGCCGTGCCGTCGTCGCAGCAATTCGGCGATAACGGGGAAGCCGAGCCCCCCGGCCACCACGGCCGCGGCGAGCGTCAGCGTCACCAGGGGATCGTCGGTATACCGGATCAGACTGTCACTGTGCGGGGAGAACCCGGCGTTGTTGAACGCGGAGACCGCGTGGAAGACGGCACTGCCCGCCGCTGACAGCACGGGAAGCCCGTCACGCAGGGCGAAGGCGGTGAACAGGATCGCGGCCACCACCAGTTCGATGAGGAGGGAGGTGACCACGATGCCTCGCACCACCGCGCCCGCGTCGCCCAGTTCGGCATGGATCTCCCTGCCCGCGGTCACCCGTGCGCGCAGGCCCAAACGACGCATCGTCACCAGTCCCAGGAGAGTGGCCAGGGTCATCACCCCGGTTCCCCCGATCTGGATCAGCAGCAGGATCACCACCTGCCCGAAGGTCGTCCAATGGGCGGGGTCCAGCACCACCAGGCCCGTCACCGACATCGCCGAGACTGCCGTGAACAAGCTGTCCACCAGACCGGTCCAGGTTCCATCAGCGGAAGAGACCGGGAGCATCAGAAGAGCGGTCCCGCAGATCAGTACGGCCCCGGCCCCGGCGACCGCGATGCGGGCGGGGGAACTGCCGGGCCTTGCGAGAACCGCGTGTGGCACGGCCTGAACATACCACCGGACGGGGCCGCCGCCCACCACCGCCTCCACTACGCTGGGGCCTGACGCGCAGACGATCGAAGGAGCAGGTTATGGCCCTGAACGCCACCCAGTTCTCGCCGCAGGGACCGGGGGTCGACTACGACCCCCACTGGTACCGAAAGGCCGTGTTCTACGAGGTGCTGGTGCGCGCCTTCGCCGACGGCAACGGCGATGGCACCGGTGATTTCAGCGGTCTGATCGATCGCCTCGACTACCTGCAGTGGCTGGGCATCGACTGTCTGTGGCTGCCGCCGTTCTTCGCCTCGCCGCTGCGCGACGGCGGTTACGACATCTCCGACTACGAGGCGGTGCTGCCGGAGTTCGGGTCCATCACCGACTTCGAGCGCCTGGTCTCCGAGGCCCACCGCCGCGGCATCCGCGTGATCATCGACCTGCCGCTGAACCACACCTCTGACAAGCACCCCTGGTTCCTGGAGTCACGCTCGGACCCGGAGGGCCCCTTCGGCGACTTCTACGTGTGGTCCGACACCGACGAGAAGTACCAGGAAGCGCGGATCATCTTCGTGGACACCGAGGAGTCGAACTGGACCTTCGACCCGGTGCGCCGCCAGTTCTTCTGGCACCGCTTCTTCTCCCACCAGCCCGACCTGAACTTCGAGAACCCGAAGGTGCGCGAGGCCATCTTCGACGTGGTGAAGTTCTGGCTGGACAAGGGCATCGACGGCTTCCGGGCCGACGCCATCCCCTACCTGTTCGAGGAGGAGGGCACCGACGGCGAGAACCTGCCCGCCACCCACGACTTCCTGGTGGACCTCCGGGCGTTCGTGGATGAGCACTGGCCCGGCAAGGTGATCATCGCCGAGGCCAACCAGTGGCCCCAGGACGTGGTGGAGTACTTCGGCTCCGAGGACCACCCCGAGTGCCACATGTGCTTCCACTTCCCGGTGATGCCGCGCATCTTCTACGCGCTGCGCGAGGGCTCGGCCCGCCACATCATCGACATCATGGACGACACCCCGGAGATCCCTGCGGGCGCCCAGTGGGGCACGTTCCTGCGCAACCACGACGAGCTGACCCTGGAGATGGTGACCCCCGAGGACCGCTCGGCGATGCTGGGGTGGTACGCCCCGGACTCCCGCATGCGGGCGAACGTGGGCATCCGCCGGCGCCTGGCGCCGCTGCTGGACAACTCCCGCTCGGAGCTGGAGCTGATCCACGCCCTGCTGCTGTCGCTGCCGGGCTCGCCGTTCCTGTACTACGGCGACGAGATCGGGATGGGCGACAACATCTGGCTGGAGGACCGCGACGCGGTGCGCACCCCGATGCAGTGGACCCCGGACCGCAATGCCGGGTTCAGCGAGATCACCGATCCGGGCAAGCTGTACCTGCCGGTGATCCAGTCGCTGGTGTACCACTACTCCACCACCAACGTGGAGGCGGAGATGGCCCACTCCGGCTCCTTCCTGCACTTCGTGCGGTGGATGCTGGCGGTGCGCCGCGAGCACGAGGCCTTCGGGATGGGCGCCTACCGCAACATCCCGGCCGACTCCGACCGGGTGCTGGCCTTCACCCGCACCTACGACGGCTCCGAGCACGGTGAGCACGCCGACTCCCACGCCGAGACCCTGCTGTGCGTGTTCAACCTGTCCCCGCAGCCGGTCACCGCCACCCTCGACCTGGGCGGCCTGGCTCGACGCACCGTGCGCGACCTGTTCGGCGGCCACGAGTTCCCGGCCGTGGACGACGACGGCAAGCTCACCATCATGCTGGGGTCCCACGGCTACTACTGGCTGAAGGTGCGCCCCCTCTCCCCCGAGGGCGAGCCGATGACCACCACCACGGCGTTCCCCGTGATCCGTGACGAGAGCATGGTGGACGACGAGGACGCCACCAACGCGATCTGAGCGGTGGTGCTCCGCGGGGTGCACCTCGAAGGACCACGCGGTCGGTCCGAGCAGGTCGCGGGCCGATTCGAACCCTGTGCTGGAGGCTCCTCCCCTCCCTGGGAGGAGTCTCCGGGCGCGACTGGCCGAATATGGTTAACTAACCGAGTGAACTACTTTGATCTCCAGGGGATCGAGCTGTCGGCGGTGGATTCCGCCCTGGAGCGGTTCGTCCGCGAGCAGCAGTCATGCCCCTCCGGGGCGGGCGTCCACGGTCGGTCGCTGTGGGAAGAGGTGCTCGAGCACACCCGCAGCGGCAAGCGTCTGCGCTCACGCCTGGTGATGCTGGCAGCCTGCAGCAACGGCCCCCACGACCACGAGGCCGCCGCAGCCGTCGCCGCCGCGTACGGGTTGCTCCACGCCGCGTTCATCCTGCACGACGACGTGATCGACCGTGACGACATGCGCTACGGCCGCCCGTCCCTCCATGCCGCCCACGCCGCCGGTGCAGCCTCGCGCGGCATGAGCGATGACCTGGCCACCCACCGTGGCTACACCCGCTCGATCCTGGCCGGTGACCTGGCCCTGGCCGCCGCCTACCGACTGCTGCTGGCCGGCACCGCGGATGTGCCGGCCCCTGCGCGGGAGGAACTCCAGCGGATCCTGCACGACACGGTGGTCACCACCACCCTGGGCGAACTGCTGGACGTGGAGCTGTCCTTCTCCCCGGACCAGGCGACCACCGGGGACGACGCCGGGGATCCCCGCGAGAAGGCGCTGCGCACCGCCGAGCTGAAGACCGCCGTGTACACCTTCTGCGCGCCCCTGCAGTCCGGCGCCCTGCTGGCCGGACTGGGAGCGGACCAGGTGGCGGCCGTGGGTCGGATCGGCACCCATCTGGGCATGGCCTTCCAGCTCGAGGACGATCTGCTGGGGGTGTTCGGCGATCCCGGCGCGATCGGGAAGCCCGTCGGGGGTGACCTGCGCGAGGGCAAGCACACCTACCTGATGGCCACGGCGCTGGCCTCCGAGGCCGCCTCGGAGGTGAAGGACCTGCTGTCCCGCGCCTGTGCGGCCGACGATGACGAGCTCTCCCGGATCAACCTCGCCATGCGCGAGCTGCTCACCCGGTGCGGCGCCCTGCAGGCTACCGCCGATCAGATCCGGGACCACGCACGCCAGGCCCGCGATGAGATCGCCGGGGCCGCCCTGCCCGGGCCACTCGGGGATGCGCTGGCCGCCCTGGCCGAGGAGATCGGCAGCGCTCGATGATCGTCCAGCCCCAGACCCCTGACCCTCAGGCCGCCCGCGACGCACGCACCTACGCGAGCGCTGCCACCCGCTCCGCGGACCGGGTGATCGACTCCTACTCCACCAGCTTCGGCGCCGCGACCCGCCTGCTCGGCGCCCCCGTGCGGGCCCGGGTGCGATCGATCTATGCCCTGGTGCGGGTGGCCGATGAGATCGTGGACGGCGCCGCGCTGGGCAGCGGCCTGACCCCCGAGCAGATCGCCGAGGTACTGGACGAGTACGAGGCCCGCACCGAGCAGGCCCTGGCCAGCGGGTTCAGCAGCGACCTGGTGGTGCACGCCTTCGCGCTCACCGCCCGCAGCTGCGGCATCACCACCGAACTGACCCGCCCCTTCTTCGCCTCCATGCGCGCAGACCTCACCGTCACCGAGCACAACCCCGACTCCTTCGAGGAGTACGTGTACGGCTCAGCGGAGGTGGTGGGCCTGATGTGCCTGCACGTGTTCGCCACCGACCGTTCCCCCGTGCCCGTGGCACCCTCCCCGCAGCTGCTGGACGGGGCCCGGCGCCTCGGTGCAGCCTTCCAGAAGGTGAACTTCCTGCGTGACCTGCGGGCCGATGCCGAAGGCCGCGGCCGCAGCTACTTCCCCGGCGTGGACCCCGCCACCCTCACCGAGGACGAGAAGCGCACCCTGCTGGCCGACATCCGCGGGGACCTCGCTGCCGCCGGCGCCGCGATCGAGCAGCTCCCCGACACCAGTCGCACCGCAGTGCGCACCGTCCACGACCTCTTCGCTGCTCTCGCTGACCGGCTGGAGCGCACCGACGCCGCGTCCCTGCGCACGAGCCGAGTGCGCGTGCCCGATGCCCAGAAGACAGCAATCATCACCCGGGCCGTGCTCCGTGAGCGCCGGCCCCGACGGCGGAGGAGCCGCGCATGAGCAGGGTCATCATCATCGGGGCCGGCATCGCCGGGCTCGCTTCCGCGGCGCTGCTGGCCCGCGACGGCCACCAGGTGACGGTGCTCGAGGCCCGCGAGGAGATCGGCGGGCGGGCAGGCCGGCTTGAGGACGACGGCTTCGTGTTCGACACCGGGCCGTCCTGGTACCTGATGCCTGAGTGCTTCGAGCACTTCTTCTCCCTGCTGGGCGAGAAGGTGGAGGACCACCTGGAACTGGTGGACCTGGACCCCGCCTACCGGGTGTACGGCGAGGGCCACTCGGAGCCGCTGGATGTGCGCTCGGACCGGGCAGCCGCCGTCGCCCTGTTCGAGCAGGTCGAGCCGGGGGCCGGGAAGCGCCTGGAGCGCTACCTGGACTCGGCCCGCTCCACGTACGAGCTGGCCACCCGCTCGTTCCTCTACACCACGTTCTCCGGGGTGCCGGTGGGCACAGCCCTGCGGTCCCTGCCGCAGCTGCCGCGCCTGGCCCGGCTGCTGCTGGAGTCGCTGCACTCCCTCGCCGCCCGCACCGTGCGGGACACCCGCCTGCGGCAGATCCTGGGATACCCGGCGGTGTTCCTGGCCGCCACCCCGCGCACGGCACCGAGCCTGTACCACCTGATGAGCGCGATGGATCTCGAGGACGGCGTGAAGTACCCCCAGGGCGGCTTCCACCGGATCATCGAGGTGATCGCCGACCTAGCCCGCGCCGAGGGCGCCGAGATCCGCACCGGCGCGGAGGTCACCGCGATCCGCACCACCGACGGGACCGGCACGCTCTCGCACCTGGCCGGGATGCTGCCTGGCCGCGGAAGGGCCCGGGCCACCGGGGTCACCGTCCGCACTGCAGGTGGCACCGAACGGATCGATGCCGATGTGGTGGTCTCCGCCGCAGACCTCCACCACACCGAGACCCGTCTGCTGCCCGAGGAACTGCGCACCTACCCGCAGCAGTACTGGGACACCCGCACCAGCGGCCCCGGCGCGGTGCTGGCCCTGCTCGGAGTGGAGGGCGAACTGCCGCAGCTGGCCCACCACACGCTGCTGTTCACCAAGGACTGGGAGGCGAACTTCGCACAGATCGGCGGGAAGGTCCCGACGGTGCCGGACCCGGCCAGCATCTACGTGTGCCGCAACTCCGCCACCGACCCCTCCAGCGCCCCGGAGGGCAGCGAGAACCTGTTCGTGCTGATCCCCGTCTCCCCCGATGCCCCCGACGGCAGCGGTCTGGGCCGCGGCGGGCCGGACGGCACCGGCTCCGAGGCCGTCGAGCGCGCAGTGGACCAGGCCATCGCCCAGATCAGCGACTGGGCCGGGATCCCGGACCTCGCCGAACGCATCACGGTGCGCCACAGCGTGGGCCCCGGTGACTTCACCGCCGATCTGCACTCCTGGCGCGGCAACGCTCTGGGCCCGGCGCACACGCTGCGCCAGTCCGCGTTCCTGCGCGGCTCCAACCGGTCGAAGCACCTGCCGAACCTACTGTATGCCGGGGGCACCACGGTGCCGGGCGTGGGGTTGCCGATGTGCCTGATCAGCGCGGAGAACGTGCTGAAGCGCCTGCGGGGCGACCGCAGCGACGGCCCGCTGTCGCCCGCTCAGCTTCCGCGCCGGGGCGGTGCCTCCCGGGGATGATGGAGTTCATGACCTCCTGGGCGTACCTCGCGGCGATCCTGGCTTCCAGCTTCTGCATGCTGCTGCTGGACCATCGGTTCCGGCTGTACCTGTTCCGGGACACCCGCCGCGCCCTGATCGTGCAGGGAGTCGGGGTGGGGCTGCTGCTGCTGTGGGACCTGATCTGCATCAGCCTCGGCGTGTTCGCCCGCGGCGAGGGCCCCTATCTCAGCGGCTACGAGATCGTGCCGCACCTGACCATCGAGGAGCCCTTCTTCCTGTGGTTCCTGTGCCACCTGACAATGGTGGTGGCCACCGGCGCAGGTCGCCTGCTGGATGCGCGATCCGGACGGAGCGATGTGGCATGACCTACCTGTACGTGAACCTGGCGGTGATGGGTGTGGCCATCGCGGCGGCGGGCCTGGCCCTGTCCCGCGTCGACCCCCGGCGCCGCCGTCGCACCCTGCTTGTCTCGCTGATCGCCTTCGCCGTGGTCGCGCTGCTCACCGCGGTGTTCGACACCATCATGATCGCGGTGGGCCTGTTCACCTACGCGGAGGAGCACCTGATCGGCTGGCGCATCGGCCTGGCCCCCATCGAGGACTTCTCCTACGTGTTCGTGGTGGCCCTGCTGCTGCCGGCGCTATGGGCGTTCCTGCGGCGAAACGGGGCTAAGGACGACGGAGGTCCACGATGAGTTCGAGCACCACATCCGTGAGCACCGGCGGCGTGCTGCGGTCCCTGGTGAGCACCTCGAGGCCGCTGTCCTGGGTGAACACCGCCTACCCCTTCGCCGTGGCCCTGTTCCTCACCACCGGGCGCATCGACCTGCCGCTGGTGATCGGCACCCTGTTCTTCCTGATCCCCTACAACCTGGCGATGTACGGGATCAACGACGTGTTCGACTACGAGTCGGACCTGCTGAACCCCCGCAAGGGTGGCGTGGAGGGGGCGGTGGTGGATCGCCGCCACCACCGCACGATCCTGGTGGCCTGCGCCGTCACCTGCATCCCGTTCCTGGTGTACCTGTACGCGGTGGGAACGGTCGCCTCCGCGATCGCGCTCACGGTGACGATGTTCGCGGTGGTGGCGTACAGCGCGAAGGGCCTGCGGTTCAAGGAGGTCCCGTTCCTGGACTCCGCCACCTCGGCCACCCATTTCGTGGGCCCGGCGGTGGTGGGTGCGCTGCTGGCCGATGGCCGCCTCGGTGCCTCGACGGTGCTGGTGCTGGCGGCGTTCTTCGCCTGGTCGATGGCAAGCCAGGCCTTCGGCGCGGTGCAGGACGTGATCGCCGACAGGGCCGCCGGGCTGGGGTCGATCTCCACGGTGCTGGGCGCGAAGGCCACCGTGCGGGTGGCGCTGGGGCTGTACGCGCTGGCGGCGATCCTGCTGCTGGTGCCGTGGGAGCTGTTCTCCCTGGGAGCGCTGCTGATGCTGCCGTACCTGGCGAACATCTGGCCGTTCCGCTCATTGCGCGATGAGGATGCGGAGCGTGCGAACGCCGGCTGGCGGCGCTTCCTGTGGCTGAACTACGTGACCGGCTTCCTGGTGACGATGCTGATCATCGCCCAGGTGCAGTTCGGCTGATCCACCTGCTGGCCTGAGTCACCCGCTGCGAGCGTGCGCGCCGAATCAGATCACCCGTCCGCGCCTGCGCTGAGTGCTGTGCGGGCGCGCTCGTCCTCGATGTGCAGGGCCAGCCACGGGCTGACGACGAACGGTGCCGCCTGCACGGCGGCCACCAGGTCGGTGCCGGGCAGCCAGCGCTGCTCGGCGACCTCGTCAGGGTTGGGCTCCGGCAGCTGATCGGGGTCCACCAGCAGCTGCACCACGAACACCGGGCAGATCTCGTTCTCCACCACGCCGCTGGCATCCACGGCGCGGTAGCGGAACTGGGGCAGCAGGGGCTCCGGGTCACTGAGCCACGCCGGGTCTAGGTTCAGCTCCTGCTGGGCGCGCCGTCGGATGGCATCGGCGGTGGCCTCCCCCGGGGCGGGGTGACCGCACAGGGAGTTGGTCCACACACCCGGCCACGTCTTCTTGGACAACGCCCGACGGGTCATCAGCACTCGACCGTCGGCTGCCATCAGGTGCACGGAGAACGCCAGGTGCAGCGGGGTGTCCTCGGTGTGCACCACGGACTTGAGCTCCGTGTGAGTATTCGTAGTCGTGGGAGCCACCGAATCTTGCTCTTGGGGACCGCCGATCGTGCCGACGGGGGCCAGTAGCCGCCGCGGTGGGGACCACTGGCTCCCGCCGGCATCGGGTCACTGGGGCAGTGCGGTGTGTTCTCGCATGTTCCTGTCGCCGGTGTCGATCCAGATTGTGTTGTGCACGATGCGGTCCATGATCGCATCGGCGTGGACTGCTCCACCGAGCCGGGCGTGCCAGTCCTTCTTCGGGTACTGGGTGCAGAACACGGTCGAGCCGGTGTCATAGCGGCGCTCGAGCAGTTCCAGCAGCATCGAACGCATTCCCTCGTCAGGATGGTCCAGCAGCCACTCGTCGATCACCAGCAGCGAGAACGTGGAGTACTTCCGCAGGAACTTCGTCTGGCCCTGCGGCTTGTCCTTTGCCAGGGCCCAGGCCTCTTCGAGGTCGGGCATTCGGATGTAGTGGGCTCGGAGCCGGTGCTGGCAGGCCTGCTTCGCCAGCGCGCAGCCGAGGTAGGACTTCCCTGAGCCGGTGAAGCCCTGGAAGACCACGTTCTGTTGCCGCTGGATGAAGGAGCAGGTTGCCAGTTGCGCGATCACGTTCCGGTTCAGTCCCCGTTCCTCGACCAGATCCAGCCGCCGCAGGTCCGCTCCGGGATAACGCAGCCCCGCCCGGCGGATCAGACCCTCGACCTTTCCATGATTGAAGATGGAATGCGCCTCGTCCACGATCAGCTGGAGCCGTTCCTGGAACGACATCCCCAGCACGTGAGCCTCATCCTGGGCATCGATCGCGTCCAGCAGCGCGGTCGCGCCCATCTCGCGCAGCTTCCGCTTCGTGTCGTTATCGATCACGCTCACCGGACACCTCCGGCGTAGTAGTCGGCGCCACGGACGTATCCGCCGTCTTCCGCGGGTTCCTCGCGGGGTGGACGCAGGGCGGCGACCTTGTCCTGCCCGGTGGCCAAGATCGGGTGCAGATGCGCATAGCGCGGTGAACGGACCCGTCCCGTCAGCGCGAGTGCGCAGGCCGCCTCGACCCGATCTACGGAGAAGCGGCGAGAGAGCCGTAGCACCGCCAACGCGGGATCCAGGCCCTGTTCCACGATCGGCACGGACTCGAAGATCCGCTGGATCACGATCACCGTGGCCGGCCCGACCCGATCTGCCCACGCCCGCACCCTCTGCGCGTCCCAGGCCTGGAAACGCTCGCCCGCAGGTAGGTCCGCGTCGTTGGTGCGGTACTCATTGCTCGCGGTCTCCGGGAGCAGCAGGTGACTGGTCAGTCGCTGGCTGCCCTGATAGATCTCCAGCGTCCGGGCCGTGATGCGCAGATCGACCTTCGCGCCGATGTGCGCGAACGGCGCGGAGTAGAAGTTCCGCGCGAACGTGACGTGCCCGTTCCTGCCCACTCGTCGTCCGTAGTGCCATGTCGAGATCTCGTAGGGCACCGCCGGCAGCGGCGTCAGCAGCGGCCGCTCCTCCGCGTCGAACACGCTGGCGCGGGATCCGGGCCGCTTCTGGAACGGCTCCGCGTTATAGGCCTCCATCCGCTGCCCGATGGCGGCTGCAAGTTCGGGCAGGGACGTGAATCGCTGATCCCGCAGCCCGGCGATGACCCAGGTCGCGACGTGCGCGACGGTGTTCTCCACGCTCGCCTTGTCTTTCGGTTTCCGCACCCTCCCCGGGAGCACCGCCGCCGAGTAATGCGCTGCCATCTCGCGATACGCATCGTTCAGGACGATCTCGCCCTCGCGGGGGTGCTTCACCACACCGGTCTTGAGGTTGTCCGGAACGATCCTCGGGACCGTCCCGCCCAGCGCCTCGAACATCGCTACGTGCGCTCGCAGCCAGGACTCCTGGCGCATATCCAGCGCCGGGAAGCAGAACGCGTAACGAGAAAAAGGCAGGCAGGCAACGAACAAGAACACCTTCGAGACCTCGCCGGTGACCGGATCGGCCAGCTCCATCGTGGGGCCGGACCAGTCGACCTCCACGCTCTGGCCGGCCTTGTGACCGACTCTCGAAGCGGCACCGGTGACCATGACGTGGTGCTGGTAGGTGCGGCAAAACCGGTCATACCCCATCGCCGGATCCCCAGCCGCCGTGGTCGCGTCGAAGTACTCGCCGTGCAACAGCTTCAGCGTCACGCCGACCCTGGCCATCTCTCGATGGACCTGTTCCCAGTCCGGCTGTGCGAACACGCTCTCGTGCTCGCCCCGGCCCGGGAACAACCGGGCATACACCTGCTCATCGGCGACGTCCGCGATATCGCCCCACCCGATCCCTGCAGCGTCAGCGGCCTCGAACACCGCCCTCACGGACTTGCGGGACATGCCCTGCGAGGACGAAATCGCTCGCCCCGACAGACCTTCTGCGCGCAGCTGGAGCACCAGCTTCGCCCTGATCTTCCGTACCATTCCAGATTGCTCCTTCCGCCGCGTGCCCTATACACACGGCGGAAGGAGCGTAGACAGAGCGGCCCCAACGACACCACTGGTGGTCCCGAACGACGCCACCGCTACGGCAGCGACGTGGCACCCGAACCCTCGATCAGCGGACCCCAGCGAGGCGAATATTCACCGTGCCGCGAGGCGTGCCGTCGTCCTCGAGGAGCACCACACGCTCCTGGTCGGCGGGTCGGGCGCTGGCGCGGAAGATATCGGAGGCTGCGACCTCGGCGTTGATTGACGTCATGGCTCCTCCATATCTGGCTAACTTAGTTAGCAGAACCCTATGCCACGTCCCTGGGAGGCCGCGTCATCGACGGCCTTGTTCATCCACGGCTTCGCAGCCACCCTCGGGGCCGGTGGGACTCGCTAGTGATCGAGCAGGGGGATGTCCAGGTCGTAGGCGAGAACCACAGCGCGGGCCAACTGCCGCTCCTGGTCGGGCCTCAGGAAACCGACCGTACGGCCCAGGAGCTCAGCAGGAATGGTGACGACGTTGTCGATCGAGATCGCTCCCTCGTGATCGAGGCCGTTGGCAACCCCTACTGGCACTTCGCTGCTGAGTCCCTTGGCGGTGGAGGCGATGGGCGCGACGGTCACCTTGGCCATCGCAGGGCGGGCCGCTTCACGAGTGAGCACGAGAACCGGACGAGTCTTGTCCAACCTGGCCAGGCAGATCTCCCGCACGAGCGCTCAGTCCTCGAGGGAGGAACGACCGACCGACCAGGCGACAAGATCGTCGAGGTCATCAGCCGCGCCCATGCGGTCAAGGAGCAGGACATCGGCCTCGGCGGCACGCGTTCGCATCTCACGCTCGAGCGCTGCGGCCACCAGCGCTGCACGGCTGGATGCCTTCCCGGCGGCGACGGAATCGTCGAGGAAGGCGACCATCTCGTCGGGAAGGCGCACTGCGATCTGTGTGGTCATGGGACCAGAATACCGCCACGCATCCCATAGTGGGATTCAGAGCTGGAGACGGGAATCGAACCCGCAACCACCTGTTTACAAGACAGGTGCGCTACCGTTGCGCCACTCCAGCGGATGGGGCCGGTCGATCAGCGACCGGCCCCGACATGCTATCGGAGCCGGATCAGCCCTGCCCGGCGTCGGAGGCACCGCCGCCGTCGGACGGAGCAGCGCCGCCGCCCGCAGCCAGCACGGCCTCACGCAAGGCCCCGGGGGTGGCCCAGTCCTGGAACTCCTCGCCGGCGATCTCGACGTACGGGGTGACGGTGGTCTTCTCCTGGGCGTACGCGTCCACGGGTCCTCGCACCCAGCCCTGGTAGGTGCGGTTGTCGATGCAGCTCTGCACGCTCTCGGAGGCACCGGCGGCCTGGGCGTGGGCCCAGATCTCCTCGTTGCTGAGGCCGGCGGTGCCCTGGGTGGGCTGATCGGCGAACATGGCCGCCTGGAACTCCATCGTGTTGGCCGGGTCGTCCTCGTACACGCACACCAGGGCGTTGGCGGCACGGGTGGAGAAGTCGCCCGAGGTGGAGGACCTGTCCAGGATCCTGCGCGGCACGATCTGCACAGTGGCCTCCTCGTTGTCCACGATGGTCTGCACGTCGGCGCTGTTGATCTCCTCGAAGGTGCCGCAGTGGGGGCACATGAAGTCGAGGTGGATCTCCAGGACAGGCTTGCCGGAATCGGCCGGGGCGCCCAGCGTCAGGTAGCCCTGGTCCTCGGCCACGCCCTCCGGGGTGGCCACGGGCCCTTCGGGCTGCAGGGAGCGGTAGATGAGGTAGCCGGCACCTGCCAGGAGCACGAGTGCGGCCACGGTGACCACGGCGATCACGACGTTGCGCACGGTACGTTGGCGACGCAGCTCGGCCTGCCGCTGTTGGCGGATGGCTTCACGCTGCGCCTCACGGCGGCTCTGCGCTGACTTCGACGACGAGGCCATGGACTCTCCTCACCCCCTGTGGGGCACTGCGGATGGATGGGACGGGGGCGAGTGTAACGCCCATAAGTCAACGTTCAGGGAGGGTGAAGGAGCGGCAGGGCGTGGGCGGCTTCGGGTCAGCGCCGCCAGATCGCTATGTCGTCCAGCCGGGGCCCGGCCCCGAAGGGGAAGTAGTCCACCACCCCGCCGCGGGCCACGATCGTGGTGGCCACGGCGATCACCAGCAGCAGCAGGAGAACTGCCACGACCACTGTCCACACCCGGTCCGGCGCGGCTGCATCCACCATCCGGTGGGCTCCGGCTCGGGTGGTGCGACTGCCGATCCCCACCCAGGTGATGAGCAGGGTCACAGCCATGGCCACGGCGAACGCGATGCCGTCCGGCGGTGGTGCGGTGCGCAGCACGGTCCAGGCCGCGTCCACGGCGATACCCACCAGCAGGCCGAGCAGCAGGGGCAGCAGCACCTGCAGCGCGATCTCCACCAGGGACAGCAGTAGCCGCAGCGGAGCAGCGGCGCCGACCGCGAAGGACGCTCCGGATCCGGTGGCGCCGCGGAGGCGCCGTTGAGCCAGCGCCTGGTGCGAGCGCTCCCAGGTGCGGGCCAGGGTGCCCAGCACCAGCAGCAGCATCAGGGACACGTACGGCGCCACCGCGGCCAGGCCGATCAGCAGCAGGTGCCCGGTCCACACCAGCAGCGGGCGGCGCGGGGGCGGCGGGACCGGCGGCTGCCAGGGCCCGTACGGGGCCATCTGGCCCGGCGCCATCTGGCCCGGCGGCATGTGTCCCGGTGCCGTGTGGCCTGGCGCCGTGTGTCCCGGCGGCATTTGCATCGGCGTTGCCTGCCGCGGCGGCATCTGCACCGGCGGCGCCTGCGCCTGCACGGGCTGCTGCCGGTAGGGATCACCCTGAGGTGCCCGCTGGACCGGGTACCCGCCACTGCTGCGGTAAGGCTGTCCGCCCTCCGGGCGCACGGCAGGCATCTGCCTGGTGGGGGTCCCCATCACCGGCAGGGCTTCGGTGGCGGGGCCCTGCAGGTCGATGCGCTGCGTCGGCTGGTCCGCGCCGGGTGACTCCGGGACGATGGGCAGGCGCTGGGTCGCACCGGCCTCGTCGATCACGGGAAGCGCCGCGGTGGGCGCCTCGACCGGTTCGATCACCTGGGTATCGTCCTGCCCCGCCTCGTGACTGCCCTGCTGCCCCTGCCCCGCCTCGTGACTGCCCTGCTGCCCCTGCTCCGCCTCGCGTCCTCGGGCGTCGGCGGGCGTGACCGCGCCGGCTCCGTCGGCCAGGGGCAGTGCCGCTGTGCGGGTCCCAGCCGATATCGCCTCGGTGGGGCCGGGGTCGTCGTAGTAGCTGAGGTCAAGGGCAGCGAGTCCCTCGATCATCTCCTCGGGTAGGGGTCGCTGCTCGGGATCGGCCTGCAGAGCGGAGCGCAGCCACTGGGCCAGTTCCGTCGGCGTGCCGTCCACGTCGATCTCCCCGCGCTCGGCCCGCAGGAACACCAGGTCGGCCCGGCCACCCCCGTAGGGCTCCCGGCCGGTGGCGGCGAAGGCCAGCAGCGCAGCCCATGCCCACCAGTCGCCGGCCTCGCCGGTGTGGTTGGTGCGCACCACCTCCGGGTCCAAGTACGCGGCGGTGCCCATCACCAGGCCGGTGGAGGTCAGGCGGGATTCCTCGGCGGCGATGGCGATGCCGAAGTCGATGATCACCGGGTCCAGGCGGTCCCCGTCCGGATCGAACACGGCCAGGTCGCCCTCGGTGGCCCCACGCAGCAGCACGTTGCTGGGCTTGAGGTCGCGGTGCACCACCCCGGCGGCGTGGATGTCGCGCAGGGTCTCCCCCATCACCAGGCCGAGCTCCCGCACCGCCTCCGGATGGAGGCCGCCATGGGAGTGCACGGCGTCCTCCAGGGTGGGGCCGGGGATGAACTCGGTGACCACGAAAGCATCACCGGAGTCGAGCTCGGCATCGAGGATCCGCACGATGTTGTCGTTGCGCACCCGCTGCTGGGCCGCGACCTCCCTGGCCAGGCGCTCCCGTGCGCGGGGGTCGTCGGAGATCTCGTGTCGCAGCAGCTTGATCGCGACGTCGTTGCCGTCGGCGTCCCTGCCGCGGTACACGATCCCCATCCCGCCGGCGCCGATGCGGCCCTGGATCTCGTAGCCGGAGTCCTCGGCGAGCGCGACGAGCCGCGGATCACGGCGCGCCGGGCGGAGAGGGCGGGGGTCGACCATGGTGGCCATGCTACGAGGCTGCTGCCGCACCGGCTGCTTCTAGCGGGGATGTCCCCGCGTTCCCTCACCTGGCCTGCACGGCTCCTGCACAGGTGGACGCCTGGGTCGGGTACGGGGTCCCGGCGCTGCGGGTGGCGGCGCAGCGGGTGGCGGCGCAGCGGGTGGCGGCGCGGCGGGTGGCGGCGCGGCGGGTTCCGGTGCTGA
This sequence comes from Brachybacterium muris, assembly GCF_016907455.1. NCBI lineage: Bacteria > Bacillati > Actinomycetota > Actinomycetes > Micrococcales > Dermabacteraceae > Brachybacterium > Brachybacterium muris. Next base: position 456,559 of record NZ_JAFBCB010000001.1, on the reverse strand, counting down.
GGGGACGGGACTGAGCCGTACCGGACCTATGTGATCAGCACCGGCATATATGTCGTAGCTGATCACATAGGACCAGTTGACGCCGTGGTAACGCCCTCCGTGGTCCACTCCATCCCTTCGCCCTCTCCCCTGCCCCTCTGGTTGCGCGCCCACCCCCACCCTCACGTGGTTGCGCCCTCCCCCATCCCCACACGCATACCCCCTCGGGGTATAAGGTGGCAGGAACGCTGCCCTGGGAGCGCCGCGCGAGCCCCGTGATGGGGTCACAGTGAGGCGCCACCGGGCGGCTGAGGCGCCACTGAACGCATCGAGACAAACGCATCGAGACAGAGGAGAACACCATGAGCACTTCCACCTACGGACTGACCGGCCTCACCTGCGGCCATTGCGTGAGCGCGGTGACCGAGGAGGTCTCCGCGATCGACGGCGTCTCCGACGTGCAGGTCGAGCTGGTCACCGGCGGCACCTCCACCCTCACCGTCACGGCGGACGGCGAGGTCTCCAAGGACGACCTGCTGGCCGCGGTGGACGAGGCCGGCGACTACCAGCTCACCGACGCCCCCGCCTGACCCACCTCTGCGCTCCCCGGGGCGGCAGCCGGCCTCCCCACCCCGGCCCCGGGGCGGCAGCCGGCCTCCCCACCCCGGCCCCGGGGCGGCAGCCGGCCTCCCCACCCGGGGCCAGGTCGGCTGACCCACCCCTTCACCGTCGGTCCCGCCCGTGAGACGATGCGCGCGCGGCGCAGCAGCGTCGCCACGAACTCCGGGCGGGGCCCGGTCGGACTCAAGGGGGAACCATGCGCTCGAACCTTTTCGACGCCTCCAATCAGGAGAAGCAGACCAACGACCGGTGGACGCTTCAGTCCCACAAGATGCTGCGCTGCGCCCTGCACCCGCAGGCACCGGAGATCATCTCCGCCGCGGGCGCCATGGTCGCCTACCAGGGGCAGATGGACTTCTCGTACCAGGGCTCCGGCGGCGGCATGAAGCTGCTGAAGAAGATGGCCACGGGCGAGGGCGCCAACATGATGCGCACCCGCGGCCACGGGGAGATCTTCTACGCCCGCCAGGCCCACGAGATCTTCCTGATCCAGCTGGAGAACGACGCCCTCACGCTGAACACCAAGAACATGCTGGCGTTCGACAGCTCCATCCAGTGGGACATCCGCTCCCTCGGCGGTGCAGGCTTCATGGCCGGGGGCCTGTTCAACCTGTTCCTGCAGGGGCAGGGCATGGTCGCGGTCACCTCCGACGGTCCCCCGATGCTGCTGGACTGTTCCCGCCAGCCCACCTTCGTGGACCCGCAGGCGGCGGTGTGCTGGTCGGCGAACCTGCAGCCCCAGATCAAGAACGACTTCAAGATGGGCTCCCTGATCGGCCGCGGCTCCGGCGAGTCCTTCCAGCTGGCCTTCCACGGCCCCGGCTTCGTGGTGGTCCAGCCCTCCGAGGGTGTCCCGGTGGTCAGCGCCGGTTGAGGCGCCCGCCTACGATGAACCGGTGAGCTCCTCCACCCCCCGCTCGCTGGCGGCCGAACTCGATGTGATGGGCCCTTCCGCCCTGCGCCGGGCTTCCTCGGACGCCGCCGCCATGTTCGCGGCCGACGTGTCCGGGGCGGCACCCGGGATGATCGATCCCCTCCCTGCGGTGATCACCGCATCCGAGTGGGACGACCTCTCCGCGGGGCTGGTGCAGCGTGCTCGCCTGCTGGATGCGCTGTACTCGGACCTGTACGGGCCGCGCACGGTGTTCGGCAGCGATGTGGCCCCCACTGCCGAGCTGCTGGAGGACCCCGCCTACCTGCGCACCGCCGTGGGGATCCCGGCCCGTGGTTCGCAGCGCCTGTTCGCGCTGGCCTGCACGGTGGCCCGCACCGCCGACGGCCAGTGGCGGGTGATCGAGGACCAGGTCGACGTGCCCCACGGCGCCGGGTTCGCCCTGGAGATGCGCCGGGTGCTGTCCCGGTGCGCGCCGGGGCTGTACCGCTCCACGGAGCTGCGCCGCCTGCACCCCTTCTTCGACCGCATCCGCACCGCACTGGACCTCCGTGGCAGGGCCGACGGCGGCTCGGGCCGGGCAGTGGTGCTGCTGGGCAAGGGCGAGGACCCGCTGCTCACCTTCGACCATCACTGGTTCGCGAACCTGCTGGGGGCCCCCGTGGTCTCCGCCACCGACCTGCGCACCGGTTCCGGTCTGCTCACGCTGCGCGTGCCGGGGGTGCAGGCCGATCCAGCGGAGGCCGTGGACACGCTGATCCGCCTGGCACCGTCGCAGCAGCTGGACCCGCTGGACCTGGGGCCCACGCCTCTGCGCGGCGTGACCGGGCTGGTGGAGGCCGCTCGCAACGGCGACGTGGAGGTGGTGAACCCCCTCGGCGCCGGACTGCTGGAGAACCCCGCCCTGCGTAAGGCGCTGCCGGACCTGTGCCGTCAGATCCTCCACGAGGACCTCCAGTTGCGCTCCCCTGCCACGGATTCGGCACCCGAGTGGTCCACCGCTCTGTCCCTGGACCCCGCGGGCGGGAAGCGGCCGGTCCAGCGGCCCGTCACCCTGCGCCTGCTGGTGCTCGCGGGGGCCGACGACTACGAGGTGTTGCCCGGAGGTATCGCCACCACCACCGATGATGCCCCCACCGCCGTGAAGGACGTGTGGGTGCTGGTGCCGGAGACCGCCACTGCCGCATCGGAGGAGGCCTCCCCTGCCGCCGTCACCCGGTCCACGCTGCCGGCGTACCCGGCGATGACCCGCTCGATCGGCGCGGATCTGTTCTGGTTCGGCCGCTACCTGGAGCGGGTGGACCTCACGTCCCGCCTGCTGCGCACCGTGCTGGACACCACCAACGACCTCGGATCCGAGCGCGGCACCACGGCCCGCACCGCCCTGGGTGTGCTGCTGAGGGCCGTCACCGACGTGACCACCACCTTCCCCGGCTTCCACCAGGTGGACCTGAAGGATCCCGAGGAGGTGCACACCGAGATCACCGCGCTGCTCACCGCGGTGGACCGCCCCGGTTCACTGGCGCAGTCCTTCGACTCCCTGGCGCACACCACCCGCACCCTGCGCGACCTGGTCTCCGACGACATCTGGCCGGTGATCGCACGCATGCGCGCCCGGATCCGTACCTTGGGCCAGGTGGACTCCCAGCCGCTGGAGCCTGCCCTGACCGACATCATCGACGGCTGTCTCACCCTGTCCGGGGCGATCACCGACTCGATGCCCCGGAACCTGGGATGGGACCTGGCCGAGACCGGTCGCAGGATCGAGCGCACCCTGGGGCTGCTGGCACTGCTGCGCGCCACCCTGGGCCACCGCCGGCACGACGAGGCCGAGGCCCGCGTGACCCAGGCGGTCGCGGTGATCACCGAGTCCGGCGCGTCCTACCGTCGCTACTACCACGCGGCCGTGCAGCCCGAGCTGCTGCTGGAGCTGCTGCTGGCCGACGCCACCCTGCCCCGGTCCCTCGCCTTCCAGCTGGAGAAGCTGGGGGCGAGCCTGGACCGCCTGCCGGAGTCCACCCCCTCGCCCGAGCTGAGGGCCCCGCTGAGCTCCCTGCGTACGCGGGTGACCGGCTGGTCGCCCCGGGAGCTGCTGCAGCCTGCCTCCACGGCCGGTCCTTCCGCGACAGCGCTGCTGGACGAGACCTCCGGGGCCATCACCTCCCTGCGGGAGCTGGCCGGCGCCCTGGAGGACGTGTACTTCCGTCCCACCGAATCCACCTCCCCCTGGGGGTTCGACGATGTCTGAGATGCTGCCCCCGGTCCCCCTGCGCCTGGACGACCAGGCCGCAGTGGAAGCCGTCGACTACGCACTGCACCACCTCACCTCCTACCGGTACGCCAAACCGGTCACCCGCAACTACGGCCGCGCCCATGTGGAGCCCCGCGCCACCCTGTACCAGCGGGTGCTGTCCCACGAGGTGACGGTGGATCCCGCCCCGGCCCGGCTCACCGCCCACACCGACTTCTACGGCAACTCCTCCACCTATCTGATGGTGGACCAGCCCCACGACCACCTCGAGGTGCACTCCCGAGCGCGGGTGTCGGTCGCAGAGCGCCGGTATCCCACCGAGACCATGTCCCGGCCCTTCGAGAGCTGCCTGCCGGAGAACTGGGGGCCGCTGATGCCGGCCGCCAGCATCGACTTCACCCAGCCATCACCGCGCATCCGCACCTCCCACGCCGTGCGAGAGATCTCCGCGGAGGTGTTCACCCCGCAGCGGCCGATCGGCGAGTGCCTGGCACACCTGACCGCCCTGATCCACACCGATTTCACCTACGCCTCGGGCGCCACCACCGTCACCTCCACCCTGGAGGAGGTGCTCAGCGCCCGCCACGGCGTGTGCCAGGACTTCTCCCACGTGGGCGTGGCCGTGGCACGTGCCGCGGGGCTGGCCGCCCGGTACGTCTCCGGGTACCTGCGCACCGCCCGCAGCGCCGACGGGGAGCTCAGCACCCAGCCCGACGGAGGGATGATCGGCTCTGCCGCCTCCCACGCGTGGCTCAGCGTGCTGGTCCCCGGCACCGGCTGGGTGGACATCGACCCCACCAACCGCACCTTCGTGGACCAGCGATTCGTGACCACGGCCTGGGGGCGGGACTACACCGACGTGCCGCCGTTGAAGGGGATCGTGGTGGGGCCGCCCGGGGCCACCAGCACCCTGTCGGTCGCGGTCGGCGTGGTGCCCATCACGCCGGAGAACTGAGCGTCGGCACCCCTGACCAGCACGGCCAGCACGAGAACACGTCACCTCTCGGGCCTTACAACCCCTCTCTCATCGTTGTTCGGGCGTACCCTGTGGTCGTCCTGTGTACGAGAGAAGGAATCGCCATGACCTCACCCTCCTCGGGGCCCGGATCCTCCGGCACTCCCGCACCCGCCGCAGCACCCGCACCGTCCACGCAGATCCCGGCACCGAAGGCCCTGGCCATGGCCCTCGAGGACGGCATGTACGCCAAGGCGACCACGCCCTACGGCCGCATGTTCCTGCTGTCCCTCACCGGTGGCGCGTTCATCGCCTGGGGCTTCATCTACATGGTCACCTCCCAGCAGGGGATGGCCGACTGGCCCGTGGGCATCTCCAAGGTGCTGGGCGGCGTCGTGTTCTCCGTGGGCCTGGGCCTGGTGGTGATGAGCGGCTCGGACCTGTTCACCGGCACCACCATGACCGTCATGCCGTGGCTGTCCAAGCGGATCAACGCCACCCGGATGCTTGCCCACTGGGGCATCTCGATCGCCGGCAACTTCATCGGCTCCGCGCTGATGGCGCTGCTGATCCTGCTGGCCGGCGTGCACGCCTCCAACGGCGGCGCATGGGGCCTGGTCACGCTGAACACCTCGCTGGCCAAGGTCTCCTACGACTGGCCGCGCGCCTTCTTCCTGGGCCTGCTGGCCAACTTCGCCGTGTGTCTCGCGGTGTGGATCGCGACCGCCGGCAAGACGGTCACCGACAAGATCCTCGCCGTGATCGGCCCGATCTCGCTGTTCGTGGCCACCGGCCTCGAGCACTCGGTGGCCAACATGTTCATGCTGCCGATGGGCCTGATGGTCAAGTACGGTGCCGGAGACGAGTTCTGGAACGGCGCCGCCGTCCAGAAGGCCGGGGTGACCGTCGATGACTTCGCGGCGCTGACGCCGCTGTCCGCGGTGTGGGACAACCTGATCCCGGTGATCCTCGGCAACATCGTCGGCGGTGCCGTGTTCGTGGGTGTCTACTTCTGGCTGGCCTACAACAAGCCGGAGACCTCCGCTGCGAAGGAAGAGGCCCGCAAGGACAGCTAACCCGAGGGCAGCTGTCCCTAAGGGCAGCTGACCCTGGTGGGCCGGGCTCCCGCCCGCCCCCGCCGCTCGACCACCATCGCGCACCCCTCGGAGCATCGGGGGGTGCGCGGTGCTGTCGGGGGTGCGTCAGCCCGCTCACACCACCCTCTCCCCACGAATTCCGCGTATAAAGTGGTGCGGAAATCTGCGCGCAGCGGCGCGCTCCCGTCCGGCGCATCCGTGCGCCACGAGACCGAGGTGAGATGTCCTCCTCCCCGCAGTCCCTCCGCCTGGCCGTCATCGGATCCGGCCCCGCCGGCGTATACGCCGCAGAGACCCTGCTGCGCTCCGAGGCCGTGAAGTCCGGGCGCCTGGAGGTCCAGGCCGACATCTTCGACAGGCTCCCCGCCCCGTTCGGGCTGATCCGCTACGGCGTGGCCCCGGACCACCCGCGCATCAAGGGGATCATCACCGCGCTGCACCGCATCCTGGGCCGCGGAGACATCCGCTTCCTGGGTGACGTGGAGTTCGGCAAGGACGTGACGCTGGAGGACCTGCGCAAGCACTACGACGCGGTCGTGTTCGCCACCGGCGCCCTGAAGGACGCCGATCTGGACATCCCCGGCATCGACCTGGACGGCTCCTACGGCGCCGCCGACTTCGTGGCCTGGTACGACGGCAACCCCGACTACCCGCGAACGTGGCCGCTGGAGGCCCAGCAGGTCGCGGTGATCGGCAACGGCAACGTGGCCCTGGACGTGGCCCGCGTGCTGTCCAAGAGCGCCGACGAGCTGCTGCGCACCGAGATCCCCGCCAACGTCTACGAGGGCCTCGCCGCTGCGAACACCACCGACGTGCACGTGTTCGGCCGCCGCGGCCCCGCCCAGACCAAGTTCTCCCCGCTGGAGACCCGCGAGCTGGCGCACCCCAAGGGCGTGCAGGTGGTGATGGACCCGCGCGACATCGAGCAGATCACCGAGGCGCAGTGGGAGGCCATCCGCGCCGACAAGCGCACCGACCAGGTGGTGCAGACCTTCGTGAACTGGCTCGAGGAGCAGCAGCGCCGCGAGGCCGCGGGCGAGGAGCCCACCGACCACCACGGCGGGCCCGTCACCCGGCGCCTGCACATGCACTTCTGGCACCGCCCCGTCGAGGTCCTCGGTGAGGACGGGCACGTCACCGGCATGCGCTTCGAGCGCACCCGCCTGGACGAGGAGGGGCGCCTGGAGGGCACCGGCGAGTTCGTCGACTACGAGCTGCAGTCCATGTACAGGGCGGTGGGCTACTTCGGCAGTGAGCTGCCGGGAGTTCCCTACGACTCCTCCCGCGGCGTGATCAGCAACGCCGCCGGCCGTGTCACCGAGGCGGATGGCACCGTGCTTCCGGGCCTGTACGCCAACGGCTGGATCAAGCGCGGGCCCGTCGGCCTGATCGGCGCGACGAAGTCCGATGCGATCGAGACCGTGGGCTCCCTGCTGGAGGACCTCGAGTCCGGGCAGCTGCCCACCGCGCCGGAGCGCGACAACGACGCGATCGTGCGCCTGCTGGACTCCCGCGGCGTGGAGTACACCACCTGGGAGGGCTGGATGGCGCTGGACGCGCACGAGAAGGCCCTCGGTGCGGCTGCGGTGGACGCCGATGGCCAGCCGCGCGCCCGCATCAAGGTCGCGGACCGCGAGGAGATGGTCCGCATCGCCCGCGAGGGCGCACCGCAGCCCACGCACGCCTGAGCCGCGCACGAGCAGCAGGCACCCTGCCGCAGGGCCGGGGGCAGGACCGGAGCACCGGTCCCGGCCCCCGGCCCTTCTGCATCGCCCGGCGCCGTGGCGGCCGCAGCTGTGAGACCCGGAACAGCACGACCCGCGCACGGTGCAGGGAGGCACCCCACCGCTATAGTGGAATGATTATTCCACAATCGAGAGGCGATCCCATGCTCACCATCACCTACGACCGCTTCGGCGATCCCGCCGACGTCCTGCGCACCGCCGAGGCCGATGCCCCTGTTCCGGCCGCCGGCGAGGCGCTGCTGAGGATGTCGCTGAGCCCGATCCACCACCACGACCTGTGGACAATCCGCGGCTCCTACGGCGTCCGCCCCGCGCTGCCCTCCGGCGCCGGCAGCGAGGCCGTCGCAGTGGTGGAGGCGCTCGGCGAGGGCGTCGAGGGCTACGCCGTCGGCGACCGTGTCGCGGCGACCGGGATCACCGGAGCCTGGGCGGAGCTGTTCACCGCCCCCGCCTCCTCGCTGGTCCCGGTGCCGGCCGAGCTGCCGGACGAGTCCGCCGCCCAGCTCCTGGCCATGCCCTTCAGCGCCGTCTCCCTGCTCGAGCACCTCGACCTCGCTCCCGGCGAGGTGCTCGTGCAGAACGCCGCGACCGGGGCCGTCGGCCGCCTCGTCGCGCAGTTCGCTCGGCTGCGCGGGATCCGCGTCATCAGCCTGGTGCGGCGCGGCAGCGGCGTCGAGGAGCTCGCCGCGCAGGGCATCGGTGACGTCGTCGCCACCGATCGGGAGGACTGGCAGGAGCAGGCGCGTGCGCTGATCGGAGAGGCGCGCGTCGCAGCGGGGCTGGACTCCGTGGGCGGCGAGGCGGCGGGCCAGGTGCTCTCGCTGCTCGGGGACGGCGGTCGCCTGGTGGTCTTCGGGGCGATGGGCGACTCGACCATGGCGCTCCCCTCGGGCCCGATCATCTTCCGCGATCTGAAGGTCGAGGGCTTCTGGGGCTCCCGGGTCTCGGCGGAGATGGCGCCGGAGGTGCGTCGCCGGCTCATCGGCGAGATCTTCTCCGGCCTGCTCTCCGGCGAGGTCACCCTGCCGGTCGCGGCCACCTTCCCGCTGGAGGAGGTCGCCGCCGCCGTGGCGGCCACGCTGACCGACGGCCGACAGGGCAAGGTGCTGCTGCGCCCGTGAGCAGCATGCCACAGCACGAGGAGCCCCGGCGGGATCGATCCCGCCGGGGCTCCTCGCACCTGCCCGACGCCTGCCGGCAGGACGCGGGGCGGTCAGTCGTCGGTGACGGTGACGACCACCGGGATGTTGCCCCGGGTGGCGTTCGAGTACGGGCACACCTGGTGCGCGGCGTCGGCCAGCGCCTGGGCGGTGTCGTGGTCGAGCTCCGGGATGACCACCTCGAGCTCGACGGCGAGCGAGAAGCCGCCGGACTCCTCCGAGCCGATGGTGACGCGGGCGCCGACGCTCGAGCCGTCGATCGCGACCTTCTGCTGCCGGGCGACGGCCTGCAGGGCGGAGTGGAAGCAGGCGGAGTACCCGGCGGCGAAGAGCTGCTCGGGGTTCGCGCCGGCGCCGGTGCCGCCCATGGCGGTCGGGACGGCGAGGTCGAAGGCGAGATCCGACTCGGCGACATCGACGTGGCCGTCGCGGCCGCCGCCGGTGGCCAGGGCTTCGGTGGTGTAGAGGGGCTTCATGGGTGTCCTTGCTCCTGGTTCTGGAGTGCGGTGAGGGCGGAGTCGATCGCGGCGGTGGCCGCATCCCGGTCCACCCGGGTCATGACCAGCGCGCTGATCAGCAGCGCGACGCAGGTCTCGACGAGCTGCGCACGCTCCTGCGGCGACTGGTCGGGGCGTCGGGCCTGCACGCCGCGGGTGAAGGCGGCGAGCAGCTCGGCGCGATAGGCGCGCACGGCCTCGGCGATCCCGCCGTCCCGGGCGAGCCCGGAGCAGGCGGTGTTCACCAGCAGGCATCCGTCGGAGAGGGTGCGGCCGGACGGGTCCGCGAACAGCGCGCGGGCCGCGAGGAAGTAGCGCTCGAGAGCATCGGGGGCGACCTCGGGCGCGCACAGCGGGGCGAGCCCGGAGCGAACGACGCGCTCGAGGTAGTCCTCGATCGCGGCGTCGAACAGACCGCGCTTGGAGCCGAAGGCATGGTAGATGCTGCTGGCGTTCAGTCCGGTGGCCCGCTGGAGGCTCGCCATGGAAGCGCCCTCGTACCCTTCGCTCCAGAACACGTCGCGGGCGGAGCGCACGGTGTCCTCCCGCACGAAGGCGGACTGTCGTCCCATGACCCCTCCTGCTCGCTGCCTGCTCGTCGTCGTTCCTCGCCCGGGCTGTCGGCGCCGGGCACGGCCCACTATAGTGGAACGATCATTCCAATCGAGCTCGGAGGTCGCGATGCTCACCCTCGGCTCGATCCTGGCCCTCGCCGCGGCCGCTCTCCACGTGGTCATCTTCCGCCCGGAGTCCATCGCCTGGGGCGGGGCGCAGGCGCAGAAGGTGTTCGGCGACCAGAGTCCGCAGGAGGTTGCCGCGACCGCGCTGCTGCTCTGACCCTCCCCGTCCACAGAGCGCCCGGGCGCCCTCAGCGGCGGATCGAGGCGAGGTGGTCGGCGATGCGGTCCACGGCGTCGGCGAGCACGTCGGCCCGCGGGAGGGTCACCAGACGCAGGTGGTCGGGCTCGGGGTAGTTGAAGCCAGTGCCGTGGTTGACCAGAAGCTTCTTCGAGCGCAGCAGGTCGTAGGCGAACTCCTCGTCGCTGTCGATCCGGTACATCTCCAGGTCCAGCTTCGGGAACATGTACAGCGCACCCTCGGCCTTAACCACGCTCACCCCGGGGATCTCGCTGAGGCCCTCGTAGGCCACGTCGCGCTGCTCACGCAGCCGGCCCCCGGGCAGCACCAGGTCGTTGATGGTCTGGTAGCCGCCCAGGGCCGTGGCCACCACGTGCTGGGCCGGGACGTTCGGGCACAGCCGCATGTTCGAGAGCACCTCGAGGCCCTCGATGAAGCTGGTGGCGTCGTCCTGCGGCCCGTACAGGGTCATCCATCCGGCACGGAAGCCCGCCACCCGGTACGCCTTGGACAGTCCGTTGAAGGTGATCGACAGCAGATCCGGGGCCAGCGAGGCGATCGGGGTGTGCACCGCGTCGTCGTAAAGGATCTTGTCGTAGATCTCGTCGGCCAGAATCAGCAGCCCGTGCTTGCGGGCCACCTCCACGATCTCGCGCAGCACCGGCTCGGGGTACACGGCGCCGGTGGGATTGTTGGGGTTGATGACCACGATGGCCTTGGTGCGCTCGGTGACCCTGTCGGCGATGTCGGAGACGTCAGGCCACCAGTTGCTTTCCTCGTCGCAGCGGTAGTGGACAGCGCGCCCGCCGGCCAGGGAAACGGCGGCGGTCCACAGCGGGTAGTCGGGCTGCGGGATCAACACCTCGTCGCCGTCGTCCACCAGCGCCTGGCAGACCATCTGGATCAGCTCGGAGACCCCGTTGCCCAGGAACACGTCGTCCAGCTCGATGCCCGGCATGCCGCGCATCTGGTAGTACTGCGCGACCGCGCGTCGCGCCGCCGGGATGCCGCGGGAGTCGGAGTAGCCCTGCGCCGAGGGCAGGTTCCGGATCATGTCCACCAGGATCTCGTCGGGCGCCTCGAAGCCGAAGGGGGCGGGGTTGCCGATGTTGAGCTTGAGGATCTGGTGGCCCTGAGCCTCCATGCGCGCGGCCTCGGCGGGCACCGGCCCGCGGATCTCGTAGCACACGTCGCGTAGCTTGGAGGACTGGGTGAGGATCATCGGGGGGCTCCTGGGTCATGGGGTGGGGACAGAGTAGCGGCGCCGACGCGCACCGCGGGATGCATCCCATGACGGGGCCGGCTCCGGTCCAGGCTTGACCTCGCGCCACCCACGGCTTAAGTTTCATGCAATAAATAAGTCGGGGGCAGCGACGGCCCCGTACCGAGCCGTGGAGGCGATGATGCCCGATCAGCGCGACCCGTCCGTGAACAACCCCGAGGCGCACGACTGTGCAGGTCCCACGGTCAGGGTCCACCTCAGCAGTGCAGGCGTCTCCCTGCTGCTCGACGTCACCGGTGGGCGCATCCCTGCTGTCCTCCATTGGGGGCCGGCGCTGGGCTCCCTCACCTCGGCCGATGCCGCACAGCTCGCGGCGGTCACCACCCCTCCGGTCGCCAACAACGCTCCCGACGTGCCGCTGCGCCTGGGCCTGCTGCCGCAGAACGCGGACGGCTGGCTGGGCACGCCGGGCCTGACCGGCTCCCGACCGGACGGCTCCGGATTCGCGCCTCGTCTCTCCTGCCATGCCGTTCGGCTCGACGGCGAGATCCTCGCCGAGGCCGATGAGGACAGGGACCGCGCGGGCTTCGTCGAGGCAGCTTCGGGGCTCGTCACGTTCGAGCTGGAGGACCGGGCCAACGGGCTGGAGGCACGGCTCGAGGTGGAGCTCACTGCCCAGGGGCTGCTGCGCGCCCGGGCCGAGGTCACCAATGCCGGGGCCGAGACGTACACCCTCAGCGACCTCACCCTCGCCCTGCCGGTCCCCCTGGACGCCACCGAGCTGCTGGACTTCGCCGGGCGGTGGGCCCATGAGCGGGTCCCCCAGCGCCGTGGCTTCACCACCGGTACGCATCTGCGGCAGAACCGGCGCGGGCGCACCGGCGCGGACGCCGCCCACCTCCTGCATGCCGGGACCGCGGGCTTCAACTTCTCCTCCGGTCAGGTGTGGGCGGTGCACGTCGGCTTCTCCGGCAACCACGTGCACCTGGCCGAGCGCACCTCCGGCGGCACCCAGATCCTGGCCGGCGGCGAACTGCTGCTGCCGGGCGAGGGTCACCTCGCCTCCGGCGACAGCTACCGCAGCCCCTGACTGTACGGTTCGTACGGCAACGGCCTGGACGAGGTGGCGCGCCGCTTCCACCGCCACCTGCGCTCCCGCAAGCACCACGTCTCCACCGACAGGCCCGTCACCCTGAACGTGTGGGAGGCCGTGTACTTCGACCACGACCTGGGCCGCCTCACCGACCTTGCCGATCGTGCCGCCGCCCTCGGCGTGGAGCGCTACGTCCTGGACGACGGCTGGTTCGGCTCCCGCCGCGACGACACCTCGGGCCTGGGCGACTGGGTGGTCTCCCCGGATGCGTGGCCCGAGGGGCTGGGCCCACTAATCGACCACGTGACAGGTTTGGGCATGCAGTTCGGGCTCTGGTTCGAGCCGGAGATGGTCAACCTCGACTCGGAGCTGGCCCGCGCGCACTGAATCGTCCGGGGTTTGATAGAGGGTGAGCCAGACATCCTGGAAGGACCCCCTGATCACCATGGCCAACTACAAGTACCCCGTCGAGCTGCGGGAGCGAGCGACCCGCCTGGCCGTCGAGGCCCGCCGCGGCCCGGCGACACGCATCGGCGCGATCGCGCGGATCGCGAAGCAGACGAACGTGCACAAGGAAGCGCTGCGGAACTGGGTCAGCAAGGCAGAAGCCGCAGACATCCCGACCGAGGCGGTGGACGCCGAAACGCGGATTCGTCAGTTGGAGGCGGAGAACCGTGAGCTGCGCCGCTCGAACGAGATCCTGAAGTCCGCGACGGCTTTTTTCGCGGCGGAGTTCGACCGCCCACAGAAGTGATCGTCGCCTACATCGACGAACAAAAAGACACGTGGGGGATCGAACCGATCTGCCGGGTTCTCACCAAAGAGCTCGATGTGAAGATCGCCCCGCAGACCTACTATGCGGCCCGCAGCCGACCTCCCTCGGCTCGCAGTGTTCGTGATGCCGAATTATCGAAGGAGATTATGCGCATTCATTTTCATCCACGAATGCGGGTCTACGGGATCCGGAAGATTCATGCGCAGCTCGTCCGCGAGGGCATCGCGGTCGGCAAGGGCAGAGTCGAGCGACTGTGCCGTTCCCTCGGCATCCGCGGCACCGTACGGGGCAAGTACCCGCGCACCACGAAGCCGGCCCCGGAGACCGGCCGCCCCTTGGACCTCGTCCAGCGGGAATTCACCGCGACCGCCCCGAATCAGCTATGGGTAGCGGACATCACCTATGTGCCCACCAGGTCGGGATGGGTATACGTCGCCTTCGTGCTCGACGTGTTCTCACGAATGATCGTCGGCTGGCAAACCTCGACGCGGCTCTATACCGATCTGGCCCTCGACGCGCTTAACATGGGATTCTGGAACCGTCGGAAAGCTGGCCAAGACGTGAGTGGATTGATACATCATAGCGACCGCGGAGTTCAATACCGCGCCATCAAATACTCGCAGGCGCTGGAGGAAGCCGAAGTTGTCGCTTCTGTCGGCTCGAAGGGAGATTCGTACGATAACGCGATGGCCGAGGCACTGAACTCACTCTACAAGCACGAACTGATCTTTCTCGATGGGCCCTGGAACGGCATCGAGGACGTCGAGCCGGCCACCGCCGACTGGGTCCACTGGTTCAATACCGACCGCCTCCACGGCAAGCTCGACCACCGCACCCCCACCGAGATCGAGACGGACCACCGGGTCCGTCAGCACGCCCCTCAGACCGCCACCGCGGCCTGAGCAACCATCACCCGCACACCCTCAACGAAACCCGGGACTTGACACACCCCGAATGGGTGATGGCGCCGTCCGCGGAACGCCTCCCCTTCGAGTCCCGCTACCAGCAGGTGCTCAACCTGTCCCACCCCGGTGCTTTCGAGCACGTGCACCGGCAGATGGACGCGCTGCTGAACGAGTACGACATCTCGTACATCAAGTGGGACCACAACCGTGACCTGGTGGAGGCGGCGGACCGCTCCTCCGGCGCCGCGGCCACCCACGCCCAGACCCTCGCCGCCTACCGGCTGATGGACCGGCTCAAGGCCGATCACCCGGGGCTCGAGATCGAGTCGTGCTCCTCCGGGGGTGCCCGCGTGGACCTCGGCGTGCTGGAGCGCACCGATCGGGTGTGGGTCTCGGACTGCATCGACCCCCTCGAGCGGCTGTCCATGAACCGCTGGACCAGTCAGCTGATCCCCTTCGAGCTGATGGGCAGCCACATCGCCTCCGGCCGCTCGCACACCACCGGACGCCTCCACTCGCTCTCCTTCCGGGCAGCGGCCGCCCTGATGGGGCACCTCGGCATCGAATGGGACCTGGCCGAGGCCACCGAGGACGAGCTCAGCGAGCTGCGCACCTGGATCGAGCTGTACAAGCAGCGGCGGGAGTTCCTGTTCACCGGGGACCTGGTGCGCGCGGATCGCGGGATGGACGCCCTGTGGCTGACCGGCGTGGTCTCCCCCACCAAGGATCGCGCCCTGTACGTGCTGGCCTGCACCGAGAGCACGGAGCTGGCGACGGTGGGCCAGGTACGACTGCCCGGGCTGGATCCCCGCTCCCGCTATCGGGTGCGGCCCCTGGTGCTGGGCGAGACCCCGTCGAACCTGCGCTGGCCGGCGTGGGCGCTGGACGGGGTGGAACCCGCCACCGACCGCAACTACCGGGGTCGCCACGAGCTGCCGCTGACCGACGGCATCGAGTTGCCCGGCGCGGCGCTGGCGAACACGGGCCTGGCGGCGCCGCTGATGGACCCGGAGACGGCCGTGCTGATCGAGGTGGAGGCCGTGGGCCGTCCCGAGAGCTCCGACCGATCAGGCACGTCCGAACGATCCGCGACCCCTGCACGACCCGAGACCGCAGGCCCCGCCGGGGACTGACGGACCGCCCGAGAGGAGCATCATGTCCGCGACGACAACGAGGTCGTCCGGGACGCCTGCCAGGCGCAGACGACCGGATGACACCAAACTGGCCCTGCTTTTCATCCTGCCTGCCACCATCGGCCTGCTGGTCTTCCTGGTCTGGCCGCTGCTGACCGGGATCTACTACTCCTTCACCGAGTACACCACCCTCACCCCACCGGTCTGGGTGGGCCTGGACAACTACCAGGCGATGCTGGCCGATCCCGTGTTCTGGAACTCGCTGAAGGTCACGATCCTGTACGTGCTGATCAACATCGGCGTGCAGACGGTGGTGGCACTGGTGATCGCGGTGCTGATGCAGCGCCTGACGCAGTCCACGTGGCTGCGCTCCCTGGTGCTGGCCCCGTATCTGGTCTCCAACGTGGTCGCGGCCATCGTGTTCCTGTGGATGCTGGACACGCAGCTGGGCATCGTGAACATCTTCCTGGACGCCATCGGGGTGGGGACGATCCAGTTCTGGGCGAGCGAGACGTGGGTGATCCCCACCGTGGCGCTGGTGAACGTGTGGCGCCACATGGGCTACACCGCGCTGCTGATCTTCGCCGGGCTGCAGGCGATCCCCGAACAGCTCTACGAGGCGGCCCGCACCGAGGGTGCGGGCGAGATCCAGATGTTCTGAGTATTCGTAGTCGTGGGAGCCACCGAATCTTGCTCTTGGGGACCGCCGATCGTGCCGACGGGGGCCAGTAGCCGCCGCGGTGGGGACCACTGGCTCCCGCCGGCATCGGGTCACTGGGGCAGTGCGGTGTGTTCTCGCATGTTCCTGTCGCCGGTGTCGATCCAGATTGTGTTGTGCACGATGCGGTCCATGATCGCATCGGCGTGGACTGCTCCACCGAGCCGGGCGTGCCAGTCCTTCTTCGGGTACTGGGTGCAGAACACGGTCGAGCCGGTGTCATAGCGGCGCTCGAGCAGTTCCAGCAGCATCGAACGCATTCCCTCGTCAGGATGGTCCAGCAGCCACTCGTCGATCACCAGCAGCGAGAACGTGGAGTACTTCCGCAGGAACTTCGTCTGGCCCTGCGGCTTGTCCTTTGCCAGGGCCCAGGCCTCTTCGAGGTCGGGCATTCGGATGTAGTGGGCTCGGAGCCGGTGCTGGCAGGCCTGCTTCGCCAGCGCGCAGCCGAGGTAGGACTTCCCTGAGCCGGTGAAGCCCTGGAAGACCACGTTCTGTTGCCGCTGGATGAAGGAGCAGGTTGCCAGTTGCGCGATCACGTTCCGGTTCAGTCCCCGTTCCTCGACCAGATCCAGCCGCCGCAGGTCCGCTCCGGGATAACGCAGCCCCGCCCGGCGGATCAGACCCTCGACCTTTCCATGATTGAAGATGGAATGCGCCTCGTCCACGATCAGCTGGAGCCGTTCCTGGAACGACATCCCCAGCACGTGAGCCTCATCCTGGGCATCGATCGCGTCCAGCAGCGCGGTCGCGCCCATCTCGCGCAGCTTCCGCTTCGTGTCGTTATCGATCACGCTCACCGGACACCTCCGGCGTAGTAGTCGGCGCCACGGACGTATCCGCCGTCTTCCGCGGGTTCCTCGCGGGGTGGACGCAGGGCGGCGACCTTGTCCTGCCCGGTGGCCAAGATCGGGTGCAGATGCGCATAGCGCGGTGAACGGACCCGTCCCGTCAGCGCGAGTGCGCAGGCCGCCTCGACCCGATCTACGGAGAAGCGGCGAGAGAGCCGTAGCACCGCCAACGCGGGATCCAGGCCCTGTTCCACGATCGGCACGGACTCGAAGATCCGCTGGATCACGATCACCGTGGCCGGCCCGACCCGATCTGCCCACGCCCGCACCCTCTGCGCGTCCCAGGCCTGGAAACGCTCGCCCGCAGGTAGGTCCGCGTCGTTGGTGCGGTACTCATTGCTCGCGGTCTCCGGGAGCAGCAGGTGACTGGTCAGTCGCTGGCTGCCCTGATAGATCTCCAGCGTCCGGGCCGTGATGCGCAGATCGACCTTCGCGCCGATGTGCGCGAACGGCGCGGAGTAGAAGTTCCGCGCGAACGTGACGTGCCCGTTCCTGCCCACTCGTCGTCCGTAGTGCCATGTCGAGATCTCGTAGGGCACCGCCGGCAGCGGCGTCAGCAGCGGCCGCTCCTCCGCGTCGAACACGCTGGCGCGGGATCCGGGCCGCTTCTGGAACGGCTCCGCGTTATAGGCCTCCATCCGCTGCCCGATGGCGGCTGCAAGTTCGGGCAGGGACGTGAATCGCTGATCCCGCAGCCCGGCGATGACCCAGGTCGCGACGTGCGCGACGGTGTTCTCCACGCTCGCCTTGTCTTTCGGTTTCCGCACCCTCCCCGGGAGCACCGCCGCCGAGTAATGCGCTGCCATCTCGCGATACGCATCGTTCAGGACGATCTCGCCCTCGCGGGGGTGCTTCACCACACCGGTCTTGAGGTTGTCCGGAACGATCCTCGGGACCGTCCCGCCCAGCGCCTCGAACATCGCTACGTGCGCTCGCAGCCAGGACTCCTGGCGCATATCCAGCGCCGGGAAGCAGAACGCGTAACGAGAAAAAGGCAGGCAGGCAACGAACAAGAACACCTTCGAGACCTCGCCGGTGACCGGATCGGCCAGCTCCATCGTGGGGCCGGACCAGTCGACCTCCACGCTCTGGCCGGCCTTGTGACCGACTCTCGAAGCGGCACCGGTGACCATGACGTGGTGCTGGTAGGTGCGGCAAAACCGGTCATACCCCATCGCCGGATCCCCAGCCGCCGTGGTCGCGTCGAAGTACTCGCCGTGCAACAGCTTCAGCGTCACGCCGACCCTGGCCATCTCTCGATGGACCTGTTCCCAGTCCGGCTGTGCGAACACGCTCTCGTGCTCGCCCCGGCCCGGGAACAACCGGGCATACACCTGCTCATCGGCGACGTCCGCGATATCGCCCCACCCGATCCCTGCAGCGTCAGCGGCCTCGAACACCGCCCTCACGGACTTGCGGGACATGCCCTGCGAGGACGAAATCGCTCGCCCCGACAGACCTTCTGCGCGCAGCTGGAGCACCAGCTTCGCCCTGATCTTCCGTACCATTCCAGATTGCTCCTTCCGCCGCGTGCCCTATACACACGGCGGAAGGAGCGTAGACAGAGCGGCCCCAACGACACCACTGGTGGTCCCGAACGACGCCACCGCTACGGCAGCGACGTGGCACCCGAACCCTCGATCAGCGGACCCCAGCGAGGCGAATATTCAGTTCCGCCGCATCACCCTGCCGCTGCTGCGCCCGATCCTGGCGCTGGTGCTGATCATGACGGTGATCGGCTCGTTCCAGGTGTTCGACACCGTCTCGGTGACCACCCAGGGCGGCCCGGCCGACGCCTCCCGGGTGCTGCAGATGTACATCTACCAGAACGCCTTCGCCGAGTACGAGTTCGGCTACGCGTCCGCCCTGTCCGTGGCGCTGCTGCTGATCCTGATGGTCATCACCTTCGCCCAGTACTGGCTCACACGGGCCGGTCAGTCGGACCTGGACTGAGACGAGGAGAACGCCATGACGACACAGCCCGTCCCGGTCACCGACGAGGTCACCGAACCCACCGGCATCGACTCCCGCAGCGACGACACCGCGGTCCCTGCCGGCCGCGCAGGCGACGGCGGCAACAGCCCCGGCGCCCCTCAGCGGCGCCGACGTCGCCGTCCCTTCTCCTGGGGCCGCCTGCTGGCGTGGGCGGTGATGATCGTGTTCCTGTTCATCACCCTGTTCCCCTTCTACTGGATGCTGCGCACTGCACTGTCCAGCAACAACGCCCTTGCCACGGACCCCTCCAGCCTGCTGCCGGTGGGGTTGAACCTGGGTGGCTTCGAGCGGGTCTTCGGCCAGCAGAGCGTGGAGGAGGCCGTGGCCCAGGGCGGCTCCGGCGCCTCCATCAACTTCTGGCGGTACCTGCTGAACTCGGTGATCGTGGCCACCACCATCACCGTGGTGCAGACCTTCTCCTGCGCGATGGCGGCCTACGCGTTCTCCCGCCTGCGCTGGCGGGGCCGCGACACCGTGTTCATGATCTTCCTGGCCTCGATGATGATCCCGCAGATCTTCACCCTGCTGCCCAACTTCATCCTGATCAAGAACCTGAACCTGGTGGACACCCTGCTGGGCATCATGCTGCCCACCCTGTTCATCTCCAGCTTCGCGATCTTCTTCCTGCGGCAGTTCTTCAACAACGTCCCGCGCGAGGTGGAGGAAGCAGCCCTGATCGACGGCGCCAGCAAGGTGCGGGTGTTCTTCACCCTGATCCTGCCGATGGCATCGGCGCCGCTGGCGACGCTGGCGCTGCTGACGTACATGACGGCGTGGAACGAGTACTTCTGGTCGCTGATGGTGTCGTACACCGATCAGTCCCGGGTGCTCACCGTCGCCCTCGGCGTCTTCCGCGCTCAGGCACCGGGCACCGGCCCGGACTGGTCGGGGCTGATGGCGGCCACCCTGGTCGCTGCGGCACCGGCCCTGATCCTCTTCGCGATCTTCGCCAAGCGGATCGTGAACTCCATCGGCTTCAGCGGGATCAAGTGAGGCACCCCAGATGAACGAGCACACCGATCGCACGATCCACACCGATCACACCGCCCCCGCCTCTCGCGCCGGCGCCGGTGCAGGTCCCGGCCTCTCCCGGCGCCGACTCCTGACCGGCTCCGCGGCCCTGGCCACCTCGGTGGCGGGCGTCGGGACCCTGGCCGCCTGCGGCGGGGCCTCCGCCACCGGCGACGGCGTGGAACTGGACTACTGGCTGTGGGACGCCCTGCAGCTGCCTGCCTACTCCGCGGCCATCGACCTGTTCATGGAGAAGAACCCGGACATCACCGTGCGCATCACCCAGATGGGCTGGGGCGACTACTGGACCAAGCTCACCGCCAGCTTCGTGGCCGAGGCCGGGCCCGACGCCTTCACCGACCACCTCGCCCGCTTCCCCGAGTTCGTACGACTCGGCGTCATCACGCCGCTGGACGGGCTGGGTCCGATCGCCGAGCTCGACCCCGGCCAGTTCCAGGAGGGCCTGCAGGAACTGTGGACGGGCCAGGACGGCAAGCGCTACGGGGTGCCGAAGGACTACGACACCATCGCGATCCTGTACGACAAGGGCCTGCTGGATGCGGAGGGGCTGTCCCCCGAGGACCTCGAGGGCCTGGAGTGAACCCCGAGGACGGCGGCACCTTCGAGCAGATGCTGGCCCGGCTCACCGTGGACACCAACGGCGTGCGCGGGGACGAGGACGGCTTCGACCCGACGTCGGTGGCGCGCTACGGACTGGCGGCCGACCCCGTCGTGGACTACACCGGGCAGACCAGTTGGTCGCCGTTCGCGCTGTCCACCGGGTGGACCTTCACCGACAAGGACACCTGGGGCACCCGCTTCCAGTACGACGACGAACGGTTCGCGGCCGCGATCGACTGGTACTTCGGTCTGGTCGACAAGGGCTTCTTCCCCCCGTTCGGGATGTTCGGCGACTCCAGCCCGGCCCAGGCGCAGATCCAGGGAGGAACCTCGGCACTGGCCATCGTGGGGTCGTGGATGATCACCACTTTCAACAACCTCGAGGGCGTGGAGCTGGGCATCGCGCCGCTGCCGGCAGGGCCCGTGGGTCACCCCGTCTCGATGTTCAATGGGCTGGGCGATTCGATCTCGATGCAGTCGGAGAAGAAGGAGGAGGCGGCACGGCTGGTCGCGTTCTTGGCCTCGGACGAGGCCCAGCAGCTGATCGGCGAACGGGCCCCGTTCTTCCCGGCGACGGACGTCGGCACCGAGGCTGCGATCGCCCGGTACGACGAGATGGGTCTGGACGTGACGCCGTACACCGACCGGGTCGCCAACGGGGAGACGGGCCTGTACCCGCTGGTGGAGAACTCCGCGTCGATCGCGCAGATCATGCAGACCGCCTTCGACCAGGCCTGGATGCGGCAGATCGACGGGGCGGACTTCTTCTCGTTCAACGACCGGGTCAACGCCCTGTTCGACTGACCGCCGCCGGAGCAGCACCGGGGCCCGTCCCGCCCAGCGGTACGGGCCCCGGTGCCCGGCCCAGGTGCTCAGGTGTTCAGGTGCTCAGACGCCTGCGGCGAAGCGCTGGATCGCGGTGACGGCAGCGCCGCGCGTCCACTCGTCGAAGTCCTCGGACAGCAGGCGCACGTCGATGTCGCGCTGCACCGGGGCGATCTGCCCCTCGAGCAGCGCCCGGAACCGCTCGCCGCGGTCGCCAGGGGCACTGATCATGCCGATGGCCTCGCCTCCCAGCAGCAGCGCCTGCGGGTCGAGCGTTCCTACCAGCGCACCCGCGGAGACGGCGAGGGCGTGGGCGACCTCCTCCCCCAGTTCCAGGGCGGCAGGCACCCCCGCGGCGTGCGCGGCCAGCAGTGCGGCGAGGTCCCCCTCGGGGCCGATCGCCCCGGTGGCGCGAGCCCGTTCCACGAGGGCGGGGCCTCCGGCCACCTCGGCGAGCCGCACATGGCGACCGTCGCGGGTGGCGGTGGGGAGGGTCTGGGTGAGGCCGGCCAGATGGGTGCGCCCCTTCATGACCCGACCATCGTGCACGATGCCGGTGGCGATACCGGCACCGATGGTGAGCAGCACGAAGGAGTCGTAGCGGCGGCCGATCCCGAACCACAGCACTCCCTGGAGCAGCGCGATCAGGTCGTTCTCCACCGTGACCGGCCGGTCCAGTGCCGCGGTGAGGCGCTCGGCCAGCGGCACGGGGGTGTCCCAGCCGAGCATGGAGGAGGACAGCACCACACCGTCGCCGGTGACCCGGCCGCCCAGGCTCACCCCGATCCCGGCGATCCTGGGGTGCGCGGCCAGGACCGGTGCCGCCAGCGCGATCACCGCCTCGATCACGTCCTCGGGGGCGGCGGAGCGCACGGGGACGGCGATCTCCTCATGGGGATTGCCGCGCATGGTGGTGACCACGGCGAAGACCTCCTGGGCGGTCACCTTCACGCCGAGGAAATGGGCGTGGTCCTCGTCCACGTCCAGGGGTTCCTGAGGGCGGCCTCGTTCCCTGGTCACCGGGGGCATCTCCCGCAGCAGGCCGGCGTCCAGCAGGTCACGCGTGACCCGGGTGAGGGTGGCGCCGGAGAGCTGCAGCAGGGTGGCGAGCTCGGAACGGGGGCGGGGGCCGTGGCGCAGGATCTGCTCGAACACTGCCCGGGCGCTGTCACCGGAGGGACCGCGGGACGGCAGGGGTGCGCGGAGCACACCTGCGTCGATCACCTGCTCCACCATGGCACCAGCGTAGTGCGCGGTGGGGAACGATCACGCGTCGTGGGTCGTGCCGGTGGCCGATCGGGCTGTCCACCGCCCGCGGCTGCGGGATGCACCATCCGCCCTCGATCTGACATGCTTCCGGTGACGACGAACGCCCGCGCGCATCCGGCACCCGGGCCACATCCATGAGGGGAAGCAATGACCGAGACCACCACCGGTGTCGACGCCCAGGACGAGCCCACCATCTACACCGCGTACGAGATCGATTTCATGCTCAACCTGCGCCCCACGGCGCAGGGTGCCATCACCCGCGAGCAGGTGGGCCTGCGCAGCGCCCCCGAGGAAGCCCAGGAGTTCGTGACCGCCGCGGTCACCTCCGGGCTGCGGGCACGCGGCAAGGTGGAGCGCTCGGACGACGGCCAGTGGCTGCTGGGCGAGGAGGGCCAGGTGATCGCCACCGCGCTCACCGCCGCCGATCGCTGGATGGGCATCGCCCTGGCCGAGGGTGACGCCATGCGGATGGCCTTCGTGATCAAGGCCAACGAGGCCGTCCTGATGCTCACCCAGGACGAGCTGGACTCCTTCATCGTCTCGGCGCTGCCGGATGTCGCACAGGTCCCCGCCTCCGTGGGCGAGGTGGTCTCCGCGTTCCTGGCGGAGGGCCGGGAGCGCACCGTGTCCTTGCGTCGCACCGACGGTGCGGACCCGTCTGCCAAGGTGCCGCTGATGTTCCATGTCGAGGAGGACGGCCGCTGGCAGGTGGGCCATCTGCCGCTGGACGAGAACGGCGTGCTCAGCGTCTCGGAGCTGCCGCGCGAGGGTGTGCGCGAGGCCATCCGTCGCCTGTGGGAGGACGGCGTCAGCGAGGCCCCCTCGGCCCCGGCCGCCTGAGCCGCACCAGTACCGGCTCCGACCACGAAGGGCCGGCCCCGCATTGTGCGGGGGCCGGCCCTTCGTTTCGACCGCGGGGACGCGCCGGGTCAGACCCCGGGTTCGGCCCCAGCAGCACGGCGGGCCCTCACCTCGGCGAGCTTGCCCTTGAGATCCCGGTAGGCACGGTGGATGCGATAGGCCAGGTAGAGGCCCGCCCCCACCAGTGCCAGGGCGAGAATACCTGCCACGACCGGCAACACCAGGGTGAGCACGCCCACCGCCACGGCGGCGAGGTCCTCACCGGTGGAGACCAGGGCGTTGGAGACCGGTTCCGGTGACACGTTGACCGCCGCTCTCGCAGTGGCCTTGGTGGCGTGGGCCCCCAGGGCCGTGGCGGCACCCAGCACCGCCATCACGATGGCGGCGGTGGTGTCGGTCTCCCCGCCCAGCAGGTATCCGATGGCGCCACCGGCGATCGGCCGGATCACCGTGTGCAGCTGGTCCCAGAAGGAGTCCAGGAACGCGATCTTGTCGGCCGCGAAGTCCACCACCAGCAGGATCCCGGCGATCACCAGCAGGTCCGTGCGCTGCAGCACCTCGGGCACCTGCTCGATGCCGAACAGCCTGCCGCTGAGGCCCAGCAGGAAGATCATGAAGTACGGCCTGACGCCGCTGACCCAGCCGGAGCCGAGCGTCATCATCACGGCTTCCATGGTGGATCCCCCTTCACCTGCCGGCTCTCCGGCAGCATCGGGTGCAGGTGGTCTGCACGTCTGGTCATGCGTCGCAGGTCATGCGCCGCCTCGGGCTCAACGCCGGGTGCGCCGTGCGGATTCCCGCTGGTGAAGCTCGGTGCGCAGGGTGCGGATGTCCTGGCCCGACGGCGTCGAGTACTCCCACAGGGGCCGGTCGAACGCCGGCATGATCACGCGGCTGCCATCACGCAGGCGCAGGCCCGCGGTGAGCCAGTGCACGGGATGCACCACGCGCGACTCGATCGCGATCACGTCGTCCCAGTCGACGGTGCGGGCACCCAGGACGCCCACCACCCGCAGTGCGGCCTCCCCCACCTCCACCCGGGCACGGGCCGACGCCAGAGCAGCGATCACGAACCGCACCCCCAGCAAGCCGAGGATCAGCGCCAGACCGCCCAGGGACAGCAGCACCATCAGCATCGCCAGGCCCGGCGACCGGCCATCCTCCAGGCCGGCCCACAGCAGCACCCCGGTCACGATCATCGCCACAGCGGCGCCCAGCAGTACCGCCGCAGCGATCGAGCGGATCAGGGTGTCGCGCGTGGCGTGGGCGGGCATCAGTGCCCGCACCATCGGCTGCGAGCTGCTCCCCCGCGATCCCTGCAGGTTTCGGACCATCCGCTCCACGGTCGCGTCACTGCGGCTGTAGTCCGGCAGGGCACGGCGCTCGGTCTGCGGTCCGAGTTGGCGTGGGATCGACATGGGCACAGGCTAGACCCTGCGTACAGTCGTACGCATGGACTCCACCGGCCCCCGCTTCCGCAGGCCCGCTCCCCTCTTCGCCTCGGTGGCCGAGGCGATCCCGGGCGAGCCCGATCCCGCCACCTCCACCGATCTGGCGCACGACTCCGCTCAGGCACTGCTGAACGGCGTGTACCGCAGCGCGGACCCCGAGGTGGTCGAGAGAGTGGTGGGCCTGGTCGAGACCGAAGGACTGGGCGACCTGGCAGCCCTGTGGTCGGCCTCCCCCGAGACCACCCTGCCGGGCGCCCTGTGGCGGCTTTACGTGCTGCACACCTGGGTCCAGCGCAATGGCGACGACGTGGTGCGCCGCTACCGTGAGGGCTCCCGCACCGTGCCCGGGCTGCGGTACCTCTCGGGCTTCGCCGAGCCGCCGGACGTCGAGCAGGTGCGCCGCACCATGGACCACATCCTGCGCGGGGCCTTCACCGGGGACCTGTCCCTGGCACTGGTACGCGCCGGGGCGGTGGCCACGGTCGCAGCCCACGGCACCGCGCACCTCGCCGACCGGGAGGATGTGGACGAGGACGAACAGGCACGGATGATGGTGCAGGCAGAGCGGCTGCTCAGCACCGGGGAGGCCCTGACCGCAGCCGGGCACCAGGCGGAGGCCGGCACCCTGGAGTGAGCGGACGGGAGCCGTGGCGGTCGTCCGCAGGGGTGTGAGATCAGCCCTGCCGTCGGCGCTGGCACCCCCGCGGCGCCGTGCTCTACGATGACTAGCGCGCCGGGCCGCGGTTGCCCCGGGCTCCAGCATCTGCCGCTTCGAGCGGCCTTCGCGCCGACAGGCGCATCCCGGTCCGGCGCATCACAACTGTCATCGGCTCCCAGGTGCGGCTGGAGAGTGCCGCCCGTTCCCCCACGAGGAGGCACGCGAGCGTGGACCTGTTCTTCCCGCGCCGGGTCGAGCGTCCGCTGTACGGGCAGTTCGGCGAACTGGCGCAGCTCCTGGTGCAGGCCGCGGATGCGCACTCCCGCCTGCTGGGCCACGGCTACCGCGAACGGACGCGGATCCTGCCGGTCCTGCACGAGAACGCCACCCGCGCCACCGAGCTGTGCGGCCGGGTGGCGAACCGCCTGGCCGAATCCCTGATCACGCCGTACGAGGCGGAGATCCTGTACGACTTCGCGCTCACCATCGCCGACACCGTCGATTCCCTCGAGCACACCTCCGAGCTGCTGGTGCTCACCCGGGTGGGCACGCTGCCCACGCCGCTGCTGGAGGCCGCCAAGGGCATCGAGCGCGCCGCCGAGCTGACCCTGGTGGCCACCTGGTCGCTGAACCAGGTGCGGGACCTGGACGACTACTACACGCAGGTGCGCAAGGTCCGCCGCCAGGGCGACCGACTGGTGCGCCAGGCCCTGGCCGAGCTGTACCGCCGCGGTGGCGCCTCCTCGGAGCTGCTGGCCTTCCGTGACGTCACCACTGCGATCGCACGCACCATCGAGCTGCAGGAGCGCACCGCCCGGTTCGCGGACCTGCTGCGGGTCAAGGACGCCTGAGTGTCGATCGGACTGCTGGTCCTGGTGGTCGCCGTGGTCCTGGTGATGGCCTACGTCAACGGCTTCCACGATGCCTCCAACGCCGTCTCCACCGCGATCGCTACCCGTTCGCTGCGGGAATCCACCGCTCTGGCGCTGGCCTCGGTGCTGAACCTGCTTGGCGCCCTGCTGGCGGTGCTGATGCTCACCCTGACCTCGCAGTGGGCGCTGCGCCTGCTGGGCCTGGAGGAGATGCAGGCGGCAACCGCCGACCGCCCGAACGTCCTGGCGCTGGCGCTGATCGCGATCGTGGTGTCCACCCTGGTGTGGGAGGTGGGCACCTGGTGGTACGGGATGCCCTCCTCCACGTGGCACGCCTTCTACGGTGGCGTTGCCGGTTCGTACCTGGCACTGGGGATGGGAGCATCGCTGGAGCGGGTGGCGGCGCTGGTGCTGATCCCCACCCTGCTGGGTCCGGTGATGGCTGCGGCCCTGAGCTACCTGACGATGCAGGGCCTGCTGGCCCTGGGGCGCTCGGAGCGGCTGCGCATGGGACACATCCGCTTCGCGCAGACCATCTCCGCGGGCGCCGTGGCCACCGGGCACGGGATGGCCGACGTGCGGCTGCCTGTGGCGCTGGTGATGGTGGCGGCGGCCTCGGCCGGGTTCGATGCCACGCTCACCCTGGCGCTGGCGGTGCCGATCGCCGTGGCGATCGCCGCCGGCACCCTGATGGGCGGGCACCGGATCATCCGCACCATCGGGCGACGGATGACCGACCTGTCGGCCGCACAGGGCCTGGCGGCGGAGAGCTCGGCCGTGGTGGTGATGGGGGCGCTGGCCCTGGGCATCCACGCGCCGATCTCCACCTCCCACACCCTGGCCTCCGGGGTGGTGGGGGCCGGCCTCGCCCGAGGACCCCGCCACATCAAATGGGACGTGGTGCAGCGGGTCCTGATCACGTGGCTGGTGACGCCCCTGGGTACCGGGCTGATGGCGGTGGGGATGGTCATCATCGCCACCAGCCTGGCCTGACGGTTCGGATCAGCCCCGCCCGGTACCGGCCTGTGCCCGCTTCCCCACTCCGCCACCCACGGCGGACACAGCACGACCTGGCTATCCTGGTCAGGCCCACGACCGAAGGAGCACCCATGTCCGAGCGCGACGGCACGTCCAGCGGCAGCCGCCGCCCCACCTACGGGCTGCCCGGTCCGCTCCCGGGCAGCGAGGGCCCTGCCCCGCAGGATCCGTACGCCGATGCCGGTGGCAGCCCGCAGGACGGCTCGCAGCAGTACGGCGCCCAGCAGCACGACTCGCAGCAGTACGGCGCTCAGCCGGGCAGCTCCGCGCACCCCTCCCAGGGTGGCTCCGGGTACGGCACACCCGGTGACGGCACCCCCGGGCAGGGCGCTCCAGGTCACGACGCTCCCGCCTACGGCCCCGGTGGCCAGCAGGGCCCCGTGGGGTACGCCCAGCCGCCGAAGAAGCGCCGCCGCGGGATCATCCCGCTGGTGATCGGTCTGGTCCTGCTGGTGGTGGTGGCACCGCTGGTGACCATCGGTGGCCTGGTGTGGGCCTTCGGCTCCCTAGCCTCGGACACCATGACCGGGCCGGAGGTGCTGAACGGTGGCTCCGGTGAGGTGAGCATCGCCGCCAACGAGATGATCATCGTGTACGTGCCCTCGGAGGACGCCGCCGGCACCACCTGCACCGCCGAGTCGACGGGGCAGAGCAACGACGTGGTGGTGACCCCCACCTCGGGCACGGTCACCCTCGGGGACGGACAGTCCTATGAGCAGACCATCGGCGTGGCCGCCCTGGCCGACAGCACCGTCACGGTGAGCTGCGAAGGCACCGATGCCCCTGCGTACCTGGGGCCGTACAGCCTGTTCGGCATCGCCGGCCCGATGCTGATCGGTCCTGCGATCGGTGTCCTGGCCGGCCTGGTGGGCCTGGTGCTGGTGATCGTGGGGATCGTGAAGCTGGTGCGATCCCGGAACTGACCCGGGCCCGGCGCGCACGTGACCCGTCCGCGCCACTCGTCGTCGCCGTCTCACCGCTCGGCCCTCGCGTGCCCTGCGGGGCCCCTGCTCCCCTACAGTGGGCTGGCAGGACCCCCACCCGAGGACGGAGCGCCGCACATGCATCCCCGCGCAGGCCAGAAGGCACAGACCGAGGACCTCGTCGACGTCGACGAGCTGCTCGACGCGTACTACGACATCCACCCCGACCCCTCCGATCCGGACCAGGCGGTCAGCTTCGGCACCTCCGGACACCGGGGATCCTCCCTGGACGGCAAGTTCAACGAGGACCACATCGCCGCCACCACCCAGGCGATCGTCGAGTACCGGGCCGCCCAGGGCATCCACGGTCCGCTGTTCATCGGCCGCGACACCCATGCCCTGTCCCGCCCCGCCTTCGACACCGCGCTCGAGGTGCTGGCCGGCAACGAGGTGCGAGCCCTGGTCGACTCGATGGACGGCTACACCCCCACCCCGGCGATCTCCCACGCGATCCTGGTGCACAACCGCGACAAGGGCGCCGAGGATCCCTCACGAGCCGACGGCATCGTGGTCACCCCCAGCCACAACCCCCCTCGCGACGGCGGCTTCAAGTACAACCCGCCCCACGGCGGCCCGGCCGACTCCGATGCCACCGGGTGGATCGCGGATCGCGCCAACGAGATCCTGGCCTCGGGGCTTCGGGAGGTGCGCCGTCACGGCCGCCAGAAGGCCCTGCAGGACGCCGGCCGCCACGACTACCTGCACACCTATGTCGAGGACCTCTCCACCGTGGTGGACATCGAGGCGATCCGCCGCGCCGGGGTGCGCATCGGGGCCGACCCCCTGGGCGGGGCCGCGGTGGACTACTGGGCCACCATCGGCGAGCTGCACGATCTGGACCTGACCGTGGTCAACCCGTTGGTGGACCCCCAGTTCTCGTTCATGACCCTGGACCGCGACGGCAAGATCCGGATGGACTGCTCGAGCCCCTGGTCGATGGCCTCGCTGCTGGAGCAGCGCTCCAACTTCGACATCGCCACCGGCAACGACGCGGACTCCGACCGCCACGGCATCGTCACCCCCGACGCGGGCCTGATGAACCCCAACCACTACCTGGCCGTCGCCATCCGCTACCTGTTCGCGCACCGGCCCGACTGGCCCGCCGGCGCGAAGGTCGGCAAGACGGTGGTGTCCTCCCGCCTCATCGATCAGGTCGTCTCCTCCCTGGGGCGCGAGCTGTTCGAGGTGCCGGTGGGCTTCAAGTGGTTCGTGCCGGGCCTGATCGACTCCTCCGTGGGCTTCGGTGGGGAGGAGAGCGCCGGCGCATCGTTCCTGCGCAAGGACGGGTCGGTGTGGACCACCGACAAGGACGGCATCATCCTGGCCCTGCTGGCCTCGGAGATCCTCGCGGTCACCGGCCGCACCCCCAGCCAGTTGCACGAGGAACTGGTGGAGGAGTTCGGGCAGAGCTCCTATGCCCGCATCGACGCCCCCGCCGACCGTGAGCAGAAGGCCAAGCTGAAGGCGCTCAGCGCCGATCAGGTCACGGCCACCGAACTGGCCGGGGAGCCGATCACCGCTGCGATCACCGAGGCACCTGCGGGCGGTGCGATCGGCGGCCTGCGGGTCTCCACCGAGTCCGCATGGTTCGCCGCACGCCCCTCCGGCACGGAGGACGTGTACAAGATCTACGCGGAGTCGTTCCGCGGTGATGAGCACCTGGCCCAGGTTCAGGTCGCCGCGAAAGCCCTGGTGGACGACGCCCTGAGCTCCTGAGTGGCGGGGTGGAGCAGCCCTGCCCCACCCCGCACGGGTCGAGAGCAGGTCAAGAGAACGTCATCCGCGCCTCACGTGGCGCCATGCACACACCTCTTGCACGGCCGTGCGTGGGGTTGTCACCCTGGTTGACGAAGGTAAAGACCTCGTAGGGTAAAGTTTCCGGCCGGACCACAGGACCCGAGACACATGCGCTCCTTCTCCCCGGGAGCGTGCAGGGAAGGGGGTACTGCGTCCATGCACCTGCATTCACGACTTTACGTATGCACTGCCGCGGTGGCGATCGCGCTCCCCCTCACCCTTCCGGCTGCCGCCACGCCCTCCCCACAGGACGTACAGAGCGGCACGGAGACCGCCTTGGAGAGTCCCTCCGTCGGCTACGGCAGCACAGCGGGCCTGGGCAACGGCGACGATCACCCCGTCGAGGATCCTGACAGGAAAGATCCGGACCAGCCACCGGTTGAGCAGTCAGGGGGCGGCCCACCCTCCGGCACGGTGAGGGGCACGGAGGACACGACAGCCACAACGGAACGGTCCACCACGACTGCTTCTACGTCGACCCCGGCGAGTCCTTCTCCGTCGTCCCCATCGACTTCGGCGAGCCCTACCCCGTCCCCATCGACTTCGGCGAGCCCTACCCCGTCCCCATCGACTTCGACGAGCCCTACCCCGTCCCCATCGACTTCGGCGAGCCCTACCCCGTCCCCATCGACTTCGACGAGCCCTACCCCGTCCCCATCGACTTCGGCGAGCCCTACCCCGTCCCCATCGACTTCGGCGCCTCCCCCCCCATCCCCGAGCGCGCCCCCCTCGGAGCCAGCACCATCGGTCGATCCGTCTCCTGCGGATGCCACCCCCACAGTCGTCCCCGACGACGACGCAGCGACCGAGCCGGAGAACGACGAGGAGGCCGACGGCGCAGCCGGGGATTCTGCGGCGGAAGCCGACGCCGTCGAGGACGAGCAGGCATCACCCGCATCGCCCTCCCCCTCCTCGCCGGACGCCTCCGGAACCAGGCCCTCCGAGCCCGGCACCACAGCGCCCGACTCCCAGGCCAGCACGGGGCCCAGCCCCGAGGCCCCTCAGACCCCTGGATCCGACGAAGCCGTGGGCACCACGACCGGCAACGACAGTGACGGCCCTGACGATGCCGCTCCTGCCCAGACCCCGGCCAGGCCCGCTGCTGCATCGGAGGGCGGACCGCTCACGCAGCTGATCCACGCCTTCTCCTCGGACTCGAGCGGCCCCTTCGGCCGCATCCGACAGATGCTGATGGTGGCGCTGGGCATCGGCTTCCTCACCGCTGCCGGGTTCGTGGGGGCCACGTGGCGCAGCCGTCACGCCCACGACGCCATCGACAGGGACGACAGCGCGACACCGGAGGACTGATCCCCCAGCCGACAGGCTGGATCGGCGAACGGATTCCTACGGGCGCCCCTCACGGAGCCGGCGCCGCACATGCAGCATGATCGACGGCACCGCGCGCTTCATGCCGGCCACGGTCTCGTCGAACGCCTCCTGCTCGTCGTACCAGGGATCGGGGACATCCAGATCGCCCTGGCCGGCGTCGGTGGGGGTGTCGGGGTCGAACAGCCTCCACAGCAGCACCTCCGGGGATGCCTGCCCCTCGGGGATCTGCTCGAGCATCCTTCGCAGGTCCTTGACGTGCTGGGCGGTCATCGCCAGCACGATGTCCCAGGTGGTGAGCTCGGAGAGGTGCACGGTGCGGGCGGTGTGCTCGAAGGGCTGCTTGTAGCCGGCCCGCTCCAGGGCGAACATGGTGCGCTCGTCCATCGGCAGGCCCTCGGCATCCCAGCTGGTGCCGGCCGAGCCCACCTCGACCAGGTCTGCCAGGCCTTCTGCCCTCACCGCTTCGCGCAGCATCACGGCCGCCGCCGGGGAACGACAGATGTTCCCGGTGCAGACTGTGAGCACGCGCAATGTCGACATTCATCCATTGTGTCAGTTCCGAGGCCTGCCGGGGGTGTCGCTTCCTCCCCCCCGCCTCGGGACGAACCAGTCAGGTCCCCGCATCGCTGTGCCCCGTGACTCGATCGGCCCGTACAATGCGGACGGGAGGCAAGCGGGGTCACCCCGGCCCTGCGGGCAAGCCGCCCATGTACCGGACACCGACGGCCCAGGAGGTCAGCCATGGCCGACATCATCCGCGCCCACGACGACGACTGGTCGCTCGTGCGCGAGATCCGCCTACGCTCGCTCAGCACCGACCCCTCGGCCTTCGGGCAGAGCTGGGACAAGGAATCGACCTACGACGACTCGCTGTGGCAGCAGCGCGTCCACGAGGCGGCCTGGTTCCTCGCCGTCGACGGCGGTCAGCCCGTGGGCGTCGTCGCCGCCCGCCAGGAGGCCGACTCCCCCGACAGCGAGCGCGAGCTGCAGGCCATGTGGGTCACCCCCGCCTCGCGCAAGACCGGCATCGCCCAGGCGCTCGGTGAGGCCGTGCTGGACTGGGCCCGCGAGGACGGCGCCGAGACCGTGACCCTCTACGTGGGACCCACGAACAAGGGCGCTCAGGCCGTGTACGAGAGCCTCGGCTTCAGCGACACCGGGGACCGCTGGCGGATCGTCGAGGACGACCCGGACGGTGCGTGGATCAAGATGGCGCGCACGCTTTGAGCACCGTGGACCGCCCGCACTGGGCGGCACGCATCGAGGACGTCAAGAACCGGGTCGTCGGCGGTGTCCTGCGGGGCCTCGGCTGGGACCTACGCCTGCAGCCGTTCCACGGCTACGGGACCACCTCGCACGTGCGCGTGCTGGCCAAGGTGATGTACGCCACCAAGGGCACCCCGGCCGACTACTACGACCAGCCCGTGCACGACATGCGCACCATGGCCGTGCGCGGTTGGCGCAACTTCACCGGGCAGGTGGCACCGAACCGCACGGTGCACATCTCCCTGGGCGGCAAGGAGTTCTCCCTGCGGGCCGACCGCACCGGGATCGTCGACGCCCGGGTGGATGTGGACCTGCCCGCCGGCCAGCATTCCGCCGTGGTGTGGACCGTTCCGGGCAACGAGGTCACGGCCGATGTGACGGTGTTCGACACCGAGTCGCACTTCGGCGTGGTCAGCGACATCGATGACACCGTGATGGTGACCTGGCTGCCGCGGCCGATGCTGGCATTCTGGAACGCCTTCGTGGTGCACCAGTCCTCGCGCAAGGTGGTGCCGGGCATGCCGATGCTGTACCAGCGCATCATGCGGGAATACCCCGGCAGCCCGGTGCTGTACCTGTCCACCGGCGCTTGGAACGTGTACCCGGTGCTCAAGAGGTTCCTGTACAAGAACGGCTACCCGGACGGTCCGCTGCTGCTGACCGACTGGGGGCCCACCAACACCGGCATCTTCCGCTCCGGCAGGGAGCACAAGGAGCGCACGCTCGAGCAGCTCGCCACCTTCCTGCCCGGTGTGAAGTGGCTGCTCGTCGGGGACGACGGCCAGCACGATCCGTCGATCTACGCGGGCTTCGCCGAGCGGCGCCCGGAAAACGTGGAGGCGATCGCGATCCGCCAGCTCACCGAGTCCGAGCAGCTGCTGGCCCACGGTACGACCAAGCCCCTGGAGGATCCGGGCGAGGAGGACACCGTGCCCCCGAACGTCCAGGCCCCTGACGGGCACGGGCTGCTGTCGAAGCTGCAGCGGATCGGTCTGCTGAAGGCCACTCGCCCGCGGTGATGGATCGCCCGTCCCCTCCTCTCCCCGCGCCGGTGCCCGTGCCGGTGCCGGTGCCGGTGCCGGTGAACGATCTCCCCCTGCAGGTCAGAACGGCCCGGGACACAGATGTGCCTGCGCTGCTGCGGATCGTGCAGGCGGCGTATCGCGGCGAGGGCGGCTGGACCACGGAAGCGCATCTGGTGCACGGGCACCGTGCCGACGAGGCCGAGGTGCGAGGGATGCTCGAGGATTCCTCCGTGCTGCTCCTGGTGGCCGAGGAGCCTGCGGCCCGCGATCTGCCCCCGGCCGGCGCCCCGGGCGGGGCGGCCCAGGAGACGACCGGGCAGGCTCGGCTGCTGGGCTGCTGCTACACCCGCCGGGACGCGGCGGATCCCACCCGCGCGGAGCTGGGCCTGTTCGCCGTGGATCCCTCCGCACAGGGCAGGGGCGTGGGCCGGTTCCTGCTGGAGGAGCATGCTGCCTGGCGCGCGAGCGAAGGGGTGCGCATCCTCGAACTGTGCGTGCTGCAGAACCGCCCCGAACTGCGCGCCTGGTACGAGCGACGCGGTTTCCGGGCCACCGGGACCACGCTGCCGTTCCCCGCGGATCCCTCACTCCTGATCGATCCGCAGCTGCGGATGGAGTCGATGCAGCGCCCACTGGTGGGATCTGCGCGCCCCTGACCTGCGTCGTTCGTCCCTCACGGGGGCTGCGCCACGGGATAGGCTGAGCCCATGAGCATCGACGCTTACTCCCCTGCCGCCTACCGCTTCGACAACACCCCGTACCGTCGCGTGGGCCGGTCCGGTCTGCACCTGCCGCCGATCTCCCTGGGCCTGTGGCAGAACTTCGGTGAGAGCCGTGACCCCCTGACGCTGCGAACCATCGTGCGACGCGCCTTCGACCTGGGTGTGACCCACTTCGACCTCGCCAACAACTACGGACCTCCCCCGGGAAGTGCCGAGACCCATTTCGGTCGCATCCTGGAGAAGGACTTCGGAAGCCTCCGGGACGAGATGGTGATCTCCACCAAGGCCGGCTACCAGATGTGGGACGGCCCCTACGGCGACGGCGGCTCGCGGAAGTACCTGCTGAGCTCGCTGGACCAGTCCCTTGGGCGCCTGGGCCTGGACTACGTGGACATCTTCTACCACCACCGCGAGGACCCGGACACCCCGCTCGAGGAGACCATGGGGGCCCTTGCCCACGCGGTGCGCTCCGGGAAGGCCCTGTACGCGGGCATCTCGAACTACTCGCCGGAGAAGACCAGGCTCGCCGCACGGATCCTCGAGGACCTCGGCACCCCTCTGCTGATCCACCAGCCGTCCTACTCGATGTTCAACCGTCACATCGAGAACGGCCTGCTGGAAACGGTGGACGAGCTGGGCGTGGGCCTGGCGGCGTTCTCGCCCCTTCAGCAGGGTCTGCTCACCAACCGCTACATGTCGGGCGTCCCGCAGACCTCACGCGCCGGCAGCTCCTCGCCGTCGCTGAGCGTGAAGCAGGTCAACGACCCGAAGTACCAGCAGCGGGTGCGGGGCCTGTCGGAGATCGCCCACGACCGCGGCCAGAGCCTGGCGCAGATGGCGCTCGCGTGGGCACTGCGGCATCCGCAGGTGTCCACGGCGCTGGTGGGTGCTTCCTCCGTCCACCAGCTCGAGCAGAACATCGACACCCTGAAGAAGCTCGACTTCACCGCTGAGGAGCTGTGAATATTCGCCTCGCTGGGGTCCGCTGATCGAGGGTTCGGGTGCCACGTCGCTGCCGTAGCGGTGGCGTCGTTCGGGACCACCAGTGGTGTCGTTGGGGCCGCTCTGTCTACGCTCCTTCCGCCGTGTGTATAGGGCACGCGGCGGAAGGAGCAATCTGGAATGGTACGGAAGATCAGGGCGAAGCTGGTGCTCCAGCTGCGCGCAGAAGGTCTGTCGGGGCGAGCGATTTCGTCCTCGCAGGGCATGTCCCGCAAGTCCGTGAGGGCGGTGTTCGAGGCCGCTGACGCTGCAGGGATCGGGTGGGGCGATATCGCGGACGTCGCCGATGAGCAGGTGTATGCCCGGTTGTTCCCGGGCCGGGGCGAGCACGAGAGCGTGTTCGCACAGCCGGACTGGGAACAGGTCCATCGAGAGATGGCCAGGGTCGGCGTGACGCTGAAGCTGTTGCACGGCGAGTACTTCGACGCGACCACGGCGGCTGGGGATCCGGCGATGGGGTATGACCGGTTTTGCCGCACCTACCAGCACCACGTCATGGTCACCGGTGCCGCTTCGAGAGTCGGTCACAAGGCCGGCCAGAGCGTGGAGGTCGACTGGTCCGGCCCCACGATGGAGCTGGCCGATCCGGTCACCGGCGAGGTCTCGAAGGTGTTCTTGTTCGTTGCCTGCCTGCCTTTTTCTCGTTACGCGTTCTGCTTCCCGGCGCTGGATATGCGCCAGGAGTCCTGGCTGCGAGCGCACGTAGCGATGTTCGAGGCGCTGGGCGGGACGGTCCCGAGGATCGTTCCGGACAACCTCAAGACCGGTGTGGTGAAGCACCCCCGCGAGGGCGAGATCGTCCTGAACGATGCGTATCGCGAGATGGCAGCGCATTACTCGGCGGCGGTGCTCCCGGGGAGGGTGCGGAAACCGAAAGACAAGGCGAGCGTGGAGAACACCGTCGCGCACGTCGCGACCTGGGTCATCGCCGGGCTGCGGGATCAGCGATTCACGTCCCTGCCCGAACTTGCAGCCGCCATCGGGCAGCGGATGGAGGCCTATAACGCGGAGCCGTTCCAGAAGCGGCCCGGATCCCGCGCCAGCGTGTTCGACGCGGAGGAGCGGCCGCTGCTGACGCCGCTGCCGGCGGTGCCCTACGAGATCTCGACATGGCACTACGGACGACGAGTGGGCAGGAACGGGCACGTCACGTTCGCGCGGAACTTCTACTCCGCGCCGTTCGCGCACATCGGCGCGAAGGTCGATCTGCGCATCACGGCCCGGACGCTGGAGATCTATCAGGGCAGCCAGCGACTGACCAGTCACCTGCTGCTCCCGGAGACCGCGAGCAATGAGTACCGCACCAACGACGCGGACCTACCTGCGGGCGAGCGTTTCCAGGCCTGGGACGCGCAGAGGGTGCGGGCGTGGGCAGATCGGGTCGGGCCGGCCACGGTGATCGTGATCCAGCGGATCTTCGAGTCCGTGCCGATCGTGGAACAGGGCCTGGATCCCGCGTTGGCGGTGCTACGGCTCTCTCGCCGCTTCTCCGTAGATCGGGTCGAGGCGGCCTGCGCACTCGCGCTGACGGGACGGGTCCGTTCACCGCGCTATGCGCATCTGCACCCGATCTTGGCCACCGGGCAGGACAAGGTCGCCGCCCTGCGTCCACCCCGCGAGGAACCCGCGGAAGACGGCGGATACGTCCGTGGCGCCGACTACTACGCCGGAGGTGTCCGGTGAGCGTGATCGATAACGACACGAAGCGGAAGCTGCGCGAGATGGGCGCGACCGCGCTGCTGGACGCGATCGATGCCCAGGATGAGGCTCACGTGCTGGGGATGTCGTTCCAGGAACGGCTCCAGCTGATCGTGGACGAGGCGCATTCCATCTTCAATCATGGAAAGGTCGAGGGTCTGATCCGCCGGGCGGGGCTGCGTTATCCCGGAGCGGACCTGCGGCGGCTGGATCTGGTCGAGGAACGGGGACTGAACCGGAACGTGATCGCGCAACTGGCAACCTGCTCCTTCATCCAGCGGCAACAGAACGTGGTCTTCCAGGGCTTCACCGGCTCAGGGAAGTCCTACCTCGGCTGCGCGCTGGCGAAGCAGGCCTGCCAGCACCGGCTCCGAGCCCACTACATCCGAATGCCCGACCTCGAAGAGGCCTGGGCCCTGGCAAAGGACAAGCCGCAGGGCCAGACGAAGTTCCTGCGGAAGTACTCCACGTTCTCGCTGCTGGTGATCGACGAGTGGCTGCTGGACCATCCTGACGAGGGAATGCGTTCGATGCTGCTGGAACTGCTCGAGCGCCGCTATGACACCGGCTCGACCGTGTTCTGCACCCAGTACCCGAAGAAGGACTGGCACGCCCGGCTCGGTGGAGCAGTCCACGCCGATGCGATCATGGACCGCATCGTGCACAACACAATCTGGATCGACACCGGCGACAGGAACATGCGAGAACACACCGCACTGCCCCAGTGACCCGATGCCGGCGGGAGCCAGTGGTCCCCACCGCGGCGGCTACTGGCCCCCGTCGGCACGATCGGCGGTCCCCAAGAGCAAGATTCGGTGGCTCCCACGACTACGAATACTCAGCTGCGCCGGATCGACGAGTATGCGGTCGACGGCACCGCCCGCTGATCACAGGCACCGCCCGCTGATCACAGGCACCGCTCGCTGATCCTGGGGGCGGGACCGCCGAGCGCCGGTGCCCGGTTCCAGTCGTGTGGGCCCCGGTTCCGCTGATCGGGCACGCACGAACAAGCTGGCCACGGCACCTGCGCACAGACTGAGAGCGGGACGCATCTCAGAACCAGAAGTGGTTCCAGGATGCGTCCCGCTCTGTGTTGCCGCAGGTCAGGGCAATGACCTCACATCCGGGACCCCGGCAGAATCCTCAACCCCACCCGAGTCCACAGCCTGATCCGACCCCCGACCGCATCCGGGCCCAGATCCAGCCCCGCGGTTGGATACGCGTTTAGGTCCAGCCCCGCGAATGGATCCGCGTCCACATCCAGGTTCCTCCCCATGCACGCCGCGCCCGGGCACCGTAGTGTCACCCGCATGGCCCCTCGATCCGTACTCGCCGCCGGCACTGTGTCGAGCAGGGCCGAGTTGCGGGCGCGCGGTGTGCACTCGCGTCGGCTCGCCTCCACGGAGTTCACCGACGTCTTCAGCGGGTACGTGACGCGCGCGCAAGCCCCTGCACCTCTCCGCGTCGTCGCACGGGAGCTGGTGGACAAACGATTGCCCGGTGCACTGCTCAGCCACACCACTGCTGCCGAGCTGTGCGGACTTCCCCTCCCCCATCACCACCAGTACGTGCCTGGCGATGATCTGCATGTAACGGTTCCTTCCCGGGATCGTCGGCGCGCGGGACCGCAGGTGAGAGTGCACCGATCGGGCGTGCTCGTCCGCGCCGAAGGCGAACCGCTCCCCATGGTGGACATGACGACCACCCTGTGCGGCCTGGCGACCATGCTCACCACCGAGGAGATGGTCCTCGCACTCGACCATCTTCTGGGACCTGCATCCGCACATCGGCAGCAGACGCGCGAGCAGATCTGGCGGTCGGTCATGCTCTCCGCCGCGACGACGGGGAAGGAACGCCTGCGCAGAGCCCTGTGGCGTGCGGAGCCGGAGGTGCCGACCACTGACCACACACGCATCCGCCTGCTGTTCCGGTCGAATGGTCTGCCTGATCCGGTCACCTGCCTGTCCGTGGAGACGACGATCCCGGGGATCACCGTCATGGTCGACTATGCCTATCCGGACAGAAGGATCGCGATCCTGTGGAACGACTCGCCAGACAACACCGGTACTCACCATGAGGGGCGACTGCGTGAGAGCGACCTGCTCGGACTGGGCTGGACGGTGCTGCGCCTGACAAGGGCAGATCTCGACGACCCCCGCGGATTCATCACGCTGCTTCGGGTCGCCCTGAAGAGTCGCCACGGTACACGTGGAGCGGAAATGACACCCGCGTCCCTGGTGATCGGAGCAGGACGCACCTCAGAACCAGATCGTGGTCCTGAGATGCGTTCCGTTCTGAGTCGCCCAGCACACCTTTTCCGTCCTCCCGGCATGCCACTCGTGGCTACCGACTCTCGCAGCCCCACCCTCTAGCGGCTACTGGCTCTCTGCGCCTGCAGCTCTGCTGAGCCGCCAGGACCAGGGGCGGGTGCTGTGCCGCGGCTGAGCACGGCAGGACGGGGCAGGTCGCGGCAGGACAGGGCAGAGCACGGCTGCGCAGGCCACGACAGACCAGGCCAGGGCAGGGCAGGGCAGGGATCAGCCGGTGTTCTTGAGGCCGGCCGCTACGCCGTTGATCGTGGTGAGCAGGGCACGCTGCAGGTCGGGCTCCATCGGCTCCCCGCGCTCGGAGGCCGCACGGGCGCGCTGCAGCAGAGCCACCTGCATGTACGAGATCGGGTCGAGGTACCGGTCGCGCACCGCCAGGGTGCGCTTCAGGACCGGCTGGTTGTCCAGCAGACCCAGCACACCGGTGAGGCGTTCGATCTCCTCCACCGCCAGCGTGTACTCCGCCCGGATGGTCTCGAACAGGGGCCACAGCCGCTCCGGTACCAGCGAGTGCACGTAGTGCGCCGCGATCTGCATGTCGGTCTTGGCCAGGGTCATCTCGACATTACTGATCACGGTGCGGAAGAAGTGCCAGTGGCGCAGCATGTTGTGCAGATCCGGTTCGAGTCCGGCCTCACGAGCGGCCTTCAGGCCGGAGCCGGCGCCGAACCAGCCCGGCACGATCTGCCGTGACTGCGTCCAGCCGAACACCCACGGGATCGCCCTCAGCCCGTCCAGACCCTTCTCGGAGGTGGTGCGCTTGGAGGGCCGGGAGCCGATGTTCAGGTCACCCAGCAGTTCCACCGGTGTGGAGGTCACGAAGTACTCGGGCAGGTCAGGGTCATCGGCGAGCTTGCGGTACGCCGCGAACGCCGCATCCGAGACCGTCTCCATCACCTCGCCGAAGCGGTCCAGCTGCTCCGGGGTGGTGCGCGGTCGGGTGTGCAGCGCCGAGCCCTCCAGCACCGCTGCCAGCGAGAGGTCCAGGTTCTCCCGGGCGAGCGGGGGCAAGGTGTACTTGTCAGAGATGACCTCGCCCTGCTCGGTGAACTTGATCTCTCCCTCCAGCACCCCGTACGGCTGGGCGAGGATCGCGTCGTACGTCGGGCCGCCACCACGGCCCACGGACCCGCCGCGGCCGTGGAACAGACGCAGCGTCACCCCGTGGCGGGCAGCCGCGTCGCGCAGCCGCCGCTGGGCCTGGTGGATCTCCCACTGGCTGGTCATCACGCCGGCTTCCTTGTTGCCGTCGGAGTAGCCCAGCATGACCTCCTGGCGGTCGCCGCGCAGGCGCACGATCTCGCGGTAGGAGGGGTCGCTCAGCAGCTCGTCGAGGATCTCGCCGGCATGGCGCAGCTCCTCGATGGTCTCCAGCAGCGGCACGAAGCCGATGTCGGAGCGGTTCTTCTCCTCACCGCCGGCGATGTTCACCAGGCCTGCCTCGCGGGCCAGCAGCACCGCGGCCAGCACGTCGTGCGCGCCTCGGGTCATGGAGATGATGTAGGTCTCGATCACGTGACGCCCGTAGGTGCGGTGGGCCTCCCGGATCTCCCGGAACACGTTGTAGGTGGTGCGCGTGGAGTCGTCCAGGATGGTCTCGTCCTCGGTGATCGCCGACCCCACCAGCGGCCGGCGGCTGGCCAGCTCCGCCGACAGGACCTTCGTGCGCTGGGCGGGGTCGAGCTGCCCGTAGGGCGTCTCCAGCTCGCCCACCTGGTCGAACAGTCGCTCCAGCACCTCGTGGTGCTTCTCCGCGTGCTCGCGCACGTCCAGGGTGGCCAGGTTCAGGCCGGACCCTGCCAGCACCAGCTGGGCGATGGCCAGGTTGCCGTCGGCCATGCGCACCGCGCCATGGCGGCGCAGGGCCTCGCGCACCACCGTGAAGTCGTCCTGCAGCTCGCTGCCGTCACGGTAGTCCTGGCCGGGCACGTGCGGCTCGCCCTGGTGGATCCGCTTGCGGGTGGCGCGCAGCTTGGAGCGCATGGCGCCGAGCTTCAGCCGGTAGGGCTCCTCCGCGTAGAGGTTCTGCTGCACCTCGTCGATGTCGGTCACGTGCTCGAGGTCCGCCCGCAGGCTCGCCAGCAGTTCCTCGTCCTCGCCGGTCAGGGCGCTGGAGACGGACAGCTCCACGATCAGGTCGTTGATCGCCTCGATGGCGATGTCGATCGCGGTGTCGGCCTGCAGCTGCAGGACGTCACGGGTCACCTCGGCGGTCACGTACGGGTTGCCGTCGCGGTCCCCACCGATCCAGGAGCCGAAGCGCAGCGGCACCTGGCGGTCGCGCAGTTCGGCGCCATGGGTGCGCAGCTCGTCGCGCAGGTCATCGAGCATGGCCGGCATGGTCTGGGAGTAGATCTGGCGCAGGTAGTACAGGGCGTTGCGGGCCTCGTCCTGCGGGGTGGGGCGCTGGCGGCGCAGCTCGTCGGTCTGCCACAGCGACTCGATCAGCTCGGCCAGGTCATGGTCCTGACGACGTCG
This sequence comes from Brachybacterium muris, assembly GCF_016907455.1. NCBI lineage: Bacteria > Bacillati > Actinomycetota > Actinomycetes > Micrococcales > Dermabacteraceae > Brachybacterium > Brachybacterium muris. Next base: position 414,579 of record NZ_JAFBCB010000001.1, on the reverse strand, counting down.
CTCGACCGTGCCCTCCTCCGTCTCGGTCTCCAGCAGGTCGGAGATGCGACGCAGCTTCGTCAGCACGGCGCGGCGCGAGGCCTCGGTGGGGTGCGCGGTGAACACCAGGCGCACGTCCAGGGAGTCCACCGCTTCCTGCAGCCCCTCGGAGCCCAGCTCCTCGTGGATCGCCCGTACGGTGCGAGGCACCCAGGACTCCGCCGACGGACGCTCCGCCAGGGCACGCACGCGGTACACCTGCTCCGCAGCGTTGGCCAGCAGGAAGTACTGGGTGAAGGCCCGGGTGAGCGCGGTGGCCTGCTCGATGGGCAGCTCGGCCAGGCGCTGCTGCACCTCGTGCGCCTCGACGGTGCTGTGGGAGGCCTTCACGTCCTTGGTCTGCTGCCGCACCTGCTCCACGAGCTCCAGCAGCTCGGGACCGTTCTGGTCGGCGAGGGTGCGCCCCAGCAGGGTGGACAGGCGCCGCACGGTGGCGCGCAGCGGGGCATCGATGTGGGGGTCGTCCCCGACCACCGGGAACTCGGCGGTCAGGGTCGGGACATGGATGTCGGCGGCATCGGGCACGGGGCCTCCTGGGTGGGACGGCGCCGCAGAGCGGTCACCGACGTCGAGGGCGACCGCCACGGCGCGGGATGAACGGGACCAGACTACCGCCCGGCGGCAGGGAGGTCCCGGGGTGCCCATGCCCGCGCCCCATGCGGTGCACGCACAGGACCGGGGCACAGCATGGTGCCGCCGACGTCGCCCTGAGGAACGACGAGGGCCCCGACGGTGATCGCCGGGGCCCTCGGGGTGGGCGGAGACGAGAGGATTTGAACCTCCGAGGCGGTTTCTCACCACCTACTCCCTTAGCAGGGGAGCGCATTCGGCCGCTCTGCCACGTCTCCTGGTGTCGTTGTACGGCACGCCGACACAGCATACGGGAGGGCCGGTGCACTGCCAAAGCGGTCACGGAGCGACCTGTCACGCATCACATGCCGCCGCCGTGCGCTCCCCGGGGCGAGCTCGGTTTCCCGTGCGAAGCGCCGGGGAATGCCGCGGCAGGGGTCAGAGCGAGAGCTTGGTGCGCAGCAGCTCGATGTGCTTCGGGGTGCCCACGCGGTACTTGACGAGGGTGAGGGTCCCCTCGGCGTCGATCGCGAAGGTGCTCCGAATGGTCCCTTGGACGAGCTTGCCGTACATGTTCTTCTCGCCCCAGGCGCCGTAGGCGGTCATGGCCTCGTGGGACTCGTCGGAGGCGAGGGTGTAGGGAAGGTCCTGCTCGCTGACGAAGCGGTCCAGTTCGGGAACCGGATCCGGGGAGATCCCCACCACCCGGTACCCGGCGTCGACGAACATCTGGTGGTTGTCGCGCAGGTCGCAGGCCTGGGTGGTGCACAGCGTGGTGTTGGCCGCGGGGTAGAACCAGATCACGGCGGGTGCACCGCGCAGGTCATCGAGGCTCACGCGTCCGCCACCGGCGGTGGGCAGGTCGAAGGCAGGGGCGGGATCGCCGACGGCGAGTTTCACGGGGGCGGTGCTCACAGGGAGGACTCCTGATCGGTCGAAGGGGCGGCGCGGGACCGGTGACTGCACCAGTATGGGAGGTGGCCGCCTGCCCCGGCGCTTGACAGCGAGGGTGCGGAACGGCCAGACTCATCACAGTACTTCAAATATCAATCACTTTGCTCGGCATCATCGTCGGCACCCCCGAGGAGCGACACCCCCATGAAGCTGCACAACATCCCCACCCGCCTCGCGACCGGCGCTTTCATCCTGAACTCCGGCCTCAACAAGTGGAACCTGGACGAGGAGTCGGCCGCAGGCCTGCAGGGCATGGCCGCGGGCACCTATCCGTTCCTCAAGGACCTCGAGCCTGCCACCTTCGGCAAGGCCCTGTCCGTGGGTGAGATCGCCACCGGCGCGCTCCTGCTGGCCCCCTTCGTCCCCGCCCGCGTGGCCGGCCTCGCACTCACCGCCTTCTCCGGCGGCCTGGTGGGCATGTACCTGAAGACCCCGGGTATGCGCGAGGAGGGCAGCCTGGCTCCCACGCAGGACGGCACTGCGCTGGCCAAGGACGTGTGGATGCTGGGCATCGGCGCCTCCCTGCTGATGCAGGGCTCCGGCAAGGGCTCGAAGTCCTCGAAGTGAACCCGTCCCGGGCGCAGCGCCACTGAGCGCCCGCACCCGGACCACGCTCTCCCCCACCGAAGGGCGGTGCTCGCGACGAGATCGCGGCACCGCCCTTCGGTGTCCCCTGCCCTCGTCCGCAGCAGCCGGCCACCTCGGGACGAACGACCCGCGCGCCCGCTTCCTCCCTCTTCTGTTCACCGTGACCTTGTTCGCAGCTGGCAAGCAGCGGCACAGCACTGTCCCGCCCCCTCCTCCGGATGACCTGAGCGCCGCTCCCGCATCCGGCCCTGTGACGGCGCGGAGGTTGAGGACCAATGGAGTGGCTGCACATCCTGTGGATCGTGCTGGGCATCGGCCTGATGCTCGTGCTCAACATCAAGTACAAGCTCAATGCGATGCTGGCGCTGTTGCTGGCGGCGCTGCTGATCGGTGTGGCCGAGATGGTCTCGGTGCTGGCCGGATGGATCCCCGGTGACGAACTGACCCTGGGCTCCCTGCTGGACACGATGATGACCGGCTTCGGGAGCACCCTGGGCTCGCTGGCGATCATCGTGGTGTTCGGTGCGGTGATCGGCAAGCTGATGGTGGACTCCGGTGCCGCCGCCCAGATCGCCCAGACCCTCATCGACCGCCTGGGCCTGCGCTGGGTGAAGGTGTCGCTCGTGGTCTGCGGCACCGTGTTCGGCCTGGCGATGTTCTACGAGGTGGCCTTCATCGTGCTGGCGCCGCTGATCATCGCGGTGGCCCACGAGGCCAAGATGCCGTTCATGAAGCTGGCGATCCCCGCGGTCGCCGCCACCACCACCGCTCACTCCCTGTTCGTCCCGCAGCCCGGCCCGGTGGCCCTGGTGGACGCCTACAACGCCGACACAGGCATGACCTACATCTACGGCATCCCGATCGCTATCGCCACGATCGCGGTGACCGGGTGGGTCCTGCCGCGCTTCCTGGGCAGCCTGGACTACGCCGAGCCCGCGATGATGAAGCAGGACGAGGTGGTCGCACCCGAGAACCGCCCCAGCTTCGCGATCTCGATCCTGACCCCGCTGATCCCGGCGATCATCATGATCACCGCCACCGTCGCCAACGTGTGGCTCACCGAGGGCACCTGGTCCTACGACGTCGTGAACTTCATCGGCTCCTCGCCGGTGGCGATCACGATCGCCATGATCGCCGCGTTCTTCCTGTTCGGAACCCGCCAGGACCGCCCCTTCAGCTGGGTGATGGACAAGTTCGACGAGGTGAGTATTCGTAGTCGTGGGAGCCACCGAATCTTGCTCTTGGGGACCGCCGATCGTGCCGACGGGGGCCAGTAGCCGCCGCGGTGGGGACCACTGGCTCCCGCCGGCATCGGGTCACTGGGGCAGTGCGGTGTGTTCTCGCATGTTCCTGTCGCCGGTGTCGATCCAGATTGTGTTGTGCACGATGCGGTCCATGATCGCATCGGCGTGGACTGCTCCACCGAGCCGGGCGTGCCAGTCCTTCTTCGGGTACTGGGTGCAGAACACGGTCGAGCCGGTGTCATAGCGGCGCTCGAGCAGTTCCAGCAGCATCGAACGCATTCCCTCGTCAGGATGGTCCAGCAGCCACTCGTCGATCACCAGCAGCGAGAACGTGGAGTACTTCCGCAGGAACTTCGTCTGGCCCTGCGGCTTGTCCTTTGCCAGGGCCCAGGCCTCTTCGAGGTCGGGCATTCGGATGTAGTGGGCTCGGAGCCGGTGCTGGCAGGCCTGCTTCGCCAGCGCGCAGCCGAGGTAGGACTTCCCTGAGCCGGTGAAGCCCTGGAAGACCACGTTCTGTTGCCGCTGGATGAAGGAGCAGGTTGCCAGTTGCGCGATCACGTTCCGGTTCAGTCCCCGTTCCTCGACCAGATCCAGCCGCCGCAGGTCCGCTCCGGGATAACGCAGCCCCGCCCGGCGGATCAGACCCTCGACCTTTCCATGATTGAAGATGGAATGCGCCTCGTCCACGATCAGCTGGAGCCGTTCCTGGAACGACATCCCCAGCACGTGAGCCTCATCCTGGGCATCGATCGCGTCCAGCAGCGCGGTCGCGCCCATCTCGCGCAGCTTCCGCTTCGTGTCGTTATCGATCACGCTCACCGGACACCTCCGGCGTAGTAGTCGGCGCCACGGACGTATCCGCCGTCTTCCGCGGGTTCCTCGCGGGGTGGACGCAGGGCGGCGACCTTGTCCTGCCCGGTGGCCAAGATCGGGTGCAGATGCGCATAGCGCGGTGAACGGACCCGTCCCGTCAGCGCGAGTGCGCAGGCCGCCTCGACCCGATCTACGGAGAAGCGGCGAGAGAGCCGTAGCACCGCCAACGCGGGATCCAGGCCCTGTTCCACGATCGGCACGGACTCGAAGATCCGCTGGATCACGATCACCGTGGCCGGCCCGACCCGATCTGCCCACGCCCGCACCCTCTGCGCGTCCCAGGCCTGGAAACGCTCGCCCGCAGGTAGGTCCGCGTCGTTGGTGCGGTACTCATTGCTCGCGGTCTCCGGGAGCAGCAGGTGACTGGTCAGTCGCTGGCTGCCCTGATAGATCTCCAGCGTCCGGGCCGTGATGCGCAGATCGACCTTCGCGCCGATGTGCGCGAACGGCGCGGAGTAGAAGTTCCGCGCGAACGTGACGTGCCCGTTCCTGCCCACTCGTCGTCCGTAGTGCCATGTCGAGATCTCGTAGGGCACCGCCGGCAGCGGCGTCAGCAGCGGCCGCTCCTCCGCGTCGAACACGCTGGCGCGGGATCCGGGCCGCTTCTGGAACGGCTCCGCGTTATAGGCCTCCATCCGCTGCCCGATGGCGGCTGCAAGTTCGGGCAGGGACGTGAATCGCTGATCCCGCAGCCCGGCGATGACCCAGGTCGCGACGTGCGCGACGGTGTTCTCCACGCTCGCCTTGTCTTTCGGTTTCCGCACCCTCCCCGGGAGCACCGCCGCCGAGTAATGCGCTGCCATCTCGCGATACGCATCGTTCAGGACGATCTCGCCCTCGCGGGGGTGCTTCACCACACCGGTCTTGAGGTTGTCCGGAACGATCCTCGGGACCGTCCCGCCCAGCGCCTCGAACATCGCTACGTGCGCTCGCAGCCAGGACTCCTGGCGCATATCCAGCGCCGGGAAGCAGAACGCGTAACGAGAAAAAGGCAGGCAGGCAACGAACAAGAACACCTTCGAGACCTCGCCGGTGACCGGATCGGCCAGCTCCATCGTGGGGCCGGACCAGTCGACCTCCACGCTCTGGCCGGCCTTGTGACCGACTCTCGAAGCGGCACCGGTGACCATGACGTGGTGCTGGTAGGTGCGGCAAAACCGGTCATACCCCATCGCCGGATCCCCAGCCGCCGTGGTCGCGTCGAAGTACTCGCCGTGCAACAGCTTCAGCGTCACGCCGACCCTGGCCATCTCTCGATGGACCTGTTCCCAGTCCGGCTGTGCGAACACGCTCTCGTGCTCGCCCCGGCCCGGGAACAACCGGGCATACACCTGCTCATCGGCGACGTCCGCGATATCGCCCCACCCGATCCCTGCAGCGTCAGCGGCCTCGAACACCGCCCTCACGGACTTGCGGGACATGCCCTGCGAGGACGAAATCGCTCGCCCCGACAGACCTTCTGCGCGCAGCTGGAGCACCAGCTTCGCCCTGATCTTCCGTACCATTCCAGATTGCTCCTTCCGCCGCGTGCCCTATACACACGGCGGAAGGAGCGTAGACAGAGCGGCCCCAACGACACCACTGGTGGTCCCGAACGACGCCACCGCTACGGCAGCGACGTGGCACCCGAACCCTCGATCAGCGGACCCCAGCGAGGCGAATATTCAACGAGGCCGTGAAGGCCATCGCCGGCGTGGTGCTGATCATCGGTGCGGGCGGCGCGCTGAAGGAGATCATCATCGATACCGGGATCGGCGACTTCATCGGCGGCCTGATGACCGGTGTGGACGCCAACCCGTACATCATGGCCTGGCTGATCACCGTGATGATCCGCCTGGCCACCGGTCAGGGCGTGGTCTCGGCGATGACGGCGGCCGGCATCATCTCCGCCGCTGTGATGGACCCGGCCTCCGGGCAGATGATGGCCGGGGTGGACCCGGCCCTGCTGGTGATGGCCACGGCTGCCGGCTCCAACACCCTCACCCACGTCAACGATGCCTCGTTCTGGCTGTTCAAGGGCTACTTCGGTCTGTCCGTGAAGGACACCCTGAAGACCTGGGGCCTGCTGCAGCTGTGTAACTCCCTGGTGGGCCTGGGCATGGTGCTGCTGCTGTCGCTGTTCGTGGGCTGACCCCGGGCCGGCGGATCCGCCGGGCCGAACCGGCGAGCTGATCTCAGTCCCTGATCTCAGTCCCTGATCTCAGTCCCTGGTCCGAGCGTCCGCATCCTCAAGGGTGCCCCGCCCGATCCGGCGGGGCACCACCACCAGCAGCACCACCATCAGGGCACCCATCGCGACCCCGCCGACGATCGCCGCCGGCCGGTTCAGCACGACGTCGACGATGAAGATCGCCACCCCGCTGAACAGGACGCCCACCAGCGCCAGCACCACCCGCAGGATGCGATTGGCGACCGCAACCATCTCGTCCTTGACGCGCTGCCGGAACAGGTGGCGGTGGACGGCGACCGGGGTGAGCAGAAGCCCCACGATCACCAGTGACAAGGCCACCAGGCCCAGGTACCAGCCGGTCTGCACCGCATCGAGCTCGTCGAAGCGGGCCTGGAACGGCAGCACGATGAGGAAAGCGGCGAGGATCTGGGAACCGGTCTGCAGAACCCGGATCTCCTGCAGCAGTTCGTTCCAGTTGCGGTCCAGCCGTGCCGCACGTGGCTCGTGGCGCTGGTAGCCGGCCCCGATCACCCTCGGATCCGACGGGTCCTCCACAGGCAGCGCCCCGCCCTCCGCAGGCTCGCCTGCGGAGGGTGGACGAGACGGATCCGGACGGGGGTCCATGGATGGAGTCTAGGAGCCGAGCCCACGGCTCACCCAGGCGCGGGGTGTCAGGCCGTCGTGCCGCGGGGCCGGCTCGTCCCTTCCATCGTGGCCAGCACACCGCGGTCTGAGTGCGGGAGAAGGTGGCGGCCCGGCAGGCCGACCTCTTAGCACGAGGGGGACAGTGCAGGGTCCACGGACGCCCCTGCGCCGCCCATCCTCGTCCGCTATCGTCCTGGGCATCCGGCCCACGACGACTCCCTGAGCACGGAGCACAGGTCACTCGACCGACCACCCCGTCCGTCCGGACGGACCATCGAAAGGCACGCACCATGGCAGAACGCACCGTCAAGATCGCCAGCTCCTCCGGCCTGCACGCCCGCCCGGCGAGCATCTTCGCGAAGGCCGCCGGCGAGCAGCCCGCCACCGTCACCATCGAGAAGGTCGGCGGCAACGCTGTGCAGGCCTCCAGCATCCTGATGCTGATGACCCTGGGCGCCGGCCACGGCGACGAGGTCGTGCTGCGCGCCGAGGGCGAGGGCGCCGAGGAGTCCGTCAACGCTCTCGGTGATCTGCTGGAGAAGGACCTCGACAAGGAGGAGTGAGCCTCCGGGGCACGAGCGGCCGTTCACCGGCCTGCCGAGCCCCCACCCTCACGCATGGAGCGGCCCCCGCGGCGACCTGATGGTCGCTGCGGGGGCCGCTCCGTCGTGCGGGCCTCAGCTCACGGCCTGGGCCTCACAGACCCAGCTCCCCGAGGATCGGCAGGCCGGCGCGCACCGCATCGCGGCCCTCCTCGGCGGTACGGGCGGCGACGGCTTTCGCCGCCAGCTCCTTGGCCTGCTCGAGGGTGACGGTGGAGAGCACCTTGGCCACGGTCGGCAAGGAGCGCGGGGTCATCGAGAGGCTGTTGACCCCGAGGCCCACCAGCACCACCGCGAGGCCCGGGTCGCCGGCGGCCTCGCCGCACACGCCCACGGGCTTGTTGGCCTTGGCACCGAACGCCTCGGGATCACCGCCGGCGCGGCGAGCACCGGTGCAGGTGGCCTGCACCAGGGCCAGCACCGCCGGCTGCCACGGGTTGTTCAGGTGGGCCAGGGAGCCCAGCTGCCGGTCCGCGGCCATCGTGTACTGGGTGAGGTCGTTGGTGCCGATCGAGGCGAAGTCGCACTCGGCCAGCTGGCGGTCCGCGGTGATCGCGGCGGAAGGGGTCTCCACCATGATCCCGGCCGGGGCCAGGTCGCGCTCGCGGCACATGGAGGCGAAGTCCTCGGTGTCCTCCACGGTGGAGATCATCGGGGCCATCACCCACACCGTCGCCTCGGAGGCCTTGGCGGCCGCCGCGATCGCGTCGAGCTGGTTGGTGAGAACCGAGCGCTTCTCCCAGGAGGTGCGGTAGGCGCGCACACCGAGGGCCGGGTTGGGCTCGTCGGCGTCGGTAAGGAACGGCAGCGGCTTGTCGGCACCGGCGTCGATGGTGCGCACCACCACCTTCTGGCCGGGGAAGTGGGAGAACACCTCGGCGTACGCCGTGGTCTGCTCCTCGACCGACGGCTCGTCCTCACGGTCCAAAAACAGGAACTCGGTGCGGAACAGGCCCACCCCGTCGGCGTGCGCGGCGGCGGCCTTCTCGGCGTCCTGGGCGTTGCCGATGTTGGCCAGCAGCTGCACCTCGGTGCCGTCGGAGAGCACCGCTCCCCCGCCCTCGTAGGTCAGGGGGTTCTTCTGCAGCTCCACCCAGGCCTGGGCGAAGCGGTGGTGCTCGTCGGTGACCTCGTCGGTGATGGTGCCCAGACCCGCGTCCACGAACACCTCGGTGCCGTCGGGGAAGGCGTGGATGCCGCGGGCGGCCACGATGGCGGGCAGGCCCAGCTGGCGGGCCAGGATCGCGGTGTGCGACTGGGGGCCGCCATCGGAGGTCACCAGGGCCAGCACGCGGTCCGGATCCAGGGTGGCGGTGTCGGCGGGGGCCAGGTCGATGGCGGTGAGGATGAAGGGCTCCTCCACCTCCGGGATGCCGGGGGCCTGCTCGCCGCGCAGCTCGGCGACGATGCGACCGCGCACGTCTCGCACGTCGGTGGCGCGCTCGGCCATGTACCCGCCCAACCCCTCGAGCATGTTGGCGACCTGGTCACCGGCCTCCCACACGGCGCGGGCAGCGGACTTGCCGCCGGTGAGCACCAGGCCCTGGGCGGTCTGGGTGAGGGACGGATCGGCGGCCATCTGCGCGGTGGCCTCGAGGATGGTGCGGCCCTCGCCCTTGGCGCGCTCGGCCAGGCGGGTGAGGGACTGCTGCACGGCGGCGGCAGCGCCGGGGATGCGCTCCGCTTCGACCGTGGGGTCGATACCGTCGGGGACCTTCTCGTCGGCCGGGGGTTCGGCGACCGGCGGGGCCATCGTGCGGATGGTCCCGACCACGCGGCCGGGGCTGACTGCTACGCCTGTGTACTGGGACATCGTCGGCCTTTCGTTCGATTGCTGGGGCGCCCGCCGCAGGGGTGACCGGTGGCCGGCGCGGCACGGGTCAATGCTACGCGCCCGCCTCCTGGGCGGGCGGGGCCTCCTGCCCTGCGGCCCGCTCGGGGATTCGCCTGCCAGCCCGGCCCCTCCTGCGCGAGGATGGAGCACACCACCAGCCGAGCCACCTTGGAGGACACCCGATGGCGGACCTGCCCACGATCACCTCCCGCACCATCGCCGACCTGTTGGAGCGGGCGCCGCGCAGCTCGTTCATCGGCGGCGCCTTCACGGGCGGCACCCCCGGCCTGGAGGTGATCGACCCCGCGACCGGTGAGGTGCTCACCTCCGTGGTCGACGCCGATGCCGCTCGGGCGGGGATCGCAGCACTGGACGCCGCTGTCGCCGCCCAGGACGCCTGGGCCGCCTCCCTCCCCCGCACCCGGGCCGACATCCTGCACCGCGCCTATGAGCTGTGCCTCCAGCGGGCCGATGACCTGGCGCTGCTGATGACCCTGGAGATGGGCAAGCCGCTGGCGGAGGCCTACGGGGAGGTCACCTACGGGGCGGAGTTCCTGCGCTGGTTCAGTGAGGAGGCGGTGCGCCTGCCCGGCAGGTTCCGCAGCGCATCGGCGGCGGAGGCCGGGGTGCTCACCTCCACCCGCCCCGTCGGCCCGGTGCTGGCGATCACGCCATGGAACTTCCCGCTGTCGATGGGGACGCGCAAGATCGGCCCGGCCCTGGCGGCCGGCTGCACCGTGGTGCTGAAGCCTGCCGCCGCGACCCCGCTGACCTCCCTGCTGCTGATGGAGATCCTGGTCGAGGCCGGGGTCCCGGCCGGCGTGGTGAGCTGCGTGGTCACCTCCGATTCGCGCACCCTGTCCTCCACCCTGATGGCAGACCCGAGGCTTCGGAAGGTGTCGTTCACCGGCTCCACCGGGGTGGGGCGCACCCTGCTGGGCCAGGCCGCCGAGCACGTGCTGCGCAGCTCGATGGAACTGGGCGGCAACGCACCGTTCCTGGTGCTGCCCTCGGCCGACATCGCCACTGCCGTGGAGGCAGCGGTCCCGGCGAAGTTCCGCAACAACGGAGAGGCCTGCACCGCGGCGAACCGCTTCTACGTGCACTCCGCGGTGGCGAAGGAGTTCACCGCCGCCCTGGTGGAGCGCACCACGGAACTGATCGTGGGCCCCGGCATCGAGCAGGCCACCACACTGGGGCCGCTGATCGACGAGGCAGCGCTCCAGAAGGTGGATGAGCTGGTGGACGATGCCGTCCAGCGCGGCGCGCGGGTGCTCACCGGGGGTGCGCGCCTGGACCGACCCGGCTACTTCTACCAGCCGACGGTGCTGGGCGATGTGCCCCTGGATGCCCGCGTGAACTCCGAGGAGATCTTCGGGCCGGTGGCGCCGATCATCGTGATGGACGACGTGGAGGAGATGATCGCCGCCGCGAACCGCACCGAGTTCGGGCTGATGGCCTACGTGGCCGGGCAGGACCTGAGCGAGGTCACCGATACCGTGCAGCGGATCGAGGCCGGGATGATCGCGGTGAACCTCGGAGTCGCGTCGGACCCCTCGGCCCCCTTCGGCGGGGTGAAGGAATCGGGCCTGGGGCGTGAGGGCTCGCACGAGGGCATCGCCGAGTACCTGGAGACGGTGTACGTGCGCATGCCTCTGTGACAGGCGCGCTCAGCGCAGGTGCGGCAGCAGGGCCGCCCCTGCCCAGGCCGTGCAGGCCGCGATCACCAGTCCGAACGCCAGGTTCCACAGCGCAGCGGGGACCGCGGTGAGCTGCGCCAGCTGACCGGGGTCCTCGCCACGCCTGCGGGAGGTCACCACCGCACCGAGATGCCGCCAGGCGCCCAGCAGCAGGAAGGCCCCGGCGGTGAGGGTGAGCCCTGTGACCACGATGGGGCTGCCGAACCACCAGGTCACGCCTATCACCGCGGTGGTGCCGAGAACGGCGAGGACCGTGTGCGCCGAGCGGGTGAAGACCAGTGAGACCGCCAGCACCACCACCGCGACGAACAGCGCGGCCCCTGCCCATCCGGCCAGGGCCAGCTGCACCAGCACCGCCCCCAGGACCGCGGGGGCGGGGTAACCGGCCAGCAGGGTGAGGATGCGGCCGATGCCGCGGCGGGGTCCCACGGTCACGGCGTGGCCGGACATGTCGGCGCTGACCACGAAGCCGGTGAACCGGCGTCCCATCAGCACCCCGACGATCGCGTGGCCCAGCTCGTGGACGATCGTGACCGCGGGGCGGGCAAGGCGCCACAGCGGTGGCACGCTCACCACCAGTACTGCTGCGGCCAGTGCGGCCAGCAGCCACCATCCGGCCTCGGCGGGCACCCCGGGGGTGATGCGCTCCCAGACGGAGCGGGCGATGAGCGGCAGATCCACCGGGCCATGGTGCCAGGAGCACCTGGGCCGCGGTTCCCGGGCCGTGGAGGGGATCGCATGTGTCGGGGAATGCGGAACGTCCGCCCGGTCCAGCAGCTGCTGGTCCGGACGGACGTTCGTCGATCAGGCTGGGCGTGCTCAGCACGCCTGCCCGGGGGCCGAATGACCGGCCGTGAGGATCAGAGGGGGCGGATGTTCACTGCCTGCATGCCCTTGGGGCCGCGCTCGGTCTCGAACTCCACGCGCTGGTTCTCCTCCAGGTCGCGGCGACCGGTGCCGGCGATGGCGCTGAAGTGCGCGAACACATCGGCGGAGCCGTCCTCGGGGGCGATGAAGCCGTAGCCCTTGTCGGAGTTGAACCAGGTGACGATGCCAGTAGCCATGGCGATATTCCTTCGTTGTCGTGAACCACGTGCGTGGTCCTTGTGTCCGAGGCGGCGACGCCGCTGCGGAGCGTGTGCACCTCGCACGGACCGTCGACCGATGCGGTCGACGACCTCTGTGCGGGGTCTCAGTACGGCCATGAGGGCCGACTGGGCCGATTCTAGCGACGGGAAGTCGCCGATCCGGCCGGCTTGGGGCCCGTAGGCCGTGTGCGCCGGGGGGAAGGTCGTCGAGGTGACGACGTGCCCGGCGAACTCCCCGGCGAGCGTGGCGACGACGACGTCGTCGGCTGCTCGGAGCCAGAGGAGGGTGGGGTGCGCGGAGGCCGCCGAGGTGGCGGTGTCCGTCGCGGTGGTGATGATGGAGGGGGTGACATCGACCTGCGTGGGCCGTGAGGCGGTGGCGGGGACGTCGTCGTGCAGAAGCAGTGCGGAAGTGGAGATGAAGAACCAGTTTCGTCGTAAGGGCGGCGCGACCGTCGTCAGTCCCCCTCGGAAGGGGTTTCCAGCGCCGTGCCATCGTCCGCTCCGTGGGGCACCCGTCGCTTCGACCTGTGAGGGCGTGGCGTGTACTTCCCCCGCCAGGTCGGCGGGTTCGTGCGGACGACGTGAATGACACTACGGCATCGGCCGCGTTTCACCCCGAACGGTGTGACCCAGCGCATGACCGGCCGGTGGGCCAGGCACGGAAGCGCCCGCTCCGGGCCATCGTGCCTGCACGCGCGAGGGCCCCCTGCCCGCCCGCCGTACGACGCACCACTCGTGCCTTGCATACCCCTGGGGGTATTTGGCATGATGGCGCGGACCGATCTTGTCCGATGCCGAAGACCACGCTCCCCAGGAGGAGTCCCGATGCTGCTCGAACGCCTCTACGACGAGGACCTCGCCCAGGCGAGCTACGTGATCGGCTGCCAGGCCTCCGGTGAGGCGATGGTGGTGGACCCCCGCCGCGACATCGCCCCCTACCTGGAGCTCACGGCCCGCCACGGACTGCGCATCGTCGCGGTCACTGAGACCCACATCCACGCCGACTACCTCTCCGGCACCCGCGAGCTGGCCGCTGCCACCGGCGCCACCGTGCACGTCTCGGGCGAGGGCGGGCAGGACTGGCAGTACGGCTTCGAGGCCGAGCGCCTGCACGACGGCGACGAGATCCGGATCGGCAACATCCGGATCCAGGCCCGCCACACACCGGGCCACACCCCGGAGCACCTGATGTTCCTGGTCACCGACGGCGCCACCGCCGACTCCCCCGGATATGCCCTCACCGGCGACTTCGTTTTCATCGGGGACCTGGGCCGGCCGGACCTGCTGGACGAGGCCGCCGGCGGGGTGGACACCCGCTTCGAGGGGGCCAAGCAGCTGTTCCGCAGCCTGCGCGAGGTGTTCTGGCCGCTGCCGGACCACGTGATGGTCTACCCCGCCCACGGTGCCGGCAGTGCCTGCGGCAAGGCCCTCGGGGCACTGCCCGCCACCACGGTGGGCTACGAGCGTCGCTTCGCCTGGTGGGCGCCCTTCGTGGAGCAGGACGACGAGCAGGGCTTCGTGGACTCCCTGCTGGACGGCCAGCCCGATGCCCACGCCTACTTCGCCCGCATGAAGGTCGAGAACCGCGAGGGGCCCCAGGTGGTGGGTGAACTGCCCGCCCTGCGCCGGTTCGATGCGGCGGAGCTAGCGCGGCTGGTCGAGGCCGACGATGTGATCGTGGTGGACCCCCGCCCCCACACGGAGGTGCACCGGGGCACGGTGCGCGGCGCCCTGAACATCCCCGGTCCAGCCAAGGCTGCCGGCTTCGGCGCCTGGGCCTACGACCCGCAGCGCGAGACGCGTCCACTGGTGGTGCTCACCGACGACGTCGAGGTGGCCTCGCAGATGCGCGACCACCTGCTGCGGGTGGGCATCGACCAGGTGGTCGGCTGGACCGAGTCCCTGGAGGGCCTGCCCACCGTGGTCCCCGCGGTCCTCTCCCCTGCCGAACTGGACGGCTTCGAGCACGCCCTGCTGCTGGACGTGCGATCCCGCTCCGAGCACGCGGCCGGGCACATCCCCGGATCGGAGCAGCTCAGTGCGGGCCGTGCCCTGTGGGATCTGGACCGCCTGCCCCGCGAGGGCACGGTGGTCACCTACTGCCAGTCCGGGGTGCGCAACTCTGTGATCGCGAACGCGCTGCGCCGCGAGGGCATCGACGTGGTGGAGCTCGACGGCAGCTACGCCGGCTGGAGCGCCTGGTCGCAGCAGCAGCCCACCACCTGACCAGCAGATCCCGAAGGAGAACCACCGTGCGCAGTGCCGATCCCGCGACCCAGCGACGCATCCTGAACCGCCTGAAGCGTGCCCGCGGCCAGCTCGACGCCGTGATCGCGGCCGTGGAGGGTGAGGGCTCGTGCCAGCAGGTGGTCACCCAGCTGGCCGCCGTCTCCACCGCCCTGGACCGTGCCGGCTTCAGCATCGTCTCCACCGCCATGCAGAACTGCCTGACCGACCCCGAGGGCACCGCCGAGGACGAGGACGGCCTGACCGTCGAGCAGCTCGAGAAGCTGTTCCTCTCCCTCGCCTGACGGCCCGGCCGCACGGCCCATCACCCACTGAAGAACCCGCCAGAACACCCTCACCGATAGATCGGAGTACCACCATGTGCCGAGCAGTCACCTGCAAGGAATGCGGCAAGACCACCTGGGCCGGCTGCGGCCAGCACGTCGACCAGGTCATGAAGAACGTGACCCCCGCGAACCGCTGCCCCGGCCACGAGCGCGAGGCCGAGCCCGGCTTCCTCTCGCGCCTGTTCGGCCGCGGCTGAGAGGCGCGGCGTACCATCGGGGCATGGCCACCTCAGGGCGTCCGTCGGATCGCATTGACGCGCATCGCGCGGCGATGCGCGCTGTGATCGCGCGCCACCACGCCACTTCGCCCCAGGTCATCGGCTCTGTCGCCCGCGGCGAGGACCATGTGGGCTCAGACCTCGACCTGCTGGTGGAGTTCTCCGACGAAGCCTCCCTTCTCGATGAGATCGGCCTACGACTCGAGCTCGAGGAACTGCTCGGGGTGAACGTCGACATCGTCGCGATCGATGCCCTTCGCGGACATTTCCGCGATCGTGTTCTTGATGAGGCAGTCCCCCTGTGAGTAGGGCGTACTCGAAACGGAATTCTGCGGCGCACCAGTACGACGACCTCGACCCTCAGCGCGTGTGGCGCACTCTTACCCGGGACATCCCTGCCTTGCGTGCGTACCTTGTCGACGAGATGTTGCCACAGCTGCTGAACGACCAAGGATCTGACAAATAGGGGACATGTGACGTTCCCGCGGGAACGCTTCTGCTCCCGCACCCGGTCGCTCACTCCTCCCAGCGCACCTCGTCGGCGTCCTTGTCGGGCCGCCATCCGCGCCACACGGGGTGCCGTAGCCGCCCGTCCTCGGTGAGCTCTCCGTACTGCACCTCCCCCACCAGGTCGGCCCGCACCCAGGTGGCATCGCGCCGGTCAGCGGCGGGCACATCGTCGGCCGGCGGAGTCTTCCTAACGCGCGAGCCGAGCATGTCGGCCGCCCGCTCGAGGTCGCGATCGCTGAACCCTGTGCCCACGCGGCCCGCATAGCGCAGTTCCCCATCCGTGTCGGGAACGGCGACCAGCAGGGAGCCGACGGTGCTCGAACGGGAGCCCTTGCCGTGCCGCCAGCCGATCACCACCACCTCCTGGTGGCGGGCGTTCTTGATCTTTATCCAGGTGCGGGAGCGCTTCCCGGCCTGGTAGATGCCGGTCTCCTTCTTCGCCATCACGCCTTCGAGGCGCAGCTGCTGGGACAGGTCGATCGCGTGGTCCACGTCGCCGTGATCGGCGGGCGGCACGTGCACGTGGTCGGTGGCGGTGAGGGTCTCGAACAGGGCCTCGCGCCGCTCCTGGTACGGGGTGCGCAACAGGGAGTCGCCGCCCCGCTGCAGCAGGTCGAAGGCCATCAGGTACGCCTCGACCTGCTTCCGGGCCGCGGTGACATCGGCCTCGGCGGTGAGTCCGAGGCGCTGCTGGAGCCTGCCGAAGGAGGGGCGGTCGTTCGCGTCCAGCGCCACGATCTCCCCGTCTATCACCGTCTGCCCGGCCTCGCGGACCTCGGGGTCGATCGCCTCGACCAGTTCGGCGAGCTCGGGGAACGTGGCGGTGAGGTCCTTGCCGTTGCGGCTGGTCAGGCGTACCTGCTCGCCGAGCACGGTGGCGATCACCCGCACCCCGTCCCACTTCATCTCGAAGGCCCACTCGTCCTCGTCGCGGATGTCCGAGCGCAACCCCGCGGTGGCGAGCATGGGGGCGATCGGC
The DNA here is from genome assembly GCF_016907455.1 of Brachybacterium muris. NCBI lineage: Bacteria > Bacillati > Actinomycetota > Actinomycetes > Micrococcales > Dermabacteraceae > Brachybacterium > Brachybacterium muris. Next base: position 397,989 of record NZ_JAFBCB010000001.1, on the reverse strand, counting down.
TCGTCCATCTCGGCACCGGCGGACCCTGACGAGGTGGGCAGAGCACTATCGGTATCGGGGGCCGGGGTGCCGGGCTCCGGCTGGTCCTTCATCAGGTGAAGCAGCCAGTTGTTCTCCGCTTTCTCCTTCGCGGCGGCGCTCTTGCCCTTCTTCCGTCCCATCCCGCCGGTGCGGATGAACGCGTAGCGGCGCGGGACACCGCCGAGGCCGCCGTCATGACGGCCGTGGACGACGACGATGACCTCCTTGCCCTCGTGCCACTTCTCGATCTCGATGGTGCCCGCGTCCCAGATGGTCACCTCTCCGCCGCCGTACTCGCCCTTGGGGATTGTTCCCTCGAAGGTGCCGTACTCCAGGGGATGGTCCTCGGTCTGCACGGCCAGGCGGTTCACGTCGGTCTCCAGCGGTGGCCCCTTGGGGACGGCCCAGGAGACCAGCACCCCGTGGTTCTCCAGGCGGAAGTCCCAGTGCAGGCTCGAGGCGTGATGCTCCTGGATCACGAACATCGGAGCGGCGGATTCCAGTGCCTCGCGCGCAGCCGTCGATGCCGGGGAGTCCTCCGCCTGCTCGGAGCCGGGCGGGGCGGGGACCGGCTCCGGGGTCTTCTCGGGGTCGCGCTTGGAGCGGTACACCTCCAGGCGGTCGCGGGCCCTGCCGGCCGATGAGCCGTCTGCCTCGGTATCGAAGCCCAGCGGCGCGATCGGGTCCTGGCCGTCCTCGACCCGGGCGAGCACCTCGGTGAACTCCAGCTGCGCGAGGTGCGGGTCCTCGATCTCCTCCCAGGTGCGGGGCGCGGCGACGGTGGGATGGGAGCGGCCGCGTAGGGAGTACGGGGCCACGGTGGTCTTGGAGCCGTTGTTCTGGGACCAGTCCACCAGTACCTTGCCGCGGCGCAGGGTCTTCTTCATGTCGCTGACCACCTCGTCGGGGTGGTCGGCCTCCAGTGCGCGGGCCAGTTCGTGGGCGACGGCGGCAACCTCCTCGACGGTGCTGGTGCCATCCAGGGGTGCGTACAGGTGGATGCCCTTGGAGCCGGAGGTCACCGGGTAGGTGGCAAGACCCATGTCGTCCAGGATCTCCCGGCACCACTGCGCCACCTGGGCACAGTCGGCGAGCGCGGCGCCGTCGCCGGGATCGAGGTCCAGCACCAGCCGGTCGGGGTTGTGCGGTTCCCCGGCATCGTCGAAGCGCCATTGCGGGGTGTGGATCTCCAGCGCCGCCAGCTGGGCCAGCCACACCAGTACGGCCAGCTGGTCGATCAGCGGATAGGTGCTGGTTCCCGAGCGGTGCTCGATCGCGGCCCGCGGCACCCAGTCGGGTGCGGAGTCCTCCAGGTCCTTGCGGAAGAACACCTGGCCGGGCTTCTCCTCGGTGCCCACGCCGTCGACCCAGCGCTTGCGGGTGGCTGGCCTGCGGGTGACCTGCGGGATCATCACCTCGGCGATGCGCAGGTAGTAGTCGATGACCTCGCCCTTGGTGGTGCCCGTGACCGGGTACATCACCTTGTCCAGGTTCGAGACCTTCAGGGTGTGACCGTCCACCTCGACCTGCTGCTCACCAGTCGCCATCGCTCCACTGTGCCGCACTCGCGGGCGGCCGTCACGGGATCGAGCGCGGATCGTCCGGTCGGTCCGCCGCTGGAATCTGGGCGGACAGCGGCTGGTCGTCCGTTCGGTCGCCCGGATCGCTGGCCCGGGAGGCGAGAACGTGGTGGGATCAGGCATGCGCGCAATCTGGAGTGGTGAGATCGCCTTCGGGCTGGTGAACGTGCCGGTGAAGCTGTACTCGGCAACGAAGTCGCACGACGTGTCCTTCCATCAGGTCCACGACGACGACAACGGCCGGATCCGCTATGAGCGGCACTGCGAGGTGTGCGGGCGCGAGGTGGAGTACGAGGACATCGCCAAGGCGTACGACGACGGCGACAAGACGGTGATCCTCACCGACGAGGAGCTGGACTCCCTGCCGGCGGAGGACAACGACCAGATCGACGTGGTGCAGTTCGTGCCCAACGACCAGGTGGATCCGATCCTGCTGGGCACCAGCTACTTCCTGGAGCCGGTGGGGCGCTCCCCCAAGTCGTACGTGCTGCTGCGTCGCACTCTGGAGGCCACCGACCGCACCGCGATCGTGCACTTCACCCTGCGCTCCAAGACCCGCCTGGGGGTGCTGCGCCGGCACGAGGACCTGCTGGTGCTGCAGACGATGCGCTGGCCTAGCGACCTGAAGGACGTGGACTTCGCGCCGTCCAAGCGCACCAAGGTCACCGACAAGGAGCTGAGGATGTCGGCCGCACTGGTGGAGCAGTTCAGCGGTGACCTGGAGCCGGACCAGTACACCGACGAGTACCAGGAGCAGCTGCGCACCCTGATCGACGAGAAGCTCGAGCAGGGCGATGCGATCGATACCGAGGAGACCTTCGGCAAGGAGCGCGCCGAGCAGGAGAAGAAGAAGTCCGAGGGCTCGGACGACGATGGCAGCGGTGGCGGCAAGGTGCTGAGCCTGATGGACGCCCTGGAGCGCAGCCTCGGCAAACGCCGCGGGGACGACTCGTCCGCCAAGAGCACCTCGAGCACCAGCACCGCCACATCCACCTCCGCATCCACCTCGAGCGGATCGAAGAAGGGCAGCTCCAAGGGCGGGTCGGCCAAGAAGAGCGGGGGGAAGAAGGGCACGTCGAAGAAGACCGGCACGTCGGGCACGAGCGGGAACTCGAAGAAGAGCACATCGAAGAGCTCCTCCACGTCCGGCAAGAAGAAGGGCGGCGCATCGAAGAGCGGTCAGAAGAAGAGCTCCTCCACCTCCAGCAAGAAGAAGGCGTCCTGACCGAGGGCTCTGCTGCGGCCCCCGTGGGCGGCAGCAGCGGCCCCGCCCGGGCAGGTTCGCTCACACCCGGGGGCGGATCGGTTGCACCCCGCCCCTTCGCGATCCACAGTGGACGCCATGCCCCGCTCCGAGGACTCCCCCCGCTCCCCCGCTGAGGAGCGCCCCGATCGACCGTGGATCGTGCCGGCCGTGATCGTGGCGGTCGCTGCGCTGCTCATCACCGGCGTGCTGGTGCTGCGCCCCGACGGCGGGGGCGACGAGGCATCCCCCGCCCAGCCCGGCCAGCAGTCCGGCACCGATAGGGCGGCCACGGGCCCGATCCCGCATCCTTCCGAGGTGGCCACCCCTGACCTGAGCGCCCAGGAGAGCCGCGACCCCGACGACCTGCTGGCCGAGGGCCCCGTCGACGCTCCCGTCGCACTGGTGGTGTTCACCGACTTCCAGTGCCCCTACTGCGCACGCTGGTCGAACGAGACCCTGCCGGAGCTGCGCGAGTACGTGGACCGCGGCGAGCTGCGCATCGAGTGGCGCGACGTGAACATCTACGGCGAGAACTCCGAGCGTGCCAGCCGGGCCGTCCTGGCCGCGGCGATGCAGGGCCGGCACACCGAGTACCACGACGCCCTGTTCGCCGGCGGTGAGATCCGCTCCGAGCAGGAGCTGAGCGAGGAGTCACTGATCGAACTGGCCGCGGAGCTGGGGCTGGACACCGAGCAGTTCACCGAGGACCTGAACTCCCCGGAGGTCGCCGAGACGGTCGCCGCCAACGCTCAGCAGGGCATCGACCTGGGTGCCTTCTCCACCCCGTCGTTCATCCTCGGCGGCTCCCCGATGGTCGGCGCCCAGCCCACCGAGGTGTTCACCACCGCGGTGGACGAGGCCCTGGACCGGGCGCAGGGCTGAGGCCGCGGCGATGGAGATCGGGATCCTGACTGCGTTCCTGGGCGGGATGCTGTCCCTGCTCAGCCCCTGCGGGGCACTGCTGCTGCCGGGCTTCTTCGCTTCGTCCCTCACGTCCCGGGCCCAGCTGATCCCCCACGGCCTGGTGTTCTATGCGGGGCTGCTGGTGACCCTGGTCCCGCTGGGTGTGGGAATCGGTGCCGTCGGCATGCTCGTGGCGCAGCACCGCGGGGTGCTGGTGGCGGTCACCTCCCTGCTGCTGATCGTCCTGGGCGCGATGCACGTCCTCGGCTGGGGCTTCGACCTGTCACGTCTGCTGCCCGGATTCGACCGGGTGCAGCAGCGGGCCTCGCGCGGCTCCGGGTTCCTGCGCACCTTCCTGCTGGGTGCCGTGGGCGGGGTGGCCGGGTTCTGTGCCGGACCGATCCTCGGCGCTGTCCTCACCCTGGCGATGGGGCAGGCCGATGTGCTGGGTGCCGTGATCCTGCTGGCCGTGTACGGGGCCGGCATGGTGGTGCCGCTGATGCTGCTGGCGGCCGTGTGGGACCTGCTGGGAGGCCGTGGCCGCTCCCTGCTTCGCGGCCGCACCTTCACGCTGCTGGGCCGGGAGCTGCACACCACCACCGTCGTCACCGGTGTGGTGATCATGGCTCTGGGGGTGCTGTTCTGGGCCACGAACGGCCTGGTCACCCTGCCGTCGCTGGTTCCCACCGGCACGCTGGCCCGTTGGCAGGAGGCGGGCTCGGCGCTGTCCGACCCGACCGTGCAGATCGTCGTGATCATCGCCGCGGCGGTGGTCGCGCTGCTGCTGTGGTGGTGGGGGCGCCAGCGCAGCCGGCGCTCCCGTCGTGCCTCCCACGCCAGCGACCCAGTCGACGACAACACCTCCGGCGGCAGTGCCGCACCCTCGACCACCCGGCAGGAGCCATGAGACGACGCACCTTCGCCCGCACCCTCCCCGTGGGTCTCCTCGGGGTGATGGGGCTGGCCGCCTGCACCTCCGAGGATCCCGCGCCGACCGGCTCGAGCAGCCCCTCCGGTGCTCCCACACCCGAGCTGCCCGATACCTCGATCGACCCCACGCCGGTGCCGGACCGCACCGTGGCCGAGACCGTGGACAAGTCCGCCCTGCGGCTGCCGCTGGAGATGACCACCCACGTGATGGTGGCCCCGGGCTGGAGCGGCACCCCACGGCAGCTCGGCGACATGTTCCTGGGCTACGCCGAGGAGGAGGACGCGCTGCGCTACATCGCAGTGGTCGAGGACGGCACCGTGTCCTGGACCGCCCGGCGGCCGCTGAGCTGCACCGGATTCGCCGTTTCCCGCACCGAGGACGACGCCCCGGTAGCGGTCCTGGCCGATGTGGCGGCGGGCGAGGAGCAGGTCGTGCTCAGCACCTTGAACGGCTACGACCTGGTCACCGGCCAGACCCTGTGGGGGCCCACGGAGGTGCCCGGCCCGCAGGTCGCACCGGGCCTGGTGTTCGCCGCGCCGGGCGAGCAGCCGATGGGGGCGGGCGGCGAGCGGGTGGCCGTGGCCGCCGGCACCGGGGACACCGTGATCGCCGAGGCCGACCTCGACGGCGGCCGCATCGTGGCCGAGCACCTCGGCACCGTGCTGCACACCCAGGGGGCGCAGCTGGTGGCAGTCTCCTCCGCAGACGGAAGCCGACTGTGGGAGCTGGACCTGCCCGCCGGCGCCGATCCGATGAGCGCGCACGTGCCCGGGACCATCGATCCTCTCGCGAACCTGGCCGTGGTGCGGGGCGACACCGATGACGGTGAGGGCTTCGGCCTGCTGGTGGACCTCACCGACGGCAGTGTCCTGGGCAAGGACGCCACCGCCGTCGCGCTCGATCCCGCGACCGGGACCATCGTTCTGGTCTCCGGCACCGTGGTCACCGGGATGGACGCCGAGGGGACGGAGCTGTGGCGGCACGTGGATCCTGAGGCTCTGCGCCTGGTCAGCGCCGGCGAGCGCCTGTCGTACGCACTGCGCCCCGAGGAAGGGACCCTGGTGGTGCTGGACACCTTGCAGGGCATGATGGTGCAGCCCTACGACGTGGACCGGTCCGGTCCGCTGGGGGTGCCGGAAGTGTTCTCCGCGGAGGCCGCCGTGGCGGTGCGCATCAGCGAGGAGCAGGTGCACCTGGTGACCACCGAGCTGGACATGGACTTCGGCTCGTAGCACTCGTGCCACGGGGCGGAGGGTGCGGGATTCGAACCCGCGGTACGGGGTTACCGCACAGTGGTTTTCAAGACCACCACATTCGGCCGCTCTGTCAACCCTCCCGGTGCCGTGAGGCACCGATCGAGCATACCGGGCCGGGTGCCTGGGGAGCACACGGCCGTGGCCCGTCGGCCGCTGCTCGACCTTCGACTATTCCCCCTGCGCCCGTTCCCGTCTACAGTCACGACATGAGCGACAACACATCCCAGGACATCGGTGTCCCCGCGCCCACGTCCTCCTCCGCCTCCCCGTCGGTGTCCTCAGCGCGCAGGGGCGACTCCCTGACCGCCACCACCCTGGCCATGCTTGCCGTGATGGCGGTGGTGTCCATCTGGATCGTCAGCAGCTACCTCCCCGACGGCTCTTCTGCCGTGGTGTACCTGGCGTGGATGCTGGCCGGAGGAATGGCGGGGCTGTGCGTGGCCGCGATCGGCAGCCTGGTGCGCACCGTCACCGGCGGCCACGAGTGGACCGTCCTCACCAGGGCGGGCCTCGTCTTCGCGGCGTTCTGGTCGATGGTGGTGGCGATCGCCGTGATCGCCGGGGGCACCGTCTCCTTCTAGGCCGGCGCTGCCGCCACGGCCGGCCACGGTCACCGGCGGCGCAGTGCCTTGTCGGCCTCGACCACGGCGAACACCAGCACACCCGCGCCCAGCGGCACCAGCCATCCCATCCAGCCCACCGGGCCGGAGGCGAAGGTGGTCTGCATGAACGGGACGTACACGAACGCCAGCTGCAGCAGCAGCATCACCGCGATGCACAGCCACGAGATCGGGTTGGTGGTCAGCAGTTCCTTGCGCAGGCTGGTGGTGCGGGTGAAGCGCGAGGCCAGCAGGTAGAAGATCTGCCCCACCACGAGCGTGTTCACCGCGGTGGTGCGGGAGATCTCCAGCGGCACCCCGGCGGCCTGGCCCAGCAGGAACACCCCGATGGTGACCGCGCCCAGCAGCAGCGACACGTACACGATGCGCACCACCCCGGCGCGCGGCAGGATCGACTCCTTCGGATCACGCGGCGGGCGGCGCATGATGTCCGGCTCCCCCGGTTCGAAGGCGAGCGCGAGGGCCAGCGTGACGGCGGTGATGGTGTTGACCCACAGCACCTGCACCGGGGTCAGCGGCAGCGTCATCCCCAGCAGCACGGAGACCAGCACCACCAGGCCCTGCGCACCGTTGGTGGGCAGGATGAACACGATGGCCTTGCGCAGGTTGTCGTAGATGGTGCGGCCCATCTGGACGGCGTCGGCGATGGTGGCGAAGTTGTCGTCGGCCAGCACCACGTCGGCCGCGTCCTTGGTGGCCTCGGTGCCCTTGATGCCCATCGCCACGCCCACGTCGGCACGCTTGAGCGAGGGGGCGTCGTTCACGCCGTCACCGGTCATGGAGACGACCTCGCCGTCGTCCTGCAGGGCCTGGACCAGGCGCAGCTTGTGCTCGGGGCTGGTGCGGGCGAACACCGAGTGGGTGCGGGCGAGCTGCGCGAGCTCCTCGTCGCTCGCCTCCTCCAGCTGAGCGCCGGTGACGGCTCCCTGCTCGTCCTCGATGCCCATCTCACGACCGATGGCCGAGGCGGTCCCGGCGTGGTCGCCGGTGATCATGACGACCCGGATGCCGGCGTCGTGGCAGGCACGGATCGCGTCCATCGCCTCCTCGCGCGGCGGGTCGATGATCCCGTAGAGCCCCAGGAACACGAAGCCGCCACCGTCGATGTCATCGGTGGTCAGGGATGTCGCGGAGCCCCTGTCATCGGCGCGGCGCACCGCAGCGGCGAGCACGCGCAGGCCCTGCCCGGACAGCTCGTCGATGGCGCGCTCCCAGTGCTCGCGGTCCAGCGGCTCGTTCTCATCCAGGTCCACGCCCTGGCGGTCGCAGCGGTCCAGCAGGCGGTCCGGTGCGCCCTTGAGGTTGACCACGTCGCCGATGCCGTCGATGCGGTCCAGGGTGGCCATGTACTTGTAGGCGGAGTCGAAGGGGACCGCGTCGATGCGGTTCTCGTCGTGCCCCTCGATACCGGCCTTCATCGCGAAGGTGCGCAGGCCGCCGTCGGTGGGTTCGCCGGAGAGCACCCACCTGTCGTCCTTGCGGCTGACGGTGGAGTCGTTGGTACGGGCGGCGACCTCGGCGAGCATCCGCAGGTCGTTGCGCTCCTCGGGTCCGACGGCCGCACCGTCCTGCTCGATGTCGCCCTCGGGGGCGTAGCCGGTGCCACTGACCTCGTAGGTGCCCTCGGGGGTGACCACGGTGCGCACGGTCATCTCGTTGCGGGTGAGGGTGCCGGTCTTGTCCGAGCAGATCACGGTGACCGAGCCCAGGGTCTCCACCGAGTTCATGCGACGCGTGATGGAGTTGCGGCCGGCCATCTTCTGCACGCCGAGGGCCAGCGTGATGGTGAGCACCGCCGGCAGGCCCTCGGGGATCGCGGCCACCGCGAAACCGATCGCGGAGAGGGTGAGGTCGGCCAGGGAGTAGTCGTACAGCACCCAGCCGATGCCGAACATCAGCACCGCGGCGATGACCACCAGCAGCGACAGCTTGGTGCTGAAGGAGGCCATCTGCCGGGTCAGCGGGGTCTCCATGGACTCGACCTCGTCGAGCATGGTGGTGATGTGGCCGATCTCGGTGCGGCGGCCCGTGCCGACCACCAGGCCCCGGCCGGAGCCGGAGGCCACGGTGGTGCCGGAGAACGCCATGGAGGTGCGGTCGCCCAGGCCCGCATCGGCCTCGACGGGGTCGGTGCCCTTCTCCACCGGCACCGATTCGCCGGTCAGGGCGGACTCCTCGCAGGTGAGGTTGGTGGCCTCCAGGATCCGCAGATCGGCGGGCACCTTGTCCCCGGCGGCCAGGCGCACCACGTCACCGGGCACCAGCTCGTCGGCCGGCACGGTCACCCAGGTGCCGTCGCGGCGGGCCTGCGCCTCCAGGGAAAGCATGGTGCGGATGCCGTCCAGGGCGTCGGCGGCCTTGCCCTCCTGCAGGTAGCCGATCACCGCGTTGATGATCACCACCGCGGCGATCACAATGGTGTCCACGTAGTGGCCCATCACGGTGGTAAGCACCGCGGCGCCGATCAGCACGTAGATCATCGGGTCCCGGAACTGGCGCAGCAGTCGCGTCAGCGCCGATTCCTGCTCCCCGCTGGGCAGGGCGTTGGGACCGTACCGTTCGAGGCGTGCGGCGGCGGCGTCGGCGGTCAGGCCGTCACCGGAGACCTCGAGCACCTCCATCGCCTGCTCGGTGCCGACCGCGTGGGGGTCCGGCACGACGCTCTGCTCATCGCGCTGCTGATCGTGGGTGGGTGGCTGCTCGGGGGATGCGGTCGCGGTGGTCATCACGTCCAGCTTCCGCCTCCGAGCTGGATTTTTCCAGGACTTTCGGCGAGAACGATCCTCGGATCACGCACCGATCGGTCCGGATCCGGCACCGTGCCTTTCGGGCACGGGTGGTGCGACCGGTGGCCGAGCAGCCAGGGACCCTCGAGGCCTAGGCTGGAGCGACCAGCACCCGAGGGAGAGGACCGCCATGCGCGCCGTGATCATCGAGTCCAAGGGCGCCCAGCCCCGCCTGGTCGAGGACGCCGACCCGGCCCTGCTGGAGGCCACCGAGGGCGCCACCGTGGAGCTGGACGTGCTGACCTCCAGCTACAACTACAAGGACGGCATGGCGGTGGCCGGCAAGGGCATCGCCCGCAGCTTCCCGCTGATCCCCGGGATCGACCTGATCGGCCGGGTCACCGCCTCGAGCGGCGATGCCTGGGATGCCGGTGACCTGGTGATCCTCAACGGTGACGGCATCGGCGAGTCCCGCCACGGCGGCTTCGCCACTCGCGCCCGGGTACGTCCCGATGCGCTGGTGCGCCTACCGGCCACGCTCTCACCCGAGCGGGCCGCCGCGATCGGCACCGCGGGCTTCACCGCGATGCTTGCCGTGCTGCGCCTGGAGGACGCGGGCCTGGCGCCCGATGACGGGGACGTGCTGGTCACCGGCGCTTCGGGCGGCGCGGGGTCCATCGCGATCGCCCTGCTCGCGGCGCGCGGGTACCGGGTGGTGGCCTCCACCGGTCGCGGCACCGAGAACGAGGAGTACCTGCGGCAGCTGGGTGCCGCCGAACTGATCGACCGCGACGAGGTGGGCGCAGAGCCCGGCAAGCCCCTGCAGTCACAGCGCTGGGCAGGCGCCATCGACGGGGTCGGATCGACGACCCTGGCGAACGTGCTGGCGCAGACCCGGTGGGGCGGGACCGTGGCGGCCTACGGCCTGGCCCAGGGCCCGGACCTGCCCACCACGGTGCTGCCGTTCATCCTGCGGCAGGTGACGCTCGCCGGGGTGAACTCGGTCGATGCCCCGCTGCCGCTGCGGCAGCGGGCCTGGGACGCGCTGGCCGACGAACTGGACCTGGACCTGCTGGACTGGCTGACCACCACCATCGGTCTGTCCGAGGTGATCGACTACGCGCCGAGGATCCTCGCCGGTCAGGTGCGGGGCCGCACCGTGGTGGACGTGGCGCTGTGAATGCCGCCGAGACATCCACGGCCGGCCTCCCGGATCAGGCGCCGCTGATGCGCGCCATCGCCATCACCGAGGACCATCGCATGCAGTTCACCGAGGTGCCACAGCCCGTCCCCGCACCCGGTGAGGTGCTGGTGGACGTGGTGGCGGCCGGTGTGAACCGGGCAGACCTCGCGCAGGTGGCCGGGCACTATCCCCCTCCGCCTGGCGCCTCCGACCTGCCCGGCCTGGAGGTCTCCGGGCACCGCCGCGACACCGGCGAGCCGGTGGTGGCGCTGCTGGCCGGAGGCGGTTACGCCGAGGTGGTGGCCGTGCCGGAAGGTCAGCTGCTCCCGGTCCCGGAGGGATTGGACCTGGTGGAGGCCGCGGGAGTGGTGGAGGTGTGCGCCACCGTGGTCTCCAACCTGGTGACCGAGGCCGGGCTGCGGGCCGGACAGACGGTGCTGATCCAAGGCGGCACCGGCGGCATCGGCACGGCCGCGATCCAGATCGCCCGCGCCCTCGGTGCCCGGGTTCTCACCACCGTCGGCTCCGATGAGGCCATCGAGGTGGTGCGCGGGCTCGGCGCGGAGCTGGCCTGGAACCGGCGCACCACCGATCTGCGGGCCGCGGTGAAGGAGGCCGGCGGCGCCGACGTGATCCTCGACGTGGTGGGCGGCCCGGCCCTGGCCGACAACGTCGCGATGCTGCGCGAGCACGGCCAGCTGATCATCATCGGCACCCTGGGCGGTGCCACGGGCGAGCTGCCCATCGGCGCGCTGATGGGCAAGCGGGCCCGGGTGATCGGCACGACCCTGCGCTCACGCCCCACCGAGGACAAGCGCGAGATCCTGGAGCGCACCAGGGAGCTGGTGTGGCCGTGGCTGGCCGACGGCACCGTGCGAATCCCCGTCCGGTCCCCGTTCCCACTGGAGCAGGCCGCTGATGCCCACGCGGTGCTGCGCGCGGGCGGGCACCTGGGCAAGGTGGTGCTGCGAGTGAGGCCGGTGCCAGGAGCCCGAGCGGCCTGAGCAGTCGATGAGGCAGTTCCTCAGGCGTCGCTGAGGGAACCCAGCACCAGCACGGTTCCGTCCTCATACACCGAGGCGGTGACGGTGTCGGCCACGTCCTTGACACCCTGTGGGGCCTGGCCCATGGCGACGCCCACGCCGGCCCACTGAAGCATCTCGGTGTCGTTGAAGCCGTCACCGACGGCCACGGTGCTGCCCTGGTCGATGCCTAGGCGCTCGCGGATCTCCTCCAGTGCGCTGGCCTTGGAGACGCCCGGGGCGGCCATGTCCAGCCAGGCGGTCCATCCGATCGCATACTCCACGCCGTGCACCCCGGACTCGGCGACCACCTTGGAGAACTCCTGCGGGGTGAGGTCCGGGACGTGGACCACCACGCGCACAGCCTCCAGCACCATCAGGTCGTCTAGGTTCGTCTCGGTGGCGCGCACCCCGAAACTGGCGTCCTGGAAGCCTGGGGTGGCGTGGAAGGAGCCGTCGGCCATCTCCACCGCGTAGTGGGCATCCGGGGCGACCTCACGCAGGGTGGCCAGGGCATGGCCGGGCTGGAACACGCGGGTGCTTATCACCCGGTGGCCGCCCTCCAGCCCCGGGTCCATCTGGACGGTGACCGCGCCGTTGGAGCACACCGCGTAACCATGCTCGATGCCGGCGGCCTCCACGATCGGCAGGGTCGCGCCAATGGAACGGCCGGTGGCGATCACCACATGATGGTCTTGAGCGGCCCGCTGGAGGGCCTCGCGCATGGGATCGGTCATGGCGCCGTCGTGATCCACCAGGGTGCCGTCCACGTCCAGACCGATCATCAGGTCCTTGCCGGCCAGGTGCTCCAGGGCGCCGGAGATGCGGGCGCGGTCGGCCTCGCGCCGGGCACGCTGCTCAAGGGTCGGGGTGGTGTCGGTGGTGGTCATGTCGAGAAGCGTGTCATGGGCGTCTGTCTGGCGGGTGAACCGGTGGTGACACAGGGCGCGCAGGAGCGAGCGCAGAGGGCGGGGCATCAGGCGATGACCTCGAAGACCTCACGTCCGCCCAGGTAGGGGCGCAGGCCCTCGGGGACCACCACGGAGCCGTCGGGCTGCTGGTGGTTCTCCAGGATCGCTGCGATGAAGCGGGTGGTGCCGAGGGTGCCGTTGAGGGTCGCGACGGGGCGCAGCCCGTCCTCGGTGCGCTCGCGGATATTCAGCCGTCGCGCCTGGAACTGGGTGGTGTTCGAGGTGGAAGTGAGCTCGCGGTACGTCCCCTGGCTGGGCATCCACGCCTCGCAGTCGAACTTGCGGGCGGCGGAGGTGCCTAGGTCACCGGCGGCGGTGTCGATGATGCGGTAGGGCACGTCGATGCGCGCCATCATCTCCCGCTCCCAGTCCAGCAGCCGCTCGTGCTCCTCATAGGAGTCCTCCACGCGGCAATAGGAGAACATCTCCACCTTGTGGAACTGGTGCACGCGGATGATGCCGCGGGTGTCCTTGCCGTAGCTGCCGGCCTCGCGGCGGTAGCAGGCGCTCCATCCGGCGTAGCGCAGCGGACCGTCCGAGAGGTCCAGCACCTCCCCGGCGTGGTACCCGGCCAGGGCCACCTCGCTGGTGCCCACCAGGTAGAGGTCGTCGCCCTTGTCCAGGTGGTACACCTCGTCAGCGTGCTCGCCCAGGAAGCCGGTGCCCTCCATGGCCTCCGGCAGCACCAGGGTGGGAGTGATCATCGGGGTGAAGCCGGCCTTGGTGGCCTGGTCGATCGCGGAGTTCAGGATCGCCAGTTCCAGCTGGGCGCCCACGCCGGTGAGGAAGTAGAAGCGGGCACCGGAGACCTTCGCGCCACGGGCCATGTCGATCGCGCGCAGGCCCTCGGCGATCTCCAGGTGGTCCCTGACCGGGAAGTCGAACTGGCGCGGCTCGCCCACCAGCTCGCGCACCTCGAAGTCCTCCTCGAGACCCTCGGGTGCGCCCTCGGAGATGTTCGGGATGGAGCGCAGCAGCTCGTCGCGCGCCACGGACGCCTCGGCGGTGGCGGCCTCGAGCTGCTTGACCTCGGCGGCCAGGCCCTTGACCTGCGCCAGCAGTTCCTGCTTCTGCTCGCCCTTGGCCTGGGCCACCTTCTTGCCGAAGCTCTTCTGCTCGGCGCGCTTGGCCTCGAAGGTGGTAGTGGCTTCGCGCCAGCGGGCGTCGGCCTCCAGCACGGCGTCGACGACGCCGGGGTCTCGCCTCCGTGCCCGCTGGGCATCTCGGACGACGTCGGGGTTTTCGCGCAGCTGCCGCAGATCGATCATCGCTCCAGCGTACCCGTGCCTTGTGCGGAGTCGGGCCGCCGCTGGTGCGAGTCGAGCGGTAGCGTCCCTCCGGGGCGATGATCGGGAACCGCGCCTATCCTGAGCACATGGATCAGACTTCACTAGTGCTCGGCATCGCCCTCGTGATCGCGGCCCTCGTCGGCCTGGTGATGCTCGGGGTGGTGCTGGCGCGTCAGGCCCAGCACCGACGGGACATCGCCGCCCTGCGCGACGAGGTGCGCGGAGCGACCCGTGGCGGCATCGCCCGGCAGGCACGCACCGGCGGCGCCTCGCGCGGCGACACCGGGACCGACCACAGCTCGCGCGACGGCGCCGCCTCCGCCCCTTCCACCCGGCATGACGGCGCCGGGGCCGACGAGCACGCCCACCCGGTGGCCGGTGACTTCGGTGCACCGGACGACTCCTTCGAGGACGAGGCCACCGAGGAGGACCCTCAGCATCGGGAGACCGGGACCGGCAAACGGCTGGAGAAGGTAGCGATCGTGCTGAACCCCTCCAAGTTCGCCGACCAGGACTCCTTCAAGCAGCGCATCACCGAGGTGATCGAGCGGATCGAGGGGGCCGAGGTGGTGTTCTACGAGACCACCGTGGAGGACCCGGGCCGGGGCATGGCCCGCCAGGCCATCACCGAGGGCGCGGACCTGGTGGTGGCCGCCGGCGGCGACGGCACCGTGCGCATGGTCGCCTCCGAACTGGCTGGCACCGACACCCTGATGTCGATCATCCCCGCCGGCACCGGCAACCTGTTGGCCCGCAACGTCGGAATCCCGCTGGCCGACCCGGCCTCCGCGATGATCGCGATCCTCACCGGCCAGGATCGCAAGGCCGACGTGGGCTGGCTGCGCGTGGGCTCCTCCCTCGCCGAGGCCCAGTCCGCCAGACGCCAGGTGTTCCTGGTGATCGCCGGCTTCGGGGCCGATGCCGAGATGATCAGGAACACCGGTGAAGAGATGAAGAAGCGCATAGGCTGGATCGCCTACGTGTTCGGCGGGGTGAAGTCCATCCTGGGCCGCTCCATCGACATCGTGGTGTACCTGCCCGACGGCTCCCGCTACCCGCATAAGGCCCGCACCGTGCTGCTGGGCAACGTGGGCAAGCTGCCTGGCGGTATCACCCTGATGCCGGATGCCGCGATCGACAACGGCCGCCTCGAGGTGCTGGTGGCCGGATGGCGCGGCGCCGCGGGCTTCAGCCAGGTGGTCACCCAGATCGTGAACCCGAACCTGGCGCCGAGGCGTCGCCTCAGCCGTGGGCCGCGTCTGTCCACGCTCCACGCGTACCACACCACGTCCATCAGGGTCGCCACCATTAAGCCACAGATGGTGCAGCTGGACGGCGACACGGACGTGGAGGCCACCCACCTGATCGCCGAGGTGGATCCGGGCGTGCTGCACCTGCGGGTGCCGGTGAGCACCGACCCCACCCGGGACTGAACATCCTTTGACGGATCGAGCCGCCCGTTGCGCACCTGCGCAGCGGGCGGCTCCGTCGTTGATGAGTGGCGTGCGCGTTCTGGGGCGAGCCGTTACGTGCGGTCAGCGGTTCCCGTCTGGGCGGGTGACCATCGAGGTGAGGCTCTCGACCCAGTCGCGGGCCTGGTCGTAGGCGTCGTCGCCGTAGTCCTCGCGGAACTCGGGGCGCTGCCCGTCCACCCGCGGGTAGGAGCCCAGGTAGTGCACCACCGGGCACACGCGGTGCAGGGCGCGCAGGGCGGCGGCCACCCGGCGGTCCTCGATGTGGCCCTCCGCGTCGATGGAGAAGGAGTACCGGCCCAGGAAGTCCCCGATGGGGCGGGACTCGATGCGGGAGAGGTTCACCCCGTTGGCGCTGAACATCTCCAGCATCTCCAGCAGTGCGCCGGAGCGGTTGTGGGGAAGCTGCACCACCAGCGTGGTCTTGTCGGCCCCGGTGCGGGCGGGGATCCGGCCCTCGCGGGTGACCAGCACGAATCGGGTCTGCGCGCCCTCGAAGTCCTCGATGCCCTCGGCGAGGACTTGGAGCCCGAAGTGCTGGGCGGCAAGCGGCGAGCACACGGCGGCACGACCGGCGGCCTCCTGCTCGCTGACCGCGGCGAGGTCTCGCGCTGCGGCAGCGGTCGAGGACGATGCGGCGACGTTCGCCTCGGGCAGGTTCGTGCGCAGCCAGCCCTGCACCTGCGCCTGGGCGTGGGGGTGGGAGGAGACGGTGGTGACCTCGGCCAGGTCCATCGCGGTGCGGGCGGCGAGCACGAAGGTGATGGGGACGACCTGCTCGGCGACGATGGTGATGGACTCGGTGGCGGCCAGCACGTCGAGGGTGCCGGAGACCCCGCCTTCCACGGAGTTCTCGATGGGGGCCATCAGGGCGTCGATGTCCCCGGCCAGCAGGTCGGTGGTGGCGGTGGCCACGGAGGCGAAGGGCACCAGTTCCGGTTCGGTGCCGGCGAACTCCTCGGGCGTCTCTGCGAGGGCCTGCAGGAGTGCCTGGTGGGTGAAGGTGGTCTCGGGGCCGAGGAATCCGTACCGCATGAGCGGTGAGTCTAGTGCCGGGCAACTCAGCGCAGCGGCGGCGTCCAGCGACTCAGCAGAGCGGGGCGTCCGGCAACTCAGCGCAGCGGCAGCGTCCAGCGGTCCACCGAGCGGCTGGCGTCGGCGGGGTGGCGTTCGGTGGTTGCGGTGGGGGTGGCACCGAGGCTGCGGGCCACGGCCGCGGAGGCGACGTTGTGCGGGGCGATCCGGAGCACCAGCTGGGTGATGCGCGGTTCCTCGCGAGCAAGGTCCGTGAGCGCTGCGGCGATGGCGATGCCGTACCCCTGGCCGCGGTGGGGTGACAGCACCCAGTAGGTCAGCGCCGCCTGGCCGCGCTCCAGGCCCGCGCCCACCAGGTGCAGTCCTCCCCCGCCGATGAGCTCCCCGCCGGGGTCCCGCCCTCCGTGCGTCGCGGCTGGACCTGCGCCGCCTGCTCCGGCACCCCGGATGGCACCCGAGCCGTCGTCCACTGCGGCGTACTCGCGCAGTGGTCCGTCGGCCTGCCACCGGGTGGCCCGGTCCAGGAACGCCGCCAGCGCGTCGGCCCTCCAGCGGACGCCGAAGACCTCGGCGGTCAGGAGGTCGTCCTGCCCGTCGAGGATCGGGGCTGCGTGCTGGAGGCCCAGTCGATCCAGGCGGATCACGTCGAGGTGGGCCGTCCTGCCTAGCGACCGTTCCCAGCGGGCGCCTGGCGCGGGGACTCCGGCCGGGACCGCAGGGCCCGACGCACCGCCTCCAGGATCGCCTCGTCGCCGAAGCTCTGGGTGCGGGCGGCGTCCACCATCGTCTCGGCCAGGCGCTGCAGGTCCTCGTTGAACTGAGCGACCGGGGCGCCCTCGGCGATGCGGGTGCCGGCCCCGCGGCGGGTGATCAGGACCCCCGCCTCCTCCAGCTCCTTGTAGGCGCGGGCCACGGTGCCGGGGGCGAGCCCCAGGTCGCCGGCGAGCGCCCGGATGGCGGGGAGCCTGTCGCCGGTGGCGAGCACCCCGGTGGCGACCTGGTCCAGGATCGCGCGGCGGATCTGCTCGTAGGGCGGGGTGGGGTCGGTGAGGTCGACGACGAAGCTGCTCATCGCGCGGCCCCGTCGGCCAGGGATCCGTCGGCCAGGTGCCCGGGCATCACGGCCTGGGAGGCAGGAGCTGTTCGGGCTGACGGGGCCGGGCCGGGACCATGGGGCGAGGGTGCGGGCGATGCGGCGGCAGCAGGATCATCAGGGCCCGTGGATGCTGCCCCCACCGGCTCCCGTTGCCCGGGCACGGTGCGCGCGATCAAGGCGGGCATGCACACCATCACCGCGCCCAGGAGGGAGATGACCAGGCCGGCCATGCCCACTCCGAGCGAGGCGGCCATCCCGGCGAAGCCGAGGCCCTGTTCGACGTAGTCCGGCTGGGCGATGCGCAGGAAGCCCATCAGTCCGTAGGCCGACAGTCCCTGGGCGGTCAGTCCGGTGCCGACGGCGACGGCGCCCAGCAGGGAGGTCACCGACCGCCGGCGCAGCAGGAGGTCCTGGGGGTCAGTGCTGGGGCGGCGGCGCACCACCACGGTGATCGCACCGGCTGCTGAGGCGACCAGTACGGCCAGGCCGATCAGCACCGGGAGGGTGTACCACTGGCCGGGGAAGGGCCCGTAGGCGCCCCCGGAGAAGCCGTCGACGCCGGTGTGGGCGATCGCCCTGCCGGGCCGGCCCTCGGTATCGGGCGCCGCGACGAGGGTGGTGAACACCGCGTAGCCGCCCAGCGCCAACACTCCCAGGAAGGCGGTGATCGAGGCCAACTGGGAGGAGACGGTGCGGAGGTCACGCGGGGTGAGCAGCCCGTAGCGGGTGGTGGACCTCGGTGCCGGGAGGGTGAGCTCACCGATCAGGATCGCGATCACCAGCAGGGTCGCGCCCGCCAGGGGTGCGGCGGCGGTGAGAGCGCCGAGACCGAGGCGGCCGCCGGGCCACGTGCCGTTGATGCCAGCTCCGATCATGAGGCAGATGGCCACCGCGGCAGCGGCGATACCGATCCAGCGGGCGATCAGGGCGCCCTTGTGCAGGCCGGTGCGCCCGGCACCGGGCAGCGTAGCGACCACCAGCAGCCCGATCACGAGCACGAGGGGGAGCAACATCGTCACTCCCAGGCCGAGCATGGCGAATCCGCCCATGGTGTTCTCCTGAGAACCGACCCGACGATGTGTCGGGCACCTGATACAAGCATGAGGATGTGGGGATGTTGTGTCAACCCTTTGTGACAAGAGGTGGTGCAGAGGTGGTGGCCGTAGCATCGGGGCGTGTTCTCGCTCGATTCATCTGCGCAGGCGGCACCCCGGCCGCGGCTGCTCTCCTCGCGGCCCGGCCTGGTGATCGTCCTGCTGCTGGCACGTGCGATGGTGCTGGCACTGGTGATGACGGCGCTCGCCCCGCCCGCCGCACGCGCCGATGGTCCAGTGCCCCCCGCCGGCGGCCCGGGCGCCCCCGCCGAGCAGCCGGTGCGGCTGGTCCTCGCCACGGCCGGCTTGAGCTGGGAGGACATCGACCCGGAGCGCACCCCTGCCCTGCAGTGCCTGGCGGACAACGCCGGGGTGGGCGCGATGAACACCACCTCCACCACTGTGGTGAGCACCAAGCGGCAGGGCATGGAGACCCTGCGCACCGGGTACCGCGGTCTGGCTGCATTGGCGCCTCGTACTGCCGGGATCCCGAACCCGCCGACGGACCAGTGGCAGCAGCTGGATGCGCCCGTGGTGGAGGTCGACGCCACCGGAGGGACCGGCGACGCCGGCGCCGAGAACTCGCTGGCCAGTGCAGTGGCAGACCAAATGGCGGGTGCTCTCGACGACGGCGCCGTGGTGCTGGTGGACGTCGGCTCCGTGCCCGATCATGACGACCCTGCTCGCGCCGAGGCGGTGAGCACCCTGGATGCCCGCGTCGAGGCGGTGCTCGAGGCCGCCGGGGTCGAGACCGGCGGTGTCGAAGCCGGCACCTGCGATGTCGCTGCGCTTCCCCGCACCCTGTTGCTGTCCGTCGCTGCCACCGACCCGCCGGCCTCCCAGATCGAGGAGGTGGAGCGCACGGGCGCCGTGGCCTCCCGCACCGTGGGCCTGCAGGTCGCGATGGACACCGCCTTCCCCGGCCAGGCCCTCACCAGCGGCGCATCGAAGCAGACGGGCGTAGTGGTGCTCACCGACGCCCTGGCCACCGTCCTCGCCTCGCACGACGCATCCCCGCAGGGCCTGATCCCGGGGCAGCCGTTCCGCGGGGTGGACCACGCGGATCCGCAGCAGCTCGCGCTGGATCGCTCCCAGGCCGCGGCCGCAGTGGATGCGGCGTCCGTGCCGGCGCTCGGCTCCTGGTTCGCGATGGGCCTGATCGGGGCGGTGCTGCTACTCATCCCTGCCACGGCACGACGCCCCGGGGTGGCTGCCGTGGCGCGGGCCGCCGCGTCGGTGGCGCCGCTGCCGCTGGCGGTGGGGCTGTTCGCCTCGCTGGTGCCGTGGTGGCGAGCCGACTCCCCCGCCCTCGCCCTGACCGGGGTGGTGTGGGCGGGCTCCGCCCTGCTGGCCGTGGTGTGCCTGGCAGGTCCCTGGCGACGCCACCGCTTCGGTCCGGCCGGGGTGGCTGCCACGCTGGTGGCCGCGCTGGTGCTGCTGGAATCGGCCACCGGGTCCCGTTTCCAGCTGGGGTCACCGCTGGGGGCGCAGCCGATCTCCGGGGGGCGCTTCTACGGGCTGTCCAACCACCTGTTCGGCCTGGTGCTCGCGGCCTCGCTGATGGCGCTGCTGTGCCTGTTCACGGTGGTGCGCACCGCCCGAGCCCGAATGCTGTGGACGCTGGGGGCGGGGGCGGTGGTCGCGATCGTGTGCGTGGCCCCGTCGATGGGTGCGGACTTCGGGTCGATGGTCACCACGGTGCCGGTGTTCGGACTGCTCGCCCTGCTGGTCTCCCGGATCCGGGTACGGCTGTGGCACCTGCTGCTGCTGGGCGTGGGCGGCGCGGTGGCGGTGCTCGGGGTGTCGTTCCTGGACTGGTTGCGACCTGCGGAGGACCGCACCCACCTGGGCCGTTTCATCGACGAGCTGCTCAGCGGTGAACTGCTGGCCGTGATCATCCGCAAGCTGTCCCAGAACGTGGCGATGGTGACCGGGTACTGGCAGCTCGGGGTGCTGATGCTGATCGCGATCGTGCTGTCGGTGGTGGTCCTGATGCCCCGCCGCCTGGGCCTGCGGCGACTGGTACGCCTGGATGAGGCGCACCCGGCGTCGTACCCGGTGCGGGTGGCGCTGGTGGTCGGGGCGTGGCTCGGCTACGCGGTCAACGACACCGGTCCCGTGCTGGTGGCGGCGATGCTCGCCGTGTGGGTGGCCCAGCTGCCCGCGGTGCTGCCGGACCCGGAGCCCTCGGCTCGGCCCGCATCGGAGCCTGAGGAGCAGCCCGGCGCCTCGTCGGCTAGCGCCTGACCAGGTGCCCGGACCGAGCCGGCGAGTGGACGCTGGTGGCTGTCCTTCCCTTGGATCGCAGCCACCAGGGTCCACTCACCATTCGTGGTCGGTGTGAAGCCTGCGCGTCGGAGCCCCTTGTTTCGCGAGGCCGCTCAGGTCAGTGCTCGTCGTTCTCGGCGTCCACGGCGGCGTGCACCACCAGCGAGGTGTACTCATCCGCCGTCAGCGGCGGGACGATCGAGGGCGGCAGCACGGGCTCGGGGGTGTCCAGGTGGGAGCCGATGATCACCACGTGCTGGGTGTCGAAGGGGCCCTCCACCGGTGCGTCCCGTAGGCGTGCGGTGAGCGCGTCGAGGTCCAGACCGGCCAGCAGCACCACGTCGTCCGGTTCGAAGTCACCCTCCACCGGCAGGGCACGCAGCTGGGCGTCGAGACGCTCTGCGTCCACGTCGCCGAGCGCGCGGGTCTGACCATCGCTGAAGGTCCCGGTCACGGGTAGTTCGGCAAGGGCTGCCCGGCGGCGGTCGGCGCGATCGTCGGCACCGGTGTCCGGGGTGATGCTCCAGGCATCCGCGGCATCATCGGGGTCGTCCGGCTCGGTGGTGTCCCGATACACGGCAGGCGAGGTGTCGCGTGGTTCCCGGGGCTCACGGGAGGCGGGGGCGGTCGCAGCGGTCTCGTGGTCATCCGGCACCTGAGCCGGCCCCGGGTTTCCGGCCTCTCGAGCCGCGGCCGTCTCCTCTGCCGTCGCAGGCGACAGGTCCTCGGCACCCGAGGTCACCGCCCCGGCGGGCACTGCCTCGGGCCCGTCCGCCTCGGCGACCGCGCTCTCGGCGGGCTCCTCGGGGGTCACGTGGCGGCGACGCGCCAGGGCCCGCACCACGTCCTTGAGCTGCGCGGCGCGGTGCAGCTGGCCGCTGAGGTCTCGACCGGTGGGTCGATGGCGCAGGTCGCACTCGATCTCCTTGACCCAGAACCCGCCGGTGAGCGCGTCGATGGTCAGGGACGTCTCCACACCCCAGCCGGGCGCCAGGGGCTGGCAGGCGTCCCAGGTCTCCCGGGTGATGCAGCGGGTGCCGGACAGCGGCTGGGTGGGCTCCCACCCGGTGGCGCGCTGGATCCCGGCGCGGGCGGTGCGCACCACGATGCCCAGGCCCGCGGCGCCCTCCTGCGGCGGCAGCAGCGCGATCGCCATGTCCACGCCGTCGCCCAGCACCGCATCGACCAGGGGCTGTGCGGCAGTGGCGCTGTCCTCCATGTCGGCGTCCAGGAACAGCAGGGCGCGCGGCACCTCGACCCCGGGGTTAATCACCGGCAGCGGGCCGGTGTGGCCGGGCTCCCGCGGCTCGGCGTGCAGCTCCTCGCGGAAGTCGTCGCCGCCGTCGGCCCGGTGGGCGTCATCGCGCATGGCCACCAGCTGGGCGCCGGTGGCCATCGCCGCGGCCTTGCCGCGGTTGGTCTTGTGCCGCACCACCAGGGCGTCCGCCCCCATGGCCACGGCGGCAGTGGCATCGGTGGAGCCGTCGTCGACCACCACCACCAGGTCCACGCCGTCGATCCGACGGGCAGCATGGATGGTCGCCTCGATGCGCTCCGACTCGTTCTTGGCGGGGATGACGACAGCGACGCTGGTGGGCCGATCAGTCGCGAGCGGCCCCACTGAGCTCGTCACTGCGTCACCCGCCGTGCTCATCGCAGCGTCACCTGCCGTGCCACGATGCCGCCGCGGGCGCGACGCTCGAGCGCGGTGAGGGGCTCCTCGGTGCACAGGGCCTCCTCGAAGCGGGTGCGGAAGGCCTCGGCCTCCTTCTCCACACCCTCGGCGCCGAAGCCGGTGGGCAGGTCCCACACCGGGATGGTGAGGCCCTCGGCGCGGAAGGAGCCCACGTACTTAGTGCCCTCGCCCACGCCGGACTCGCGGCGGGCGTGCAGGCGGGCAACGGCGTCGATGACCTTGTCCTCATCGGCATCCAGCACCCAGCGCAGGTGCTCCTTGGGGCCGGCGTCCACCCAGTAGGCGTGCGGGAGGCCCTCGACGGGCTTGGTGGCCATGATCGACTCGTCGGCCTGCTTGATGGACTGCTCCACCTCGGCGGTGCGCTCGGCACCCGGATCGACCCAGAAGTCGAAGCTGTCGTGCACGGTGATCGGGAAGTCGCCGGTGAGGTCCAGCAGGTCCTGCAGGCGCGGGGATTCCTCGTCCAGCTGCACGGTGGTCACCGGGGTGCCGGGCTCTGCCTCGAGGGCCTGCTTGAGGGCCTGGCCGATGCCGCGGGACAGGTCACCGCCGGGGTAGGTGGCCTGGACGCCCAGGATCACGGAGCCGTCGGTGCGGCGCACGGCGGGCCAGGCCATCGGCAGGATCGTGGCGAGCACGACGGCCACGCCGCCGTGCTCCTTGGTGGTCGTGGCGGTCATGGTGGCGGCCGGGATCAGCTGGCGCATCGCCACCAGGTCCCGCTCGGCGGGAATCCCCTCGAAGGGGCGACGGACCAGGGCATTGCTGGAGGTGGAACTCATGGCGGGGAGTCTACCGATCCGCGGGGGCGGGTCCGTGGAGCGACAGGGGCGGATCGGCCCCTGCCACCACGGCGCTCCCCTCCCACCATGTTGTTCCCCTTCCGTCAGGGGATGCGCACCAGTTCCTCGGCACGGCGTTCGAGGTCCATCGGCTCCTGGCCGTCCAGCATGTGCAGGGCGAAGTCACCGCTGAACCGTTCGAAGGCGAGGGTGCCGCGCACCGAGTTGCCGTGCTGGTCCAGCTGCGGGGCGTAGGTGGCGACCCCGAATCGCGAGGGCAGTGCGGCGATGATGCCGCCGCCCACCCCGGACTTCGCCGGCATGCCCACGTCGCTCACCCAGTCGCCGGCGTTGTCGTACATCCCGCAGGTGAGCATCACCGAGAGCACCTGGCGGGAGGCCACCCGGGAGAACACCTCGACGCCGGTGATGGGGTTGGTGCCGCCACCGGCGAGGGTCGCGGCCATCACGGCGAGATCGGCCACGCTGACCAGCACCGAGCAGCCCTCGGTGTAGCCGCCCACCACGTCCTCGGCGTTCTCGGTCATCGAACCGGCCGCGCGCAGCATGTAGGCCAGGGCCAGGTTCCTGTCGGCACTGTCCAGCTCTGCCTGGTAGGTCTCCTCGTGGACCTCGAGGGCCCGACCGGCGGCGGCGTCCAGCACATCCCGCAGCCGGCGGGTGCGTTCGGGCTGGGTGGGGCCCAGCATGGCGTGGGTGCGGATCGCACCGATGTTCACCAGCGGGTTCTTCGGCTTCTTGGTCTCCGCATCCAGGCTGACGGCGTTGAACTCCTCCCCGGTGGGTTCCTCGTCCACGATGGAGTTGACGTACTCCAGGCCGTGCAGGTCGATCGCGGCGCCGTAGGCGAAGGCCTTGGAGATGGACTGGATCGGGAAGGCATGCTCGCTGCCCACCGCGGTGATCTCCCCGTCCACCGAGCACAGGGCGATGCCGATCTGGTCCTCCTCGGCCCCGGAGAGGCGCGCGAGCTCCGGGATCTCGCCCTCGCTAGCGGCCGAGGACAGCTCATCGTCCATGCGCGCCAGGTAGGTGCGCAGGGCGGTGTCGGGGTGGGTGCTGGCGTCGCGGTCGTCGTCCGGGTCGGACCGCGGGGCGGGGTGGAAGGAGTAGCCGGGCGTGGTGTGGAAGGCAGCAGACACAGGGCCGACGATACATGGCTGCCGAGCGGACGCTCCCCATCCCCGCAGCCCACGCACAGCACCAGGACCGATCGAACCGGCGGGACGAGCAGATCCACCGGCCCACGCACGAATCCGTGTCGTTGAGAGCGACGCATTCCGACACCTTCTCGTGCGTCGGCGAGATGGGCCCCGCGCTGCCACGCGTGTCGGACGGACGATCCCTGCGCCCGCCGAGCGCCCCCGGGATACCGTGGGTCATGCCTTCGGCCACAGCCCCTCACGCGTCCTCGGATCCCGCCGCCCCTCCCCCGGCCCTGTAATGGACACCCCCGTGCTCGACACCGACGTCGTCGCCCGCCGGGCCCAGGCGCACGATGCCTCCCACTACCTGCTGGTGCCCCGCGCCGTCACCGCGCCCCAGAGCGAGGCGCAGGTCATAGCCCTGCTGGCCCGCGCCCACCGCGACCGCACCCCTGTCACGTTCCGCGCCGGCGGCACGAGCCTGGCCGGGCAGTCCCAGTCCGATCAGGTGCTGGCCGATGTGCGCCGCCACTTCCGCGACATCGAGGTGCTGGACGGCGGTGCCCGGGTGAAGGTGGGGCCGGGGGCGACGCTGCGGCAGGTCAACGCCCACCTGGCACGGCACGGCACGCGGCTGGGCCCGGACCCGGCCAGCGAGGTGGCCTGCACGATCGGCGGGGTGATCGCCAACAACTCCTCCGGCATGGCCGCCGGGATCGCGGAGAACTCCTACCGCACCCTGGAGTCTCTGCGCTTCGTGCTGCCCTCGGGCACCGTGGTGGACACCTCCGATCCCGGGGCCAATGCGCGCCTGCGGGAGGACGAGCCCGCCCTGCACGAGGGCCTGCTGCGCCTGATGCGAGAGGTGCGCGAGGACCCCGAACTGCGCCGCACCATCACCGAGCGGTTCGCCATGAAGAACACCATCGGCTACGGGATCAACGCCCTGCTGGACTTCGAGGAGCCGGCCGACGTGCTGGCCCACCTGGTGGTGGGCTCCGAGGGGACCCTCGCGTTCGTCTCCTCCGCCGTGTTCCGCACCGTCCCCGTGCAGAAGCATGTGGCCACCGGCCTGCTCACCGCCCCGTCGCTGCAGGCCGCCACCGCCATGCTCCCGGGCGTGGTCGACGCCGGTTTCGCCACCGTGGAACTTCTGGATGCCCGCTCCCTGCTCACCGCCCAGCAGCTGGCCGGGTCCCCGCAGGAGATCGCGGCGCTCACCGTCGATCAGCACGCGGCGCTGCTGGTGGAGCAACGGGCCGACAGCCCCGAGGAGCTCGCGCAGAAGGTGGCCGACGGGGCCCGGCTGGCAGACGGCCTGTCACTGTCGGCCCCCTTCGAGATGACCACCGACGCGGTCCGACGGGCAGCACTGTGGACCACCCGCAAGGGCCTGTACGCGGCGGTCGCGGGGGCACGCCCCACGGGCACCACGGCCCTGCTGGAGGACGTGGTGGTTCCGGTGCCAGCCCTGGAGGACACGTGCGTGGGCCTGCAGGAGATGTTCGACCGTCACGGCTACGCGGAGTCGGTGATCTTCGGGCACGCCAAGGACGGCAACATCCACTTCCTGCTCAACGAGCACCTGGGCGACGGGTCACACCGCTTCGAGGCGTTCACCGAGGACATGGTGGAGCTGATCCTGGGCCACGGCGGCAACCTCAAGGCCGAGCACGGCACCGGCCGGGCGATGGCCCCCTTCGTGGAGCGGCAGTACGGGGCCGAGCTGTACCAGGTGATGCGCGAGATCAAGCAGCTGGTGGACCCGGCGGGGGTGCTGAACCCGGGGGTGGTGCTCACCGAGGACCCGTCGGCCCATATGCAGGACCTGAAGCCCACGGTGCAGATCGAGCAGGAGGCCGATCGGTGCGTGGAGTGCGGGTACTGCGAACCGGTGTGTCCCAGCAAGGACCTCACCCTCACCCCGCGGCAGCGGATCGTTCTGCGCCGCGAGGAGCAGCTGGCCCGGCAGCGCGGCGACGAGGAGACCGCTGCGGCGATCGCGAAGGCCTACGACTACCAGGGCCTGCAGACCTGCGCCGTGGACGGCATGTGCGTGACCACCTGCCCGGTGGCGATCAACACCGGCGACCTGGTGCGTCGCCTGCGCTCCGAGGAGGCCGGCGCGGTGGCGAGGGCCGGCTGGGACCAGGCCTCCAAGCACTGGGGCGCGCTCACGCAGGTGGCATCGGCCGGGATCAGCGTGGCCGGGGCGATGCCCCGGGCCCTCCCGCGGGCAGCGACAGGCCTGGCGCGTGCGGTGATCAGCACCGACGTCATGCCGGACTACCGGCCCGAGCTGCCCCGTCGCGGAGGGTCGGTGCGGAAGGGCGGGTTGATCGGTGCGGGCAGTAAGGCCGACGTGGTGGCCGTGTTCATGCCCGCGTGCGTGCACACCATGTTCGGTGCCGCGGAGGGGCCCGGCGCGGGCTGTGGCGGCGACTGCGGCTGCAGCGGGGCGGACGGCACCGGTTCGACGGGCGGGACGCCCCGCAGCGCGCGCTCGGGCACGGACGCCGGATCGGCGCAGAAGCACCGGGGCTCGGGCCGCGGCATCGGTGCCACCGCCGCTCTGACCCAGCTGGCAGAGCGAGCTGGAGTGGCCCTGCTGGTGCCGGAGGATGCCGCCTCCCTGTGCTGCGGCACCCCGTTCTCCTCCAAGGGCATGACCAAGGCGAAGGAGCGGATGCGCACCCGGTTGCGGGAGGAGCTGCTGGAGGCCACCGATCAGGGCCGCCTGCCGGTGGTGGTCGATGCGATGAGCTGCACCGAGGGTGTGCAGGTGGCACTGGAGGGTTCCGGGATCAAGGTGATCGACGCGATCACCCTGGTACGCCGCACCATGCTGGAGCGCCTGACGGTGACCCGGCCCGCGCAGTCGGTGACCATCCACCCCACCTGTTCCACCACTCATCTCGGTGCCACCGATGACCTGGTGACCCTGGCTCGCGCCTGTGTGAAGGACCCCGACGATGTGGTGGTGCCGGTGGCCTGGGGCTGCTGCGGCTACGCCGGTGACCGCGGGATGCTGCACCCGGAGCTGACTGCCTCGGCCACGGCGCGGGAGGCCGCCGAGGTCGCTGCCCGCCCCACCCAGTGGTACGTGAGCTCGAACCGCACCTGCGAGCTGGGCATGCAGGCCGCGACCGGGAAGGCGTACCGGCATGTGCTGGAGCTGATGGCCGCCGCAACCCGCCCGTCGGGGGTCTGATCGCTGGGGGCCTGAACGCCGGGGCCCGATCACCGGGGGTCTGATCGCCGGGGGCTTGATCGCGGGGGCCCAATCGCCGCTCGCCCATATCGTGCCGGGACACTGGGAGCGGGACGCATCTGGGAACCAGAAATGGTTCTGAGGTGCGTCCGGCTCTCAGTCTCCACAGCAGGTACTCCCGGTGCCCGCCACGGCTCCTCCCCGCTGCCCGTCACGGCTCTCCCCGCGGCTCGTCACGGGTACGTCCCCGGGCCAGGTCCGGGACCGGTCTCCCAGCTTCGCTCGATCCCAGCGGCCACAATGGTGAGCCCGCCCGTACTGCATCTGCCGTCCGTTTCCACCGTCCTTGGAGAACTGCCCCGTGACCACGCCTGATCCGTCCGTGCCGCTCTCGCTCACCGACCTCGCTCACGACTCCTCCCCCGGGGTGGAGGCGCAGCGCGCACATTTCCTGACCGAGACCGTGATCGCCTGGCCGCAGGACCTCGCGAGCCCTCAGACTCCCCGCACCGACATCGACGTCGACGCGGGTTCGCAGGGCACCGACGACCGCGCGCGCTCGCAGGACGCGGACGGCTGCCGCTGGGAGCTGTGGACGGCACCGACGGGCGGGCTCGCTCTGGCGGATGGTCAGGTCGCAGGTGGGGAGCGCCTGGGCACGCTCACCCCACGGGAACGGTCCCTCACCGACGCCGAGCTGGAGGACCGCAGGCACCTCGAGGGCTTCCTCGCACTGGAGCTGAGCGGAGTGGATCGTCCCACCCTCGAGGCAGCTCTGACCGGGCAGTTGGCTGTCGCGCAGCTGCGCAGCGACCGGGTCGAGGTGCTCACCGGGGTGCAGATCCCCGGGGTGCTCGATGCCCTCTACGCCGAACAGGCGTCGGTGGCACCGCTGGGCCCGCGCCTGACCGCGGACGGCTGGGAGGTCTCCCTGTGGGCGCCGACGGCCACGCGGGTGGCCCTGCAGCTCGATGGTGGGGAGCACGGTGCGGACTCACCCCTCCCGATGCACCGCGACCGCGCCGGCATCTGGCGTGCCACGGGGCCCGCCACCGGTCCCGGCTTCTGGACCGACCGCAGCTACCTGTTCGAGGTGGAGGTGTACGTCCCCGCCGAGGACCGCGTGCTCACCAACCTGGTCACCGACCCGTACTCGGTGGGCCTCACCGTGGACTCCGAGCGCTCGGTGCTGGTGGACCTCACCGATGAGCGCTGGGCACCCCCGGTTTGGGAGGGCACCCCGGCTCCCCGGCTGGAGCGTCCTGCCCAGCAGACCATCTACGAGTTGCACGTGCGGGACTTCTCGGCCGGGGACGAGGCACTCCCGGTGGAGCTGCGCGGCACCTACCTGGCCTTCGGCCACCCCGACTCCACCGGCACCGCCCGCCTGCGGGAGCTGGCCCAGGCGGGCCTGACCACCCTGCATCTGCTGCCCACCTACGACATCGCCACCGTCCCTGAGCTGCGGTCTCGCCAGCAGCAGGCGATGATCCCCGCCGGCGCCGGGCCGGCATCGGCCGATCAGCAGGCCGCCGTGGGCGAGGTCGCCGACCAGGACGCCTACAACTGGGGCTACGACCCCTTCCACTACCTCGCACCCGAGGGGTCCTATGCGACCGAGGGCCACCAGGACGGCGGCGAGCGCATCGCGCAGTTCCGCACCATGGTGGGTGAGCTGCACGCGATGGGTCTGCAGGTGGTGCTGGACGTGGTGTTCAACCACACCGCGCATGACGGGCAGCACGAGCGCTCCGTGCTGGACCGGATCGTGCCGGGCTACTACCACCGGCTGGACCTCGATGGTGTGATCGCGGATTCGGCCTGCAACTCCAACACCGCCACCGAGCACGCCATGATGCGACGGCTGATGGTGGATGCCGTGGTGCTGTGGGTCCGCCACTACCGGGTGGACGGCTTCCGCTTCGACCTGATGGGGCACCATCGCCGCCAGGACATGGTGGCTGTGCGGGAGGCGCTGGATGCGCTCACTCCCGAGGCCGACGGCGTGGACGGGACGCGCATCTACCTGTACGGCGAGGGTTGGAACTTCGGGGAGGTGGCGGACAACGCCCGCTTCACCCAGGCCACCCAGGGACAGCTGGACGGCACCTCCATCGGCTGCTTCAACGACCGCATCCGCGACGCCGTGCACGGCGGCAGCCTGATGGATCCCGACCCGCGCATGAACCGCGGCTTCGCCACGGGCCTGTTCTTCACCCCCAATGAGCTCTCCCCCGACAGCGCCGAGCAGCAGCGTGCAGATCTGCTGCACCGCACCGACCAGATCCGCCTGTCGATGGCCGGGAACCTGAAGGACTTCGAACTGTTGGCCTCCACAGGCGACACGCTGCGTGGTGAGCAGCTGGACTACAACGGTTCCCCGGCCGGCTTCGCCTCACGCCCGGAGGAGACGGTCAACTACGTGGACGCCCACGACAACGAGACCCTGTTCGACACCTTCGTGTGGAAGCTGCCGCAGGATGCGCCGATGGAAGTGCGGGTGCGGTTGAACCATCTGGCGCTGGCCACGGTGGCCCTCGGCCAGTCGCCTGCGTTCTGGGCCTCGGGCACGGATCTGCTGCGCTCGAAGTCGCTGGACACCGACAGCTACAACTCCGGCGACCTGGTCAACACGATCGACTGGACGATGCGCGACAACGGCTTCGGCCGGGGCCTGCCGTCGGCCGCGCGCAACCAGCACCTGTGGGAGCGGCAGGGGTCGATGTTGGAGGACCCCGCGAAGCGCCCCACCCCCGAGCAGATCGCCCGTAGCGCTGCGATGGCGCTGGATCTGCTGCGACTGCGGCACTCCACCCCCCTGTTCACCCTGGGGGACGCGCAGCTGATCCACCAGAAGGTCACCTTCCCCAGCAGCGGCCCGGAGGCGACACCCGGGCTGCTGGTGATGCGGATCGACGACACGGTGGGCCCGGATGCGGATCCAGCGGTCGACGGGCTGCTGGTGGTGTTCAACAGCTCCCCGGGGACGATCACCGAGCAGATCGCCGGCAGGGCCGGGATCGACCTGGGGTTGTCGCCGATCCAGGCGAACGGCGCCGACCCGGTGGTGCGCGAGACCACCTGGGATGCGCGGACCGGCACGGTGGGAATCCCTGCACACACGGTGGCGGTGCTGCTGCAGCACCGACGCTGAAAGTTCTTGCAGGTTCCGCTTCTCGGTTGATGCTGCTCAGGCCAGCACTTAGGGTGGTGGGACCGCACTCGCAGCGCTGTCGCTCCGGGCGCGGATGAATTTCTTGCACCTGTCTCGAAGGGCGCGTCGCCCCGAGGTGTGTGCCCCGGCCGAATCCCTCGGTCGTTCCTTGCCCGGACAGAGGAGCCCCCGCATGTCGGTATCGCGGTCCCCCCGCCCCGTCCCCTCCCATCGCGCTGCCCGCAGCTCGACCATCGCCGCTCCCCTGCCGCGCCGCGGGGTGGCGATCCTCGCGGCGCTGATGATGGCGATGGCCAGTGTGCTGGGCACCGCCCCGCTGGTGCACGCCGTCGGGCCGAACGACCCGGTGCTGGTGGGCTCCCTGCAGGACGAGCTGGGCTGCGGGGCCGACTGGGCCCCGGACTGCGAGTCCACCAAGCTGCTGCCCACCGGCGAGGCCGGTGTGTGGGCCGCGACCTTCGAGATCCCCGCCGGGCAGTGGGAGGCGAAGGTCGCCATCGGCGGCTCCTGGGACGAGGCCTACGGTCTGAACGGCGGCGACGAGAACATCCCGCTGGCCGTCTCCGCAGCCACCACGGTGCGCTTCCAGTTCGACGAGGCCACCGACCGCGTCTCCATCGCCCTGCCGGAGCAGCCGGGTGAGTACACCGAGGACGATGCCGCCCTGGCCGCAGCCCCGCATCGCCACCCCGGCGCCGGGCAGACCTTCTACTTCGTGCTCACCGACCGCTTCGAGAACGGCGACCCGAGCAACGACACCGCGGGCATCGAGGGCGACCGTCTGGACCACGGCTTCGACCCCGCCGACAAGGGCTTCTACCAGGGCGGCGACATCGCGGGCCTGCACTCCAAGCTGGACTACATCGAGGGCCTAGGGATGAGCGCCAT
Organism: Brachybacterium muris; assembly: GCF_016907455.1. NCBI lineage: Bacteria > Bacillati > Actinomycetota > Actinomycetes > Micrococcales > Dermabacteraceae > Brachybacterium > Brachybacterium muris. The sequence goes on along the minus strand of NZ_JAFBCB010000001.1, from coordinate 366,355 downwards.
CTGGCTCACCCCCTCCTTCAAGAACAACCCGGTCCAGGGCGAGGGCGAGAACGCGAGCGCCGGCTACCACGGCTACTGGGTCACCGACTTCACCACCATCGACCCTCATCTGGGCACCAATGACGAGCTGAAGGCCCTGATCGACGACGCCCACTCCCGCGGCATCAAGGTGTACTTTGACATCATCACCAACCACACCGCGGACCTCATCGACTACGAGGAGGGCGAGTACGGCTACATCGACCAGGCCACCTCCCCGTACCGCGACGCGAACGGCAACCCGGTGGACCTCGCCGAGGTGGCGCAGTCCCCCGACTTCCCCACCTTCGACCCGGAGACCTCCTTCCCGTACACCCCGGTGCGCAGCGAGGAGAACACGGTGATGGTGCCGGAGATCCTCAACGACGTCACGATGTACCACAACCGCGGCAACTCCACCTGGCAGGGCGAGTCCGTCACCCACGGCGACTTCGACGGTCTGGACGACGTGATGACCGAGGACCCGCGGGTCGTGGCCACCATGGAGGACATCTACACCACCTGGATGGACTTCGGGATCGACGGGTTCCGCATCGACACCGTCAAGCACGTGGACTTCGCGTTCTGGCAGACCTTCACCAGCACCCTGGCCCAGCATCAGGGCTCCACCCCGGCGGGCGAGGAGTTCTTCACCTTCGGTGAGGTGTACGACGCCGACGCCACCCTGCTGTCCCCGTACGTGCGCGATACCGACATGGACTCCGTGCTGGACTTCGCGTACCAGTCGGCCGGCACCAACTGGGCCCGCGGCTACACCGCCCAGGGCATGGCGAGCCTGTTCGACGCCGACGACCACTACATCACCCCCACCTCCTCCCCGGCGGACCTGCCCACCTTCGTGGGCAACCACGACATGGGCCGGGTGGGTTTCCTGCTGCGCGACTCCGGCCGGCTCGACGAGCGCGCCGCGTTCGCGCACACCACCATGCTGCTCACCCGCGGCCAGCCGGTGATCTACTACGGCGACGAGCAGGGCTTCGTGGGCGACGGCAACGACAAGGACGCCCGCCAGTCGATGTTCCCCAGCCGCACCCCGTCCTACCTGGACGACACCCTGATCGACGGCACCCCTTACGGTCCCGGGGCGCACTTCGACACCGACGCGCAGCTGTACCCGCTGATCAGCGAGCTGGCCACCCTGCGCAACAGCACCCCGGCCCTGTCCACCGGCGCGCAGATCGAGCTGTACGCCGAGGACGGTGCCGGCGTGTACGCCTTCTCCCGCGTGGACCGCGAGCAGAAGATCGAGCACGTGGTGGCGCTGAACAACGCCGGTGAGGCGCGCACCGTCACCCTGACCACCCTCACCCCGGGGGCGAGCTACACCGTGCTGAACGGCGACCACGCCCCCGTCACGGCCGGGGCCGACGGCACCGTGGAGCTGACCGTGCCCTCGCTCGACGCCGTGGTGCTGGTGGCCGATCGCCCCGTGGCCGCTGCCGGCGAGGCGCAGTCGATCACCCTCACCCCCGCCGCCGGCGGCGCGGTGGAGGGCCTGGCCCCGATCAGCGCGCAGATCACTGCGGACCGCTGGGCCGAGACCTCCTTCAGCTACCGCCTGGCCGGCCAGCTGGCATGGGAGCCGCTGGGCACCGCCGAGGACGACACCCCCCGTGTGTTCCACGACGTGCGCGGCCTGCCCGCGGGCACCGTGATCGAGTACCGCGCGGTCTCCACCGACGCCGACGGCTCGCGGGTCGCGGCCTCCACCACCGCCGTGGTGGGTGCGGACCTCTCCGCCACCGGCCCGCAGGAGGGCCCCGGCGGGATCGACGAGCAGTCGGTCACCCTGCCCGGCTCCCACAACGCGGCCATGGGCTGCACCGGGGACTGGATGCCCGACTGCGAGGCCGCCCAGCTGGGCCTGGACGAGGCCTCCGGCAAGTACACCGGCACCTTCGACCTGCCGGCCGGCACCTACGAGTTCAAGGTCGCCCACGGCGGCTCCTGGGACGAGAACTACGGCGCCGGGGGCGTGCCCGGCGGCGAGAACATCACCTACACCCACGAGGGCGGCCCGATCACCTTCTGGTACGACCCGGTCACCCACGTGGTCCAGTCCAGCGCCGACGGTCCCTTCGTGACCCTGCCCGGCTCCTTCAACGCGGCCGTGGGCTGCACGGAGGACTGGATGCCCTCCTGCATGGCCACCTGGATGCAGGACGGCGACGGAGACGGCGTGTACACCTTCTCCACCGACGCCATCCCCACCGGCAACTACGAGGTGAAGGTGGCCCACGGCGGCTCCTGGGACGAGAACTACGGCGTGGACGGCGCCCCCGGCGGCGCCAACTACACCTTCTCCACGCAGGAGGGGAAGGTCGTGACCTTCTCCTACGACCTGGCCACCCACGTGCTCACCATCGAAACGGAGGACCCGCTGGTGACGGGCGCCGGCCAGCAGCTGGCGCACTTCGTGGACGCCGACACCATCGCCTGGCCCGCCTCGCAGGTGAGCGACCAGGCGGCCACCACCTGGCAGCTGTACTCCGCACCGGAGGGCGGCCTCGCAGTGGTCGACGGTGAGGTCACCGGCGGCGAGCAGATCGGCGAGCTGAGCCTGCGCGAGGGCGCACTGGATGCGGCCGAGCTGGAGGGCCGCGGCCACCTGAGCGACTTCCTGGCGCTGGACCTGTCCGGCGTGGACCGGGCGGCGCTCGAGGAGGCACTCACCGGAGAGCTGCTGGTGGCGCAGTTCGGTGCCGACGGCATCGAGATCCTCACCGGTCTGCAGATCCCGGGCGTGCTGGATGCCCTGTACGCAGAGGCTGCGGCCGGCCAGGAGCTGGGCCCGGTGTTCGGGCAGGACGGCGCCCCCACGCTGTCGCTGTGGGCCCCGACCGCGAAGAACGTGTCCCTGCAGCTGGCTCCCGGGGTCTCCCCCGAGGCTGCGGGTCCCGCGCGTGCTGCTGCACCTGCTGCTGCGCCTGCTGGTCCCGCTGCCCGTGCCGTCGCCCCGGAGGATGCCCTGGTGCTGCCGATGGAGCGGGGCGAGGGCGGCGTGTGGACGATCGCCGGCGAGCCCGGCTGGGAGGACCGCGAGTACACCTTCGCGGTGGACGTGTACGTCCCCGCCGAGGGCGAGGTGGTCACCAACGTGGTCACCGACCCGTACTCGGTGGGGCTGACGCTGAACTCGCAGCAGTCGGTGATGGTGGACCTGGACGACGAGCGCTGGGCCCCGCAGGTGTGGACGGACACTCCTGCCCCGCAGGTCGAGCAGTTCGCCGATCAGACCATCTACGAGCTGCACATGCGGGACTTCTCCGCCGGTGACGAGGGCCTGCCGGAGGAGGTGCGCGGCACCTACGCGGCGTTCGGGCACCCGGACTCGACCGGGTCGGCGCGCCTGCAGGAGCTCTCCGATGCGGGCGTGACCACGGTGCATCTGCTGCCCACCTTCGACATCGCCACGATCGAGGAGGACCGCGCCCAGCAGGTCGAGCCGGAGATCCCCGATGCGGGCCCGGCCTCGCCGGACCAGCAGGCGGCGATCGCGGAGGTCGCGGATCAGGACGCCTACAACTGGGGCTACGACCCGTACCACTACCAGACCCCGGAGGGTTCCTACGCGACCGCCGGGAACCAGGTGGGCGGTGCCCGTACCGCGGAGTTCCGCTCGATGGTCGGTGAGCTGCACGGGATGGGCCTGCAGGTGGTGCTGGACAAGGTGTACAACCACACCGCTGCTCACGGTCAGGCCGATCGTTCGGTGCTGGACAGGGTGGTGCCGGGCTACTACCACCGGCTGAACCTGAGCGGCGGGGTGGAGAACTCCACCTGCTGCTCGAACATCGCCACCGAGAACGCGATGGCCGGCCGCATGATGGTGGACTCCACCGTGCTGTGGGCCCGCCAGTACGGGGTGGATGGTTTCCGCTTCGACCTGATGGGTCACCACTCCCGCGAGAACATGGAGCAGGTGCGAGCCGCTCTGGACGAGCTGACCCTGGAGGCCGATGGCATCGACGGCTCCGGGATCTACCTGTACGGCGAGGGCTGGGACTTCGGTGAGGTGGCCGGCAACGCGCGCTTCACCCAGGCCACGCAGGGGCAGCTGGACGGCACCTCGATCGGGTCGTTCAACGACCGTCTGCGGGACGCGGTGCACGGCGGTAGCCCCTTCGACGTCGACAAGCGCACCAACCAGGGCTTCGGCAACGGCCTGTACACGATGCCCAACGGCAACGCGCAGCTGAGCGAGGACGAGCAGCTGGAGGATCTGCGCTACCGCACCGACCTGATCCGTCTGGGTCTGGCGGGGAGCCTGAAGGACTTCGAGCTGGAGTCCTCTAGCGGGGAGGTGCTGCGCGGTGACCAGCTGGACTACAACGGGGCACCGGCCGGCTTCACCTCCCGACCGGAGGAGTCGGTGAACTACGTGGACGCCCACGACAACGAGGCGCTGTACGACCTGAACGTGTGGAAGCTGCCGCAGGACGCGTCGATGGAGGTGCGGGGGCGGATGAACACGCTGTCGCTGGCCACGGCGACCCTGGGCCAGTCCCCCTCGTTCTGGGCGGGCGGCACCGACCTGATGCGCTCGAAGTCCCTGGACCGCGACTCCTACAACTCCGGTGACCACTTCAACGTGATCGACTGGACGATGCAGGACAACGGCTTCGGCCGCGGCCTGCCGCCGGAGGGCAAGAACGGTGAGGCGTGGGACCTGATGGTGCCGATGCTGGAGGACCCGGGCAAGACCCCCTCCCCGGCGGACATCGAGTTCAGCTCGGAGGTGACGCTGGACCTGCTGCGCCTGCGTTCCTCCACGAACCTGTTCACCCTGGGCGAGGCGGAGCTGATCCACCAGAAGGTCAGCTTCCCCAACGCCGGTGCGGATGCCACGCCCGGTCTGTTGGTGATGCGGATCGACGACACGGTGGGCCCGGATGCGGATCCGGCGCTGGACGGCCTGGTCACGGTGTTCAACGCCTCCGATGAGCCGATCACCGAGCAGATCGACGGCATGGAGGGACTGGAGTACTCGCTGCACCAGGTGCAGGCCGAGGGTGTTGACCCAGTGGTCAAGGAGTCCACCTGGGTGGCCTCCACCGGAACGGTGACGGTGCCGGCGCACACGGTGGCCGTGTTCGTGGCCCCGCAGGAGACGCAGCCCGGTGAGCCGGGAGAGCCCGGCGAGCCCGGCGAGCCTGGCGAGCCTGGTGAGCCCGGTCAGCCGGGAGAGCCCGGTGAGCCCGGTCAGCCGGGAGAGCCCGGTGAACCGGGGCAGCCCGGTGAACCGGGGCAGCCCGGCGAGCCTGGCGAGCCCGGTCAGCCGGGAGAGCCCGGTGAACCGGGGCAGCCCGGTGAGCCCGGTGAGCCCGGTGAGCCTGGCACCCCCGGTGAGCCCGGCAAGCCCGGTCAGCCGGGTGAGCCCGGTGAGCCCGGCACCCCCGGTGACCCTGGCACCCCCGGTGAGCCCGGCACCCCCGGTGACCATGGCACCCCCGGTGAGCCCGGCCAGCCCGGTAAGCCCGGTGACCCGGGCAAGCCTGAGAATCCCGGACGCGCCGACGGTGACCGCGGTCCCCTGGCCCGCACCGGCATCGAGCTGTGGGGCTACCTGCTGGCCGCGTCAGCGGTTATCGCTGTGGGCGGCGGGCTCGCCGCCTGGAGGCGCCGCGAGAGCTGACCCCGTGCCAGCCCACACCTCACGGTTGTGCGCGCTGAGGTTCCAGGAATGGAGTCTCAGCGCGCACAACCGTTTCTGCACGACTCGCGGTGCAGGTGCACAGATCAGGAACCTGGTCGGCGAGGAGCTAAGCAAACGGGCAGGCGAGAGGCGCAGGAAACGGGCAGGCGCGCGGCTCAGGAACCCGGCAGGTGCGCGATGACGCCGCTGAGGTAGTGCTCGCCACCCTCGGGCACCGGGATCTGGGCGGAGGAAAGCTCGCTCATGTCCGCCAGAACGTACCGGGTCAGTCGGGCGTCGCCCTCCCCCTGCTGGGTGAGCACCAGCAGTTCGTCGCCCACCACGGAGATCTGGCGCAACCCGGGGCCCACATCGACGGTGCTCGCCTCCCCCGTTGCTGCATCCAGCACGGTGACCTGCCCGTAGGCGTCCATGTCCCGGAAGGGCGCGTTCATGAAGGTGTGGGTGCAGACGAGCCACCCCTCGGCCCCAGCGACGATGTAGGGCGAGGCCGCCCCCAGGTCAACCTGGCCGGCCTCACCGGTGTCGACGTCCACCATGTCCACGGTGGAGACCTCCTGCCCGCTGCCGTCCGGGTCGGAGGTGGCGCCGGCCGGGAGGTACAAGGTGCCCTCGTGCACCAGGGCGGACACCGGCGTGCGGCTGTCCCCCAGTTCGATGCGGTCCAGTTCCTCGAACGTCGCGGCATCGAAGGTGATCACCACGGTCCTCTCGGTCTCAGCCTCCCCGAGAGGGCCGACTGCGTACAGCCGATCACCCCCCAATGCCAGGCCCGACAGGAGGGTCTCGGGGACGAGAGCCTCGGCGGCGATCTCCCCGTCCATCGTCCTGCGGCGCACGTGGGCGGCACCGTCGATGGCATTGGTGGTGTAGAACGCCTGGTCATCGGCGACCACGCCCCAGATGGCCGGTTCGTCGACCTCGAAGCCCTGGACCGCACAGCTCTCCTGCGAGTAGCGCAGCAGATGGGTGCCGTCATAGGAGACGCTGCCGTTGGCCACCATCCACGCATTGGTCCCGTGCCGGAACGGCGCCTCTGCCAGGGCAGCCTCCAGACCCTTGAAGGGCAGGGTCCTGCTGGCCGCCACCCCCTGGTGAATATTCGCCTCGCTGGGGTCCGCTGATCGAGGGTTCGGGTGCCACGTCGCTGCCGTAGCGGTGGCGTCGTTCGGGACCACCAGTGGTGTCGTTGGGGCCGCTCTGTCTACGCTCCTTCCGCCGTGTGTATAGGGCACGCGGCGGAAGGAGCAATCTGGAATGGTACGGAAGATCAGGGCGAAGCTGGTGCTCCAGCTGCGCGCAGAAGGTCTGTCGGGGCGAGCGATTTCGTCCTCGCAGGGCATGTCCCGCAAGTCCGTGAGGGCGGTGTTCGAGGCCGCTGACGCTGCAGGGATCGGGTGGGGCGATATCGCGGACGTCGCCGATGAGCAGGTGTATGCCCGGTTGTTCCCGGGCCGGGGCGAGCACGAGAGCGTGTTCGCACAGCCGGACTGGGAACAGGTCCATCGAGAGATGGCCAGGGTCGGCGTGACGCTGAAGCTGTTGCACGGCGAGTACTTCGACGCGACCACGGCGGCTGGGGATCCGGCGATGGGGTATGACCGGTTTTGCCGCACCTACCAGCACCACGTCATGGTCACCGGTGCCGCTTCGAGAGTCGGTCACAAGGCCGGCCAGAGCGTGGAGGTCGACTGGTCCGGCCCCACGATGGAGCTGGCCGATCCGGTCACCGGCGAGGTCTCGAAGGTGTTCTTGTTCGTTGCCTGCCTGCCTTTTTCTCGTTACGCGTTCTGCTTCCCGGCGCTGGATATGCGCCAGGAGTCCTGGCTGCGAGCGCACGTAGCGATGTTCGAGGCGCTGGGCGGGACGGTCCCGAGGATCGTTCCGGACAACCTCAAGACCGGTGTGGTGAAGCACCCCCGCGAGGGCGAGATCGTCCTGAACGATGCGTATCGCGAGATGGCAGCGCATTACTCGGCGGCGGTGCTCCCGGGGAGGGTGCGGAAACCGAAAGACAAGGCGAGCGTGGAGAACACCGTCGCGCACGTCGCGACCTGGGTCATCGCCGGGCTGCGGGATCAGCGATTCACGTCCCTGCCCGAACTTGCAGCCGCCATCGGGCAGCGGATGGAGGCCTATAACGCGGAGCCGTTCCAGAAGCGGCCCGGATCCCGCGCCAGCGTGTTCGACGCGGAGGAGCGGCCGCTGCTGACGCCGCTGCCGGCGGTGCCCTACGAGATCTCGACATGGCACTACGGACGACGAGTGGGCAGGAACGGGCACGTCACGTTCGCGCGGAACTTCTACTCCGCGCCGTTCGCGCACATCGGCGCGAAGGTCGATCTGCGCATCACGGCCCGGACGCTGGAGATCTATCAGGGCAGCCAGCGACTGACCAGTCACCTGCTGCTCCCGGAGACCGCGAGCAATGAGTACCGCACCAACGACGCGGACCTACCTGCGGGCGAGCGTTTCCAGGCCTGGGACGCGCAGAGGGTGCGGGCGTGGGCAGATCGGGTCGGGCCGGCCACGGTGATCGTGATCCAGCGGATCTTCGAGTCCGTGCCGATCGTGGAACAGGGCCTGGATCCCGCGTTGGCGGTGCTACGGCTCTCTCGCCGCTTCTCCGTAGATCGGGTCGAGGCGGCCTGCGCACTCGCGCTGACGGGACGGGTCCGTTCACCGCGCTATGCGCATCTGCACCCGATCTTGGCCACCGGGCAGGACAAGGTCGCCGCCCTGCGTCCACCCCGCGAGGAACCCGCGGAAGACGGCGGATACGTCCGTGGCGCCGACTACTACGCCGGAGGTGTCCGGTGAGCGTGATCGATAACGACACGAAGCGGAAGCTGCGCGAGATGGGCGCGACCGCGCTGCTGGACGCGATCGATGCCCAGGATGAGGCTCACGTGCTGGGGATGTCGTTCCAGGAACGGCTCCAGCTGATCGTGGACGAGGCGCATTCCATCTTCAATCATGGAAAGGTCGAGGGTCTGATCCGCCGGGCGGGGCTGCGTTATCCCGGAGCGGACCTGCGGCGGCTGGATCTGGTCGAGGAACGGGGACTGAACCGGAACGTGATCGCGCAACTGGCAACCTGCTCCTTCATCCAGCGGCAACAGAACGTGGTCTTCCAGGGCTTCACCGGCTCAGGGAAGTCCTACCTCGGCTGCGCGCTGGCGAAGCAGGCCTGCCAGCACCGGCTCCGAGCCCACTACATCCGAATGCCCGACCTCGAAGAGGCCTGGGCCCTGGCAAAGGACAAGCCGCAGGGCCAGACGAAGTTCCTGCGGAAGTACTCCACGTTCTCGCTGCTGGTGATCGACGAGTGGCTGCTGGACCATCCTGACGAGGGAATGCGTTCGATGCTGCTGGAACTGCTCGAGCGCCGCTATGACACCGGCTCGACCGTGTTCTGCACCCAGTACCCGAAGAAGGACTGGCACGCCCGGCTCGGTGGAGCAGTCCACGCCGATGCGATCATGGACCGCATCGTGCACAACACAATCTGGATCGACACCGGCGACAGGAACATGCGAGAACACACCGCACTGCCCCAGTGACCCGATGCCGGCGGGAGCCAGTGGTCCCCACCGCGGCGGCTACTGGCCCCCGTCGGCACGATCGGCGGTCCCCAAGAGCAAGATTCGGTGGCTCCCACGACTACGAATACTCACCTGGTCGCGCACGTAGTCCATGCGGCTGGAGCGGGCGGTCTGGGTCGACCAGATCACCGCGGCGTCCCAGCCCTCGGTGGGGCACCCGCCGACCCGCCTCGATCACCCCAGGGAAACGCCGTTCCGCACCCCGCCACCAATGCCAGCAGTCCTATGGCGAGAACCCGACGCTTGATCTTCACGACGAGTCACTCCTTCCGCGGAGCAAGTGCCCATCGAGGGTGATCGCATCATAGAGTGATGTAGCTCACTCCAGCGGGGTGAAGGTCTCCTTGTCGGTGCGGAAGGCACGCCGGCGGGCGTAGGCATGCACCTGGTCCAGCACCGCCGCCTGTCGGTCCACGTTCTCCACGAGGTCGGCGAACACCTGCTTGTCCAGCCCCAGCAGGTCGGCGTTGTCCCGCAGGGTCTCCCAACCGCCCTTCTTGGCCAGCACCGCACTGCGCATCAGCTCGACCTCCAGCACGAGCGTCATCGGCGAGCGCTTGACCAGCACGCCGTTGTTCTTCAGCCGTGCCACCTTCTCCCCGGCCCATGCGGCGGCCTGACGGTGCCGGCGCTGCGCCAGGCCCAGGTCGTGGATGATCTGCTCGAGGAAGTGCTGCTCGGTACGGATCTCGTCGGCCAGCATGGAGAGCTCGGCGAACACGGGGGTGTCCACGTTGGCCTCGGCCATCCGCTGGATCCGGGACACCCCGGCGGCGGAACCGGTGAGGTGGTCGGCCAGGTACAGGCCCAGCAGCTCCCGGTCCACCACAGGAGAGATCCGCTCCCCCGCCTCTGCCGGCCCTCCCGTGCCCTCGGCACCCGCAGAGCCGGCGGCACCCGCTGATCCCATAGCGGCGCCGTCGCCAGCTCGGGCAGGGTCCCCGGAGGCCGAGACCACAGCCGGCAAGGACGCACGGGAGGCATCACGTGGCCGCATCGGCACGGAGTCCGCGCCGGCGCCCTCGATCATCCCGTCCAGCAGTTCTGCCACCGTGTCCGCGGCGCTTCGGGTGGGCTGCCAGCCCAGTTCCTCCTTCGCACGGGAGTTGTCCATCAGCGGCACGTTCATGCCCATGTCCAACCAGCCGGCGTCGGCAGCGACGAGGCCGGTGAGGTGCCCGGCCGACATCGCTGTGCGCACCATCGAAGGCGGCACCTCCACGGGCCGCACCCGCTTGCCGCCGCCGACGATGTCGGCCAGTTCCTGCACACCCAGCACGTCGTCGGCGCAGATGTTGAACGCCCCACCCGCACCGGTCACCGCGGCCGCCGCGTAGGCGGCACTCACGTCAGCGGCGTGGACGGCTTGCAGACGCAGTCCTTTTGGCAGGGGCAGCAGCGGCGGGCGGCCCGCCTTGAGCGCCTGCACCGGCATCCAGGAGCCCAGGAAGTACCGCTGGATCTCGGACGCGGCCTCGGCGGAGAAGATCAGCGCCGGACGCAGACGGGTCACGGTGACCTCGGGGTGCTCCGCGGCGAACTCGTCCAGCACCTGCTCCTGTGCGGCCTTGTCCACGCTGTAGTGGGAGGTGGGGATGCCACCGGTGTGCCAGCTCTCGTCCCGCACCTCCAGCCCCGGGGACGGCGAGTAGGCGCCTACGGAGGAGGCCACCACCAGGGTGTCCACCCCGGCGGCGGCAGCGGCGAGGGCCACGTGGCGGGTGCCCTCGACGTTGACGCGGTGCAGCAGTTCCCGCTTGGAGTTGGGCTGGATCAGCCAAGCCAGGTGGATCACGGCGTCCACATCCGCGAAGGCCTTCTTGAGGTGGGCGATCGCCTCGGCGGGTGCGACCGCCGCTCCGATGTCGATGGAGGCCCAGTCCGCGTGCGAGTACGGTTCTGCGGTCTGATCGGGCATGCGCCGGGCGATGCCCAGCACGGAGGACACCTCCGGGCGCTCGTGCAGGGCCTGCACGACTGCGGTTCCTACGTTCCCGGTGGCACCGACGACGGCGACTCTCATGGACATCTCCCCTCAGGGGTCACGCGCTGCGCGACAGGTTGGGCGTGCGTGCCCCCTCAACCTACGCAGGCATCCTGATCCATGCGAGGGGACAGCCCCTCCTCGACCGCTCGGTACTGCACCGGTACGGCAGTCAGGCGTTGCAGGCTCCCGGATCCACCGGGATACCGGAGACGCGAATGACTGTGGTACCGGGGGCCGAGTAGAGCTGCACGCGGGCGCCGTCCTCACGACTGGTGTCGAATCCGTAGGCCGGGGCTCCCGCCCGTCTGCCCGCCGCGCCGACGGGATCGAAGCCATAGGCACCGAGGATCTCATCGACGGTGCTCTCGCGCATCTCCCACTGCGCATCATCCTCAGGGATGCCGACATCGCTGACGCTGTCGGCCGGAGCCCATCGGCATGTGCCGCCATCGTCCCAGAGCGTCTCCCCACCGTCCGAGTTCCGTTCGGCGCCACCCTCGGGATGCATCGCTGTCTGCAGCGGCTCGACCAACTCCTGGCACGAAGCCCAAGCCTCATCCACGGGGATCGTGCCGGGCTCTGACGGCGTGCAGGCGGCCATTATGAGTAGACCCCCGGCCCCGAGGATGAGCATCTGTGCGCTCTGGCGAATCCCCCGCGTGCCCGCTCCATCCACAAACCCTCCCTCGCATCGACACCCATCCGTATTATGTGGTAGATCACATCAGGGAGTCCAAGGGGGACCCAGATGATTGGCGCAGACACGCAGGAGCTACTGGGTTTGCAGGCAGGGATGATCCGAGCTTCAGGTTCGCTCCAGCAGATCGCCGACGCCCTCATGCAGCAGCTCGCGACTACGACCTGGCACGGATCAGATCGGATTCAGTTCGAGACGAGGCTGGGAGAGGCTCGGCGAGTCTGACCCAGGTCTCCGAGCAGATGAGGGCGAATGCCGGCGAGCTTGGCGGTCACGCAGAGGAGCAGGACCGGGTGAGTATTCGTAGTCGTGGGAGCCACCGAATCTTGCTCTTGGGGACCGCCGATCGTGCCGACGGGGGCCAGTAGCCGCCGCGGTGGGGACCACTGGCTCCCGCCGGCATCGGGTCACTGGGGCAGTGCGGTGTGTTCTCGCATGTTCCTGTCGCCGGTGTCGATCCAGATTGTGTTGTGCACGATGCGGTCCATGATCGCATCGGCGTGGACTGCTCCACCGAGCCGGGCGTGCCAGTCCTTCTTCGGGTACTGGGTGCAGAACACGGTCGAGCCGGTGTCATAGCGGCGCTCGAGCAGTTCCAGCAGCATCGAACGCATTCCCTCGTCAGGATGGTCCAGCAGCCACTCGTCGATCACCAGCAGCGAGAACGTGGAGTACTTCCGCAGGAACTTCGTCTGGCCCTGCGGCTTGTCCTTTGCCAGGGCCCAGGCCTCTTCGAGGTCGGGCATTCGGATGTAGTGGGCTCGGAGCCGGTGCTGGCAGGCCTGCTTCGCCAGCGCGCAGCCGAGGTAGGACTTCCCTGAGCCGGTGAAGCCCTGGAAGACCACGTTCTGTTGCCGCTGGATGAAGGAGCAGGTTGCCAGTTGCGCGATCACGTTCCGGTTCAGTCCCCGTTCCTCGACCAGATCCAGCCGCCGCAGGTCCGCTCCGGGATAACGCAGCCCCGCCCGGCGGATCAGACCCTCGACCTTTCCATGATTGAAGATGGAATGCGCCTCGTCCACGATCAGCTGGAGCCGTTCCTGGAACGACATCCCCAGCACGTGAGCCTCATCCTGGGCATCGATCGCGTCCAGCAGCGCGGTCGCGCCCATCTCGCGCAGCTTCCGCTTCGTGTCGTTATCGATCACGCTCACCGGACACCTCCGGCGTAGTAGTCGGCGCCACGGACGTATCCGCCGTCTTCCGCGGGTTCCTCGCGGGGTGGACGCAGGGCGGCGACCTTGTCCTGCCCGGTGGCCAAGATCGGGTGCAGATGCGCATAGCGCGGTGAACGGACCCGTCCCGTCAGCGCGAGTGCGCAGGCCGCCTCGACCCGATCTACGGAGAAGCGGCGAGAGAGCCGTAGCACCGCCAACGCGGGATCCAGGCCCTGTTCCACGATCGGCACGGACTCGAAGATCCGCTGGATCACGATCACCGTGGCCGGCCCGACCCGATCTGCCCACGCCCGCACCCTCTGCGCGTCCCAGGCCTGGAAACGCTCGCCCGCAGGTAGGTCCGCGTCGTTGGTGCGGTACTCATTGCTCGCGGTCTCCGGGAGCAGCAGGTGACTGGTCAGTCGCTGGCTGCCCTGATAGATCTCCAGCGTCCGGGCCGTGATGCGCAGATCGACCTTCGCGCCGATGTGCGCGAACGGCGCGGAGTAGAAGTTCCGCGCGAACGTGACGTGCCCGTTCCTGCCCACTCGTCGTCCGTAGTGCCATGTCGAGATCTCGTAGGGCACCGCCGGCAGCGGCGTCAGCAGCGGCCGCTCCTCCGCGTCGAACACGCTGGCGCGGGATCCGGGCCGCTTCTGGAACGGCTCCGCGTTATAGGCCTCCATCCGCTGCCCGATGGCGGCTGCAAGTTCGGGCAGGGACGTGAATCGCTGATCCCGCAGCCCGGCGATGACCCAGGTCGCGACGTGCGCGACGGTGTTCTCCACGCTCGCCTTGTCTTTCGGTTTCCGCACCCTCCCCGGGAGCACCGCCGCCGAGTAATGCGCTGCCATCTCGCGATACGCATCGTTCAGGACGATCTCGCCCTCGCGGGGGTGCTTCACCACACCGGTCTTGAGGTTGTCCGGAACGATCCTCGGGACCGTCCCGCCCAGCGCCTCGAACATCGCTACGTGCGCTCGCAGCCAGGACTCCTGGCGCATATCCAGCGCCGGGAAGCAGAACGCGTAACGAGAAAAAGGCAGGCAGGCAACGAACAAGAACACCTTCGAGACCTCGCCGGTGACCGGATCGGCCAGCTCCATCGTGGGGCCGGACCAGTCGACCTCCACGCTCTGGCCGGCCTTGTGACCGACTCTCGAAGCGGCACCGGTGACCATGACGTGGTGCTGGTAGGTGCGGCAAAACCGGTCATACCCCATCGCCGGATCCCCAGCCGCCGTGGTCGCGTCGAAGTACTCGCCGTGCAACAGCTTCAGCGTCACGCCGACCCTGGCCATCTCTCGATGGACCTGTTCCCAGTCCGGCTGTGCGAACACGCTCTCGTGCTCGCCCCGGCCCGGGAACAACCGGGCATACACCTGCTCATCGGCGACGTCCGCGATATCGCCCCACCCGATCCCTGCAGCGTCAGCGGCCTCGAACACCGCCCTCACGGACTTGCGGGACATGCCCTGCGAGGACGAAATCGCTCGCCCCGACAGACCTTCTGCGCGCAGCTGGAGCACCAGCTTCGCCCTGATCTTCCGTACCATTCCAGATTGCTCCTTCCGCCGCGTGCCCTATACACACGGCGGAAGGAGCGTAGACAGAGCGGCCCCAACGACACCACTGGTGGTCCCGAACGACGCCACCGCTACGGCAGCGACGTGGCACCCGAACCCTCGATCAGCGGACCCCAGCGAGGCGAATATTCACCGGGCCAGCGAACCCGACTCCACCTCGGCGACGTTCTCGATGCGGTCGCTGCAGGATCATCTCCGCCGCGCTCAAGAGTCCGACTCTCTGGATGAAGTCCTTCGCCAGCTCTGCGGGGCTTCTGGGGACGCCACACCGGGCTCTCTGGGTGGATTCGAAGATCCCAACACCGTTCGTTCACGATCAATCGGTGTCGACCTCGAGACCATCGATGAGTTCGATCCGAGAACGGTTGTGCAGGGCAACTCGTTCGGCAACTGCTGGCTCCTCGCCACTCTCGCCGCTGTAGCGGAGCAGAACCCCGCGTTGATTGCCGACCAGATAAAGCTCATCAAAGGTGAGACCCCACTGGCTGCCTCACCGCGCGTGCGGGCCGCCCGGCTCGGTGTCGGTGCCGGTCAGATGGCCCAGGCTGTCCATCAGATGGTAGATCCCCAGTGCCGCCAGGGTGCCCAGCGCGATACCGGTGAGCTGGATGCCCTCGATCTCCCAGGTCACGTTGGCGATGCCCACCACCAGGGCCACGCCCGCGGTGAACTGGTTCTTCGGCTTGGAGAAGTCGACCTTGCCGTCCACCCACATGCGCACGCCGATGATGCCGATCAGGCCGTACAGCACGAAGGTGACGCCGCCCAGCACACCGGGCGGGATGGTGAAGATCGCCGCGCCCACCTTCGGGGACAGGGACAGGCCGATCGCGACGATCCCGGCCACCCAGTAGGCGGCGGTGGAGTACACGCGGGTGGCGCTCATGACGCCGATGTTCTCGCCGTAGGTGGTGGTGGGTGAGCCGCCGAACCCAGCGGACAGCGCGGTGGCAGCGCCGTCGGCGAACAGGGTGCGGCCCACCATGTGGTCGAGGTTACGACCGGTCATCAGGCCCACGCTGGTCACATGACCCACGTTCTCGGCCAGCAGCACCAGGATCACCGGCAGGAACATCGGCAGCAGCGCGAGGTTGAACTCGGGGTGGTGGAACTCGGGCAGGCCCAGCCAGGAGGCCTCCGCCACCGGCGTGAAGTCGACCTCTCCGCGCAGCACGGCCACCAGGTAGCCGATCAGGACGCCCACCAACACCGAGACACGGCCCAGCAGCCCCTTGAACAGGGCGGTGCACAGCACCACCGCGAACAGGGTGATGGTGGCGGTGACGGCGGATTCCTTGAAGTTCCCGTACGCGGTGGGGGCCAGGTTGAAGCCGATCAGCGCCACGATCGAGCCCATCACCACCGGTGGCATCAGGCGGCCGATCCAGGCGGTGCCGATGCGGGCCACCAGCAGACCCAGCAGCGCCAGCAGGATGCCGGTGACCATCACCCCGCCCAGGGCCGCGCCCATGGAATCGGCCTCGGTGGAGGCCACGATCGGCGCGATGAACGCGAAGGAGGAGCCCAGGTAGCTGGGCACCCGGTTGCGGGTGATCAGCAGGAACATCAGCGTGCCGATGCCGCTGAACAGCAGGGTGGTCGAGGGCGGGAACCCGGTGAGCAGGGGCACCAGGAAGGTGGCACCGAACATGGCGATCACGTGCTGGGCGCCGATGCCGATGGTCACCGGCCAGGCCAGGCGCTCCTCGGGCTTGACGATGGCGGCGGGGGCGACGGTGCGGCCGTTGCCGTGCAGGGTCCAGAGCGGCATGGCTCTCCAGGGGTGTGAGCGGGGTGGGGATCGGGGTGGTGCCTGGTGGGAGTAGAGGGGGTGGCCGGGAGGAGGCCGGGAGGAGGCCGGGCAGGTGTCGGGGGCTGGTCGGGGCGGCTCAGCCGCCGGGGAAGGCCTTCTTGCGGGCGCGCTCGGCGTTGACGTCGGGCACCTGGTCCAGGAGGGAGTCGCGGCGGGTGTCGCGCAGGCGGAAGTCGGCGAACATCTTGCCGAGGTCCGGTGCGCCGAACTCGTCGCGCACCGGGGCGGGGACGGTGAGCATCAGCGCAGTGGCGATGCCGACGGCGATGGCCACACCACCGGTGAGCAGCCCGGCGCCGGCGCCGGTGGCCACGGAGTTCACGATGGTGTCCAGGAATCCGACCACCACCAGCAGACTGCCGGCGATGACGCCGCTGGCGCGGGCCACCTCCGCACGACGCTCCAGCAGCGCCTTGCGGGCGAACAGGGACACGGCCACGAAGCAGGCGCACACCACGGCGTCCAGCAGGTGCAGCACAGGCCCACCGGGGGTCACGCCCGTGGGCGAGGCGATCGCGGCCAGCACGTGCCAGATCACGGCCGCACCGTGCATGAGCACGCTGAACTCGAAGGCCCGCACGGTGTACACCAGCCAGTCCACGCGACGGAACGAGATCGGGATCGTGCGCACGAAGGAACGGGAGATCATCAGTCCGAACGCTGCGAACAGGGCCGGCAGGTACACGAAGCCGGTGGCGAAGCTGAGCGGGGCGGCGAACTGGAGGCGCAGGGTGTTGTCGGCCAGGGCGCACATCACCAGGCCTGCCACCGCGGCGATGGAGAACACGATCCAGGAGCGGTCCTTGCGCCACACGGCACCGAACACGATCCCCAGCAGCAGGGCGGAGATCAGGGCGTCGGCGAAGGCCCGCAGTGAGAAGCCCCAGCCGGTGGTGAACAGGCGGCCCACGATCATCACGAGGGCCAGCAGCAGGGCCGCGGCGGCGGCCACGCCGATGCCGAGGACCACCAGTCGTGCCCGGTTGCGTGCCACCAGGTGCGGGAGGTAGCCCTCGTGGGCGCGCGGCTCCATGCCGACGATCGCGCCCAGGAGCAGCAGCGGCACCCCCACCCCGATGCCCACCGGGGGCCCATCGGGCAGGGAGGAGAACAGCACGGGCAGGGAGGCGGCGAGGTCGGCGACCACCACGATCAGTGCGGTGAGCAGGGCCGGCAGCAGACCGACCACCCGCACCATCCGCACCACGTTCAGGGGCGGCTGCGCTGGGATCCAGCGCAGCAGGTGCACGGCGATCAGCGCCGCCAGGCCGATGCCGATCGAGACCTTGCCCAGGGTGTCGAGGATCGGCACCGAGGCGAAAGTGAAGGTGGTGGTGAGCGCGGTGACCAGGCATACCAGGGCGAGAAGGTCGCGCAGGGCGTCGAACACCCCGAGCTCGCGGAACCGCTCGGGCATCTCGATCCCGCTGGCGCGGTCCTCGACGTTGGGGGTGGTGCCGGAGCGGGCGTAGCTGGTCGTGCGGGAGGGCAGCACGGCCTCCCCGGGGCGTCCCTGGCCGGGGGCCTCGCGGTCCTCGGTGTCCAGGTCCCAGTCGACCAGTCTGCGCGCAGTTCCCTGGCGGGGCTCACCGGTGGGCCACGGGGGTGCAGCAGAACTCGGGGTCAGCGGTGAGCGCACGGCCGTGGGGCTCCCGGGGGTGCCCGCCTGTTCCGCACTCGGCCTGGCGGAGTCATTGCCGGCGCGTTCGGCGTCCTCGGCGAGCTGCGCCTGCAGCGCCTGGGCCCGTTCGGCGCGCTTGCGCTCCAGCAGCGGGGCCGCGTACCTGTCGAAGGCGGCACGGTCGGGCAGCTGCTCGGTGGGCAGGGTGTGGGGGTCGTCGGATGCGAAGATCCAGTCGGCGTCCCCTGCCGTGCCTCGCTCGCGCTCCCCCGCCATACAGCCCTCTTCCTCCGGTCGACCTGCCGTGACGAGTCTAGGAGAGCCGCCCGTGGGAGCCCGCCGTGGCGCGCCGGGGGCCGGGCGTGATCCTGGCGTGCTCTGCGCCGGGCCGGGACCATTCGGACCGGGCCCGGCCGCCCCGGTTCCGGCCACTCGGGGCGGGGTGTAGCGCTCAGCCGGCGGTGGGGAACATCTTCGCGCGCTGCGAGCTGGAGTCCACGACCTCCTTGCCGAAGGGGAAACAGGTCACCGGGATCAGCTTGATGTTCGCCCACGCCAGCGGGATCCCGATGATGGTGACGGCCTGGGCGACGGCGGTGACGACGTGGCCGATGGCCAGCCACAGCCCGGCCACGAGGAACCACACCACGTTGCCCACGCCGCTGAGGGCGCCACCGCGACCGGTGACGATCACCTCGCGACCGAAGGGCCACAGCACGAAGCCCGCGAGGCGGAAGGAGGCCACACCGAAGGGGATGGTGACGATGAAGATGCAGGCGATCACGCCTGCCAGCAGGTACCCCAGGAACAGGGGGATGCCGGCGGTGAACAGCCAGATGAGGTTGAGGACCAGGGTGATGAAGAAGCGCATGCCCTAAGCCTAGAGACCGGTCCTGACGAACCACCAGGAGGAAAGCCCCCGGATCTGCACTGGTTCCCCACCGCGGTCGACGGATCTCACGCCCCGCCGAGGCCCTCACCGGTTCAGCACCGGATTACCCTGAGTCCATGCCTGCTCCCGAGATCGTGCTGACCCAGCGCTTCCAGTCCGCCTTCACCTCCGCCTTCGGAGCCGAGTACGCCGAGGCCGACCCGCTGATCCGCCCCTCCCAGTTCGCCGACTTCCAGTGCAACGCTGCGATGGGCCTGGCCAAGCGACTGGGCAAGAAGCCGCGCGACATCGCCGCCGAGATCGTGGAGGCCGTGCAGCTGGACGACGTGGCCGAGCCGTTGGAGATCGCCGGCCCCGGTTTCCTGAACATCCGCCTGCGCACCGACTGGATCGCCGCGCAGGCCGCCGAGCTGGCGCAGGACTCCCGCCTGGGCACACCCGAGCAGACCCCCCGCACCGTGGTGCTGGACTACTCCGCCCCCAACGTGGCCAAGGAGATGCACGTGGGGCACCTGCGCACCACCGTGGTGGGCGATGCCCTGGCCCGCACCCTGGAGTCGCTGGGCCACACCGTGATCCGCCAGAACCACATCGGCGACTGGGGCACCCCGTTCGGGATGCTGATCGAGCACCTGCTGGAGGTGGGCGAGGACTCGGAGGAGGCCGGCCTGCTGCTGACCGACCCCAATGCCTTCTACCAGGCGGCACGCCAGAAGTTCGATGCCACCGACGGCGATCAGGGCGCCGGCGAGGACTCCTTCGCCGCCCGGGCCCGCCGCCGTGTGGCGACCCTGCAGTCCGGTGATGCGCAGTCCCTGGAGATCTGGCAGCGCCTGGTGGGACTGTCCAAGCAGTACTTCCACCGCATCTACGACGAGCTGGACGTGACCCTCACCGACGCGGACCTCGCCGGGGAGTCCACCTACAACGACCTGCTGGAGGCGGTGTGCCGCGACCTCGAGGAGGCCGGCATCGCCCGCATCTCCGACGGGGCTCTGTGCGTGTTCCCCGAGGGCTTCACGGGGCGTGACGAGCAGCCGCTGCCACTGATCATCCGCAAGTCCGACGGCGGCTACGGCTACGCCACCACCGATCTGGCCGCGATCCGCCACCGGGTGCAGACCCTGGGAGCCGACCGTATCGGGTACGTGGTGGGCACCGCCCAGGAGCTGCACTTCAAGATGATCTTCCAGACCGCACGCGAGGCGGGCTGGCTGCCGGAGACCGTTGAGGCCACCCACGTGAAGATCGGCTCCGTGCTCGGCGAGGACGGAAAGATCCTGCGCACCCGCTCCGGCTCCTCCCTGCGCCTGATGGCGCTGCTGGAAGAAGCGGTGGCCAAGGCCCGCGGCGTGATCGACGAGCTGCGCCCGGACCTGCCCGAGGACCAGCGCGCCTCGATCGCCCACGACATCGGCATCGGCGGCGTGAAGTACGCGGACCTCTCCACCGCGCACGACTCGGACTACGTGTTCGACCTGGACCGGATGCTGGCGCTGACCGGCAACACCGCCCCGTACCTGCAGTACGCGGTGGCGCGGATCCGTTCGATCGGCCGTCGAGCCGCCGAGCAGGGCGTCGATGCCACCGGTGTCACCCCGCACGTGGTCAACGACGCCGAGCGCGCCCTGGCGCTGCAGCTGCTCGAGTTCGGTCCCACGCTCGCGCAGGTGGGGGCCAGCTACGAGCCGCACCGCCTGTGCGCGTACCTGTTCGCCACCGCACAGGCCTTCACCTCGTTCTACGAGGCCTCCCCCATCCTCAAGGAGGAGGACCCGCAGGTCCGGGTGGGGCGCCTGGCGCTGACCCAGCTCACCGAGCGGGTGCTGGTCGATGGTCTCGCAGCCCTCGGAGTGAACGCCCCGCAGCAGATGTGAGAGCCTGCCGGGCCGCTCCTGGCGCGCCCCGAGGGGCCCGCGTCCCCCCGGGCGTGACCGGATCGTGTCCCACCGTTACCCAAACGTGCCCCGGCCGGACGGGATTCGGCCTTATATCCGGCAACGGGCTTTCATAATCTTGCTGGGTGCCCCCGAGACGCGTCCCCCAGTTCGTGCTGTGGGGGATCTATGCCCTGGTGGTCCTGGTCCATCTGGGATCCCTGCTCGCAGGCGGGGGGATGGTCCAGCGCGTCACCCAGCCGATGTTCGCGCTGCTGCTGATGGCGATCATCCTGGTCTCGGCCCCGCTGCGGAACCGCACCGTCGCACTGATCATCGCGGGGCTGTTCTTCGCGTGGCTCGGTGACACGCTGCCACCGTTCCTCCCCGACGCTCTGCGGCCGGGTGCCGTGGTGATGTTCCTGATGGCCCTGGTGCTGTACTGCGTGGCCCTGGCACCGCTCTGGGCGCGCAACCGCGATCCCCTGCGCCTGGCGCTGGCGATCCCCTACGCCGGTGTGGTGATCGGCCTGTTCGTGGCCTGCGCCGACGGCGCCGGCGAGATGATGCCGCTGGTGGCGCTGTACGCGATCGTGCTGGCGGCGATGGCGTTCCTTTCCTCCGGCGGCAACGGCCTCACCTGGATGGGTGGGACGCTGTTCCTGCTGTCCAGCTCACTGCTGGCGATGGATTGGTTCCTACCCGGGGCCGCGATCCTGCTGAGCACCGTGTGGGTGATGCTCACCTACGCGCTGGGGCAGGCGTTTCTGGTCGCCGGGATCCTGCGGATGGTCCCCTCCCGCGAGTGCGAGGTGCCCGCGCTCGGCGCGGAGCTCGTCATCGTCGAGGGGTGACGGGAGGGCCTTCCCTCAGTGCCGGGGCGAGGGCAGTCCTCAGCTGCGGGGCGGGGTCAGCGCGCGGGCGATCAGCTCGCCCTGCTCGCGGTGCAGGCGCTCGAGGTCCTCGCCGCGGCGCTGCACCAGCTGCAGGCCCAGACGGCCGTTGATCTCCCGGTAGGTCACCGACAGACCGTTCTCCTCCAGCTGCAGCTTGGCCACGCGCACGTCGGAGAGGAACAGGTCCCGCGTGCCCACGCTCAGGTGCACGGGAGGCAGGCCCTCCAGGCTCGCGTTGATCGGGGAGAGGTCAGGATCATCCAGAGGCGTGCGGCCGGCGTAGGCGCGGGCCGCTTCGCGCAGCATCCGCCGCTCGTGCACCGGGTCCACCTGATCGGTCTCGGTGATGCCGGCGTTGGCCAGCTCCAGGTCCAGCCACGGTGACATGGTGATCAGTGCCGCAGGCGCGGGGATCTCGTCCTGCTCGCGCAGGCGCCGGGCGATGGCGAAGGCCAGTCCGCCACCGGCGTGCTGACCGCTGAGCACCCATGGGCCGGCGGTGAGGCGCCCGTCGGCGGCGAGGGCGTGCAGGACGCCCTCGGAGTCCTCGCGGGCGACGGGGTGGGTGTGGTCCGGGGCGGTGCGGTAGTCCACCATCAGAGCGGCGCAGTCCAGGCCGTCGGCCTGCTTGGACAGCCAGGTCCAGTCACTGGGGAACGGGCCGGACACGTACGCGCCGCCGTGCAGGTGCACGATCAGGCCACGGTCACGGCGGTGGGCGTCCAGCCACACGCAGCGGGTGCGGCCGATCATCTCCACGTCCACCGCGTGGCGCTTCTGCACTGCGCCGGGCGGCAGTGCCCGGCGTGCCTCGCGCAGCGCATGGTTGGTCACGGCCGAGGGGATCGGCACCCGGCGCACGGTGCGGGCTCCCACCACCACGGCGTCTCGGATGCGTCCCATTGCTGACTCCTAGCCGCGACCGCGCAGGTCGCCTCGTCGAGGGGTGTCGTACGCGGCCAGCCTAGCGAACCGGCCTCTCCCCGCCCTGGGCGCGCCCGGACCCGCCACGTGCGCCGCCGGTGCCCAGCGCCTGGGCGGGTAGCCTGCCTGCATGACGACGCCCTCCCCCGCCCCGCTCCTGGTCCTGGTCGCTATGCCGGAGGAGGCGGCCCCGCTCGAGGCCCGCCTGCAGGGCGCCGAGCAGCTCGCGACCCCCTTCAGCCCTTTCGTCACCGAGGCCGGGATGCGCGAGGTACGGGCGGTGCGCGGCACCCTCGCAGGCCGACCCACCGTGGTCGTCACCAGCGGGATCGGGATCGCTGCGGCGAGCACCGCCGCCACCTGGGCAATCCTCGAGCACCGTCCCGCCGGCGTGGTCGCAGCCGGCTCCTGCGGCGGTCTCGCTGCCGACGTGGAGGTGGGGACCCTAATCGTGGGCGATGCCTTCACCTGGTCCATCGCCGACGCCACCGCCTTCGGCTACGAGCCCGGCCAGGTGCCCGGTTCCCCCGCCCGTTTCGAGGCCGACAAGAGCTGGGCCGACGCCGCCGAGCAAGCCGCCCTCGGCTCGGTCGACGGCGCCACTGCGGTGCGCCGTGGGCTGATGCTCTCCGGTGATGCGTTCGTGACCGCCCCCCTGGCCCAGCCGATGCGGGAGCGGTTCCCCGGCGCACTCAGCGCCGACATGGAAACCACCGCCACCGCACGCACCGCTGCCTCGCTCGGGGTGCCCTTCGTGGCGCTGCGCGCGGTCTCGGACCTGTGCGGTCCCGCTGCCGATCAGCAGTTCCACCTCGAACTGGACCTGGTGGCGGAGATCTCCGCCCGCGTTGTCGAGCAGTTCGCCGTGCAACTGCCTGCGGCAGCGTGAGCCACCGCGCATCCTTCGTGTGAAACTGACAACCCCGGCCCCGGTCCCGTTAGTTACTCGCCGTTCAGTAGACTTCTCGGGTTGACCTGCAGTTTCTCCCCCCACCCTGCAGTTTCTCCCCCCACCAGGGGCTCGCACGACTCAGGGGCGGATCCTCCTGGGCCTGCACTAGCGCGTGGGTGACCCCGTAAGGTGCTGGCGAGCCTCGTGACCCGCAGATGTGCCTCGACCTGCGAGCCCGGGGCTTTTCCCTGCCCCTCCACCGGAACGAGTGATCGTGTCGGCCTCGACTGCCACCCCGCCCCCTGTCCAGCCCCGTGACCCCGTGGACGATTCACAGAACCGTCGGCCGCAGCAGTACTCCCTCGCCAAGGGGGTGTTCGGCGTCACCGCCGCGGTGGTGGCCATCGCGATCCTGTTCGCGCTGTTCCTGCCCACGGTGTTCTCCGATGTCATTTCCACCCTGAACTCCACCGTGGTGGACTCCATCGGCTGGTACTACGTGCTGCTGGTGACCGGCTTCGTGGTGTTCTCGATCGTGGTGGCCGTGAGCCGCCTGGGCAGCATCAAGCTGGGCCGCGACGACGACGAGCCCGAGTACGGCCTGCTGTCCTGGTTCGCGATGCTCTTCGCCGCCGGCATGGGCATCGGGCTGGTGTTCTGGGGCGCAGCGGAGCCGCTGACCTTCTTCGCCTCCGAGGGTGGGATCCCGCCGAACGCCGCCCACCTGGACGCCCCGGCCCGCGCGCAGCGCGCCATGGGTCAGACCTTCCTGCACTGGGGCCTGCACGCCTGGGCCATCTACGTGGTGGTGGGCCTGGCGATCGCCTACTCCGTGCACCGTCGCCGCCGCCCCGTCTCCATCCGCTGGGCGCTGGAGCCGATCCTGGGCAAGCGCACCGACACCTGGATCGGCGACCTGATCGACATCATCGCCCTGGTGGGCACCCTGTTCGGCATCGCCACCTCACTGGGCTTCGGCGTCAACCAGATCGCTGCGGGCCTGGACCACCTGGGGCTGCTGCCCAACTCCGCCGGTGTGCAGGTGGTCATCGTGCTGAGCGTGACCGCGCTGGCCACCATCTCCGCCGCTTCCGGGGTGGACAAGGGCATCAAGCTGCTGTCCAACCTCAACCTGGGACTGGCGGCGCTGCTGCTGGTCGCCGTGCTGATCCTGGGCCCCACCCTGTTCCTGCTCCGCGACGTGGTCCAGAACATCGGCTACTACCTGCAGCACTTCCTCGAGCTCTCCTTCCAGACCCTGCCGTTCATGGGCGATGAGGGGGCCAGCTGGATCTCCGGCTGGACCACCTACTACTGGGGCTGGTGGATGTCCTGGTCGCCGTTCGTGGGCGTGTTCATCGCCCGCATCTCCCGCGGCCGCACCGTGCGCGAGTTCATCACCGGTGTGCTGCTGGTCCCCACCCTGGTCACCATCATCTGGTTCACCGTGATGGGTGGCACCGCCCTGTACAAGAGCCTGTTCGAGGGCGTGGACTTCACCGGTGAGGACGGCACCATCGATGCGAACACCGCCCTGTTCGACACCCTGTCCACCCTGCCGTTGGGCACGGTGCTCTCCGGCATCGCGATCGTGCTGGTGACGATCTTCTTCATCACCAGTGCCGACTCCGGTGCCTTCGTGATGGACATGATCGCCCACCGCGGTGACCCGAACCCGCCGCGCCTGACCCGCATCTTCTGGGCCTCGGCCTCCGGTCTCATCGCCGCCGCCCTGATCTGGGCCGGCTCCGCCTCCGGCGCCGAGAGCGCGGGGATGACCGGGCTGCAGGCCCTGGCACTGCTGAGCGCCCTGCCGTTCTCCGTGGTGATGATCGGCATGTGCATCTCCACCTGGATCGCCCTGTCGCGCGAGGTGAAGATCATCCAGCGCCTGGAGCTGCGCATACGTCAGCGGGAGTTCGTGGAGCGCTACTCCGACCAGCTCACCGGCACCGTGAGCGACCGCGTGAGCGCGGACCTCGCCTCGCAGGTCGATGCCCGGGTCCAGGAGCAGGTCTCGGCACGGCTCGACGAGCATGCGGCCACCACCTCGGAGCAGACCGGGCCTGTCGCGGAGGGCGAGCAGCCCCGACGCAGCAGGAACCCGTTCCGCCGCTGATCCACGAGCGCATCCAGCGCATGAGGAAGGGCCGGACCCGGCATCACCGCCGGGTCCGGCCCTTGTCGTTCCCCGCCCTGTATCAGCGGTCGGCGAGCTGCACCACCTCTCCGTCGCCGTCCAGTGCCAGCAGGTTCTCACGGATGCGCTCATCGGCCCCCACGGGGCGTCCACCGGCGGCATGCGGGGTGATGAGCAGGCGCGGTGCATCCCACAGCGGGTCCTCTGCCGGCAACGGCTCCGGGTCGGTGACATCCAGGGCGGCGGCCCCGAGCGTCCCGCCCTCGAGGGCCTCCCGCAGCGCCTGCTGGTCCACGGTGGTGCCGCGGCCCACATTGATCAGTACGGCGTGGTCGGGCAGGGCCGCCAGCACCTCGGCGTCGATCATGCCGCGGGTGGCCTCCCCGCCGGGCAGGATGTCGATCAGGATGTCCACCTCGGGCAGGGCCTTGAGCACGTCGTCATCGGCCAGCACCTCGAAGCCGGCGCGCTCCCCGGCGCTGCGGGCCGCGCCGCGCACCTCGGCACCCAGGGCCGCCAGCACCGGGGCGAGGGTCTGCCCGATCTGGCCGAAGCCCCAGATCAGCACCCGAGCCCCGACCAGGGAGGTCATCCGGCCCTCCGGATTCAGCGGCTGCATGCCGCCGAGCTCGTCGGACCATTCGTGGCGCTCCTGGGCGTCCCTGGCCTCGGGCAGGCGCCGCAGGATCGACAGCAGCAGGCCCAGCGTGTGCTCGGAGACGGTGAGGGAGTGCAGGCCGGCACCGGTGGCGATCTGCACGTCATCGGCGAAACCGGCTTCGAGGATGCCGTCCACGCCGGCGGCGAGGGACTGCACCAGCCGCAGGTCGTGCAGGTTCTCCACCGCGGAGGCGAGGTGGCGACGGGAGGCGCCCCACACCACCAGCACCTGGGCGTCGTGGTGCTCGGTGGGGATCTCGGCGCGGGCGTCGATGGTGACGGCCTCCCAGCCCTCGGGCAGGTCGGGGTCCAGATCAGTGGTGTCGGGCAGCAGGATCTTCATGCGTCCAGGCTACGTCGCGCCTCTGGCGTGGCGGATCAGGTCAGATAGCCTGCGGCCATGGTTCTCGGCCTCGGTACAGCCGTCACAGGGATCGGACACGCTGCCAGGGGTGTCGCCTCGGTGCTGCGCGGCGCCGGCCGCATCACAGGACAGCAGGTCAGACGCACGGCCCTGCGCGCCCCGCTGGACACCGGCGGGTTCCTGGGGGCCTCGGCCGCCTCCTGGATCGCGACATCCCCCAGCCTGCTGCCGCGCACCTGGTGGATGTGGACAACGAACTTCGGCTTCTCCCAGATCTACGGGTACGCCACCGGGGCCCTCACCGCGCATCTGCTGGCGCGTGGCACCCGGGCACTGGGCCTGGAGGTCCACATCACTGCGGAGCGCAGGCGCCGGGCCCGCCTGCTGGGCGGGGCGGCGCTGACGGGGATCACCGCGTACTCCTGGGTGCGCGGGGTGCTGCGGCAGCGGGAGATCAGCCATCTGGTGGAGCAGGAGCCCAAGAACCTCGCCACCCACGTGGTGGGCACCGTCGCCGGGGTGGGAGCGAGCATCGGCGCGCTGCTGACGGCCCGCGCGGTGCTCGCGACCGCCCGGATGTACCGGGCACTGCTGCGCCCCTACCTGCCACCGCGTGTGGTCGGGGTGACCTCCCTGCTGCTCACCGTGGCCACGGTGGCCCTGGTGGCCGAGCGGGTGGTGCGCGGAAGGATCCTGGAGCGCGCCATCGAGCGCGCCGAGGCCACCAACCTGTGGATCTCCCCGGACATCGCCCCGCCCACCTCGCCGTTGCGCTCCGGCAGCCGCGACTCGCTGGAGGAATGGACGGCCCTCGGTGCGCAGGGCCGTCGCATCGTCTCCTTCGGGGCCGACGCCCGACTGATCTCCGAGACCACCGGTGCCCCGGCGATGGAGCCGATCCGGGTGTACGCGGGGAAGTCCTCCACCCGCAGCCTGGATGAGGCGGTGGACGCTGTGCTGGCGGAGCTGGACCGCACCGGTGCCTGGGACCGCGAGGTGCTGGTGCTGTTCACCGGGACCGGCACCGGCTGGCTGCAGGAATGGTCGCTGTCGGCGATCGAGTTCCTCACCGGCGGCAACTGCGCCACCGCGTCCCTGCAGTACTCGGTGTACACCAGCGCCCTGAACTACATCCTGGACCGTCGCGGTCCCCAGCAGGCCGGTCACCAGCTGTTCCACGCGGTGAGCCGGCGCCTGGAGCGCATGCCGCGCACGCAGCGCCCCCGCCTGTTCGTGGCCGGGGAGTCGCTGGGGTCCTTCGGTGGGCACGCCGCGTTCCGGGACCTGCCGGACATGCTGGCCCGGGTGGACGGCGCCGTGTGGAGCGGCACCCCCGGCTTCACCCCGATCTGGCGGGAGCTGGTCGCGAAGAGCCGGCCCGGCTCCCCCGCGATCGCCCCGATCCTGGACAACGGTCGCCATGTGCGGGTGGTGACGCGGCCTCGCGAGCTGCATCAGGACTACTGGGGCGGTCTGTACGAGCCGTGGCAGTCACCGCGCATCGTGTACGCCCAGCACCCCTCGGACCCGGTGGCGTGGTGGGAGCCGTCCCTGCTGTGGGAGGAGCCGGCCTGGCTGCGTGAACGCGTGGGGCACGACGTCACCCCGGCGATCCGCTGGTTCCCGTGGATCACGTTCTGGCAGATCGCGGCGGACATGCCGCTGTCGATCAAGGTCACTGCCGGTCACGGCCACGCCTACCACGAGGAGCTCGTACCGATCTGGGCCGCGGTACTGGGCACGGACGGTGCAGGGGGCGCGACGGGCGGGGACACGGCGACGGGCGAGGACAGTGCGGTGGGCGGGCCCGACGCACCGGGCGGAGCCGACACACTGGGCGGGGCCGCCGCGATCGACCCGGCCGAGCAGCGCAGGTATCACCGCCGCATCGTCGAGGCGATCAGGGCGCTGGGGCCGGCGGACTGACCGCCCTCGGCGTGAGCTGGCGCGAGGTCCGGCCCCGGGCCTCCGGTCGTCTCGGGCTACCGGGCTCCGGGTGTCTCGGGCTACCGGGCCTCAGGGGTTCGGGCCGGTGGCGACCTCGCGGGTCGTATCGGCGCTCCACTGGTACCAGGAGCCGGGGAACAGGCGCACGCCCTCGTAGCCTGCGCGCTGCAGGGCCAGCACGTCATGGGTGGCGGTGACCCCGGAGCCGCAGTACACGATCACGTTCTCGTCCGGTCGCACTCCGGCGGCGGCGAAGCGCTCCCTCAGCTGCTCGGCGTCCAGGAAGCGGCCCGCCTCGTCGGTGTTCTGGGAGAACGGCAGGTTGATCGCGCCGGGTACGTGGCCGGCACGGGGGTCCACCGGTTCCGTCTCGCCGCGGTAGCGCTCGGGGGCGCGGGCGTCGATCACCAGGGCGTCCCCGGTGGCCACCTCGTCGATGGTGGCGATCGCGGTGTCGGGCCAGGGCCGGGCGGGGACGGTGCCGGGCTCGGGGCGCACATCATCGGTCTCCCGGTCTCCGTCCCAGGCGGAGAGGCCACCGTCCAGGAGTGCGGCGGGGTGCCCGAGGGCGCGCAGCATCCACACCAGGCGGGAAGCCTGGGAGCCGTCGGTGTCGTCGTAGGCCACCACGATCGTGCCCTCGTCGATGCCGGCCGCCTGCAGGGAGGCGGCGAAGTCCTCCGGCTCGGGGAGCGGGTGGCGGCCGCGGCCTTCCTGGGCGTGAGCGGCCAGTGCGGTGGGCAGGTCGATGTACACCGCGCCGGGCAGGTGCCCTGCGAGGTAGGTGTGGTGTCCCTTGGAGCCGTCCAGCGCCCAACGCACGTCCACCAGGCGCACGGGTGCGTCGGTACCGGCCTGGACAGCGCCGCCCAGCAGCTCATGCAGTTCAGCGACGTCGATCACCGGGGGCAGGCCGCCGATGCGCACGGACTCGCGCTGCGTCGAAGCGTTCACGTCACAGGCCCCGGATCTGGAGGTCCACGCGCACCAAGCGGTGGTCGGAGGTGGGGAAGGGGTAGGTGCCGGTGAGCTCGCTGCCGGCCTCGCCCGCCTTCGGCCAGTACACGGCCGAGGCCACCGCCTGGAGGTCCTTGGACGGCAGCACGTAGTCCACGCGGATGTTGCCGGGGCCGGGCACGTCGGAGAAGTCCGCCGTGTCGTAGCGGGGATCGCCCTTGTGGTCGCTGTTGGCGCCACCCTGGGCCTGCGCGGCCTCCACCGCTCCGGCGCTGGCAGGCTTGGTGTCCCGCACCCGGGGGTGCTTCAGCAGCTGGTCGATCGCGCCGGGCCAGGAGTCGCCGTCCGTGGGGTCGGAGTTGTAGTCACCGGCGATCACGAAGGACTCGCTGGGCTGCAGACCACCAGTGGTGCCGGAGTCGTCCACGATCCACCGGGAGGCCTTGCCGGGGCGCAGGTAGTCCGCCCACAGGCGGATCTCGTCGTGGTTGCGGCGCCCGTTGCGGTCCTCAGGGCCGTCGAAGCTGGGCGGGGTGGGGTGGGCGGCCAGCAAATGCACCTTCTTGGAGCCGATCTGGATCGGCACGTCCCAGTGGGACTTGGAGCTCAGTCGCAGCTGGGCGGCGATCTCGGTGCCGTAGTAGCTCTCCGGGATCAGGTTGCCGGGCATGGAGGACCACAGCAGGTCCTGGAAGGTGCGGACCTCGCGGGTGAGGATCGGGTAGCGGGAGAGCACGACCATGCCGTACTGGCCCGGGAACAGGCCGAAGCCCCACGCGTCGTCCGGGCCGCCCACGGTGCCGTCCCGGTTCAGGTCCAGGCCGCTGGGAACACCGGTGTTCACCGGTGCGGTGTACGCGTAGTGGTAGTACACAGGGGTGCGCCCGTTCTGACCCACCTCGAGGTAGTTGCGGCGGAACAGGTCCACCGCACGGTGCTCGGCGTCGTAGTCGAACTCGTTGATCAGCAGCACATCGGGGTTGTTGATCTGGATGACCTCGGCCACCGCGCGGATCTGCGGGTCCTGGCCCGTCTCCAGATCGGCGAGCAGACCGCCCTCCACAGCACGGTTCAGCGAGGCGTTGAACGTCGCGAACCGCACGTTGGTGGAGCGACCACGGCCTGCCGGTCCAGCACCGGGCTGGGCGGCCGGGGCGGGGCCGGATGCTGCGGCGTGGGCGGCGCCTGCGGGAAGACCGAGGCCTGCAGCAGCGGCGGCGGTGAGGGCACGACGGCGGCTGATCGTGGGAGACATGACCCCCATTGTGCACGGCGGGCCTGGGGCGCGACACCCCTGTGGACAGCCGCCGACACCGGGTGCACCGCCGCATCCGCCGCATCCGCCGCAGTGGCCAGGTGTCGGTGCTGGTGAGAGACTCGGGGCATGAGAATCGCGTTTCTGGGAACCGGCCGCATGGGCACCGAGCTCGCCCTGCACCTGCTCGCCGACCACGAGCTCACGGTGTGGAACCGCACCGCCTCCCGTACGGAGCGCCTGGCCGAGGCCGGTGCACAGGTGGCCGCCACCCCCGGTGAGGCTGTCGTGGGCGCTGAGGTGGTGGTCAGCTCCCTGTTCGGCCCGGATGCCGTACGGGAGACCATCACTGGTCCCGGCCTGATCCCCGCCGGGGTGCCGTGGGTCGATACCACCACCGTCTCCCCTGCTGACGCCGAGGAGTTCGCTGCGGCCGTCCCCACCTACGTGGGGGTTCCCGTGATCGGCACCCTGGGCCCGGCCCGCGCAGGGAAGCTCGGCGTGTACGTGGGCACCCCGGACGGCGCTCTGCGCGATCGAGTACTGACGTTGGTGGCGCCGTGGGCGGATCCGGATCGGCTGCGCGGGGTGGACAGCGCCGCGAAGGCCGCCACCGGCAAGCTGCTTGCCAACCTGGCCCTCGCGGTGAGCGCGCAGGGACTGCGGGAGGCACTGGCCCTCGGTGAGGCCACCGGCACCCCGGCCGAGGACGTGCTGGACATGCTGGGCTCGACGGGCCTGGCGTTCATCGCTGGGATGAAGGGGCCGTTCGTGCGCGGTGAGCGCGGCACCGAGGGCGGTGACTTCACGGCCGATGCGATCGCCAAGGACGCCCGGCTGATGATCGACACCGTCGCCGCCGGCACCGGCTCCTCCACCGGCTCCAACTGCTCCGACAGCTCCGACAGCTCCGGCAGCGCTGACGGCTCCGACAACGCTGACGGCTCCTCCCGCACCTCGCGCCCGGGCTCCGACCTGCCGGCCGTGAAGGCCGCACTGGCATCCCTGGATGCCGAGATCGAGGCCGGTCACGGGGATCACGACTTCTCCACCATCCTGCTGCCGGGAGCCCGCGCCACAGGAGAGTGACCGAGCCCGGCCCGTCGATGACCTCCACACGCGCGCCGTAGCCCTGGATCTCGGGAGCGGGTATATATCGGCACGCTCTGCCACCATCGTCGCAGCGTGCTCATATATGCCGGTTCTCGACCGCCGGCATCCCCGTTCCCTCACCTGGCTCAGGCGGTGGAGCGGGGTCTCTCATCGCAGGTCGGCGACGATAGCCCGGCCGGCCTCCCGGCCCGAGAACAGGCAGCCGCCCAGGAACGTGCCCTCCAGGGCGTTGTTGCCGTGCACCCCGCCGCCGCCGAAGCCGCTGGCCTCCCCCGCGGCGTACAGGCCGGGCAGCACCTCCCCGCCGTCCGGGCCGGCGCGCTGGACGCGGCCGCCGAGGTCGGTCTCCAGACCGCCAAGGGTCTTGCGCAGCAGCACGTGCAGCCGCACCGCGATCAGGGGCCCTGCCTTCGGGTCCAGCAGGCGGTGGGGGCTCGCGGTGCGGATCAGCTTGTCGCCCAGGTAGCGGCGGGCCCCGTGGATCGCGGTGACCTGGGAGTCCTTCGAGAAGGGGTTGGCGATCTCCGCGTCGCGGGCCCGGATGATCCGCTCCAGGTCCGTGGCATCCACCAGGTCCTCCCCTGCCACGGCGTTCATCTGCTCCACCAGGTCCGGCACGGTGGTGGCCTGCAGGAAGTCCTCGCCGTGGTCCAGGAAGGACTGCGCCGGACCGGGGACACCAGGCTTCACCCGCCCGGCGACCTGCTTCCAGTCGCGGCCGGTGAGATCAGGGTTCTGCTCGCTGCCGGAGAGGGCGAACTCCTTCTCGATGATCTTCCGGGTGAGCACGAACCAGGAGTGGCCGTACCCGGTCTCGCGCAGCAGGCGCAGGGTGGAGGTGGTGTCGAAACCGGGGTAGGCCGGGGCGGGCAGGCGCCGGCCGCGGGCGTCGACCCACAGGGATGAGGGGCCGGGCAGGATGCGGATGCCGTGGCCGCGCCACACCGGGTCCCAGTTGCGCACGCCCTCGGTGTAGTGCCACATGCGGTCGGCGTTGATCCAGCGCGCGCCGGCGGCAGCGGCCAGCTGCATGCCGGCGCCGTCAACGCTGGCAGGCACGCCGTGCACGAAGTCCTCGGGCATGGTGCCCAGATGGGCAGGCCACAGGGACCGCACCAGCTCGGCGTTGCCGCCGATGCCGCCGGTGGCGATCAGCACTGCTGCTGCTCGGTGCTCGAAGGTGCCGGTGACCTCACGGTTCGAGGCGATACCCCGTTCAGTGTGGTCGGCGGCGAGCACCTCGCCGCGCACCCCGGTGATGCGCCCGTCCTCACTGATCAGCTCGGTGACGGCGTGGCGGGTGGCCAGGTGGATGCGCCCTGCTTCGCGGTGCTGGGCGATGCGGCGCGCGAAGGGCTCGACCACGCCCGGCCCGGTGCCCCAGGTGATGTGGAAGCGGGGAACGGAGTTGCCGTGGCCGTCGGCCCGGCCGTCGCCGCGTTCGGCCCAGCCCACGACGGGGAAGATCCGGTGGCCCATCTGGTGCAGCCAGGCGCGCTTCTCTCCGGCGGCGAACTGGAGGTAGGCCTCGGCCCAGCGGCGCGGCCAGTGGTCCTCGGGGCGGGAGAACGCGGCCGAACCCATCCAGTCCTGCCGGGCCAGCTCCAGACTGTCGCGGACCCCGCAGCCGGCGCTGCTCGGGGGTGTCGATCATGAACAGGCCGCCGAAGCTCCACCAGGCCTGGGCGCCCAGGTCCTGCTCCCCTTCGCGCTCCAGCAGCAGCACGGTACGACCAGCGTCGGCGATCTCGGCGGCTGCCACCAGGCCTGCGAGCCCGGCTCCGACGACGATCGCGTCGAACTCTCGTTGTGCTGCCATCACTGCGTCCTCGCTCCCGCGCACACGGCGCTCGGTCCTGCCGTCACGACCGCTGCCGGGTGCGCGCCCATGGTCACTGCACGCGGATGCGGTGGACGCGCTGGAGGTGGTCGTCCTGGTTGGCGCCGCTCATGGAGCGGCTGCGCTGGCGGTTGTTGCTGCCACGGCGACGGTCACCGGTGCGCAGGTTCCCCACCGCGACCTCCGTCTCCCGCTCGAAGTAGTGCCGCTTGTCGGTGTTGCGGTAGTAGCGGTAGATCCCGCCGTACACGAGGGCGAACACCGCCGGTCCCGCGACGAAGGGGAACAGCAGTCCCGCGACGGCGCTGTCCCCGGAGCCGGCAAGGATGATCGCGGCAACGGGGTCCGCGGCGGTGGCGGCGTCGGCGAGCAGCGGGAGCATCGCAGGGTCCTTTCCGGGGTGGGCGAGCTATCGGGACAGTGGCGGGCGGCGGCGAAGCCGGTAGGACGAGGCGGGACGGCAGGTCAGGACATGAAGAACCATCCCCAGCCGACGACCCCGGCGAGCACCGTGGCGATGGTGCCCAGGAAGCAGGACAGGGCGAAGATCTTCGGATGGGACACGGGCACCGAGCCCATGGTGTTGCCGTTGCGGCCGTTGACGGCGATGTAGTGCACCAGCGAGCCCTCGCCCTTGGCGGAATCCGCGTAGCTGTACAGCCACACCGGCACGTACACGGCCACCCAGCGGGTGCCGTGCACGGCCACGCCCTCGTGCTCCCATCGCACGCCACGGTCGTACCGGGAGATGGTGGGGCGGGCCTTGGCGCGGGCGATCGACAGGAACTTCTCCTCGACGCTGTCGTCGACGTCGTGGATGTTCAGGTCGCGCCGCTCCGAGGTGAAGCCCCGCAGGTAGTTGGAGTTGTAGGCGACGGCGGCGGCGGTGTCGTACGGCTGGACGGCGTTGAGGATGTTGTTGGTGGAGCGGGTGTTGTCCCGCGCGTCGTACCGGCTGGAGGATTCCACGGTGAGGTCGTCCACCAGCAGGTCGAAGGCGCGGCGCACGTCGTACACGTCGGCGTCGTAGTAGGTCTCCGAGACGTAGTTGTCCCCCACCTTGCGGCGCACGGTGTACTGGCGGGTGGTCACCTCGCCCGTGCCCTGCAGCACCGCGTGCAAGTTGCCGTCGACCACCATGTACGGGATGTACACGCCCATCACGTTGTCGGGCACGAACTCGCTCTTGAAGCGGGCGTGGGCGAAGGCGCGGCGGGACCCGACGAACTCGTTGATCCGGTCGATGGCCTGCTCTCGGGTGAGCTGGAACGGCAGCACCGCATCGGGCACGGCGCCGTTGGGGATCTGGGTGTTGATGGAGAGGGTCTGCCGGCACCAGTGGCAGCGGCTCTGCAGCTGCTCGTCCACCCGGATCACCACTTCGGCCCCGCAGCCCTGGCACTTCAGGGTCACGGTGGTGAGGTCCTCGCGGATGTCACCGGTGCCAGAGGCCAGGGTGTGGCCGCGCAGCTCCTCGATGGCGCTGTCCAGGCCGAAGGCCTGCTCGGCCACGTCCTCGTTCCACTGGTTGCGGCAGTAACCGCACACCAGCGCCTTGGCGGTGATCGAGTAGTGGATGTCGGTGCTGCCGCACTTCGGGCACTTGTCCAGGCCGTCGGCCTTGCCGGAACTGGTGTCGATCACCCTGTTGCCGGCGTCGTCCAGTGCCTTCTGGGCGGCCTGGCCGAAGTCCTGCGCGGACATCGTCGAGGCAGCGGCGCCACCGCCCTGGTGGGATCCCCCGTCCTGGAGGCCCGCCCACTGCGGGGCGGGACGCTGGCCGGTGCTCTGTGCACCCGAGGGGATCGGGGCACCGTGCTGCTGGGGCGCCCTGGGATCCGCGTGGGGCCGACGACCCGGCGGGGACGGCATGAAGCCATCACGCGGCCCGCTTACCCGGGGTGCCCCCGGGTATCCGGCACTGCCCATGTCCGCAGGCAGCGGGGGTGCGCCGGAGGACGGCCCGGCGGGTGCGCCGGTGCCGTCGTTCCCGCGGGGGTTCCCGTTGTGTTCCGTCCCTGGCTGGGCGGGCCACTGCGGGCGCGCCCAGCCCGACTGGCTGGGAGGGACGGACATGTCAGAGCCCGAGGGCGTTCTTCTTCGCCGCCTGGTAGTCCTCCTCGGTGATCAGCCCCTGCTCCAGCATCTGCTTGTACTGGGCGAGCTTGGCCACCGGATCGTCCTGCTGCGGCGCGGCCTGCTGGCCACCCTGCTGGGGCTGGCCCTGCTGCGGCTGCTGGCCGGGCTGGTTCTGCCAGGGCTGGACCGGCTGCACCAGGCCACCGGCAGCGCCCGCACCTGCACCGAACATGGCCAGGCCCGCACCGCCGCCAGTCTCCCCGGCGGACTGCACACCACGGGCCACGGCCTGGTTGATGAAGGACTGCGAACGGTTGCCGGAGAGGGCATCGGCCTTCTGGACGTCCGCCAGCAGCTCGCGGGTGCGCTGGTCGTACTCGATCGAGGCGATCGCGACCTTGACGATGGTGAGGCCGCGGTCGGTGGACCAGCGGTACCCTTCCTCCACCGCGGCGGCCAGGGACTGGGCGAAGCCCACGGAGTCGCCCTGGATGCGGGTGATGCGGTTGCCCTTGTCCGGGTCGTTGGTGTAGCGGGAGAAGGCGGCCGCAAGCGAGCCGACCACCTCCTGGAACAGCTGGTTGCCGGCGGAGTTGTCCGGGTCCGAGAAGTCGAACACCGGCGCACCCTCGGAGATGAAGGTGGCGGGCACGAAGTTGTGCACGAACAGCAGCGGATCGATGATCCGGATCGTGTAGGAGCCGCGGGCCACCGCACCCACCTGGGTGTTGAGGTAGGCGTCGTCCCAGTAGATCTCCGACTGGGTGCCGAAGCGGTTGTCCGGGATCTCCTTGAGGTTCACGAAGAACGCGAGCTGCTGCGAGGTGGGGCGGCCGCCGAACTTGAAGCGCTCCCAGGACATGCCCACGGTGGAGGCCAGCGGGTCGTCACCGGCGAACACGGAGCGGGAATCGGGCGAGTCGCTGTTGAACTCGTAGCCGCCGGCCTCGGTGATCATGCCGGTGGCGCGACCGTCCAGCACGGTGATCAGGCCGTACCCCTGGGGCACCAGGATCCGTGAGCCGTTGGAGATGACGTTCTGCGAGCCGCGGGTGTTGGAGCCGCGACCGGCGTTGGTGCCGCGCGGCACCGCCGGGAACAGCGCTGCCGTCTGCGGCAGGCCGTCCGGGATGGTGAGGAAGTCCTTCCACTGATCGGCGAACATACCGCCGATGGCGCCCTTGAATGCCTGGATGAATCCCATGTGAGCTCCTTCGTTGCCCCCGAGTACGTGTGACGTGAGCCATCGTAGCGCCGGGGGCTGACAGAGATGCAGGGATCACATCCAACCCGTTCGCCTGCGCGGGACGGTGATGCCGCGCAGCCACCTACGCCCTGGGGAACGAGGTCAGCCGGTGATGTCGAACCTGGCCAGCTGCTTGGTGTTGCCGGCGCTCTGCAGCTGCAGCAGCTGCGCGTAGATGCCACCGGAGGCCG
Organism: Brachybacterium muris; assembly: GCF_016907455.1. NCBI lineage: Bacteria > Bacillati > Actinomycetota > Actinomycetes > Micrococcales > Dermabacteraceae > Brachybacterium > Brachybacterium muris. The sequence goes on along the minus strand of NZ_JAFBCB010000001.1, from coordinate 328,921 downwards.
CGAGCTCGGCCGGGGGTCCGATCTCGTCGATCCGGCCGTCCTCCAGGGTGATGATGCGGTCCACGCCCGCGATGGTGGACAGGCGGTGGGCGATGATCAGCGAACTGCGGCCGCGCATCAGCTCGTCCAGGCCCGCCTGCACCTGACGCTCGGCCTTGGTGTCCAGGGCGCTGGTGGCCTCGTCCAGCACCAGGATCGGGGCGTCCTTGAGGATCGCGCGGGCCACCGCGATGCGCTGGCGCTGACCGCCGGACAGCCGCAGTCCGCGCTCGCCGATGATCTGCTCGTAGTCGTCTGCGAAGCGCTCGATGAAGGTGTCGGCGTTGGCGCGGCGGGCGGCGTCGCGGATCTCCTCGTCGGAGGCGCCGGGGCGGCCATAGGCGATGTTCTCGCGGATGGTGCCGGAGAACAGGGAGGCGTCCTGGAACACCACGCCGATGCGGGAGCGCAGCACGTCCAGCGGCAGCTCGGCCACGTCATGACCGGCCACCTCGACGGTGCCCTCGCGCGGCTCGTACAGACCCAGCAGCAGGTTCACGATGGTGGACTTGCCGCCGCCGGACTCCCCTACCAGGGCCACCTTCTCGCCGCAGGAGACTGCGAAGTCGATGGCGTGCAGCACGTCCTCGCCGTCCTCGTAGGCGAAGTGGACGTCGTCGAAGCGGATCGCCGGCGCGCCCGCGACGGGCTCGACGACGTGCTTCGCGGGGTCCTCGCCGGTGGCCAGCAGGCGCGGGTCGACCTCGGTCTCCATCACCCGGAAGTAGTCCTTGGAGCCGGCGATCGCGTGCTGGGCGGTGTCGATCACGAAGCTCATGTTCTGCACCGGCTGGCGGGCCATGGTCATCAGCTGGATCAGCAGCACCATGGTGCCGATGGAGAACTCCCCGGCGGCGGTCTGCCAGAAGATGATCGCGTAGATCCCGAAGAACACGATGTTCAACACCGCACGGCGGGCCATGTCCATGCCGTGCCAGTGACGGGACTGCTCACGGGTGATGCGGTCGGTGGACCAGAAGCGACGGGTGAAGTCGTCCAGCTCGGCCCTCTCCGCCACGAAGGACTTCACCACGCGGATCTGCCCGATCACCTCGGCGAAGCGCCCGGAGGCGATGTCGATCTGCTCGTTCTTGTCGCCCTCCAGGCGCTGCCACTTCACCGACGTCAGCGCGGTCAGCCACACGTACACCGGGAACACGATGATCAGCAGCAGCGCCAGCGGCCACGCGTACCAGGCGCTGATCACGAGCACCGCGGCGGTGGTGATCAGCATGGTGGCGAAGGAGTTGGAGAACATCTTCGCGAAGCCCGTGATCTCGGTGATCGAGCGGTTCAGGCGGGCCACCACGGTGCCGGTGATCTCGTTGTCGAACCAGCGCTGGGGCATGTGCAGCAGCTTGTCGTAGTAGCGCACCGAGAGGATGGTGCGCATCCGGTTGCTCATCACGTCGCCGTACCAGCCGCCGATGTTGGAGATCACCGTGGAGGCTAGCTCCGCCAGCAGCAGCGCCCCGGCCATCAGCAGGGCGGTGCGCAGGGCCTGCTCGGTGGTGGTCTGCCCGCCGATGCCCGCGGCGATCGCATCGGTGGCGTTGCCGATCAGGAACGGCACCGCGAGCCCCGCCACCGCCGTCAGCACGGAGCACAGAATGATGGCGAGGTACAGCGGGGTCAGTTCACGGGTGAAGCGGGCGATGCGCAGGAGGGCGGACACCCCACCAGGGTATGCCTGGGCCTGTATCCGAGCTCGGGTCTCGAGGCCCCCTGTGACCAGTGCGGCACCAGCCCACCTGCGCCGCTCCTGGGGCGCACGTGCACGGGCCAGGCGCGTGCAGCCCGCGTCTTGATCGACACGCGCTGCTCGGCAACGATGGGAGCATGCAGATGACGAACGGCGCGGGCCCCCGCGTCCACGGCGTCTTCCTCCAGAACTCCACGGATCCCGATGAGGACCCGGTGCGCTCGCAGCAGCAGATCGACAGCGAGCACCTGGGTTGTCTCCGTTTCACCATCCCCGGTACCAGGTACTCGCCCGAGGCCAATTCGGCGACAGTCCAGTTCGGCCATGCTCTGTGGTGGATCGAAGCGGAACTCACCGCGGACTACTCACTCCACTCTGTGACACTTCTCGATCTTTCCGGGCAGGTGGCTCAGGGTCCGCTCAAGGCCACGATCGGACGCACACTGCACGACCACTCAGCTCCGCACCTCGAGCACTGGGTGATCAACATCGACTCCTCGACAATGACCGGTCCTCCGTTGATCGAAGAAGGCGACGAGCCCTTACCCCGGAAGGGCAGCTGGGGTGACGAGGCAGCGTTCGTGGAGCTGCACGCCGATGCCGACTCACGAATCACGTGGATCGACCTCACTCTGGATCGAGAAGCGGCCCGCACTCTCCAGACCACGGACTGATTCAGCCCTCGCTCGCCACGCTGCGGAAGCCCCGGAGGCGCAGGCTGTTGGAGACCACGAACACGCTGGAGAACGCCATCGCGGCACCGGCCAGCATGGGGTTCAGCAGGCCCAGGGCGGCCACCGGGATGGCGGCCGTGTTGTAGGCGAAGGCCCAGAACAGGTTGCCCTTGATGGTGCGCAGGGTGCGGCGCGAGAGGCGGATTGCATCCACGGCGGCCATCAGGTTGAATATTCGCCTCGCTGGGGTCCGCTGATCGAGGGTTCGGGTGCCACGTCGCTGCCGTAGCGGTGGCGTCGTTCGGGACCACCAGTGGTGTCGTTGGGGCCGCTCTGTCTACGCTCCTTCCGCCGTGTGTATAGGGCACGCGGCGGAAGGAGCAATCTGGAATGGTACGGAAGATCAGGGCGAAGCTGGTGCTCCAGCTGCGCGCAGAAGGTCTGTCGGGGCGAGCGATTTCGTCCTCGCAGGGCATGTCCCGCAAGTCCGTGAGGGCGGTGTTCGAGGCCGCTGACGCTGCAGGGATCGGGTGGGGCGATATCGCGGACGTCGCCGATGAGCAGGTGTATGCCCGGTTGTTCCCGGGCCGGGGCGAGCACGAGAGCGTGTTCGCACAGCCGGACTGGGAACAGGTCCATCGAGAGATGGCCAGGGTCGGCGTGACGCTGAAGCTGTTGCACGGCGAGTACTTCGACGCGACCACGGCGGCTGGGGATCCGGCGATGGGGTATGACCGGTTTTGCCGCACCTACCAGCACCACGTCATGGTCACCGGTGCCGCTTCGAGAGTCGGTCACAAGGCCGGCCAGAGCGTGGAGGTCGACTGGTCCGGCCCCACGATGGAGCTGGCCGATCCGGTCACCGGCGAGGTCTCGAAGGTGTTCTTGTTCGTTGCCTGCCTGCCTTTTTCTCGTTACGCGTTCTGCTTCCCGGCGCTGGATATGCGCCAGGAGTCCTGGCTGCGAGCGCACGTAGCGATGTTCGAGGCGCTGGGCGGGACGGTCCCGAGGATCGTTCCGGACAACCTCAAGACCGGTGTGGTGAAGCACCCCCGCGAGGGCGAGATCGTCCTGAACGATGCGTATCGCGAGATGGCAGCGCATTACTCGGCGGCGGTGCTCCCGGGGAGGGTGCGGAAACCGAAAGACAAGGCGAGCGTGGAGAACACCGTCGCGCACGTCGCGACCTGGGTCATCGCCGGGCTGCGGGATCAGCGATTCACGTCCCTGCCCGAACTTGCAGCCGCCATCGGGCAGCGGATGGAGGCCTATAACGCGGAGCCGTTCCAGAAGCGGCCCGGATCCCGCGCCAGCGTGTTCGACGCGGAGGAGCGGCCGCTGCTGACGCCGCTGCCGGCGGTGCCCTACGAGATCTCGACATGGCACTACGGACGACGAGTGGGCAGGAACGGGCACGTCACGTTCGCGCGGAACTTCTACTCCGCGCCGTTCGCGCACATCGGCGCGAAGGTCGATCTGCGCATCACGGCCCGGACGCTGGAGATCTATCAGGGCAGCCAGCGACTGACCAGTCACCTGCTGCTCCCGGAGACCGCGAGCAATGAGTACCGCACCAACGACGCGGACCTACCTGCGGGCGAGCGTTTCCAGGCCTGGGACGCGCAGAGGGTGCGGGCGTGGGCAGATCGGGTCGGGCCGGCCACGGTGATCGTGATCCAGCGGATCTTCGAGTCCGTGCCGATCGTGGAACAGGGCCTGGATCCCGCGTTGGCGGTGCTACGGCTCTCTCGCCGCTTCTCCGTAGATCGGGTCGAGGCGGCCTGCGCACTCGCGCTGACGGGACGGGTCCGTTCACCGCGCTATGCGCATCTGCACCCGATCTTGGCCACCGGGCAGGACAAGGTCGCCGCCCTGCGTCCACCCCGCGAGGAACCCGCGGAAGACGGCGGATACGTCCGTGGCGCCGACTACTACGCCGGAGGTGTCCGGTGAGCGTGATCGATAACGACACGAAGCGGAAGCTGCGCGAGATGGGCGCGACCGCGCTGCTGGACGCGATCGATGCCCAGGATGAGGCTCACGTGCTGGGGATGTCGTTCCAGGAACGGCTCCAGCTGATCGTGGACGAGGCGCATTCCATCTTCAATCATGGAAAGGTCGAGGGTCTGATCCGCCGGGCGGGGCTGCGTTATCCCGGAGCGGACCTGCGGCGGCTGGATCTGGTCGAGGAACGGGGACTGAACCGGAACGTGATCGCGCAACTGGCAACCTGCTCCTTCATCCAGCGGCAACAGAACGTGGTCTTCCAGGGCTTCACCGGCTCAGGGAAGTCCTACCTCGGCTGCGCGCTGGCGAAGCAGGCCTGCCAGCACCGGCTCCGAGCCCACTACATCCGAATGCCCGACCTCGAAGAGGCCTGGGCCCTGGCAAAGGACAAGCCGCAGGGCCAGACGAAGTTCCTGCGGAAGTACTCCACGTTCTCGCTGCTGGTGATCGACGAGTGGCTGCTGGACCATCCTGACGAGGGAATGCGTTCGATGCTGCTGGAACTGCTCGAGCGCCGCTATGACACCGGCTCGACCGTGTTCTGCACCCAGTACCCGAAGAAGGACTGGCACGCCCGGCTCGGTGGAGCAGTCCACGCCGATGCGATCATGGACCGCATCGTGCACAACACAATCTGGATCGACACCGGCGACAGGAACATGCGAGAACACACCGCACTGCCCCAGTGACCCGATGCCGGCGGGAGCCAGTGGTCCCCACCGCGGCGGCTACTGGCCCCCGTCGGCACGATCGGCGGTCCCCAAGAGCAAGATTCGGTGGCTCCCACGACTACGAATACTCATCAGGTCACCGCGCACCAGGGTGATGTCCGCGGCCTCGATGGCCACATCGGTGCCGGTGCCCATGGCCAGTCCCAGGTCGGCCTGTGCGAGGGCCGGTGCGTCGTTCACGCCGTCGCCCACCATCGCGACGATCTTGCCGCTTTGCTGGAGGCGCTCGATCACGCCCACCTTGTCCTCGGGCATCACCTCGGCGATCACCTCGTCGATGCCCACCTCGGCGGCGACGCGACGGGCCACGGTCTCGTGGTCACCGGTGAGCAGCACCGGGGTCAGGCCCAGTTCGCGCAGCTGGGCGATGGCCTCGGCGCTGGTGGGCTTGACCTCGTCGGCCACGGTGAGCAGGCCACGCACCTGGCCGTCCCATGCCACGAGCACGGCAGTGCGGCCGGAGGTGCGGGCGTCCTCGAGGGCGGTGGCGACGTCGGCCGGGAGCTCGTCGGCCCCAGGGATGTTGCGTCCAACCTGCACGCTCACGCCGTCGACGGTACCGCGCACGCCGGAGCCCGCGAGGTTCTGGAAGTCGGTGACCTCCGGAAGACGGCCCAGTTCCTCGGCGGCACCGGCGGCGATGGCGCGGGCGATGGGGTGCTCGCTGGCCGATTCGACGGCGCCGGCGTGCCGCAGAAGGGTGGCGCGGTCGGTGCCGCTCGCGGGGACGACGTCCTGCAGGGTCATGGTGCCGGTGGTGACGGTGCCGGTCTTGTCCAGCACGATGGTGTCCACGCGGCGGGTGCTCTCCAGCACCTCGGGGCCCTTGATCAGCACGCCCATCTGGGCGCCGCGGCCGGTACCGACCAGCAGGGCGGTGGGGGTCGCCAGCCCCAGGGCGCAGGGGCAGGCGATGATCAGCACGGCCACGGCGGCGGTGCCGGCCATCACGGCGCTGCCGCCGAAGACCAGCCAGCCTATGAAGGTCGCGATGGCGATCACGAACACGATCGGCACGAAGATGCCGGAGACGCGGTCGGCCAGGCGCTGGATCTCGGCCTTGCCGGACTGGGCGTCCTCCACCAGTTTCGCCATCCGGGCCAGCTGGGTGTCCGAGCCCACGCGGGTGGCGCGCACCACCAGGCGCCCGCCCTCGTTGACGGTGGCGCCGGTGACCTCGTGGCCCTCCCCCACCTCGACGGGCACGGACTCGCCGGTGAGCATGGACATGTCCACGGCGCTGGAGCCGGAGACCACCACGCCGTCGGTGGCGATCTTCTCGCCGGGGCGCACCACGAACTCATCCCCCACGGCGAGCTGCTCCACGGGGATCAGCTGCTCGGCGCCGTCGCGCAGCACCGCAACCTCCTTGGCGCCCATCTCCATCAGGGCGCGCAGGGCAGCGCCGGCCTGCCGCTTGGAGCGCTTCTCGAAGTAGCGGCCCAGCAGCACGAAGGTGATCACCCCGGCGGCGACCTCGAGGTAGATGTTGCTCATCCCGTCGGTGCGCTCGAGGGCGAAGCTGAAGTGGTGGGTGGTGCCGCGATCACCGGCGGTGCCCACGAACAGCGCCAGGATCGACCACAGGAACGCGGCGGTGGTGCCCACCGAGACCAGGGTGTCCATGGTGGCCGCGCCGTGGCGGGCATTGATCCAGGCGGCGCGGTGGAACGGCCAGCCGGCCCACACCACCACGGGAGCGGCGAGAGTGAGGGAGGCGAAGCCCCAGTAGTCGAACTGGAGGGCCGGGATCATCGCCATCGCGATCACGGGGACCGAGAGGATGGCGGCGCCGATCACGCGGTGGCGCAGGCTGCGCAGCTCCGGGTCCTCGGCATCGATCGCGGCGCCGTCGGTGCCGGTCGACGCAGCGGTCGCGGGGTTCGCGGCGTTCGTGCCATCGGCGGCGGGGCCTGCAGCGGCCGACGCGCCCCCCGCCCCTCCCCCGCTGACAGGCGGTGCAGGTGTGCGGGGTGCGGGGAGCTTCGCGGTGTAGCCGGTCTTCTCGACCACGGCGATCAGGTCATCGGCGCTGACACCCTCGGGCACGCGCACGTTGGCCTTCTCGGTGGCGTAGTTGACCGAGGCCTCGACACCGTCGAGCTTGTTGAGCTTCTTCTCGATGCGGGCCGCGCAGCTGGCGCAGGTCATTCCGCCCACCTCGAGGTCGATCACCTCGAGCGCGTTGACGGGTCGCTGCGATGTCGATGCGGTGTCCACTGCTGCCTCCTCGAATGCCTGCACGCCCCTCACTTTATACCCCCTAGGGGTATCTGTCAGGCGGGGGTGAGGCGGGAGACAGCAGCACCCCGGGCACGGCCAGCAGCCACCGTGCCCCTCACGGTCCAGCGGTCCACCAGACCCCTCACCGCCCAGCGGCCCACCGCACCCCTCACCGCCCAGCAGCCCACCACACCCCTCACGGCATGATCGGCGAGGCGGCTGGACACGCCCCAGAGCCGCCGAGGCACGAAAGTTTGTCGGAATGACGCCCCCATTCCGACAACTATTCGTGCCTCGACTGAGTGCGGCGGCGGGGCGGTGTCGGTCGGGGCGCAGGCGGAAGGGGCAGGCAGACAGGCTGGGCGATCGGGGCGGGCCGGGCGGTCAGTCGGACTTGGGGCCGACGATGCCCAGCAGCACCCCGGGGGTGATCCTCTCCCCCGCCCGCTTGCGACGCACCACACCGGTGGCCAGGGCGTACGGCACCAGCATCACGAAGCCCACCGCGCTCAGCAGCAGGATCGCCAGCACCAGCTGGCTGTTGTCATCTCCCGCGGCCCGGGCCACCAGCAGGGCGGCGGCGATGTTGCGCTGGCTGGAGAGGATCGCAGGGCCGTCGGGCACGGTGAGGCTGTGCCCGGCCAGCTCGCCGGAGGCACGACCGGCGACGAAGGCCAGCGCCACCAGGCCGGCGGCGGCCAGCATCGCCGGGGAGAGCAGCACCTCCAGCAGCAGCACGGTGTTCGAGCCGAAGCCCGAGACGAACATCAGCACGGCAGAGACGGCGGCCACGCCCCCCGCGATCCGGGCCAGGACGTCCGCGAGGTGGGGGAACACCGCGGCGATCACGATGCCCGCGATCATCGGCGAGAGCATCGTGCCCAGCAGCAGGCGGGCCACTGCCCCGGCGTCGACCTGCACGTCCTGCAGCAGGAACGGCACCACCAGCGGCATGAACACGATCGACCCCAGCAGCAGCACCGCCATCGGCCCGGCGGTCTCGGAGTACGGGATGCGGGCCATCGCCCCCAGTTGCAGAACGAAGGGGGCGCCCGCAGCGCACAGGGCGATCACGAACCCTTCGGCGATGTGCAGGGGCAGCAGGCCGTTCAGCACCCAGATGATGAGGGTGCCCACCGCGGGGATCACCACGAAGTTCGCCCCCAGCAGGGAGAGCACGGTGCGGCGGTCGCGCAGCTGGGTGCGGAAGGAGCGCAGCGGGGTACGCAGGCCCATCGACAGCATCGACGCGATCGCGAAGGCGGGCACGCTGATGTGGATCAGCAGTCCCAGGAGCGACTCGAGCGTGTGCACCTCAGAAGCCTACGAGCCCTGCTGCCCGCTCCTCTCAGAGCCAGCCGTTCTCGGTGGCGACTTTGACGGCGTCGGCTCGGCTGCTCACCTGGAGCTTCCCGATCGCGGAGGAGACGTGGTTGCGCACGGTGCCCTCGCTGAGGAACAGGCTGCGGGCGATCGCCGCGGTGCTCTCCCCGCGGGCGGCGGCACGCAGCACCTCGGTCTCCTTCGCGGTCAGCGGGCTCGCACCGACCGCGAGGGACTGTGCAGCGAGGTCCGGGTCCACTACGCGCAGCCCCTGCTGGACGCGGCGCACGGCATCGACGAGGCGCTCCACCGGGGTGTCCTTGACCATGAATCCCTGGGCGCCGGCCTCCATCGCCCGGCGCAGGTACCCGGCCCGCCCGAAGGTGGTCAGCACGATGACCCGCGGAGGCTGATCCAGGGTGTCACGCAGGTGGGCGGCGACCTCGATGCCGTCTTCCGGACCGGGCTCACCATTGGCGAGGGTGCCGGCGGGCATCTGCACGTCCAGCAGCAGCACGTCGGGGCGCAGCTCGGTGACCTGGTCGACGGTGCTGGCGCAGTCGGCGGTCTCGGCGACCACCTCGATGTCGTTCTCCAGGCGCAGCAGGGCCACCAGGCCCGAGCGCAGGATGTGCTGGTCGTCGGCGATGACGATGCGGATCACGGGGTCTCCTCGGGAAGGATGCGAGCGGTGAGAGCGGTGCCCGCCGGGGAGGACTCCACGGTGAGCACTCCCCCGGCGCCGGTCACACGCTGCTCCAGACCGCGCAGGCCGGTGCGGGCGGTGCCGGGAGCGATGCCCACCCCATCGTCTGCGATGCTCACCTCGTCCTCGGCGATGGTGATGCGCACGTGCTCGGCACTGGCGTGGCGCACGATGTTGGTGACGGCCTCGCGGATCACGTAGCCGAACAGCTCGGCCCGCTCATCGTCCAGGGCCGGCATGGCGGTGGGGACGTCCGCGTCGATGCCCACGGCAGCCAGCACACTGCGGGCCGAGGCGATCTCGGTGGCGGCGCGCACGGTCTGCATGCCGCTGGCGGTGGCGCGCACGTCGGCCAGGGACTGGCGCAGGGTGGACTCGATGTGGGCGAGCTGCTCACGGGCGGCGGCCGGATCGGCATCCAGGAGGCGCTGGGCGAGCTGCGCGGAGACGGTCGCGGAGGTCAGGGAGTGGCCCAGGATGTCGTGCAGGTCTCGGCCGATGCGCTCGCGTTCGGCGGCCACCGCGAGGGAGGCGTTGCGGCGCTCTGCGGCGTCGAGCTTCCCCTGCAGCACCTCCTGCTGGATGCCGTGCCCGATGCCCCAGGACATGGCCAGGCCCATCACCGCCAGCACCACCGCGAAGTAGACGCCCAGCCAGGCGGCGAGGACCGCGACCCCCACGCACATCGCCACCATGGTGGGCACCGCCCAGCGCCAGGGCAGCAGGATCACGTGGGTCATGGCCTGGAACATCACCATGAACAGCACGTTCTCGCCGATCAGGGGGACCAGGGCGAGCACCAGGCCGGTCGACAGGGTGAACCAGGAGAGCCTCACCTGCAGGGGATACAGGGCGATGCCACTGGCGTAGAGGAACATTGCCCCGTAGGCCAGCAGCAGCACGGTGGCCATCACGGCCCCGATGCCGGGGGACTGGATCCAGGCGAAGACGATCGGCAGCAGCAGGAACACCGTGGGCGGCAGGGAGAACGGCATCGCACCGGACTCGACGGCGGCCCGGTGGATCTGGCGGGGGCTGACCCTCCGGCTCGAGGCATCGTCGATGGCGCCGGGGTCGGCGGCCTGGGCCATGCCGGACCAGCGCTTCTCGACGGTGGAGGGCTCGGTGTTCATCACGGTCATTGTGTCAGCGCTCCTACGGGTCGCGACGGCGGGCCCGGGGATCCCGGGGCCCGCCGTCGACGTGGGCGTTCGGTTCCTCGGATGGTGTGGCTCAGCGGCGGGTGAGTCCGATGGCCTTGTTCAGGCTCACGGCGCAGATCGCGCCGAGCACCAGGGTCCAGATCCCGATGACGAGCAGGCCGGTCACCGGCAGCTCCCCGCCGTACAGGGCCCAGGTGCCGAGCTTGGCGATCCAGTGGCTGGGCAGGGCCTTGCCGATGCTCTGCATCCAGTCGGGGAACATCTCCAGCGGCAGCCACAGGCCACCCAGGACGGCCATGCCCATCAGGGTCACGACGCCACCGGCGGAGGCGGCGCCGCCGGTGAGCAGCATGCCCAGGGCGATGCCGATGAGGATGGTGGGCAGCAGCCCCAGCCACAGCACGGCGATGGTGGCGAGGAAGGAGAGGGGATCGGCCTCCACGCCGGTGGCCAGGCCCACCACGCCGACGGCGAGCAGGGCGGGGACGATCACCACGCTGGCGGCGAGCACGGAGCCGATCAGGAAGGAGCGCGGGGATAGCCCCGCGACGATCAGCTGGCGCAGGAAGCCGTTGCGCTGGTCCTCCTGGATCTGGGTACCGGCGGTGATGGCGGTGCCCAGTCCGCCGTAGGCGGCCATGTTGACCATGATCATGCCGCGGGCGGTGCCGTCGGCCTGGTCGCCGAACATGGTGCCGAACAGCAGGTACATGCCCACCGGCATGGCGATCGAGAAGGCCATGAAGAACACGTTGGTGAGCGTCATGCGGGAGGTGTGCATCGCGTAGCGCAGGGCGCGGGCGGTGCCGGAGGGCTGGGGCAGGTCGCTCAGGGCGACGGTGCGCGGCGCGACGCCGGGGGCGGTGCCGGTGGTGGTGTGGGTGGCGGTGCCGGTGGCGGTCATCGCTGGGCTCCTTCGGTGACGGTGTGGGCGGCAGGTGTCGGGGCCGCGTTCTGGGCGGCGGCATTGGCGGCGGTGTTCTCGTCGCTGTGGTCGGTGATGTGCATGAAGGCCTCCTCGAGGCCGGGGGCCGAGACCAGCACGTCGTGCACCTGCTCCGCGAGCGGTGAGGTGAACAGGGCGCGCAGGGCCAGGTCGGCGTCGGAGCAGACGGCGCGCACGCGGCCGGGGTCGGCCTCGTCAGGTGCGGCCATGTCCACACCGGGCAGCTCGGCGACCAGGTGGGCGTCGGCGCCGCGCAGGGTGAGCACGCGGCCGGCCACGAGGGCGGAGACGGTCTCGGCGTTGCCGTCGGCGACGATGCGGCCTCGGTCCATCACCACCACGCGGGCGGCCTCGCGTTCGGCCTCCTCGAGGTGGTGGGTGGCGAAGACGATGGTGCGCCCGGTGGCGGCGACCTCGCGCATGCGGTGCCAGAAGGCGCGGCGGGCGGTGACGTCCATGCCCACGGTGGGTTCGTCCAGCAGCAGCACGTCCGGGTCGCCCAGCAGGGCGATCGCGAACCGCACGCGCTGGGCCTGACCGCCGGAGAGACGGTCGATGCGGCGGCCCATCAGGTCACCGATGTCGGCCTGCTCGACAGCCTTGGCCAGCGGCATGGGGCGGGCCTGCAGGGAGTGCAGCATCTTCAGCATCGAGCGCACCTTCTGATCCGGCAGCAGGGCGCCGCTCTGCAGCATCGCCCGGATGATCCCGGAGCGGGTGGCGGTGACGGGGTCCATGCCGTGCACGTGGACGGTGCCGGAGTCGGGCTTCGCCAGGCCCACCATCATCTCCATGCAGGTGGACTTGCCGGCGCCGTTGGGGCCCAGCAGGGCGAGGATCTCGCCCGGGCGGATGGTGAGGTCCACGCCGTCCAGGGCGCGCACCGGGCCGTAGCTCTTGCGAAGCCCGCGCAGGCTGAGTGCGGCATCGGGATCCGGGGCAGCGATGGGATCGGAGGAGTGGGAGGTGGTGGCGGCGGGGGCAGCATCCGGGGCGTGGGTGCCGGGGTCACGGTTCGTGGTCGTCATGGGAACCAGACTCCCGTCGCGGCCGCTCCTGTCCCAGGCACGGCGGTCACCTCGTGACCATGACAGGTGTCATGGCGGCGCCCTGGGTAGCCTGGCGCGATGCTGATCAGACAGGTGCGAGTGCGTGGCGGGAGGACCGCCCCCGCCACAGCGCGACCGGTGGACCTCCGGATCACGGGCGGTGCGATCGCTGAGATCGGCGAGCACGTGGACCGTCGGCCGGGCGAGGATGTGCTGGACGGCGGCGGCGCGATCGCGATCCCGGGGCTGTGGGACCAGCACGTGCATTCCAGTCAGCTGGCGCAGGCCCATTCGCGGCTGGACACCACCGGTGCGGGCAGCGCCTCGGCGATCCTGGACCTGGTGCAGCAGGAGCTGGCCCGCCGGCGGGAGACCGGTCGGCGCCGCGGGGAGGCGCTGGTGGGGTTCGGGCACCGCCTGGTGGACCTGGTGGTGCCGCCCACGGTGCCGATGCTGGATCAAGTGACCGGCGAGGTGCCCACGGTGCTGATCGGTGGGGACGCGCACCATGCGTGGATGAACTCGGCGGCATTGCGGGCGCTCGGTGCGCCTCCGCGGGACGGGGTGGTGGGTGAGGACGAGTGGTTCGACCTGGTCTCGCTCATGCCCACCCTTCCCGGAGTCGGCGCCCAGGTCGCGACGGGCATGGCAATGCTGCAGCGGCAGGCCTTGGAGCGCGGTGTGGTGGGCCTGGTGGACATGGAATGGGGCCGCATCTGGGAGACCTGGCAGGCGGGTGGCTCGCAGCTGCGGGTGCGCACCGGCGTGTACACGGAGGACCTGGACTTCGTGCCGGGGCCGACGGGCATGGTGCTGGATGCGCCCGGTCCAGCGGGAGAGAGCCTGGTGGAGATGGGTCCGCTGAAGGTGATCCTGGACGGCGCACTCGGCTCCCACACCGCCTACACCCGCGAGTCCTACGCCGGTGGGCACGGACCGGCCGGGCACGGGGTGCTCACCTGGGAGCCGGAGGAGCTGGTGGCCGCGCTGCGCCGCGCGAAGGGCCTGGGGCTGACGGCTGCGGTGCACGCGATCGGTGATGCTGCCGCCGGGGTGGCGCTGGAGGCGATCGAACGTGCCCAGATCCCGGCGCGGTTGGAGCATGCGCAGATGCTGAGCGACCAGGACGTCGCCGCCATGGCGCGCCTCGGAGTGAGCGCCTCGGTGCAGCCCGCGCACCTGCTCGGTGACCGCGACCCCACCGAGGACCTGTGGCACGACCGCACCGACCAGGCGTACCGCCTGCGGGACCTGCTGGATGCGGGGGTGGAGCTGGTGCTCGGCTCCGATGCCCCGGTGGCGCCGCTGGATCCGTGGCTGGCGATGGCCGCCGCCGTGCACCGCAGCGCGGACGAGCGTGAGGGCTGGCTGCCCCGTCAGCAGCTGCAGCCGCGCGAGGCGCTGGCCGCCTCGACCGACGGGGTGGGAGCGCTCGCTGTCGGTGGCCGGGGCGACGTGGTGCTGCTGGAGCAGGACGTGTTCGAGGACGTCCCGCTGGGGGCCGACGGCCTGATGGTCGATGCCGCGGCCCGCGAGGCCGCGCAGCGCCTGCGCGAAGCGGGGGTGCTGGCAACGGTGGTGGCGGGGAGGGTCGCGGCGGGCTGAGATCAACTCCCGACGAGGCGGCTCCCGATCAGACGGTTCAGGGAGACGTGCTGCTCTGCCGCCTCCAGCGCGAGCTGCCGATGCACCTCCGGAGGGATCCGCACCATGAACTTGCCCGAGTAATCCTTGTCGGCGAGCGCCTGGGGCGCGGTCTCGCCGCTCTGGGCCATGTCCTCGAGGACGTCGGACACGAGGTCACGGATGCCTTCGAAGGCTGCGATCTGATCGTCAGCCACCCACGACAGGGACGGGAACTCAGCCACTGTCCCGATGAAGCACCCGTCCTCCGCTGACCAGCGCACTCGATAGGTGTAGTGATCCGCGCGAGCAGTCATCGATTCTCCTCCTCCTGCAGTTTGTCGATAGCCGCGAGCACTTGGCGCACCTGATACGGCTTCGCCTCGCCGTGGACGTTCTGGATGTTCACCCGCGGATCACCCTGCCACGGCATCCGATAGACACGATGGGAACCGCTCTGCTGTCGAGGCTCCCCGAAGTAGTAATCGCACACCTTGGCGAGGTCTGCGTAGCGGACGCTCTTCACGTTCATCCGCATCTGCTCCAGCAGTCGGGTCACGCTCGCCATGAGTAGATGATACCAAAAATGATACTGAGGGTCGCTGCCCAATCGAAAAGCTCTCGCGCTCCGCATGCCGTCCGCCGTACGGTGTCCACGGTTCTCCGTGGAGCCCTGAAGGAAGGATGAGCTGATGGTCGTCACCGCACGCCCCGCGACTGCTGCCGACACCGACTCTGCGAGCTTGACGGACCTGCTGCCCGACTGCTGGCGCGAGGGGAACAACCGTCGCTCCCTGGTGGCGGTGGATCAGGTTGGCCGGGTGCTGGGTCATTGCCGTGGGATCGACAACGACTTCCATCCCGATTCCCGAACATTTGTGTGGGAAATCCTCGAGCAGGAGCACCTGGGCGAGCGCTCGTGGGCGGAGGTCGCCGACGCCCTGCTCGAGGCGCAGGTCGAGGTCTCCACCCTGTCCCTGCGCCTGAAGCCCTCGGTGGAGGAGACGGAGCTGATCGAGTTGTGCGCCCGGCACAGCGGGGTGCTGGTCCAGCTGATGCCACCGTGGCGGTACGTGGTCGATGGACCATTGCGGGCCTGGACTGCTGAACACCGTTCAACGTCGGACGGCCTCGTCGCCGAGACTGCCGGCGAGGCCCGGGGCGTGGAGATGTTGGACGTCTACGTCGAGCACTACACCGCCCAGCACGCCCGGTGGTCCCCCGCTGCCGACGGGCCGCAGTTGCGGACGGAGAACGCCCCGGATTTCGTCCCGGGCGCCGCCGGGTCCTTCGACCCGGCGCGCAGCACCGTACTGGTCCGTGCAGGCCGGATCGTGGCGCAGGCGCTGGTGTGGCCCCCGGAGGAGGACGGCGGGGCCGAGGTCACTCTGCAGTCACGCCCTCACGAAGGGCCGACGTCCCGGCAGGACATGGAGGCGTGTCTCGCAGCCTTCGTCGAGCGTAGTGCGGATGGGGACGTGCTCCTGATCGACTCCCACGTCACCGAGGAGCTCGAATCGGCGATGATGCGGGGCGTGCCCGGGCCCCCGCCGCACCCTGGGGACACGTGGACCGCGATCGTCGGTATCCCCGTTGCCGGTGGGCCGGGCCCCCTCCCCCTGCCGCGCGATCTGGTCCCCGAGGATGTCGCAGACAGGTTCGCCGCGCTGATCCGCTGACGTCCCCGGACCCTGACGACCCCGCACCGCGACCGCACCTCAGCTGCTCACCCTGCTAGCGCGACTACGATTCTCGGATGACCCTGCAGCTCCGTGCACCGCGACCCGAGGACGAAGCCGCACTGCGGCGCTTGCACGCCCAGTTCCAGCAGGAGGACTTCGACTTCCTGCTGGCCGAGGGTGAGGACTGGGGCGCAGTCCTGGCGGAGATCGACCGCGAGGCCCTCGGGGTGGACCTCCGGCCGGGCCGGGTGCGTGCCGAGTTCCTGGTCGCCGAGGCGGACGGGGTCATCGTCGGCCGCACCTCGATCCGCTACTCACTGACCGACTTCCTGCGCGAGGTCGGCGGGCACGTGGGCTACGCCGTCGCCCCCGAGTTCCGACGACGCGGCTACGCCACCGAGATCCTCCGCCTGTCGGTGGAGCGCCTGGCCGGCGCCGGCGTGGATCGCGTGCTGGTGACCTGCGATGACACGAACCTCGGCTCCATCAGGACGATCGAGCGGTGCGGTGGAGTCCTGGAGGACGTGCGCGACGTGGGAGGTTCAGTGCCGAAGCGGCGCTACTGGATCGAGGCGGCCGGGGCTGGTCAGTCGCTGAACTGACGCTGCGGAGAACGGCGGCTATTGCTTGCCGCCGAGGTGAACTCCACCGCGTACGCGGGGGTCATGCGTTCAGATCGCGACGCAGTTCATCGAGACTGACCCGCGTACCGTCATCGGCCGCCTTGGCTTCCCGATACGCGGCGAGGTCCTGGGCCATCTCGAAGTCCTCGAGCGCCTCGAAGTCGGCCACCCCGACCACGACGGCGGCCAACTTGCCGTTGCGGGTGACACCGATGCGCTCCCCGCCATACATGGCGCGGCCCAGTACATCGGCGAGCTGACTGCGCAGCTCTCGAGTGGTGACTTCATCGCTGAGGGTGTCCATATGACAAGGGTGCGCCATCAGTACTCTGTGTACACAGTTACCCCCATGTCAGGGCACTGCACGTCAGGCCACAGGCCATAGGTAGATGCGCATCGCCCCTCAGGCAGACGTCGACAGCGGGACGAGCCCACTCAGCCCCGTCGGGCGATGTGGAGCGCCTGGGCGACGAGGACCCCCTGCAGTGGGAGCCTGCCGACAGCGATCGCCCGCTTCTTCGGGGACTTCTTCCGCCAGTCGATCGCCATCTGCACGTTGGCAGGGAACACCGCGAGGAACAGTGCCGCCGCGGCGATTCCGCCCAGCCGGCGCGTGGACGGCACCGCGATCAGGCCGGCCGTGGCGACCTCGGCGATGCCGGAGGCGTACGTGTAGGCACGGGGCGAGCCGGGCAGTGCCCGCGGGACGATGCTGTCGAACGGCTCCGGTCGCACCGCGTGCATGATCCCGGCTGTTCCGAGCAGCGTGGTCAGGAACAGACTGGCGCGTCGCGCACCGGTACGGCGGGATCGCTGTCGACCTGACATGGGGCTCCGTTGCAGTGGCTGGACGGAGCACGCGCTCCGATACGAGGCACCGTAACCCCTGCACCTGCGCCTGCGGGGAGTTCGGACCCGCATCCCCCTTGACACCCCTCCCCCACGGCCACATGATTACCTCGTAACCATTGCTCGGTAACCATCGGAGATCCTGCCGTGTCGATCCACCACGCGATGCTCGCGCTGCTCAGCGCCGGCCCCGCCACCACCTACCAGTTACGCAAGGCCTTCGACGAAGCCACCGGGCAGGTGCGCCCGCTGAACATCGGCCAGGCCTCCACCACCCTGTCCCGCCTCGAGCGGGACGGCCGGATCGTCCGCTCCCAGGAGGATGCCGACGACTCCACCGCCGGCCTGTGGTCCCTCACCGACCAGGGCCGGGCCGAACTCGCCCTGTGGTGGGCCAGCGCCGTGGAGCGCAGCCAGCCGGACCGTCAGGAACTGGTGGTGAAGTTCGCACTCGCCGTCACCGTGCCGGGCATCGACGTGGCCTCCCTGCTGCAGACCCAGCGCACCGCCACCCTCTCGGCCCTGCACGAGGCCACCCGGGTGCGCCGCGGCATCGAGGAAGCCGACCTCGCCGCGGCCCTGGTGCTCGAGCACCACCTGGTGAGCCTGGAAGCCGAACTGCGCTGGCTCGACGACATCGAGGGCACCCTCCAGAAGGCCGCCTCCCGTCGCTCGCGGGCGGGCGGCTCCCCTCACGACAGCTCCCACCGCGAGCGCTCGGACAGCCGCGTCGCACCCGCGCGCGACGAGGCGAGACGATGAGCGGCACGGGCCGGTCCGGTCACGGTGCACTGCCCGTCACCCCAGGGCCCATCACCACCCAGCCCGTGCTCGAGCTCCGCGGCGCCGTGCGGGTGCACGGCGCCGGACCGCGCGAGGTGCGGGCCCTGGACGGGGTGGACCTCGCCGTCGCGCCCGGAGAGTTCGTGGCGGTGATGGGCTCCTCGGGCTCCGGCAAGTCGACCCTGCTGCACCTGGCCGGCGGGCTCGCGAGGCCCACCTCCGGGGATGTCCTCGTGGAGGGCCAGTCCCTTGCCTCCATCTCCTCCACCGCGCTCGCGCAGCTGCGGCGGGAGAAGGTGGGCTACGTCTTCCAGGACCTCAACCTGCTGCCGGCCCTCACCGCCGCGGAGAACGTCGCCTTTCCCCGGGAGCTGGCCGGCATCCGCCCCCGTGAGGCCGCGAAGGAGGCTCGGGACGCAATGGAGGCCGTGGGGGTCGGCGAGCTGTGGCGCCGCCGCCCGGAGGAGCTCTCCGGCGGGCAGGCCCAGCGGGTCGCGATCGCCCGCGCCCTGGTGGGGCCGCGGCGCCTGCTGCTGGCCGACGAGCCCACCGGCGCACTGGACTCCACCACCGCCCGGGAGATCGTCGCCCTGCTGCGGCAGCGGGCCGACGACGGTGCCAGCGTGGTGCTGGTGACCCACGAGGCGCGCCTGGCGGCCTGGGCCGACCGCACCATCCAGCTGCGTGACGGCCGCGTCGTCGGTGTGGCCGCCCCCGAGGAGTTCCCGTGGGCGGGCTGAGGCCGATCCTGCGCCTGGCGCTGCGTGATGCCGTGCGGCACCGCGGACGCACCGCGCTGATGCTGGCGATCATCGCCCTGCCGATCGCGGTGGCCCTGATCGCGCTCAGCGGGGTGACACCCCAGGTCACCTCCCGGGACCGCGCCCTCGCCTCGATCCCCGACGGCACGCAGGCCGTGATCAGTGCGACCACCGTCGGTGGGCCCATCCGGCAGCTGCCCGAGGCGATCACACCCATGCCCCGCCTCACGGACGCGTCACCAGCCACCCCCGAGGCCATTGCGGCGGCACTGCCCGAGGGCACCGTGCTGCACGAGTGGTGGAACTCCCCGCCGCTGATCGCCACCACGGCGCTGGACATCGCCCCCGACCAGCAGCGCCCGGCGGAGACCGGTGTGGTGGTCGGTGAGCTCGACGCCGCGGTGCTGACCACGATGTCCCTGCGCGAGGCCGACGCCGAGACCCTGGACCTGCTGCTGCCCTCCCTCACGGAGGGCACGGCCCCGCAGGCCACCGAGGACGTGGTGCTGACCGTGGCCGCGGCGCGCACGGCCGGGGTGGGCATCGGGGACGAGATCCAACTGATCGCCCCACCGGACACCGGATGGCGATCCACCGATGGCCGGGTCGCCGCCGTGGTGGAGAACGCGGTGCGCGGCTACCGGGTCTCCGGGATCGTCGAGGGCGAGGACGTGCAGGCGTGGGCCCTTCCCGCCTGGATCGCGCCCGCCATCGGCGCCGACCAGGCAGGGGTGGACCGGCACTTCCTGGCCACCGGCCCCGCCCCCATCACCTGGGCTCAGGTGCAGGAGCTGAACGGGCACGGCGTGGGCACGATCTCGCGCGGGCCGCTCGAGGACTACCCGCCGGCGGACCAGCTCTACCCGGTGCCGATCGATCCGCAGCGCGCACTGTTGTCGGCGATGATGCTTGGTGCCACGGTGATGGGGATGGCCGCCCTGCTGATCGTGCTGGTCACCCCCGCGCTCACGGTGGGTGCGGAACGGATGCGGCGCGCCCTGGGACTGGTGGTGGCGATCGGTGCCCGCCCCCGGGACGCCGGTGCGATGTTCCTGCTGCAGGGCGCGGTGCTGGGCATGATCGGATCGCTCCTCGGTCTGCTCGTCGCCCTCGCTGCCCTGCCGCTGCTGCGGCGCCTCGCCGCGGAGGTCTCGTACACCGGGATGGGCCCGGTTCCCTGGTGGGGTGCCGTGGGGCTGCTGGCCGCCGGCACGGCACTAGCGGTGCTCGCCTCGGTGCCCCCGGCACGGCGGGTGGCCACCGCGGACCCGGTGGATGCGCTCGCGGATCGTCGGCCGACGGTCTCCGACACCCCCTGGCGCAGCCGCCTGATCACCGGGATCGGCGTGCTGCTGGTGACCGGCGGCGGGGTGCTGGCGCTGCTCGCCTCGATCGCGCCCGCGTCGATCGCCCTGCTGGTGCTGCTGGTCGGCCTGCTCATGCTGGGCCTGGGGACGGTGATCGTGGTGCCGACGCTGATCCACCTGGTCGGCCGGGTGCTCGGGACGGCGCCGGGGGCGACCATGGCCCGGGCCGCTGCGCAGGATGCCACCCGACACCTGGGGCGCACCGCCCCGGCGGTGATCGCGGTGCTGGCCTGCACGGCGTCGGTGGCGCTGCTGACCACCGTCGTCGGCTCCCGGCAGTCGAGCGAACTGGCCGCCGCCACGTCGATGATCACGCCGGGCCGCGCCATGATCGGCATGCAGACCCCGATCAGCGAGGAGGTGGACCGCGCGATCATCGGCTCGGTGCTCGCGGAGCTGGAGGCCGACGGGTTGATCAGGGCCCACGCCCCCGTGTACTCGATGCGCGACCCCGGCACCTGGCTGGAGGCAGCCCCGGCGCCGGGGAGGGCATGCGGCACGGACGAGGGTCCGTCGTTCCGCTCCGCCACCGAGCCCGGCGCTCCCCTGGAGTGCGTGCCCTGGGACGACGCCTACCATCCGGGGCTGTCCTTCCCGACATGGCTCGGCAACCAGGTGACGGTGCTGGAGCCGGAGGCGATGCGGGCCACCGGTATCCCGGGGGCCGAACGGGCAGCACAGGTGCTGGCGGACGGTGGCGTGATCGTCAGCGACGCCACGCGGGTGGGAGAGGACGGCCTGGTGGACCTGCGGATGATCGACGGTGACGACATGGCCGGCACAGGGCGGCCCCTGGGCGCGCAAGCGGGCATGTTCCTGCGCGGCTTCGAGCCGACGGTGGCCCTCAGCCCGCAGACCGCCGAGGAGCTGGGCCTGGACGTCAGGTACGTGGGCGAGATCGTGGAGCCCACCCACCCTCTGGACGGTGTGGCGTCTGCCGACTTCTCCGATGCGGCGCTCGAGATCACCACGGTCGTGTGGCCGGCGACCCGGCCCGAGCCGGACGTGCTCGGCTTCGTCTCCTACGGTCGTCTCCCCGCACAGGGCGCAGTCGTGCTGGTGCTGCTCACGGCCCTGGCGATCGCGGCAACGGTGCTGTCGGTGACACTGGGGCGCCGGGAGACGGAGGCAGACCTGGCGACCATGCAGGCTGTCGGGGCGAGCCGGGGGCAGGTGCGGCGCTACGGGATGACCCAGGCACTGATCGTGCTGGCCGCCGGGATCCCGGCCGGGCTGGCCGTTGGCGCCCTGGTGGCAGTGGCGATGGTCGGGGCGATGAGTCGGTTGGACATGTTCGGACCGATGCCCGCGGTCGCGTCGCTACCCGTGGCACTCGGGGCGGGTCTGCTCGCCCTAACGGCGTTGACCCTGATCAGCACGCTGGTGCTGGCCCGGCCGCCGCGCGACCTGGCCACGCGCCGGAGGGAGTAGGGCGGGGGGTGCAGGTGGGCAGGAACCGGCCAACCGCACCCCTTGGCAAGGTTACTTGTTACGTCTAGTCTTGTTCATGGAGCCAGAGCCGGTCATCCTCGCCAGCGCCCATCGGCACGGGGTTTCTGAATCGTCGATGCTCCACGCCCTCAGATTCCCCGTTCGTCATTTCGTGCAGGACGATTCGATGACGATGTTCATAGGCCCGGACGAGTCCGGGACCCTGATCGAAGTCGGAGTCATCGAATGGCACGGCGTCATCGCCATCGCACACGCCATGCACCCGGCCCGACCGAAGTTCTTGAGGTGAATGACCATGACACGACGCTCGCTCGATGACATCAAGGCCCGAGCCGATGAGTTCGCTGATGCGTTCGAGAACTACAGTCCGAAGGCAGACGATGAGGACGCGGCTCTTCCTCCGCTCATGGCGGTAAGACTGGCTGCGTGGAGGCGCGACGCCTCTGAGAGTGAACTGGCAGAAGCTGTCCACACAGCTCGGCACCAGCGCATGTCGTGGCGCGAGGTGGGCGAGGCCATCGGGACCAGTGGGGAGGCTGCACGCCAGCGTTACGGCTCCACCATCTGACGAAGGCGGCCAGTCATTGCTAGCTGTCACTGAAGCCCGCTCACCCTCCAGGTAGGAGCACAAGATGAGCATCGTCCTGGTGGGTGGCGGGCCCGACACCACGCGGTCCCCCGCTGTCGTAGCCCCCTTCCTGGAGACCTGTCGGTCGACCTCGGTGGAGCATGTCGCCGTCCTCCTGACCGGCTCCGCGCACATCGCCGCACGGTTCGCCTGGGACTACCTGGAGCTGCTCGCACCGCTGGATGCGGACGTGCGCGTGGTCCCGCTGGACGGCGGCCCCGTGGCAGAGGAGATCCGCACCGCCGGGGCGCTGCTGGTCGGCGGTGGCCCCACCCCGGTGTACCGGGAGGCGCTCGCACCCTTCGCCCCTGTGATCCAGGAACGCGTCGCAGCGGGCATGCCCTATCTCGGCTTCTCGGCCGGGGCGATGATCGCCGCCACCCGGTCCCTGGCCGGCGGCTACCGCCTGAGCGGGGTCGAGGTCTGCTCGCAGGAGTGCTCAGAAGAGCTGGACGAGCTCACCGTCCTGCCCGGGCTGGGACTGGTGCCGTGGCTGGTGGATTCCCACGCCGCGCAGGCCGGGACCCTGAGCCGGGCCGTTGGGCTGGTCGAGGGAGGTCTGTGCCCTGAGGCGGTCGCGATCGATGAGGACACGGCGGTGGTTCTCGAGAACGACGGGGCGGTGAGGGTGATCGGCTCGGGTCAGGTGTGGTGGGTGCGCGCTGACCTGGACGGAACGCGAGTCGGCGCACAGCGGGCGTGAGTCGACGGAGGCGAGTTCTGCTCAGAGGGTGCGTCGCCCGAACGGCCACCATTGGCGTCGTGTTCCTGCGCTCATACCGGTCCCCGACGGCCCAGTACCGTCCGCGGCAGGTTCTGATTCGGGCCCGTCCTCGCCGTCGAACGGCCCACCGGCCGACGCCCGCAACTGCTGCCACCGCTCCACCGCCACATCGGGATCCAGCTCCGGGGCGAGCATGCGCGCCAGGGGGTTCCGCAGCCGGTCGTCCCGGACCCGCCGCGTGTAGTCCTCGGCGTAGTCGCGCACGTCCTGCTCGGTCAGCAGCGCCGCGAGGGTCTCATCGCGAAGGTCGTGCTCGCGGCGCAGCAGCACCACCACCGGCAGCAGGGCGTCGCGGTCCACGTCGTCCGCGTCGATGCGTTGCTTGATCCACCAGTCCGGGTCGTGCCGGGCCGGGAGGCGCAAGGGCTTGCCAGCGAGCGCGAGGTCGTCGAAGTCCCCCCGGGCGATCGCCGCATCCACCGGGTCCTCCCGCGGCACCAGGTCACCGGAGCTCATGGGGCTTAGGCGACGGTGTCGGTGCCACCGTCGGGATCCACGTGACCGGCGCCCCCGCTCTCGGCGAGCTCGGCGAGGCGGTCGATCGAGGCCAGCAGGTTCTCGGCGGTGGTGGAGCGGGCCCGCTCGAAGCGGCGCTCGTCGGTCAGCTCGGTCCAGTCGTAGCTGTGCTCCACCAGGGTGCTGTTCTCTCCCTGCGGGGTGAGGCGCCAGCCCCAGCGGTGGCCGGCCGGCTGCTCCCCCTCGGAGGCGGGCTTCCAGGCGATCTCACGGCCCTCGTCGAAGGCCACCACGTGGTTCTCGCGCACCTTGCCGCTGGTGTTGAGCATGGCGAAGACGTCGCCCACGGCGTGGACGCGCTGCCCTTCCGCGGCTTCCTGCAGATTGCCGTTGCCGTCCCAGCGGGGTTGCTCGGACGGCTCGGCGATCAGCTCGAAGATCCGCACCGCGGGGGCGCGGACCTCGCGGGAGGCGGTGACGATCCGGGACTCGCCCGACGGGACGGCTGTGGCGGGGGTGGAGTTCTCGTTCATGCGCCCATCCTGGCACTGCCGGTGCCGGACGTCGATGGCAGCAGACCACCGCTGAGGTCCGGGCGGCCCTGGAAGGCGATCTCGCGGAACGCCACCCGGTAGCCGAGACGGTCGTTGATGCTGATCATCCAGGGGTTCACGTGGGAGTTGAAGGTGAGCAGGGACTGCACGGCCGGCATCTCGCGGCTCAGCAGGCGGTGGGTGGCGACCTTGAGCGCGAGGCCCAGCCGGTGCCCGCGATGCTCGGGCATCACCAGGGTGTTCTCCTGCCAGGCGATGGTGGTGCCCTCCGCCTTCTGGAACTGCACCTCGGTGTTGCCGGCGATGGCGCCGTCAGGGGCGACGGCAACCGCGATCAGGGCCCGCACACCTCGTTCGCGGCGGCGCTTCTCCAGCACCCGGATCCTCTCGGGGGTGTACTCGGCCGGCTCGTGCTCCACCTCCTCGTCGGGCTCGTCCAGCTCGATCTGGCGCAGCAGCAGTCCGTAGGCCTCGAGGTGCTCCTCGGGGATCTCGTCCCCCCACAGCTTGATCCGGTACTGGCCGAGCTTCTCTTGACCCTCGGCTTCCAGTTGGTCCAGCAGGGCGTCGTCGATCGGCAGCGGCAGCATCCGGCACACGCCGACGTTCTTGCGGGACAGCCCCAGGCGGGCGCCGAGCCGGTTGGCGGGCAGAACCGGGTCGTCCACGTCGCCCTCGGCGGGGATCTCGCCGTACACAGAGATCAAGGAGCGGTCCGACTCGTGGATCGCGGGCACCAGGGCCTGCTCCAGCAGCGTCGTGGCGACCCCGTGACCCCGTACGGCGGGATGGGTGGTGATGCCCAGGTGCACCGTCTCGAGGTTCTCCTGCAGCGGGAACATCAACGAGCCGGTGCCCACCACGCTCTCGCCGCCCTCCATCAGTTCACCGACGGCGATGTAGCGCTCCTGATGCCAGTAGGGGGTGTCGGCGAAGTCGACTCGCAGTTCTTCCACGGACTGCTCCTCGTGCCCACCGAAGGCGACGTCGTCACTGGCCCGAACCACGGCGGCGTACTGCTCGAGCTCGTGGTCGGAGGAGAGGTCCAGGGGACGGATCGTGATCTGCATGACCGCAGTGCACCACGCTCCCGCACTCGCAGGCGAGCCATTATCGGTCGGTGTCCGGCCGGTCACCTGGCAGAATCGGCCCATGCGCACTCCACGGCCCGGGTACGCCCGCCTGCTGTCCCCCCTGGACCTGGGGCGGTTCGAGGTGCGCAACCGCATCGTGATGGGCTCGATGCACGTGGGCCTGGAGGACTCCCCGGCCGATGCCGACAAGCTCGCCGCCTACGTCGCAGAGCGCGCCCGCGGCGGCGTGGGCCTGATCGTCACCGGCGGCTACTCCCCCGATCGCACCGGCCGCCTCACCCCGCGCGGCGGGCAGGCCGATGAGCACACCATGGAGCGCCACCGGGTGATCACCCGGGAGGTCCATGAGGCCGATGGCCGCATCATCCTGCAGCTGCTGCACGCGGGCCGCTACGCCTTCCACCCCCTGGCCGCCTCGGCCCGCGCAGGGAAGTCACCACTGACCCCGTTCCGGGCCCGGCGCCTCACCCGCCGCGGCGTGCAGCGCACCATCGACCACTTCGCCGCCGCCGCGCACCGGGCCGTCCAGGCCGGGTACGACGGGGTGGAGCTGATGGGATCCGAGGGGTACCTGCTGAACCAGTTCCTGGCCCCGGCCACCAACCGCCGCCGGGACAGGTGGGGCCGCGGCGCGGAGGCGCGACGGGCGTTCCCGCTGGCCGTGGCCGCTGCGGTGCGCGAGGCGATCGGGCCGGACGCCCTGCTCAGCTACCGCATCTCCCTGCTGGACCTGGTGCCCGAGGGTCAGGACTGGGTGGAGACCATGGTGCTGGCCCGGGGCCTCACCGAACGCGGCGTGGACGTGCTGTCCACCGGCATCGGCTGGCACGAGTCACGGGTGCCCACCATCGTCACCTCGGTGCCGCGGGCCGCGTTCACGCCCCTCACCGAGCGACTGCGGATGAGCGTGGACGTGCCGGTGGTGGCCTCGAACCGCATCCACGACCCGGCCGTCGCCGAGCAGGTCCTGGCCGACGGCCAGGCGGACCTCATCTCCATGGCACGCCCCCTGCTGGCGGATCCGCACCTGCCGCGGAAGCTGGCCGACGGCCGCGCCTCGCAGGTGGTGCCCTGCATCGCCTGCAACCAGGCCTGCCTGGACAAGGTGTTCGACGGTCAGCGGGCCAGCTGCCTGGTCAACCCCCGCGCCGCGAGGGAGACGGAGCTGGTGCTCACCCCGGTGCTGGAGCGCAGGCGTCGCCGCGTGGCCGTGGTGGGCGCAGGCCCGGCGGGGATCGAGGCGGCACTCGCAGCAGCCGAGCGCGGCCATGTGGTGACACTTTTCGAGGCATCGGGTGAGCTGGGCGGGCAGCTGCGGATGGCCGCCCGGATCCCCGGCAAGGAGGACTACCGGCAGCTGCTGCACTCCTGGCCGATGCGCCTGGCGGCCGCCGGGGTGGGGATCCGCCTGGACACCCGCCCCACCGCGGAGGACCTGCTGGGCTTCCACGACGTCATCGTGGCCACCGGCGTGGCACCACGCGCCGTGGACCTGCCCGGCTTCGCTCCCGACGGGAACGGCCCGGCCACCGACGCCCCGGTCGACGACACCCCCGACGCCACCGACGCTTCGAAGAGCGCGGCCGCGGGTCCCCAGGTCATCTCCTACGCGGACCTGCTGGAGGGCCGCGCGGAGGCCGGCCAGCGGGTGGCGATCATCGGCGCGGGCGGCATTGGGGTGGACGTGGCCCAGTTCCTCACCGCGCCGCAGCCCTCCCCCACGCTCGATGCCGATACGTGGCGGGAGCACTGGGGCGTGGTGGATCCGGCCGAGCGCCGCGGCGGGATCCTGCCGCGCCCTCGCCCGCAACCGCGCGTGGCGCCGGACAGCGAGACCCCCGACGACACCGGCGCCCCCGGCACTATCACCACCGCCGCCGATGCCGCCGTGCCCGCTGACGGGCGGCGCTCCCGTGAGGTGCACCTGCTGCAGCGCAAGGAGACGAAGATCGGGGCGGGCCTGGGCCGCACCACCGGCTGGGTGCACCGTGCCGAGCTGCGCCGTGCGGGCGTCGTCCAGCACACCGGGGTGGCGTATCAGCGGATCGACGAGCAGGGCCTGCACATCACCGTGGGTGAGGAGCAGACGCTGATCGAGGTCGACACCGTGGTGATCTGCGCCGGGCAGGTCTCCGAGCGGACCCTCGCCGATGAGCTGCTGGCCGCTCGTTCCGGCCGCACCCCGCGGGTGCACGTGGTGGGCGGGGCCGACGTGGCCGCTGAGCTCGACGCCGAGCGTGCCATCCGGCAGGCCGTCGAGACGTCGGCTGGTCTGTGATGGCCCTGCCACCACCGGCGCCGGGCCCTCACGGCGCAGACCGATCCGGACCGACCGCCTCCCCTGCGGATCCGTTCTCAGCGGAGTTGCGGGGAACGAGGACACTGGGCCTGTGGGGCGGCCTGGTGGGCATCGCCCTGGTGCTGGTCACGACCATCCCGTTCATCGCCACCATGGTGATGGTCCAGTGGGGTGACGTTCTGGCCGGACCGTACGACGGGAACAAGATGCATGGCGTCGACGTGTTCCTGGGCTGGTTCGTGACGAGCGTGGGAGGCGTGCTGCTGATCGCGGCGTTCGCGATCGCCGCTCTCACACTGGACATCCTGATGCTGGTACGGCTGGACCGACTGCGCACCATCGGTGCCCGCAAGGTGGCACCCCTGGGATGGTCTCTGCTGGCGGGGACGGGCATCATCTCCACCCCGATCCTGGCGATGCTGCTGTTCGTGCCGGTGTGGATCCTCGGTCCCGGGCTCGCGACCACCGTGTCCCTGTGGCTGCTGTTCGCGCTGATGTGCCTGCTGCCGATCACAGGCAGGATCGCCCAGATCATCACCGCTCGCCGCGTGCAGCGGCCCTGACCGCTGAACAGCCTGTCCACCGCGGAGACGGCGAGGGCCGCCATGGTCCTGCTCCCAGCGCTCGATGTGCCACTGCCTACACTGGCCCCATGCCTCGCGTGCTGCACACCGCCCAGGCTCTCGTGGACGTGATCCTCGAGGTGCCCTCGCTGCCACCGCGCGGCGGGAACGTCAACGCCAGCAGCGAGAAGCGCTACGCCGGAGGTGCCTCCACCATCCTGATCGCCGCGGCCCGCACCGGCGCCCAGGCCGTGCACGGCGGCGCCCACGGCACCGGCCCCAACGGCGACCTGGTGCGCGAGGTTCTCGGTGTCGACGGCGTGACCCTGTCGGACCTCCCCCGCGAGGGCGATGACACCGGGTACTGCGTGGTGCTGCTGGAGCCGTCGGCCGAGCGCAGCTTCCTCACCGTGTACGGGGCGGAGCGCGAGATCACCGCCGATTCCCTGGCTCGGCTGGACCCGCAGCCCGGTGATCTGCTGTGCATCTCCGGGTACACCCTGTTCGAGCCCACCCGGGAACCATTGCTGGCGTTCCTGGACTCGGTGCCCGCGGGCGTCGAGGTGGTGCTCGATCCTGGGGAGCCGTTCGCCTCGTTCTCCGCCGAGGTGCAGGAGCGGGTGCTGGCCCGCACCACCGTGTGGACCTCCAATGCCGACGAAGCGCGGGCGCTGACCGGCCTGGACTCCCTGGAGGACACCCCCGCCGCGCTGCGCCGCCGCATCGGTGCGCACGCCGTGGTGGTGGTGCGCGACGGTGAGCGCGGCTGCACCGTGTTCCACCACGGCCGCGGCACCCACATCCCCGCCTTCCCCCAGAGAGCCAGGGACACCAACGGCGCCGGGGACACCCACACCGGCGTGATGCTGGCCGAGCGGGCCCTCGGGGCGGACTGGGAATCGGCCGCCACCCGCGCGAACGCCGCCGCAGCGATCGCGGTGACCCGCAAGGGCACCGAGAGCGCCCCCACCCGCGCCGAGGTGGACGAGTTCCTGTCCTGAACCCCTCCCCTCCCCACCTGCATCCCGGCCTCTGTCGCGACCAGCGGGGGCCCAGTGCGGCTTGGTAGCGTGGCTCACATCCGTGCACTCATCCGAAAGGGACCCTCATGGACGGCATCGTCCTCTTCCTCGTCCTGGCGCTCGTGGGCCTTGTGGTCCTCGTCGTCATCGCCCTGCTGCTGTTCGGCGGCCTGCGCACCTCCATCATGTTCACCGTGCACACGCAGGAGAACGTGATCGTGGAGCGGTTCGGCAAGTTCCGCCGCGTGGCGCGGCCGGGCCTGAACTTCAAGGCCCCGTTCGTCGACTCCATCACCAAGCCGATCTCCCTGCGCATCCAGCAGCTGGAGGTGAACATCGAGTCCAAGACCAAGGACAACGTGTTCGTCACCGTGCCGGTGGCCGTGCAGTACGTGATCAAGGAGGAGCAGGTCGTCGACGCGTACTACCGCCTCTCCAACCCCGAGGCGCAGATCCGCTCCTACGTGTTCGACACCGTGCGCTCGGCCCTGTCGGGACTCGAGCTGGACGCCGCCTTCGAGTCCAAGGACGACATCGCCCGCTCCGTGGAGCAGACCCTGTCGGCGCGCATGCAGGAGTTCGGCTTCAACATCGTCAACACCCTCGTGCAGGACATCTCCCCCGACTCGCGCGTGCGGGACTCGATGAACTCCATCAACGCCGCCCAGCGCGACCGCGTCGCCGCCCAGTCCCTCGCCGAGGCCGACAAGATCAAGCGCGTCACCCAGGCCGAGGCCGAGGCCGAGTCCAAGCGCCTGCAGGGCGAGGGTGTGGCCGCCCAGCGCAAGGCCATCGCCATGGGCATCGCCGAGCAGTACGAGATGCTGCGCAAGGTGGGAATCGAGCACTCCGCCGAGCAGCTGCTGCTGATGACGCAGTACTTCGACACCATGCAGGACGTGGCCCGCAACGGCCGCTCCAACGTGCTGTTCCTGCCCTCCAACCCGGGCACCGTGGGCACCATGGGTGACGAGATCCGCAACGCCATGCTGCAGGCCCAGGCCGCACAGGAGGCCGACGCGGACGCCGACACCTCGGATGCCGATGGCCGCCGTCGGGCGGAGGAGCGCCGCCGCAGCCAGGAGAAGGACCGCGCCGCCCGCGCCCGCCGCGAGGCCCAGCAGCGGGAGGAGAGCGCCCGCCGTCAGGCACAGCAGGCCGCGCAGCCGCTGGCTCCTGGCGACGTCCCGCCGTGGGCACAGCCCGGAACCGCGAACTGATCGATCGGCACGGGCCGGTCCCTGCGGGGGCCGGCCCGTCCTGTCGCCCGCGCCTGTCGGCCGCTGACACCCGTCGCGCCCCCTCAAGCCGTCCCCGCCCCCTCATGCCGTCCCCACCCCCGACGAGGCCGGCCCGCCTGCCCACGACCGGGTCCAGTGGCGATGGTGGCGCCGCTCGAAGGGGCCGTGACGGGGATTCTCACCCTCGTGCGGCCGTGAGTGCGACGGGCGGATCCACGGGCGCGGGACCTCGTCGGTCACAGCCCGCCCCTAGGGTGGGATCATCCGGCGCCAGCCGGAAGGAAGGGGCCGGTAGGGATGCAGATGGAGTTCGGATGGACGGCCGACGGCGCTGCCTGGGCCGATGCTCCCGGGCACGCCGCGCACGGGCAGGTGCGGATGGGCCCCCGTGGGCTGGTGCAGCTACTGCAGACCAGGCTCGGCCTCACCCGCCCCGCCGTGGACCAGGCCGTGCGCATCGCGCAGTACATGCAGCTCATCCACCAGCACCTGGGTTCCGCTTCCGAACCCGAGGCGTTCTGGCCGTCCCGCTCCTTCCCAGTGGATCCGTGGAGCACCGCCCGCCAGCTGCTGCGCTGGCGGGATGCAGCGGTCGAGGCCGGTTGGAACCCTCCGGGCACGGACCGCCCACTGCCACCGCGGCTGGCCGCGCTGCGCGATGTGGAAGCCGCCGTGGTGGTCGGCATGCCCGGCACCACGGGCATCGCCGGGCGCCCGGCCACCCTCTCCCCGTCATCCGCTGATGACCTGGTCGAGCTGCTGTCCCTGCTGGAGGAGCTGGAGCGCACCGGCGGCACCTGGCCGCTGGGCATCACCCAGGTCACCGCACAGGAGGACCCTTCCGCACTGCCCGGCCTGTGGCCCCGGCTGTTCGCCGCGCTGGCCCGCAGCGGGGTCGTGGTGCAGGCGCCGTCGGCAGCGCAGCCCACGCCCGGCCCGCACCTCGAGGTGGTGGTCTGCCAGGACGAATGGACCGCCGCCGACGTCGCCGCTCGGTACCTGGCCGCCTCCCACGCGGCCGCACGCGCACCGGCTGCACCCGATCCCGCCGCACCTGCCGCGCACTCCCCCGAGGCCCCCGGGGGTGCGTCCCTCACCCTCCTGGCAGGAGCCGACACCACCATCCTGGATCAGGCACTGCGGCGCCGCGGGCTGCCCGCGGCGGGTGCGGTCGCCCCCTCGACCGCGCGTGCCCACCACCAGGTGCTGGGGCTGTACCTCGACGTCGCCACCGCCCCGGTGGACGTCCACCAGCTCGCCGCCCTGCTGGACCTGCGGGTGCTCCCGGGGGCCGATCGCGATGCCGAGCCCATCGGTCTGGTGCCCGCCGCTGCCCGTCGGCTCCTGCTGCGGGCGCTCACGCAGGAGCCCGGCGTGGGCGGCCCGGCCTGGCGGCGCGCCCTGGGCGAGCTCGAGGAGCGCCTCGCCGCCGCCGATGCGGATCTCCGCCCCAGCGCGGAGAAGGCACTGACGGCCGCCCAGGAGATCCACCGTCTGGTCACGGACCCGCTCCCCGCGGATCGTCTGCAGCCCCCGGCGGTCGCGGCCCGGCTGGACTGGCTGTCGCAGCGGCTGCAGGCCGTCTCCCGCGGGGACGGGGACCTGCTGGCCTCCCTCACCCAGGTGCGCACCCTGCAGGCCGTGCTGGGGATGCTCGATCCGGCCACTTTGCTCTCACGGCGCACCCTGCAGCTGATCATCGACGCATGCGGCGGGTCCGGTCGTTCCCCGCTGGCCGGCGCGCAGGTGGCGCCCTGGAAGGTCACCACCCGCCCTGCACAGGTCGCGGCCGCGGGCGGCACCGTGCTGTGGTGGGCCCCCGAGGGCGGTGAGACCCCGACCGCCGTGCAATGGGACCAGGCCGAGCGTGAGGCCCTGCGCTCGGGAGGCGCCCACCTGATCGATCCCGAGCAGCTCGCCGGCCTGCACGTCGATGCGGCCCTGCGGGGCCTGCGCACCGCAGGGCAGGTGATCGCGGTGCTGCCCGGGCGCCGGCTGGAGAAATCACCGCCGCCCAGCGGCCTGCTGGCCCACCTGGAGAGCGCACGCAGGCAGGACGGGCCATCAGGAGCGCACCGCCGCAGCCCCGAATCACTGATCACCGGCGGCACCTGGGCGCTCGGCGGCGTCGAACTGCCGGTGCGCGTTCCCGGGCTGGTCCGGGCGGAACCGCCGGAGCACCTGCACCGACAGTTCGCCACCGGTGTGCATCTGCTCCCGCAGCGCCTGTCGTTCACCGCGGCGCAGACCCTCGTGGGGTGCCCGCTGCACTGGCTGCTCGAGCACGCCCTCGGCGTGCGCACCGCGGACGTCGCCGCCCTGCCCACCGGGGACCGGATGATCGGCACCCTGGTGCATGCCGTGGTGGAGCAGCTGGTGCAGCAGCGGTGGGACGACGGCGTCGGTGGCGCGCCGCTCCGTCCGCCCACCGACGAGGAGATCACCTCCGTCTTCGATCGCCTCGTCCCCCAGTTCGCCTCCGAGCTGGACCTTCCCGGCCACGCGGCGCAGCGTGCCGATGTGCACGACCGCACCGTGCGGTCCCTGCGCACCCTGTTCGCGGGCACGGCGCGAGCAGGCCTGCGGATCACCGGCACCGAGGTGCGCTTCTCCCATCCCCTCACGCTGCCGCTGGCCGGTGGCGCGCGCACCATCGAGTTCGTGGGCAGCCGCGACCTGGACCTGCGCGATGCCTCCGGGCGCCCCACGGTGATCGACCTGAAGTGGTCCCGCAGCCGCACCCGCTACGTGGACCTGTACGAGACCGGGGACGCCGTGCAGCTGGCCTCCTACGCCTGGGCCCTCGACCAGGCCGAGTCGCTCGCCGAGCCCGCGCAGGTGGGGTACTTCCTGCTGCATGCCGGGGAGTTCGTCGCCGCGGACCGCGAGCTGGACCCGCGCCGTCGCACCCCGATGGACGTGCGCGACTCCTGGGAGCGCCTGACGCGCTCGGTCACCACCGCCCTGGACCAGATCGCCGAGGGCACGGCCGTGGCCGGCTGCCGATCGCTGCTCGATGGCGCGAACCTGCCGCTGGACGCCCCCTACAGCAAGCGCAGGAGGGCACTGGAGGGCGCCCGGGCCGCGGCACGCTCCGAGGGCCTGGTGGCCGTCGACAGCTACTGCGCCACCAGCGAGTACGCCCAGCTGTGCGGCATGACGGGAGACTTCCGATGACCTTCACCCTGATCAACGCCTCCGCCGGCTCCGGCAAGACCCACACCCTCACCCACGACATCGCCGAGCGGATCAAGGGCGGCCTGCAGCCCTCCCAGCTGATCGCCACCACCTTCACCACCAAGGCCGCCGCCGAGCTCTCCGACCGGGTGCGGCGCACCCTGCTGGAGGTGGGCGACGCCCAGGCCGCCACCGGGATCGACAGCGCCATGATCGGCACCGTCAACGCGGTGGCCGGGCAGCTGCTGCGCGAGTTCGCCATGGACGCCGGGATCTCCCCGGACGTGCAGGTGCTGGACGCCGATCGGCAGAAGGCCGCGTTCAACGCCGCCATCGACGACGCTGCTGCGGCCGCGGGTGCCCGTTCGGGCGACCTGCTGGCGCGCACCGGCCACGACGGCGAGGAGGACCCTGCCCTCCCCTACAGCGCCACCCCGTCCTGGCGCTCCCACGTGCGAGACCTCGCCGGCCGGGCCCGCACCAATCGCATCGGAGCGGACCAGCTGCGCGCCGCGGCCGCGGCCTCGTGGCAGGAGTACCGGGACGCAGCACTGCCGGCCGCCTCCGATCAGGATCGCAGGCAGGCCTGGCTGGCCGGGCTGGACGGTGCTCTGCAGGCCCTTCGTGCCGAGGCCGATGCCGCCGCCGGGAGCGCTGCAGCGACCATCCGCAAGCATCTCGACCCCCTCGAGCAGCTGCGCCGTGACCTGGCCGATCCTTCGCGCGCCCCCTGGGCGGGATGGGCGAAGCTCGCGAAGCCCGCGCAGGTGGCCGAGGCCCGGGCCGCCGCCAAAGAGGCAGGCAGGAAGCTCCCTGGTTTCGCGTACGCCAAGGCCGTGGATGCTGCGCTGCTGGGAATCTCCCAGCAGATCGCCGACGAGCTGCTGGCCAATCCTGTGCTGCAGGCCGATGCGCGGGAGCTGAT
This sequence comes from Brachybacterium muris, assembly GCF_016907455.1. Taxonomy (NCBI): domain Bacteria; kingdom Bacillati; phylum Actinomycetota; class Actinomycetes; order Micrococcales; family Dermabacteraceae; genus Brachybacterium; species Brachybacterium muris. The sequence continues at coordinate 294,475 of NZ_JAFBCB010000001.1, read as the reverse complement.
CCACCTGGTGATGGACACGGCCGCCGGGTCCCTCGACGCGTACGCGCAGTACAAGGACGATCTGGGGCTGATCGACTTCGTCGATCAGGAGGTTCGCACCCTCGAGCTGATCCGCAGCAGTCCACGGGCTCAGCAGGCCGTCAGGGATCGCTTCCGCCTGCTGGCGGTCGACGAGTTCCAGGACACCTCCCCCGTCCAGCTCGAGCTGTTCCTCGAGCTGGGCAGGCTGATCGAGGACAAGATCTGGGTGGGGGACCCCAAGCAGGCCATCTACGGCTTCCGCGACGCCGACCCCTCCCTCATGCTCGACGTGCTGGCGCTGCTGGAGGCCGGCACGACCGAATGGGGCAAGGGCGAGATCACCGACCTCACCCATTCCTGGCGCTCCCAGGAACCGGTGCTGGACCTGGTCAACGCGATCTTCCCGCGCATCTTCCCCCACATGCCCATCGAACGTGTCACGCTGGCCGCCGCAGAGGAAGCCGTCACCCGGCGCCGAGCGCAGGGCCACCCGCCGGGGCGGCTGGAGGCGTGGATCCCCGAGTGCACGGGCCGCAAGCCCTTCGCGCAGCACGCCACCGCCGTGGCCGACGGCATCATGCAGCTGCTGGCCGAACCCGGTGTCGGGCCCTCGGACATCGCCGTGCTGGTGCGCAAGAACCACCAGGCGGAGCAGGTGATCGAGGCGCTCACCGCGCGCGGCATCCCTGCCTCCGGTGAGGGAGTGAGCATCCTCGCCACCCGCGAGGGCAGGATCCTGCGCGCAGCCCTGGCCGTGACCCTGGACCTCAGCGACACCCTGGCGCTCACCGAGCTGGTGGACCTGCTGCCCGGCCATCGGGCGCACCGCGACTGGTTCACCCAGCTCACCGCAGCCCCCGATGCCCGGGCGCGCCAGGAGGTGTTCCAGCAGTGGTGGAGGGATCCCAGCCTCGCCCGGCTGCATGCCCTGCGGGAGGGCTGCATCCTGCTCACCCCCGTCGAGATGATCGCCGCCCTGGTCGACGCCCTGGACCTCCCCGAGCTGATCCGCACCTGGTCGCTGCCCGACCAGCGACTGCGCACCCTCGATGCCGTGCGCGCCCTGGCCGCCGAGTACGCCGACCAGGCCCGCATGGACTCCCGTCCCATCACCCTGACCGGCCTGCGGGCCGCACTGGACGAGTCCGACCGCGGCCCGAACCTCACCGGCACCCCGGACACGGTGTGGGTGGGCACCGTGCACGGGGCGAAGGGGCTCGAGTGGTCCCGGGTAGTGGTGATGCTCGAGGCGAAGCCCACCGAGCGCACCCACACCTGGGGATCGTTCATCGCCCCGGCCCCGCAGCTGGACGTCACCGCTCCCCTGGCCGGGCGCTCCGCGCGGTACTGGCCGAAGTTCCTGGACTCCTACGCTCCGGTGCAGGACGGGCTCGGTGCCTCGAAGCACGCGCAGCGGCGCCTGAAGCAGGACCGAGAGGAGGCCGGGCGCCTGCAGTACGTGGCCTTCACCCGCTCGGCCGATGTCACGGTGCTCTCCGGGGAGGGCCATGCCCCCGCGCTCGATGCTCTGGTGCAGGTCGAGGAGCACGCGATGTCCGATGCCGCCGCGCAGGGGGCCGTTGCGTCGCAGGCACCACTGCTGTCGTGGTCACCCGGGATGCCATCACTGCAGATCGCGGGTGCGGACCCCCTGCCTGCCGTGGTGCGATCCACGCGGGGAACCCTCCCGGACGAGGTCGAGAAGTACAACTCCACTCGCAACCCGCTGGCGGCCACCGACCTGCCCTCCAGGGGTGGGCCCGAGGTCCCCACGGCCACCGGGACCCCCGGCCGCTCCACCCGCTTCCAGGCATCCGCGGTCGCCTCTGCCGATGACCTCGGCACGGTCTCGGAACCCCAGCAGATCGGGTTGCCACTGGTGAGCAAGGGCTCCGCGGGCTGGGACCGCGTGGGCGAGGCCGTCCACGCTTACCTGTCCCTCCCGTTGGAGGCGCTCAGCCCGGAGCAGCGCGAGCAAGCGGCGCAGCGACTGGTGGAGCGGTGGGCGGTAGCCCGGTCCGTCGGCGCCGATGCTCTGCTGCGGGCCGGTGAGGCGTGGTCGGCGTTCCTGCATACCCGGTGCCCGGGGGCTCAGCAGCTCACCGAACAGCCCATCACCTGGTGGAACGAGGACGATCAGGTGATGGAAGGGTGGATCGACACCCTGCTTCGCCTGCCCGACGGTCGCATCGTGCTGGTGGATCACAAGACCTACCCCGGAGAGCATCCCGTGCAGCATGTGCGGGAGAAGTACCTCGGGCAGTTGGACACCTATTCTCGGGCCCTGGATGCCGCCGGTGCCGCACCCAGTGAGGTGCTGATCCACCTGCCACTGCGCGGTGAGGTCCTGGAGGTGGACCTGGTGGTCAACCGTGGCAGGTGACCGGAAGTCTGCATCAGGAGCAATGCCGTCCCCGGAGGCAGAACCGGCATCGCCATCGGTCCCCGCGGCAGCACCGGCATCGGCACCCACGGCAGCTACCGCGGCGCGGGCCGTCACGGCTGCCCGGGTGCTGCTGGACGAGGCACTGCGCAGCAGTGGCCGCCGCGTCCTGGGGATCACCGGCGCACCCGGTGCCGGCAAGTCCACGCTCACCGCACTGCTGGCTTCCCAGCTGCCGGCGGGCTCCTGCGCGGTGGTGCCGATGGACGGATTCCACCTGGCCGACATGGCCCTGGACCGGATGGGCCGCCGTAACCGCAAGGGCGCCCCGGACACCTTCGACGCGGCCGGGTACGTCGCCCTGCTGCAGCGCCTGCGCACCGCCCAGCCGCACGACCCACCCGTGTGGGCACCGATGTTCGAGCGAGACCTGGAGCAGCCCCTCGCCGGGGCGATCGAGGTCGCAGGCGATGTGCCGCTGGTCCTCACCGAGGGCAACTACCTGCTGCTGGATGACGGTCCCTTCGCGCAGGTCAGGTCGCTACTGGATGCGTGCTGGTTCGTCGAGACCCCGGAGTCGCTGCGCCACCAGCGGCTGATCGCACGGCACGAGCTGTTCGGCAAGGACCCCGAGGCCGCGCGGGCCTGGGCCCTCGGCCCCGATGAGGCCAACGCCCACCTCGTCGAGGCCACCCGCCACCGGGCCGACCGGGTGATCACCCTGGGCTGAGCACCAGGCCAGCCACCCGGGGCGAGTGAACGCCAGTGACTGCCCTCCGAGTCGAGTGGACACCAGTGGCTGTTCTCCCGGCCGAATACAGCCACCAGCGTCCACTCACCGGCACTCTCGCCTGTGGGGCGGGGCAGAGGAGGCGCCCACAAGGGGCGCCGCCGGGGCTCAGGCGATGATCGCGCAGAGCTCCTGGAACTCCTCCCCGGTCAGCTCCAAGGTCATCGCCCTCGCCGAATCGGCGATGGACTCGGGGCGGCTCGCACCCGGGATCGGGATCACGTGGTCGCCGAGGCCCAGCTGCCAGGCCAGCACCACCTGCTGCGGGGACACGTCATGGGCCTTCGCGATGCGGGCGATCTGCGGGAACCTCTCCCCCACACCGCTGGCTCCGCCACCGGTGCCGCCCAGCGGCGACCAGAGCACGAAAGCGATGCCGTGCTCGCCGCAGTGCTTCAACTCGTCGCGGCTGGTCTGGAAGAAGGTGGGTGAGAACTGGTTCTGCACCGCGGCAAGACCGCCTTCACCCAGCACGTCGATCGCCACGTCGATCTCCTCCACGTTCGCGTTGGAGATGCCGATCTCCTTGATCAGGCCTTCCTGCTTCAGTGCGGCAAGGGTCTCGATGCCCTCGGCGTAGCGGATCGAACGATCGGGGCGATGCCAGTAGTACAGGTCCACCGCATCGGTGCCGAGGTTCTTCAGGGACTTCTCCAGGGCCGAACGGAGGTAGGCGGCCGAGCCGTCACGGCCCCAGGTCTCGCCCTCACCACGGGTGATGCCGCCCTTGGTGGCCACCACGATGCCGGAGCGGTCGCCGTCCCAGGTGTCGAGGGCGTCGGCCACGACCTTCTCGTTGTGGCCCATCGTGTCCCAGGAGGGGGCGTAGATGTCGGCGGTGTCGAGGAAGGTGATGCCGGCGTCCAGAGCGGCGTGCACGGTGGCGCGGGCCTGCTCCTGCGGGGCGGCGTCGCCGCGGCCCTGCGACAGGGGCATCACGCCCAGGCCGATGGGTGAGACGGACAGGGAGCCGATGCTGCGCGGGGTGATGGAGTCGGAGGTGCTCATGCGTCGAGCCTACGCAGACCGGGCCACGGGGACGAGGGCCTCGAGCCGAACGGTCGGACTCCACCCCGCGGACGCCTGCCACCGGATGCCTCCCAGCGGGTCCCCGCCCCGCGAAGGCAGGCAGAATCGACCCATGGCCTTCACCGTGCACCAGGAGATCCCCACTGACGCCGAGCTGGTCTCGCTGTACGAGGCGGTGGGATGGAGCGCCTACACCGACGATGCGGAGCGCCTGGCACGTGCAGTGCGCGGATCCCACCTGGTGCTGTGCGCTCGCAACGATGCGAGCGGTTCCCTGGTGGGTCTGGTCCGTACGGTCTCGGACGGGGAGACCATCGTGTACGTGCAGGACATCCTGGTCACGCCCGATGATCAGCGCGAGGGCATCGGCGGCGCGCTCCTGGACGCAGTGCTGGAGCACTACGCCGACGTGCGGCAGCTGGTGCTTCTCACGGACGACGAGCCAGGACAGCGGGCCTTCTACGAGTCGCGCGGGCTCACCGAGGCCCACGACATGGCCCCGCACCCCACCCGGGCCTTCGTGCGCTTCGCCTGACGGCCGTTCCCGCGGCGCCGTTTGGCAACACCGGGGCCGTTCCATCGGGCAGCAGGAGCAGATCCGCCTGCCCACGCACGAATCTGTGTCGTTGAGGGCGAGGCATTCCGACAAACTCTCGTGCGTCGCGGGGGTCTGCGGCGCCGGTGAGCCTGGACACGGCGATGCCCGGGACCCTGGGCCCCGGGCATCGCAGTGGGACAGATCAGCCGCAGTGGGACAGGTCAGCCGCCGAAGCGTGCCTTGTGGCCCAGCGGGTAGGCCTCGCCGGTGCCATCGGCCTCGGGGATCGCGACCGGCAGCTCACCCTTGGGCTTGATCTCGCCCGCGACCAGGCGTGCCACGGCCCGCACATTGCAGGCCGAGTTGCCGTAGGCGGCGATCGAGCTGTTGACCGGGCCCACGTGCACCACGTCGTAGGGGTTGCGCAGCGAGGCGTTGATGACCGGCTTCCCGGTGTCCACCAGTGCCTTGACCAGGTCCACCTGCACCTTCGGGGTCACGAACCCGGCCGATGAGGTGAGCACCAGCACCGCCTCGGCGTCGGCGTCGGCCGCAGCAGCGACCGCCTTCGCCTGGGCGGCAGCGTTGATGGTGCCCAGCAACAGGCCGGTGGCCTCGATGCCCTGCTCCTTCAGCTCGGCCACGGTGTTGTCGAGCACCGCCTGCGAACCGACCCCGGTGACCAGCAGCTTCGTGCGGCGACGCAGCGGGAGGGTGCCGTCGTCGGCGATGAGGGTGACGGAATCGTCGGCGACCTTCTGGGCAGTCTTGACGGACTTGCGGGTGCCCACTGCCGCCACCGCCTCGTCCACGTCCGCGTAGGGCTCATCGAAGATGCCGCGCTTGACCTTCTGGGTGAGGATGCGGCGCACCGACTCGTCCAGGCGCTCCTCGGTGATCTCACCGTTGGCGACCGCGTCGCGCACGCCGCTGATGGCGACGGTCAGGTTCGGCGGCATCAGCATCTGGTCGGCGCCGGCCAGGATCGCCTCGACCGGCACCCGGTCGTCGGAGAAGATTGTGCGCACGCCCTCCATGGCCAGGGAGTCGGTGACGATGACGCCCTCGTAGCCCAGTTCCTCGCGCAGCAGACCGGTGAGGATCGGCTTGGAGAGGGTGGCGGGCAGGCCCGAGTCGTCCAGCACCGGCACCACGATGTGGGCGGTCATGATCGCGTCCACACCCTCCTCGATGGCAGCGATGAACGGGGGCAGGTCCAGCTCGTCGAGCTCCTCGCGGGTGTGGTCGATGACCGGCAGCCCGTAGTGGGAGTCCACCGCGGTGTCGCCGTGGCCGGGGAAGTGCTTGACGGTGGAGGAGCAGTCGGCCTTCTGCATGCCTGCGATCTGGGCGGTGGCCAGGCGCGAGACCATCTCCGGGTCCGCACCGAAGGAGCGCACGCCGATCACGGGGTTCTGCGCCTCGATGTTGACGTCGACCACGGGTGCGAAGCCCTGGTTGATGCCGCAGGCCCGCAGTTCGGTGCCGATGATGTCCCCGGCCTTGCGGGCGTGACTGTGGGAGCCGGTGGCGCCCAGGCCCATCGCGCCGGGCAGCGGGGTGGCGGGGGCGGGCAGGCGGAACACCACGCCGCGCTCCTCGTCGGTGCTGATCAGCAGTGGGATCCCGCCGGAGTCCAGAGCGGCCTTCTGGGCGTCATTGGACAGGGTGGTGACCTGCGGGATGTCCACCATGTTGCCGCTCCACGCGAAGTAGATCAGGCCGCCCACGTGGTGGGTGCGGACGATCTGCTCGATGGTGTCCACGCCCGTGGTGGTGGTGTTGGAGCGGTGGGACTCATCGGCGGTGGCTCCGTAGCCGACAGCCACGAACATCTGGCCGATCTTCTGCTCGACGGTCATCTCGGAGAGCAGCGCGTCGATGTCGACGGTGTTCTTGCCACCGCCCTTGCCCTTGTCCTTACCCTTGCCGTTCCCCTTGCCCTTGCCGCCCTTGCCGGCGGGGGCAGCGCTGGCGGCGCCCATCGTGGCGAAGGGCAGCAGCGAGGCAGCACCGCCGGCGGCGAGGGCGCCGCGACGGCTGAGGGTGCGGTGGGTGGCCGGAGTCGCTGCGCTGCGGTGGGCGCTGCGGTCTGACGGAGTGGGGGTGTGGTTCTGGTCGTTCATGGGGACCTCCTCGAGGTCTGGGAGAGAACGGGGCCCGGTGACCGGGCATGGTGTCGGCCGAGAAAGCGCCTCACCAGAACAGGCCGCTTAGGAGCGGATCGCGCCGGAACTGGTCGCGGGGCCCGGGCAGGCCGGGCCCCGCGATTCATGCTCAGTAGATGCGGTACTGGCGGGCGGTGTCGGTGAAGGCGCGCAGTTCCTTCTTCCACGCCTTCACGATGGCGTCGGGGTCGTCACCGGCCTCGAGCATCTGGCGCATGCGCTTGGTTCCCGAGAGGCGGTCGATCCAGCAGATGTCGGCCTCGGTGCGGCACTTGTCGCCCTCGCGCCAGTCGACCTCGGGGACGTTACGCAGCAGCGCGGCGAGCACGTGCACACCGGTGCGCACGGGCTCGAAGGCGTCACGGTCGGTGATGTGCAGCTGCACGCCGCCGCTGAACTTCCCGGCCTGCTTGGACGAGGCGGGGGTGGCGAACATCGGGCGGGCGATCATGCCGGGCAGGTCCGCACCGTGCAGGTCCGCGATGATCGCGTCGATGTGCTGCTCGGTGATGAACGGGGCCCCGAACCACAGGAACGGGGTGGTGGTGCCGCGACCCTCGGAGATGTTCAGCGACTCGATCAGGCCCGTGCCCGGGTACACCACGGCGGTGTCCAGGGTGGGGATGTTCGGGGAGGGCAGCACCCAGGGGAGGTCCTCGCTGGGCGGGTCCTCCGGGTCGTAGCCGCTCATCTCGATCACTTCGAGATCGACCTTGCCGCCCAGGAACTCACCGTTGAACAGCTTCGCGAGCTCGCCCACGGTGAGGCCGTGGCGCTGCGGGATGGCCTTCAGCCCCACGAAGGAGGACAGCGCCGGGTCCAGCACGAAACCCTCGGCCTCGGAGCCCAGGGGGTTCGGACGGTCCAGCACCACGAAGCGCTTGCCGTTCTCGGACGCGGCCTCCATCGCGTAGTACAGGGTCCAGATGTAGGTGTAGAAGCGGGTGCCGATGTCCTGGATGTCGAAGATCAGCAGGTCCACATCGGCGATCATCGCCGGGGTGGGCTTCTGGGTCTTCCCGTACAGGGACCGCACCGGCAGTCCGGTCTTCTCGTCGATGTAGTCCTCGACGTAGCCGCCGGCAGGCTCCGCGCCGCGCACGCCGTGCTCGGGGCCGTACAGGGCCACCAGCTCGAAGTCGCCCTCGCCCTGCTTCTCGATCAGCAGGTCGATCACGGAGCGCAGTTCGCGGTCGGCGCCGGTGGGGTTGGTGATCAGGCCGACGCGGGCCCCCTTGAGGGTGTCGAGCTCGTCGGACAGGAGGTTCTCCACACCCAGGCGGAACTGGCCCTTGTTGCCCTTGCCCTTTCCGTTGCCCTTCCCCTTCCCGTTGCCCTTCCCCTTGCCGTTGTCGCTGGGGTGGGCATTGGCGGCGGCGGTGCCGATGAGTGCCCCGGCGGGCAGGGCGCCGAGCGCGGCGAGCGCACGACGACGGCCCACGGACTTCGGGTGGGGGCTGGGATTCTGGTTCACGATCGTGATGCTCCTCGGGAGTGCGGGGGCGGATCCGGCAGCGCGGCCGCCGGGAGCACGATCTGCGGTGATCCCTGTGCCGACGTCGCTCCCCGGGGGCGGGCCCCGGTGGCGGAGAACGACGTTGGTCCGCCACGCGTGAGGAAACGTAGCAACAACCGGGCGCAGTGACAAGCGTCACACGTCCAGGATCGAGCATCGTCGCAGGTGGCAACCATGAAAAAAAGTTCAACGGTCGAGCGGTCGGGACCGCAGAAACTTCCTTTGTTGGGCGGCCTACGCTGGTGTCATGCGCGCCTCTGACGCCCCCACCTCTCACTGCTGCGCCGCTGGACGGAAGGGCCTCGACGAAGATGTCCCGGCGCGGGGCATTGACGCTGCACTCGAAGGCGATTCCGCACGCGAGGGCGATGCTGCACGCAAGAACCTCTCCGCGATCGCCGCGCCGGTGGAGGTGGTCAGGAGCCGCGCCGACAAGGCGATCCTGATCCCCGCCGGCACCTTCCGCATGGGCACAGAGGACGCCGACCGCAATCCGATGGACGCCGAGTCCCCGATCCGCGAGGTGGAGGTGGGTGCTTTCCGCGTCGACCCCACCTGTGTCACCAACGCCGAGTTCGCCACCTTCGTGAACGAGACCGGGTACGTCACCGAGGCCGAGGAGTTCGGCTGGTCGTACGTGTTCGGTGCCCTGCTGGAGCCGGAGCTGCGGCGCGCGTCCCAGAAGCCCCCGGGCACCCCGTGGTGGCGGGCCGTGCACGGGGCCCGCTGGGATGCCCCGGAGGGGCCGGGCTCCTCCGTCGCGGACCGCGCCGATCACCCGGTGGTGCACGTGTCCTTGCGCGATGCCGAGGCGTTCGCGAGCTGGTGCGGGATGCGCCTGCCACGCGAGGCGGAATGGGAGAAGGCTGCGCGCGGCGGCCTGGACCAGGCCCGTTACGCATGGGGTGACGAGCTCACGCCGAACGGCGAGCACCGCTGCAACATCTGGCAGGGCGCCTTCCCGGTGCGGAACACCCTGGAGGACGGCTACCTGGGCACCGCCCCGGTGCGCACGTTCCCGCCCAACGGATTCGGCCTGTACGAGGTGGCCGGCAATGTGTGGGAGTGGTGCAGCGACACCTGGGACGCCGGGCACGCCCCCTCGATGAGCGGGGACGTGCGCGTGATCCGTGGCGGCTCGTACCTGTGCCACGACTCGTACTGCAACCGCTACCGGGTGGCAGCGCGGCACGCCTCTGCCGTGGAGGACGCCAGCGGGAACAAGGGGTTCCGCCTCGCCGCCGACGCCTGAGGGCACCAGCGCCCGGGGCCGGGCCGCGCTCCCCGCGCAGATCAGGCCTCGCGGCGCCCCTTGGCCAGGTCCAGCAGGTGGTCCAGCACTCCCTGGCCGCTGGAGCGCAGGCCGCCGTGCTCGTACTCGCTGGTGACCCAGGTGCGCAGTCGCGGCAGCAGGGCTGCGGTGGCCATGGAGTACTCGCGGGGCACGTAGGCGTCGTCGTAGTACACGGCCGCCGCTCCCGGCACGTCGGCCGCGCGCAGGGCGTCCTCGTCGTACAGCCGTGGCCACTGGTGCTGGGCCAGCAGCTCGGCGGCCTCGGCGAAGGGCGCCAATTCCGGGTCCTCGGTGAACAGTTCGTGGTGCACGTGCTCGCCGGCCAGCAGCGTCGGGTCCTGGCGCACCGCCTCGGGCATGGCGCGCTCGGCGGCCCAGTTCGTGACGGTGCCGTCGGCCCAGCAGGACTCGTGGATCACGGCGTAGATGGGGTTGCGGCCGCAGAAGGGCAGGGCGGAGGCGAGGTCGTGAGCGAAGGCCGGGGAATCGGGGTCCAGGCCCAGCAGGTAGTGCAGCTGCTCCTGTCCCTGCGCGCGGCCCAGCAGCATGCCGATGCGGCGCAGTCGCTCCACTCCCACCTTCTGCCCGTCGGGCAGGCGCAGGGTGCCGGCCTCGGCGCGGTCGGCGAGGGCCCGCATGCGGTCGCGGTCCTCGGGGAAGCGTGCCCAGTGGCGCTCGCTGCGGGCGGCCATGCCGTCCCAGGTGGTGCGGTACACCGGGACCATGTCGGGCCCCACGGAGGGGATGCCCCCGGTGAACAGGGCCGTCTGGACCGAGGAGGCGGCGGCGCTGAGGTAGCGCAGGGTGGTGAAGCCGCCGAAGGACTGGCCCAGCAGCGACCAGGTGGGCACGTCCAGGTGCTCGCGCAGCAGTTCGGCGTCGCGCACGATGGCGTCGGCCCGGAAGTGGGTGAGGTAGTGGGCCTGCTGAGCGGCACTCGCCTCACGCAGGGTGGCAGCGCCCTCGATCGCCCCCTCGGGCAGTGCCACGTCCAGGCCCACCGGGGTGGAGCGGCCGGTGCCGCGCTGGTCCAGCATCACCACACGGTGCTCTCGCAGAGCGCGGGCCAGCCAGGGCGGACTGTCCGGGCCGACGGAGCGGGGGGCCTCGGAGCCGGGCCCGCCCTGCAGGTACACCAGGTAGGGGCGGTCGGTGCCGTCGGGATCCGCGTAGATCCGCGCGAACAGGTCCAGCGTCACCGAGGCGGGGTCGGCGTGGTCCAGGGGCACGGGCAGGGTCACCTCGGTGACCTCCAGGCCGGGCAGGGTCCAGGTGTGCGTGTGGGCGTCGGTGCTCATGCGTCCTTCCGGGTCAGGTGTCGGCGCGGGTGCTGTCCCCGGCGAAGAACTCCCATTCGAACACGTGGCGTCGGCCGGGGTGCTCGCTGCGGTCCAGCGCCCGCCCCACCACCACCTCGGAGATGCGCTCGAACACGTCGGTCACGCCGTAGTAGCTGATGGGGCCGTAGAACTGGGCCTCCTCGGGGATGTCGCCGATGGAGATGATCTCGAGCCCGTCGGGCACCGGAACGCCGAGGTTCTGGGCGGCGGTCTGCAGGGCCACGGCCTGGTAGCCGGTGAAGCAGACGACTGCGCTGGGCGGGTCCTCGCCGCCCAGCCACTCCATGCTGGCGCGGTAGGTCTCGCGGCGCCCGGGAAGGGTGGGTCGCACCAGTTGCTCGGGGGGCCCGTCACCGTGCTCGGCGGCGGCATCGAGGAACACCTGGGCGCGGCGGGGCACGCGCACGTCGGAGGCGGGGTCGAAGGCGTACGGCATCATCAGGTGCACGCGGTCGTGCCGGGACCGCAGCTTCCGGTAGGCAGAGCGCACAGCCTCCAGCGGGGAGGAGGAGATGACGTCGAAGTTCTCCGGCTCCATCTGGGTGGTGAAGGCGACGATGCCGCTGGAGGTGGTCTCGGCCAGGCGCCGCACCTTCTCGGGGCCGTCGGCCCCGAAGTCGACGCTGGTGATGAAGGCGCTGTCGGCGGAGGCGCCCTGCAGGTACTCGTACCAGCGCTCGTCGGCCAGGATCAGCGTGGACAACTCGTGCGGGAGGGCGTCGCTGCGCACCTGCCGGGCCAGGCTCACGCCCCACGGGTCCGCCAGGGTGCCCAGCGCCAGCACCACTCCCCCGCCGCGGCCGGTGCGCATGGCCTGGGCGGTGCGGTTGGGCACGTAGGCGAGGGCCTCGGCGGCGGCACGCACCTTTGCCTTGGTCTCCGGGGATCCGGAGGAGCGGCTGCCTGCGCGACCGGAGAGCACGAACGAGGCGGTGGCGACGGAGACGCCGGCCTCACGGGCTACGTCCGCCAGGGTGACGGGGGTGCGCGGCAGTGCGCGCCCGTTCCCCCGCGCGCGGGTACCGGTTCCGGTGTCGCCCTTGGGGGTCATCGCTTCTGGCCCGCACCCTCGACCAGGTGCACCGTGACCCCTGCTTCTCTCAGGGCCGCGAGGGCCTCCGGATCAGCGGCGTCGTCGGTGACCAGTTCGTCGATCGACTCGACGGGGCCGATGCGGGCGAAGGCGTCGGCCCCCACCTTGCTGGAGTCGGCCACGACCACCACGCGGGTGGAGCGGTCGATGAGGCGGGCGCTGATGTTTGCCTCGGCCTCGTCGTGGGTGGAGGCGCCGTCGATGGCGTTGATGGCGTTGATGCCCACGAACATGGTGTCGATGCGGATCTGCGCCAGCAGCTGCTCGGCCCAGCTGCCCACCAGCTCGTAGCTGGACTCGCGCACCACACCACCGGTGACCACCAGTTGCAGGTGACGGCGCACGGCGAGCTCCTGGGCGATGTTCACGGCGTTGGTGACCAGCACGGTGGGGCGTTCGGCGTCGCGGAACTCCTGCCGGGAGGCCAGTTCGTGGGCGACGGCGGTGGTGGTGGTGCCGCCGTTCAGGCCGATCACCGATCCTGGCTGCACCAGGTCCACGGCGCGGGAGGCGATCCGTTCCTTCTGCTCGGCATTGCGGGAGGCGCGGTAGCGCATCGGCAGCGAGCGGGCATCGGGGTTGGCGGAGGCACCGCCGTGGCTGCGGATCACCAGTTGCTGATCGGCCAGGGCATCGAGGTCCCGCCGCACGGTGGCCGGGGAGACCCCCAGCTCGGCGACCAGATCCTCCACGCTGATGTGGCCGTGATCGATGATCAGGTCCAGCACGAGGTCGAGGCGGCGGCGACGACCGCGCACCCGCTTGGGGCCCTCCGCGTTCTCGCACGGATCCTTGGGGTCCGTCATCCTTGCCCTCCCGATCCCGGAGCGCACATCGGTTCTCAGCGCATTCTTCCGTCATCAAATGATAGGCCGTGTTCTGCTCGTGGATGCCGCTTCCGGGCCCGTTCGCTCATGAATGATCTTGGGCAGGGGTCCAGGAAAGCCTCGTAGACACGTCGTCCTGCTGCGCGTGGACGCGCGCCGTGGCCGCAGGTGGGCGACCACGGGGTCGCTCGGCCGCCGCACGCAGCACTCCTCGGCCTCCGCCATCGGCCGACGCTTCGCCGAGCAGATCGACCATGACGCGCACGCCCTGGTCACCACCGATGGCGGCCGTCCTGCGGCACGCGCTGTGGTGGACCTGGCCCGCGACCGACAAGACCCCTGGCCCCGCGGATCACGAGGCGGCGCGATGATCCTCGCCATCACCCCGAACCCCGCCCTGGACGTCACCTACACGGTCGACGACACGCGCCTGCACGAGGTGAACCGGGTGCGGGAGGTGCGCACTGAGGCCGGCGGCAAGGGCGTCAACGTCGCCAAGGTGCTGGCCCAGCTGGGCGAGCCCGTGACCTGCGCCGGCCCCCTGGGCGGGCCCGCCGGCGACGAGCTGCGCCGGCGGCTGGCGGCCACGGCCGGGCGCCCCGGCACTCCCGATGCCGACGACGCCGCCACAGACAATGCCGACGCAGCCGACGCCAACGCAGCCGGCACCGCCGATGCCGGTACCGACTCAGCCCACGCCCCCGCGCAGGCCGATCCCCTGCTGCGCCAAGCCTGGACGTGGATCGACGGCACCACCCGCCGCACCCTCGCCGTGGTGGATGCTAACGGCGCCACCGGGCTGTATGAGCCCGGTCCGCAGCTCAGTGCTGCCGAGGTGCAGCAGCTGCTGGCCGACGTGGGCGCTCTGCTGACCGGCGCCATCCCCCCGATCGAGGCCGTCACCATCAGCGGCTCCCTGCCCGGGGGCATGAGCGGCGAGGACCTCGCCACCCTGATCGCGGCGATCCGCGAGACCGGCCGCCCCGTCCTGGTGGACACCTCCGGCCCCGGACTGCTCACGGCGGCCCGCGCCGGCGCCACCGTGCTGAAGCCCAACGCCGAGAAAGCGATGGAGGCCACCGGCGAGTCCACTGCTCTGGATGCCGCCCGCGCCCTGTGCGAACTGGGTGCCGGCACCGTGGTGTGCTCCCTCGGCGGGGAGGGGATGCTGGGCCTGCAGCGTGCGGAGGCCGGCGCCCCTGCGGGTTCCGCCCCCGTAGATACCGCCTCCGTCGACCGCACCGCTGCCACGACGGTCCGCGCCTGGCGGGCCCGTCTGCCCCAGGCTCTGGACGGCAACCCCACCGGGGCCGGCGACTCGGTGGTCGCGGCTCTGGCCTCCACCGTGCTGCTGGGCCGCACCGACCTGCCCATCGCTCTGCGCCGGGCCGTCGCCGTCGGCGCCAGCGCCGTGACCCGCCCCGTCGCCGGGGAGATCGACCTGGAGCTGATCGATCAGCTCGAACCCACCGTCACGATCGAGGAGATCTGATGCCCCTGAGCCCGCTCGCCCCCGTTGCTGCTCGCGCCCGCGAGGCCGGCCACGGCCTGGCCGCGTTCAACGTGATCCACCTGGAGAACGCCGAGAGCTTCCGCCTCGCCGCCGAGGTCGTCAAGGCCGCCCACGAGCTGGGTGTGAGCGTGGAGGCCGAGCTCGGTGAGGTGGGCGGCAAGGACGGCGTGCACGATCCGTCGGCCCGCACCGACCCGGCCGATGCCGCCCGCTTCGTGGCCGACACCGGGGTGGACCTGATGGCCGTGGCCGTGGGCTCCTCGCACGCGATGACCGAGCGCACCGCCGCCCTGGACGAGCAGCTGATCTCCGCGATCGCCGCGGAGGTGCCGGTTCCGCTGGTGCTGCACGGCTCCTCCGGTGTGGCCGACGAGAACATCCAGGCCGCGATCCGGGCGGGGATGACCAAGATCAACGTGTCCACCCACCTGAACAAGGTGTACACCGGAGCGGTGCGGGAGTTCCTGGAGGCGAACCCCACCGTGGTGGACACCCGCAAGTGGATGAGGGCAGGCCGTGAGGCGGGCACCGGGGAGGCCGAGCGGCTGATCCGGCTGTTCAAGGACGCTGCCCAGGGCTGATCCCGGCAGGCTGTACGACATGGACGTTTCCGTTCCAGGATCGCACTCTGGTGGAACGGAAACGTCCATGTCGTCATGAGGTGGGCCAGTGCGGCAGGCCAGTGCAGCGGGCCTACTGGGTCCTGTCTCAGCCCTTCATGCCGGAGTGGGCCAGGCCCTCGACCACGCGGCGCTGCAGCACGATGAACAGGATCATCAGCGGCAGCATCGCCATGAAGCTGGCGGCCATCATCACCGGGTAGTTGGAGGTGAACTGGCCCTGCAAGGTGGAAAGGCCCACCGCGAGGGTGGTGCGGTCGTCATAGGTGGCCACGATCAGCGGCCACATCAGGTCGTTCCAGGAGGCGAGCGCCGTGAGGATGGCGACCGCGCTGAGGGCGGATCCGGACAGCGGGAACATGATCCGCCAGAAGGTCTGCCATGGGGAGGCCCCGTCCAGGCGTGCTGCCTCCTCCAGTGAGCGCGGCATGCCCATGAAGTGCTGACGCATCAGGAAGGTGCCGAAGGCGCTGAAGATACCGGGGGCGGCGATACCGGCCACCGTGTTCAGCCAGCCCAGCTGCTGGATGATCCCGTACTGCGGGATGAGGTAGATCTGGTACGGCACCATCAGGATCGACAGCACCAGGGCGAACAGCACGTTCTTGCCGCGGAACTCCATGCGGGCGAAGGCGTAGCCGGCCATGGCGCACAGGATCAGCTGCCCCACCACGCGCAGCACGGTCACGGCGGCGGTGTTGAGGAACTGGTTCAGGAACGGAATCTGCTCGAACACGGCTGGGTAGTTCCCCCACTGCGGCTCGGCCGGGATCCAGGTGGGCGGCACCGAGGTGACCTCGGCATGCGTAGACAGCGACATGATGATCTGCCACAGGAACGGGAACACCATCAGCAGACCACCGATCAGCAGCACAACGTGGGTGCCGTAGCGGGGGCGGGGGCGTCCGTCGCGGCGGCGCTTCGCATCGGCAGGCGACCCGGGGCGACCGGCGGTTGCGGCGGCGTCGGCTCGGGTCGTCGTGGGAGCGGTCGTCGGCTCACTCATAGTGGACCCACCTCCTCTGCATCCGGAACTGCAGCAGGGTGATCAGGCCGATGATCAGCAGGATCAGCAGGGCGATCACCGAGGCGTAGCCCTGGTCGTTCTGCCGGAACGCCTCGGCGTAGAACAGGTACACCAGCGACTGGGTGTCGGCCATGGCGGGGTTCGCCTGGCCCATCATCGCGAACAGCAGATCGAACAGCTGGAAGCCGTTGATGGCGGTGATGATGGTGAGGAAGAAGATGCTGGGGGTCAGCAGCGGCACCGTGATCGAGAAGAACTGCCTCACGGGGCCGGCGCCGTCCAGCTGGGATGCCTCGTACATCTCCGGCGGGATGCCCTGCAGGCCGGCCGACAGGATGATCACCGCCAGCGGCAGGCTGGACCACAGTCCCACGATCGACACCGCCAGCAGCGACCACCACGGTGCGGTCACCCAGTAGGGGCCCTCGATGCCCACCAGGGACAGCAGGTAGTTGACGAGCCCGAACTCCTTGTTGAAGATCATCCGCCACACCAGCGCCACCGCCACCGGCATCGACACCGCCGGCAGGAAGAACAGGATCTGGTAGAAGCGGGAGAACCGCAGCCCCTTCTGCGTGAGCAGGGAGGCGATCCCGATGGCGATCGGGATGCCCAGCAGCACGATCGCGGTGTACACGGCGGTGTTCAGGATCGCCCGCGGGATGAAGGAGTCCTGGAACAGCTGGGCGTAGTTCTCCAGGCCCGCGAAGGTGCGGCCGCCGAACGGCCCGAAGGTGGAGAAGGAGTTCAGCACCGTGGCCAGGATCGGCCAGAAGTAGAACACGGCGATGCCGATCAGCAGCGGGGCCAGGAAGACGATGGGCCAAAGCCCGTCCTTGTTGCGGGGTCTGCGTCGTGGAGCTTCGACTGCTCTGTCACTCATCGGCCAGCACCTCGTTCATCCTCGTCGCCAGCTCCTTCGCGCCGCTCTCCACCTCGCCCATCACGATCTTGGGGAAGAACAGCTCCTCCAGTCGCAGCCAGGCCTCGGTGTTCTTCGAGGCCGGGTAGGCCATCGCCGTGTCGGCGGCGTCGATGAACACGTCCAGCGTGAACTCGGGGATCGACTCCACGTACGCGTCGTTGGTGCCGATGAAGGCCGGGTTTGCGGCACCGGCCGCGGCCTGGATCCGGTTGGCCTCCTCCGAGCCCAGGAACGCGAGGAACGCGGAGGCGGCGGGCTTGTTGCGGCTGCGGGCGTTCATCGCCTGCCCGATCCCGTGGATCACGTTGGCCTCGCGCTTGCCGTGCATCAGTGGGGCCACGCCCAGCTGATCGAATACCGGGGAGTCCTTGAACACGGCGGCCTCCCAGTTGCCGGACTGGTGCAGGGCGGCGCGGCCGCTGTTGAACAGGTCCGCGGGGGCGTTCTCGGTGGTGTAGCGGACGTCGGGCGCGATCTTGTCCGCCACCATGCCCTCCAAGAAGTGGAACGCCTCGATCGCGGCCGGGGAGTCATAGCCGGACTTCGTCTTGTCGTCCAGCAGGATCTCACCGCCTGCCTGCATGACCAGGGGGTAGATGTAGGCCTGGGGCCAGATGCCGCCGGAGTTCCCCCAGATCTGCTCGGAGCCCAGCGCCCGGGTGACGATCTCGGAGGCGTCGCGGTACTCCTGCCAGGTCCACGACCCGGTGGGCTCGTCTACGCCTGCGCGGTGCAGCAGCTCGCGGTTGTACCAGAGGCCGATGGTGTCGAAGTCCTTGGGAACGGCGTACGGCACACCCTGGTAGGAGTACAGCTCGTTGAGGTTCGGTGGGTAGTTGGCCGGGTCGAAGCCCTCCAGGCCGGTGAGGTCCTGCAGCATCCCCTCGGAGGCGTACAGCTCGAAGTTGGGGCCGTTGATCCAGAACAGGTCCGGCAGTTCGTCACCGATGGCCTGGATGCGCAGCATCTCGAAGAAGTTGGCGTTGGCGGTGGTGTTCACCGCGACGGAGATGTTCGGGTAGTGCTGGTTGAACGCGGCGATGATCTCCAGCATCGCCGGTTCCTGCGCCTTGTCCCAGATCTGGAAGGTGATCGCCCCGGAGTCGTCGGGGCCGGCCATGGGCCCCAGCGCAGGATCCACTTCGGAGGCCGAGGACCCGCAGCCGGCCAGCGCCCCCAGGCTCGCCGCGCCGGTGAGCCCGGCCAGGCCCAGCAGGGATCGTCGTGTGGGCACCGTGACTCCTTCGTCCGTGGGGCGGGCCCCGGCCTGCGTCGACCAGGGACTGTCCACCGTAGTGCACTGCATCACCAAGGGGCCTGTCACGGGCCCGAGCATCCGGTCGGGCGCCGGCTTGAGGACAGCTTCCCCGTTCCTGCTCGCGGCATCTCACCGTGCCGCATCGGTGAGTGGACGCTGGTGGTCGAAAGCGGCCCGAGAAAGAGCCACCAGAGTCCACTCACCGCGCGGGCTGACCACTGGCCCGCCCTGCCGCACCCCCTCTGTGTCCGTTACCCCACCCCTGCCCGTCACTGCTCGTCCCGTCCCCTGCCCGTTACTACTGGCCCCACCCCTGCCCGTCACTGCTCGTCCCGTCCCCTGCCCGTTACTACTGGCCCCACCCCTGCCCGTCACTACTGGCCCCGCCCCCTGCCCGTCACGCCTCCCTGCCCTGCCGATCATCCCGCCCCGAGCGCGTCCAGCGCGGGCACGGCAGTGTTGATCAGGATGATCACGCCAATGATGCCGATCGCCCAGGAGAAGGCACTGGAGGCGTTCTTCACCGCCCAGCTGTGCAGGCGGTCCATCAGCCGGTCCGCCCTGCCGCCCAGGGCTGCCCGCACCCCGGCCAGTATTGCGGCCGGGGCGATCATCAGCGCGCAGTAGCCCACGAGGATCAGGGCCCCGGTGCCGAGCCCCACGCCCATGTCGGCGATGATCCCCATCGCGGCCAGGTACGGGATCATCGAGGCCGCTTCGATCACTCCGGCCAGCAGGGCCAGGCCGATCAGCAGCAGCGGGCGGCCCGCGGCTTGACGGGCTCGATGGGTCCAGCGCCGGGCCGATGCCTCCGGGTCCCCGCCGCGCTTGCGGATGGCGGCGGGGTCGATGTGGAAGGACCAGACCACCAGCAGCACCCCGATCACCGCCAGCGCCAGCATCACCGCGGGCGTGCGCAGCAGGTGCCCCAGGTGCTCCATCAGCGGCAGCAGACCGGCCAGCAGCGCGATCCCCAGCAGCAGGTAGAACACACCGATCACGGCCAGGTACAACAGGGTGCGGCCGGCCACGCGACGAGCACCGCCGTCGCCGGCAACCAGCAGGATCAGTGGGATCACCAGGGTGCCCATGGAGGTGGCGTCCACCAGGGCCAGCACGGCCAGGCCCACGGGGCCTGCTGCGTCGAGCGTCGATTCCATGCCGTCCATGCTTCCGCCGTCGCCGCGCCGGGGCGTCATCCGAAGGTGCTGGAAAGCGTCTCGGCCCCGGCGGCACCCCTGTCGCGCCGTAGTCTCTGGGCATGCCCTCCCCCGCAGCGCCCGAGACGGCCGGACCGCGCGACGCCGACGCCGCGACCGATAGGCCGCCCCGCCCCCGCATCGAGGCGCGCGACGTGCTGGTGGCGGTCGGATACGCGTTGCTCGCTGTGGTGCTGGCGTTCTCGGGCATCAGCAACAGTGGGTTCCTCACCCAGTCGTGGGGACTGGAGGTGTCGCTGCCGCTGATGCTGGTGGCAGCGGCGGCCACGATGTGGCGTCGTCGGGCCCCGGTGGTGACGCTGGTGGTCACGGGGCTGGCGAGCCTGGCCGAAGCAATCGCCGGCGGGCAGATCACCGCGTACGTGCTGCTGTTCGAGGCGCTGTTCACGCCGGTGATCCACGGTTCACGACAACTGGCAAGGGCCACCACCGGCGTCGCGATCGCGGCCTCGGTGGCGGCGCTGCTGGTGGCAGCCGTGGCGACCGGCTCGGTGGAGCTGGTGTTCGTGGTGATGATCGTGGTCGCGCTGGTGACGCTCACCCCGCTGCTGTGGGGCTGGGAGGTGCGCCATCACCGGGAGGCGCGCCGCACCGCGGAAGCACTGGCCCGGTCCGCAACGGCCCTGGCACGCTCCCAGCAGGACCTGGCGCAGACCCGTCAGGCCCGCGCAGTGGAGGGCGAGAGGCGCCGCATCGCCCACGACCTGCACGACGTGATCGCCGGCCACCTCAGCGCTGTCGCCCTGCACACGTCGCTGGCCTCATCGCTGGAGGATGCCGGTGCGCGCGACAACTCCCTGCTGACCGCTCGCGATTCGGCGAAGGCAGCCCTGCGGGACCTGCAGTCGATGATCACGGTGCTGTCCACCGAGGAGCCCGGGTCCCTGCCGCAAGCCACGCTGGACTGGGGCTCGCTCACCGCGCGCCTGCGCGGGCGGGACCCCCACCTGACGGCGCGGATCGACCCGGCGGTGTCGGATCCGGAGCAGGTGGACCCGTCGGTGCAGGCTGCTCTGCTGCGGATCGCCTCGGAGGCGGTCACCAACGCGGTGCGGCACGGGCAGACCCCGATCTCGCTGCGGGTGGCGTTCGAACCGGCAGGACTGGAGGCGCACGTCCCGGCCGAGGTGGGCGCGCCGGCAGGCGTCGACGGTGCCACGCCCGTGGTGCACCTGGTGCTGGAGAACCGGATCGGCGACCGGGCCGAGACGGACACCGGGACCAATACCGGACTGGGCGTCGGCACCGGGCTGGGCATCGGCGCGATCGGCCACCGGGCCGCGGCAGTCGGCGGCACCGCCCATGCCGGGCCCGTCCACCCCGGGCCCGGTCGCTCCGCACCCGCCCATGCCGGGGTCACCCGTGACGTGCCTCCCGCGTCGCCCGACACCTGGCGGGTCGAGGCCCGACTGCCCGCCCGCCCCGCCAGCGCGCTCGCTGCCCATCCTGACCAGGAGGTTCCCGCATGACCGCCCCCGCCCCGATCCGCGTGGTGGTGGCCGATGACCATCCCGCTGTGCTCTCCGGCCTGGTGGCCCTGCTGAGCTCTGCCCCCGACATCGAGGTGGTGGGCCAGGCCAGCGACGGCGAGAGTGCGGTGCGCACCGCCCAGGTGCTGCGCCCTGACGTCGTGCTCACCGATGTGCGCATGCCCGGTGCCACGGGCATCGAGATCACACCGCGCCTGCGCGAGACGGGCGCGAACGTGCTGGTGATCTCCGGTTTCGACCTGGACGAGTTCGTGCTGGGGGCACTCGCTGCGGGTGCCGACGGCTACCTGGTCAAGACTGAGGACCCGGCTCGGATCCTGCAGGCGGTGCGGGATGTGCACCGCGGCGATTCGGTGCTGTCGGTAGCTGCGACGAAGGCCGTGGTGGCGGCGCTGCGCGGCGGTGGCCACACGGCGGGGATTGCGCAGGCCGAGGAGCCGGAGGCAGCGGGCGCCCGCGCTGGAGGCGCTGTCCCCGTGGCTTCCGCGGGCTCGTCGGCCTCCTCGGGCTCGTCGGCCCACGTCCCCTCACTCACCCGCCGGGAGGAGGACGTGCTGGCGCTGGTGGCACAGGGGCTGTCCAATCAGCAGATCGCCTCGGAACTGTTCGTGGAGATCACGACCGTGAAGACCCACCTGTCCCATGCGCTGGCGAAGCTGCAGCTGGACTCACGGGTGCAGGCCGCCCTGTGGTGGCAGCAGAACCGGACGGGCCCTCAGCCCCTCAACCCTGGTCAGCCCCCCAACCCTGGCCAGCCCCTCACTCAGGGCCAGCAGCTCAGCCCAGGCCCGCGCCCGTCGGGCCGGCGCCGGTGACGTCGACCAGTTCGACACCCGCGGGGTCACGGCCGTTGTAGGGGTGGATCGCCGCCACCTGCAGTACATGCCCGAAGGCCTCGATCAGCTGTCCCTCACGCACCTCGATCCGTCGTCCGGCGTGCCCGGGGGAAGCCAGATGGAGCTCTGCGACCCGGTGGCCGAGCTGCACGTCCATCGCGGCCCGGATGACGCCGACGACGATGCCACCGATCGGCCGCCGGGCCGTCAGTCGGATCGCCACAGGTGCGGGGCTGTCGCTCGGGCCCGCCGCACGCGGGGTCCGGGAAGACGGCTGGCTCATCGCGGCTTCCCGAAGTCCTCGGGCTTGGAGCCCACGCCCGCCATCACGAAGTTCGCCCGGTAGTCCTCGATCGAGACCCGGATCGTATGGGGCATGTCCTCAGCGCCGTCGCCGGTGTAGCCCCATGGGTTGACCATGATCAGTTCACCGGTCGAGGAGTCCACGCTCTGCACCTGGTAGACGTGGGCACCGGCGATGTCATCGCGCCAGGGGTGGATCGGATCGGACATCACCGTGATCGGGCGGCCCTCCGACAGCGCCGCCCGGAACTCCTCCAGCGTGGGGTTGCCGCCCAGGAAGGAGTCGTCCGCGCTGGACTGGCCCGTGATCAGCTCAAGACCGGCCCCGGGGGTGTCCGCGATGACGGATTCGTAGTCCGGACCCAGATGGTTGATCGCCGCCTGCTCGTAGATCGACATGTAGCCGAGCTCGTCGTCGGCCCAGCCGTCGTTCTGGCCGTCGTCGACGCGAGCGCCGTCGGCGGCGAGCTGGTCCGGCCTCACGTTCACGGTGACGGGCTCGCCGTCGTCGTAGAGGGTGACGTCCCACGTCCCGTCCTCGCGAAGGGAGATGTTCTCGGCGAGGAACCCGGGATTGACCTCGGAGACGGACATCAGCGCCGAGAGCAGCCAGCAGTCGCCCAGGGCGCCCTGCCTCATCGTCTGCTCGGCGATGGCCTCCTCCGAGATGTCCACATCCGCGGGATCGAAGTCCTGTCCCTCCGCGGTGTCGATGTAGCGGCCGCCGAGGTCATCGATGTCCATCGGGTCGGAGAACGGGTTGAACGGGTTGTTCCAGGCATCCTGCGTGCCGTTGATGATGTCGGACCAGAGGCCCTCCCCACCGATCAGCTCGGCGTAGCGGGAGGTGTCGATCCTGCCGTCGGGGTCGGAGGCGAGGTCCTGCTGCGCGGCGTGCAGGGCGAGATCACGCGAGCCCGACTCCAGCATCCCGGCGGACTCCCGCACGGCCGGCGCGACGCCGCCCTCGAGCTGGTCCCTGAAGGAATCGGCGTCCTGCCCCGTCCACTCGACGGAGGATCCGAGGGCCACCAGCGCATCCGCGATCTCGCCCAGCCGCTCCCCCGCGGTCTTGGTCGACCTGCTCTGGGCGAGTAGCTGTTCCACATCTGCTCCGAAGAAGCCGCTCATCGTGTCCTCCCTTCCCGTGTGCGAAGTCATGCGGTGTAGCGTCGACCCTAGATCTCCCCGCCGTATCTGACCATGGGGAGAGGTACCCATCGTCCCCGGAGGTCCCGTGAGGATGCAGACGAGTCGACGCACCGGCCTGCTCGCCGCCTGTGCGGTGCTCCCGCTGGCTGCGTGCGGCAGCTCCGCTCCACTGGCCGCGGACGGGGCCGTCGCGCACTACGACGGTGCAGCAGAGGCAGTCTTCGACGTCCTGTCCGACGGCGACGACCAGTGGAGCTTCGCCGAGGAGACGCGTAAGGTCACCGACAGCGGCGGGACCTGCGAGTACACCGCCGGCACCTGGACTCCCGAGGCGTCGTTGCCGTCGGTGGACAGCACCGGTTGGCAGGAGCGCCTGGATGCGTTGAACCCCGTGCTGGCAGAGCACGGCTTCGAGGAGGCCTCGGGAACCACACAGGACGGCTCCCGCGAAGTGCTGGAGACCCGCGACGAGCACGGCGCCACCCTGCAGATCACCGAACAGGGCCAGGTGCGCATCTGGGGCGCCGACGTGGACGCCGACCCCTGCGACCCGGCGGAGCTGGGGCTGGGCTGAATGGCGGTGGGAGGGATCGATCGGCAGCAGAAGCACCGCGCAGCGGAAGCACCGCTCCGGAGACTGAGAGCGGCGCGCACCTGAGAACCACGAATGGTTCTGAGGCGCGCCCCGCTCTCAGTGCCGCAGAGCTACCGCTGCAGTCCGCCACGCTGGGCGAGCTTGTCCTTGATGCCGCGCAGGGTGCGGCCCAGGGCCGAGCTGTCCTCCTCCTCGGGCGGGACCTCGGCGTAGGTGACCACAGCGCGCATGTTGCCCAGGTCGATGCTGGGCTTGCCGCTCTGCAACAGCAGCACGATGCGCTCGCCGACGCGAGCCTCCAACTGATCGGCGGCTTCCGCGCCGCGCTTCTGCCGGGTCTCCTCGAGACGCTCTCGCAGCAGCTTCGCTGCCACGGGCGAGACGGGGATGGGGTCAGCGTGCCCGGCGACGGTGATCTGTTCCATGGTCACTGATCCTGCACCAGCGGGCGGTGGCGCTGCTGCACCCCAGCCGCGCCATAGGGGTAGGGGTCCACGCGCGGGGCGCTGACCTCGGTGAGGCGCTGCAGCTCCTGGTCGCTCAGCTCGAGGCCGACGGCGGCCATGTTGTCGTGCAGCTGGTCGAGATTGCGGGCACCGATGATCACGGAGGTGACGGCCGGCTGGGCGGTGAGCCAGGCCAGTGCCACCTGGGAGGCGGTTGCTCCGTGGGTCTCGGCGATCTCGCGCACCACCTCGAGGGTGTTCCAGGTGCGCTCGTCGTCGTTGCGGGCCTGCCAGGCCTCCATGCCGCGCTTGGGGTTCTCCCCCAGCCTCGTGGCGCCTGTCGGCGGCACATCGCGCTCGTACTTGCCGCTCAGCCAGCCGCCGGCCAGCGGCGACCAGGGCAGCAGGCCCAGGCCGGCGTCCTGGCAGGCGGGCACGATCTCATGCTCGATGTCCCGCACCAGCAGGTTGTACTGCGGCTGCAGGGTGACGGGCAGAGCCCAGTTGTGGGCCTTGGCCACGTGCACGGCCTTGGTGAGCTGCCAGCCCAGGTAGTTGGAGAAGCCGTAGTAGGAGATCAGGCCCGCGTGGATCGCGTCGTCCAGGAAGTCCAGGGTCTCCTCGAGCGGGGTGTGGGCGTCCCAGGCATGCATCTGGTACAGATCGATGTGGTCCACCTGCAGTCGGCGCAGGGAGTCCTCCAGGGCGCGCCGCAGGTGGCGGCGTGAGGTGCCCATCTCGTTGGGCGCCTTGCCCATCGGGAAGCGGGCCTTGGTCGCCAGCACCACGTCCTTGGCCAGGTCGGGGTGGTCGAACAGCCAGCGGCCGATGATCTCCTCGCTGACCCCGGCGCTGTACACGTCGGCCGTGTCCAGGAGGTTGCCGCCGGCCTCGGCGTAGGCGGTGATGATCTCGTGCGAGGTGGCTTCGTCGGCCTCGGCACCGAAGGTCATGGTGCCCAGCGTCTGCACGGAGACGACGGTGCCGCTGCGGCCCAGGGTGCGGTACTGCATGTGTGCGCTCATCACCCCAGTGTTCCAAGGTGCGCACCGAGGTGCCAGGGCCCATGGCCAGTAAGGGTCCTGCCAGGCTGATACCGTCCACATCCCACCGGGCCTACGCGCTCGACCTTCCTGATCGGAGCCTCGCATGCTGCTCATCGCTGGCGTCACTGGAAAGACCGACAGCCAGGGGCCGGGCGCCACCCGCACCTGCCCGCGCTGCGGCAACACCACCCAGTGGCAGCGTCTGAAGAGCTACCGGCAGTTCACGCTGTTCTTCGTGCTCCCCCTGTGGCGCTGGGGCCGCCAGGAGTACGAGCAGTGCGGGGTGTGCGGGCAGACGGCTGCGGCCTGAAAGCGTTCACGGCCTGAGCACGTCCACGGCCTGAGTGCGCTCACGGCCTGCCGCTGCGGAGGCGGGCCGCGGGCCGCTGGTCCGTTGCGGCAGGTCAGGGGCAGGAGTACCATCGAGGGCACCATTCGTGCACCCGATGAGGGGTGCGGGAGGTGCGATGGCCATGGCAACGACGACGAACCATCACCCGGTCCCCGAGGCGCAGCCCGCCCTCGCCAGGATGCGCAAGCACCTGGCCGGCCCGCTGATCGAACCACCCGATGCTGGCTACGACCAGGCGCGCGCGGTGTGGAACGGCATGGTGGACCGGTACCCGCTGGCGATCGCCCGCGCGGCCACGGTCGATGATGTGCCCATCGTGCTGGAGGCCGCCCGGGAGACGGGCCTGCCGCTGGCGGTGCGCGGCGGCGGGCACAGCATCACGGGACTGAGCACCGTGGACGACGGGATCGTGTTGGACCTGGGGGATCTGCGGGAGGTGGTGGTCGATCCCGCAACGCAGCTGGTCACGGCCGCGCCGGGGGCCCGCGCGGCCGACGTCGACAACGCCACCGCCCCGCACCGGCTTGCGGTCCCCCTGGGCGCCTTGTCCCTGCCCGGCGTCGCGGGCCTGACGCTCGGTGGAGGCGTGGGCTGGCTGACGCGCAGGGCGGGTCTGGCGCTGGACTGCCTGGAGCGGGCCGAGGTGGTCACCGCCCAGGGCGAGTACCTGGTGGCCAGCCGCGAGGATCACCCGGACCTGTTCTGGGGGCTGCGCGGGGGTGGTGGGAACTTCGGTGTGGTCACCTCGTTCACGTTCCGGGCCGTGCGCCTGCCGCAGACGGTGCTGGGCTGGACCCTGGTGTATGCGCCATCGCAGTGGTGGCACGCGCTGGCGGCGTTCGAGCGGTGGGCGCGGGAGCTGCCCGATGAGCTCAGCTCGAGCCTCACCTTCCGGGCGATGCCTGAGGTCTCCGGCATGGGTGAGGAGACGTGCCTGATGATCCGCTGCGTGTACGTGGGTGAGGACCCGGCACGGGGGACGGCGATGCTGGATCGCCTGCGCCGGACCGCCCCGCCCGTCCATGAGACCTCCGGGCCGATCTCGTGGCCGCAGTGGCAGAGCGTCATGGATGCTCACTTCCCCTTCGGTTCACACGGGTTCTGGCGCAACGTGGCGTTCACCCGCATGGACGAGGACGCTCTGGGGGCGGTGCTGGATGTGGCTGAGCGCATCCCCGGCCCCGGGCACGCGATCGACATCCATCACCTGGGCGGCGCGTTCGCCCGGGTGCCGGAGCAGGCCACCGCCTTCCCCAACCGCACCGCCCGCTTCTGGATGAACATCTACGGCGCCTGGCAGGAATCCGAGGAGGATTCTCGCGGCTGGGATCTGGCCGGGCACTCGCGCGTGGTGATGGAGCGCCTGGCGGAGCGCGGCGAGTACGTGAACTTCCGGGCCCTGGAGTACACCCGCCCCATCACGGACTTCACCCGCCACATCTACGGGGAGGAGAAGTACCGCCGGCTGCAGCGCGTCAAGCAGCGCTACGACCCCCAGAACCTGTTCCGCGGGAACTACAACGTGTCGCCGGACGTGTAGAACTCCGATACCGGCTTCAGCCGCGCCAGGGCGAGTAACCGTCAAGCGACTCGACGGCGTGGCCCTGTTCGCCGAAGTTCTCGGGATCGGCCACCCAACGGTCACGATCCCATTTCAAGGCGACCCGGATAGACACATTCGCCGTTCCTTCCGGCAGCGCGCCCTCGACGACGAGATCGATGATCGCGGACTCCTCGGTGTAGGTCTGGAACCGGTAGCCGATCAAGGTGACCGTCAACTCTTCGGAATCCTGGAGGCCTTCCTCCTCACTCGCGATGGCTTCGTCACGGAAGTCACCCTCCGGAAGCCACTCGCCGGATACGCCCTCTACTCGTCCCGAGGCACTGAGGAAATATGCGCTGGCGAAGAGCGCGCCGTTCGCTGAGTGCTCGTAGCAGGTCCAGAGGTCACCGTCCTGCGCGTACGGGCCGTACCTCTCGGAGACGGGCGCGGCGGTGCCGGCCACCATGGTCCATTCGTCGACCTCGGGCGGGCCTGACGGGATCTCAGAGCTGCCCTCACCGACGATGCATTCCCCGTCTGCCGTCCTCCCTGGCGAATGCTCACCGGACGACTCTTCCGCAGCATCGTCCTCGCCAGATTGACCGTTCTCGCTCGTTTCACTTCTCTCGCTGGATTCACGGTTCTCGCCGGCGCCGCTGCCGTTGTCCGACACCCCTTGCTCCTGCGCTTGCGAGTCTGCATCGTCCTCCCCAGCCGGCGGGCTGGTGGGTCCACACGCGCTGAGGACAAGGAAGGCGGACGCGACCGCGATCGTCGAGCGGGCGATGACTGAGGAGCGCATAAGGGACCGGTGGCCTTCTGGACGGGTTAATGGTGACCACAACAGCCGACCACATCCGGACCTCACCCGGCACCTGGTTCCTGGGAATGTGGACAGAATGCACCGTCGGCACGGCCCCTGCGGCCAGCGCGGCGGATCACCCTTCAGCCCAGGTTGCCAGGGCCCCTCCATCACGCGCCGCCGAAAGCGGACGAACGGATGAGGACCGGAATCATCCGTAAGTATCTCGAAGCCGTCGGCGGCGGGCTCTCGCTCGGGTACGTGACCGGGGACGCCCGAGTCCAGGTCGCCTGAGTTCGCATCGGGGGTCGTGGCTAGCCGACAACGGAAGCATGTCGATTGTCCACATCCTCGCACCGCACCCCCATCAGTGGAGCCACGCGACGGGCTATCTCCCGTCAGACCCCGCCCTGACGCGTGGCGTCGACGGCGGTGATCACCGCCGCGAACACCGCGAGGTTGCTGCGGAACGTCGACCCCTCCGGGCCCGGGACCTCCTCCTGCTCAGCACCCGCCGCCGGGTCCTGTCGCAACAGCCCGCACCGTGACAGGTGCATCAGGTCGGCCTGGACCCTCCACATCTGCCACATCTGATCGCTGCCTGCCGGAAAGTCCGCCTTGCGCGCGGAATGCTCTCCATGGTCGTGGCTGGCCAGCTCGGCCAGGATGCTGTTCGCGTCGGGGAGGGTCAGTCCGTCGGGGCTGGCGGCGAACAGAAGGGCTGCGAAGGTGTCCGGTCCGCCGCGGAAACCACCCTCGTCCGGATCGTTCTGCACAAGGGTGATCAGCAGCATCAGCATCACCGCGCGCGCGAAGGTCGTGAACGCCTCCGGGTCCTCCGACGCCGGGACGTACGGCGCGTGGTCGTGCTGCTCGGGGTAGGCCCGGGTGCTGGTCAGCGTGACCCACCCACCCGCGATCAGGGCGCTCCACGGGCCTGCGATCTCGTCGACCTGCCACATGGAGGTGACCGCGAAGGGGCCGGTGTCGATCTCCCACTCCTCGACGAGGGTGCGTACGTCGGCCAGGCGCAGCGCTCCCGTCGAAGTCACCTGGCGCCCCTTGCCCAGGAACTCCAGCAGGCGCGCCGCCCGCTGCACCAGCCTCACGTCGCCGTGCGCTGCCGTGAGCTCCTCCATGTCGTCCTCGGCTCTCTCCAGCGCGAGCAGGGGCTCCTCCAGAGTGGAGTTGTCGGGCAGGAACCAGGGCAACCCGGGCTCCTTGTCGGGGACGTCGGCAGGATCGGGGCCGCCGCCGAAATCACTGCCCGAGCCCGTCCAGTGCGAAGCCTCGAAGGGCATCGACGGGTTCGCCAGGCGCCCGGTGTCGGAGATCTCGTGGCGCTCGGTGTTGGTCAGCGCGGTGTTGTACCACTGCATGTAGGCGTCGAACAGCTCGGGCGTGCTCAGGTCGACCCCCAGCGTGCTCGCGTGGACGAGGATGTTGCCGGTGAAGGAGCGGGCAGTGGGGTCATCGGCGGCTTCCAGGGCCGAGAACTCGAGCCCCTCCAGCACGCTGCGGGCCCGATCCACGTCGATGCCGTCGGGATGCCAGCGCTGGTGCTCGTCGAGGAACGCGAAGAACTGGCCCAGGGCAGGCACCTGCGCCATGACCATCTCGCGCGGCTGGATCACCTTGCGTGGAACCACCTCGGTCAGCAGGACCTCTATCAGTTCTTCGGTCCAGTAGGTCGGGTCCGCACTGTCGAGCTGCTCGGCCTTCAGCCTCAGCAGCGGCTCCACATGTGCGGCCTCCTCGTCGGCCTGATCCGTGGAGACCGCCTCACGGCGCCAGAGAACGAACTGGGCCAGCAGCGCATGCAGATCTCGCTCCATCCGCCTGTCGGATCGCTCGAACGCGTGGGACGGGCCGCGCTGCGGGCGAGAGCGCTGGGTGCCGCGGCGGTGCTTCTTCTTGGGCATCTGACCATCGTGCCGCATGAGGGCATGAGCGAAAAGGCTGTGCGCCCCATGGGCTGGTCAGGGACCGCTCCGGCTGGCTGCGGCGTGATCGCGTTCGGTCTGGCCGGCGTTCAGCGCACCACGTGGCCCTCGCCGTGCAGGTGGCGTCGTGGTCTCGCCGGCGTCTCGGGGCTGACCCGGTCTTGAGGCGGCAGGCTCATTGCTCGCCACCGGAGCACATGTCAGTCGAGCCCTGGAATGGTCGGTGCCAGGGGCGCAGGCGCGGGCGTGCTTCCATCCGCCCCATGGAAGCGGAGCTTCGCTCCTGTAGTCCGCAGCACCGTGAAGAAATCGACATACTCGACTCCCATCGCGGCACAGGCGTCCGGGATCTTCACCCGCTTGCGTGCGTTCGGACTGGGCAGTTCGTTGGTGACAACGGTGTCGCCATGCCCGGCGGCATGGGCGATGAGGAGGAAATCAGCTTGGTCACTCGAGAACGCGTTCAACGCATCCTGCCGATAGTCCTGCCTCGCTGCCCACGTGCTGAGTGGAGCGAAGTTCTGGGCGGTTCGCTGATCGACCGGTAGGAAGAAGCCCGGGTGATCCCGCGCCCAGTCCGCGAGCTCGTCATCACCGCTAAGGAGCTCATCGCGAACGGCATCAATACTGATCAGCTCTCCTGCCTGGTGGCCCTGTTCGAGCCAGGTCCAGAACCCTGGCGCGATGTCGAACGCGTAGTACCTGTTCTTCGCTTCGATCAGGATGCTCGCGTCGACGAGGTACATCAGCTGATCCCGACCCGCTCGGCGAGCTGCTCCCCGAGACGCCCGTGCCGGTGATCTCCGCAGCCCGCCAGGAGGAAAGCTGCGCCTCGGTGCGCTGACGTCGGGATCGCCGGCCCGTGAGGCGTCGTGCTCCACTTAAGCCACAGTCTGCCCAACGAAGGCAAAGGCGAGCCCTACCCCCCGGGGGTATGCAGGGTTGTGGAGTCAAGGATCGGCTAAATCCTTCGGTGGACCCTCCCATCGTTGTTCTGTGGGGCTGATCAGGGCCGTACGTTGATGTCGCCGCCCACGACATGAGCCGTCGCCTCGTTGCTCGCTCCGCTGTCGCTGTGGCACTGACGAAGTCATCGACTCCCTCCCGTCTCGAGGAGGGGAACTTACGGAGCAGAACTATGTCCCAGAACAACACCCATCGGGCCGTTGGCCGAGCAGTCACGCCTGTCGGGATCGCTGGTCGGGCTCTGCGGGGCACGGGCGGTGCCGCTGTGCTCGGCACGGTCGTCCTCGGATCCGCGCTACTCGCAGGCCCCGCACAGGCCGCCCCCGCCGGCTCGCCCGCCGCACCTGCCGTTGCTGCGCAGGCTTCAGCCCCCACGACGCCGGCTCCTGCACATGCGACGTCTGCGTTGGGGGCCGAGAAGCTGCGGTGGGGTTCCCAGGGTTCTGCCGTGGAGCGGCTCCAGACGGCGCTGAACGAGCACGGTGCCTCACTGTCCGTGGACGGCAAGTTCGGTCGGCTCACCCATGGGGCCGTGAAGGACTTCCAGCGCTCGCACGACCTGAAGATCGACGGGGTCGTGGGCCCGCAGACCCGCGGTGCACTGAACGGCGGGGGCGCTTCGATCTCTACCGGCGGAACGTCTGCTCCGGCTCCGGCGCACTCTGCGACGAACTCTCAGCAGGCGATCGTCGACGCCGCGCGCAGCCAGGTCGGGGTCTCGTACTCGTGGGGGACCTCCAAGCCGGGTGTCAGCTTCGACTGCTCGGGGCTCAGCTCGTACGCGTACGCGCAGGCCGGCATCGCCCTGCCTCGCACCTCGTCGCAGCAGGTCGCGGCCGGCACCACGATCTCGAAGTCCGAGGCCAAGCCGGGCGACCTCGTGGTGTGGCCGGGCCACCTCGGCATCTACGCGGGCGGCAACACGGTGATCGACGCCGGCAACAGCAAGGGCTCCGTCAGCGAGCGCACCATCTGGGGTTCGCCGACCTTCGTCACCTTCCGCTGACAGAACGCCACGACGCCAGCGTAGAGGGAGCCCCGACCAACGGTCGGGGCTCCCTTTGCGTGCAGAGGCAGCGGTATCAGCTGATCGAGGCCAACAGCTCTGCACAGGCCTGCTCGCAGCGGCGACAGGCGTCCGCGCAGACCTTGCAGTGCTCGTGCATTTCAGCGTGCTTCTCGCACTCCTCGGCGCAGGACCGGCACGCCGCCTGACACGCCTCGAGCAGGGCACGGTTGAGGGCGACGTTCTTCCCGGTCTGGCGGGATAGGACCCGGCCGGTGACCTCGCAGACGTCGGCGCAGTCCTGGTTCAGGCGAATGCATTGGGTCAGCTCCGCCACCATGTCTTCGGCCAGGCAGGCGTCCGCGCAGGCGGTGCAGGTCTGAGCGCACTCGAAGCAGGCCTCGATGCATTCGGCGAGCTTCTGCTGGTCGATGGTGCCGAGGTCCTTCGGGTAGGTCTGAAGCATTGATGCGACGTGATGGGTCATGATCCTGCTCCTTCTCGTTCCGGACGGACCGGCGGATGCCGGCCCGTCCTGACGACGCTAGCCATCGCCCCCCGAAGGACGGAAGCGGATAGACCACTCGTTTGGAGGCAATGCGGAATGACTGGCCAACGTTGTGCTCAAGAAGTCAAGATCTGACCTTGAGGAGACCTTGATCTAGGGGTCATAGGCTGGTGCCAAGTGTCCTCTGACTAGGAGAAATCATGCGTTCTCGTCGCTCTCTCGGCCGTCTCGCGGCCGTCGTCGTCACCGGTGCGATTGTGTTTGCCGGCTGCACCGACAGCGGGTCTGAGGAGGGTCGGACGCCGGGCGAGTCAGAAGCGTCGGAGGCGTCCGATGGAGGCAGCCACGGCGGCATGGAGCACCCGATGGATGGCGGCCCTGCGCCCGAAGGTATGGCGTCTGCGGAGGATCCCGAGTTCCCGGTCGGCACGGAGGTGACGCTCACGGCGGACCACATGGAGGGCATGGAGGGGGCGACGGCGACGATCTCGGGCGCCTTCGACACCACGACCTACTCGGTCAGCTTCACGCCGACCGATGGCGGTGAGCCGGTCACTGACCACAAGTGGGTCGTTCACGAGGAGCTCGAGAACCCGGGCGAGGCACCGCTGGCAGAGGGCACCGAAGTGGTCATCACCGCCGATCACATGACCGGGATGGAGGGTGCTGAGGCCACCATCGACAGTGCCACCGAGGAGACCGTGTACATGGTCGATTACGAGGCCGACGGGATGATGATGACGAACCACAAGTGGGTCGTCGAGAGCGAGATCGAGCCTGCGTGATGACCTCCCCGTCGAGCCCTCGAGGTGCGCTCGCCTCCTCCGGGGGTAGGCCCCGTCGCCGCACCGGCCGGTTGCCGCGCCGATCGCTCGTGCTCGGTGCCGGCCTGTTCCCGCTCGTGGTCGCCGGCTGCGGGGCCGGCGGGTCCGAGCCCGCATCCATCACGGGTGATCAGGAGTTGCTTCAGGAACATGGCTTCGCCGACGCGGACGCGCACGAGATCATCGACCGGCTCGAGGCGCTCCCGGTGGCTGAGCGACCGCAGGATCTGATCGCCAGCGTCACCGCGACGTCTCTGCAGCTCCAAGACGATGCAGGGCGCGAGGCCGAGCTGCCCCTTCCCGAGGACCAGTTCTACTTGTCGGTGGCCCCGTTCGTCGAGACCACCCATGAGTGCGCCTTCCACAGCCTGACCACGTGCCGCGGAGAACTGCGCAGCCGCGAGCTCACCGTGAGCGTGGTCGACAGCAGCTCGGGCGAGGTCCTTGAGGAGGGCACTCGCACCACGCACGACAACGGGTTCGTCGGTTTCTGGTTGCCGCGCGGGATCACCGCCGAGCTCACGTGCGCCCTCGAGGACGTCACAGGGACCGCGTCCATCTCGACCCAGGCGGAGGATGATCTGACCTGTCTGACCAGTCTCCAGCTGACGTGAGCAGGCGAAGCACCCGGTCCGCCTTCTGGCATTCGGTGGTCGGCCCAACTGGGCGGAGCGTGACACCACGCCTGGGTCGTCGGACCACGCTCCGACTGGGCGGGAGCCTGCTCGTCCTCGCGCCCCTTCTTGCGGCGTGCAGCAGTTCTTCGGACGCCGCGAGCGAGGCGAACGCCGGGTACGTCTCCGGCGATGGTGTCGTCGTCGAGATCCCCCCGGAGGGACGCGCCGATCCTCTGGAGATTCGGGGAACCACCTACGACGGCGACGACTTCGACTCCACGGCGCTGCGCGGTGCACCCTTGCTGATCAACGTCTGGTATGCGTCGTGTCCGCCGTGCCGGGTCGAAGCACCGGCGCTGAAGGCCGTGCACTCCGAGTACAGCGCCCTGGGAGTGGAATTCGTGGGCGTGAACACGCGCGACAAGGCCGGGCCAGCCGCCGCGTTCGAGAAGACCTTCGGCATCACCTATCCCTCGATCCCCGACACCGACGGGGCGGTGATCGCGTCCATGGACGGCAGCGTCTCGCCCAACGCCGTCCCCACGACTTTGATCCTCGATGCTGAAGGACGAGTAGCCGCCCGGATCGCGGGCGCAGCCGATCAGAGCACCTTAGAGAGCCTCCTGGATGCCGTGCTAGCGGAGGCCGCCTGATGGGTGAACTGTTCGCCACCACCGTGCTGAGCGGACCCCTGGCCGCAGCCCTGCTGCTGTCGATGGTGGCCGGTCTGGTCGCGTTCCTCTCGCCGTGCGTGCTTCCGGTGGTTCCTGGCTACCTCGGATACATCACCGGCCTCACCGGACAGAACACCAGCCCGCGCAGCCCCAGCGATCCGGGTGAGCGTCCAGGGCGTTTGGTCACCGGCGCTGTGCTGTTCGTCGCCGGGTTCACTGCGGTATTCCTGGTCATCGGCGGATTCGTCGGCGCGCTCGGGGCGCTGATGGTCCAGTACACCAGCGCGATCAATCGGATCTCCGGAGTGCTGGTGATCCTCATGGGCCTGGTGTTCGTGGGAATCTTCCCCCGCCTCTCGGGCGAGAAACGGATCCGGAAGCGCCCCGATGCCGGACTCGCCGGCGCCCCGCTGCTCGGGATCACGTTCGGCTTCTCCTGGACCCCGTGCATCGGCCCGACGTTCGCCGCAGTCGCCGCACTCAGCCTCGGGGAGGCATCCGCCAGCCGCGGCGCCCTCCTCGCCTTCGGCTACGCGATCGGGCTCGGGATCCCGTTCATCCTCTTCGCCCTCGTGTTCCGGCGCGCCCTAGCCTCGATCTTTCACGGTGCTGCTGAGCGGCAGTGTCGGGCGTCGAGGCCGATGTCCGTAGCCGATTCTGGCATCAGGGTGTGACGGTCCGCCGCGTGTCGGTCGCGGTGGTCGGGCGTCCAGAGCCAGGGTCCTTGGGGAGTGCGGTCAACGACGAGTTTGTGAGGCTATCCGGCGGGGGCGGGGAGTTGGGTGAGGCGGGCGTGGCCTGCCAGGACGATCCGGGCCCAGAGTGACTGGTCCGAGAGGTGTAGGACCTGCTGACGAGCATGCCGTGCGATGGTCGCGGGGATCTGGAACAGGCGGTGGCGCACGCGTTTGGGTTCCCACCGCCGAGCGGGCTGGTCGGCGTAGCCGAGCAGCCCCATCCAGGCAGTGATCTCACTGGCCAGAGCCACGATCTGGCACCAGATCCGGTTCTGCGCGAACGAGGTCAGGGGCAGGTTCCGCAGGCCCATGTCTTTCGCGGCCCGGATCCGGTCCTCGCAACGAGCACGCCGACGGTGACGCACCTCGAGATCGGCGAGCTGGCCCGTGGAGGTGTTGGTCGCGAACGCAGTGAGCCGGTAGCCATCGACGTCATCGAACCGCAGCTGCGCCCCGGGATGAGGGCGCTCACGCCGGACGATGACTCGCATCCCGGTCGGCCAGTCCTCGTCGAGGTCGAGCAGCCCGGTCAGTTCGGCGACGTCCGCGCCGTCCCGGACGTCGCCGCCTGGGTTGTAGGCCGGCTCCCACACGTCCTTCGGGATCAAGCGAAACAGTTCCGGCGTGTTCGCAGGCAGGGTGAA
The DNA here is from genome assembly GCF_016907455.1 of Brachybacterium muris. NCBI lineage: Bacteria > Bacillati > Actinomycetota > Actinomycetes > Micrococcales > Dermabacteraceae > Brachybacterium > Brachybacterium muris. The sequence goes on along the minus strand of NZ_JAFBCB010000001.1, from coordinate 258,429 downwards.
TCCGACCGAGTACGAGACCCGCCGCTTCACGAGCTCCTGCAGCGTCTTCTTCGTGCCACCGGCCCCGTCAATCCGGACCAGCACTTTCTTCCCGGGCCGGGACCCCATCCCCACCTGAGCCAGCGCATCGGCGATCACGCTCTTGTGATCGGCGGCGGTGTTCGAACCGGCGTTACCGGGGCGCAGGAGACAGGTCAGCATCTCTCCGCTTCCTCCGGTGCCGTGGTCGACGAACGCCAGCAACGGATGGAATCCGAAACCCTTCTTGAACGTCGGCCTGGCGAACTCCTTCTCGCTATGGGACGTCACCAGTGATGCATCCAGGTCGATGACCAGCGGATTCTTCACCGTTGCGTTCGCATTGGGGGCGTGATGCCCGGCCTGAGCCCAGGCGTTCTTGCGAGCATTCCGGCGGGCCGTGCTGATCGCGTTCTCGGCCTTGTCGACGTCAGCCGCCAGGGCGGTCAGCAGGCGGGAGATCGTCGGATCCGAGGCCACAGGCCCATACACCTCCGGTTCCGCCCGCAGCGTCGCGACGTCGGCCAGGCAGTCCCCACCGACCGCGAGCATCAGCGCAAGATCGGTGAGGATCTTCCCCGGATCATGCCGCGAGAACTGCTTCCTCCACGGGGCCAGCGCTCTAGACAGCTCGTTGGCCAGGCCCGTCGCCCGCAGCGTCTGGGTCAGCAGGATCCCGCCTGCTTGACCGACGGCGGGCACCGATGCGACATCAACCTGAGGACGTGGATACAACCCGGTAGTATTCACCCTGAAGGTGCTCCTTGGACTGCGAAGAACTGGACTCTTGACAAGCCCTATTCTTCCAGTTCAGGAGCACCTTCACCCATCACGACCCGCCCCTCGGACACCTCAACGATGAAAGCCCGAGGCTAGGAATCTCCAAAGTGCTGTCCCGGCATCGCCGCACGCTCCAGATCGTCGGCGGGTCCGTCCTGATCACCATCGGGCTGCTGCTGGTCTCCGGGGTGTGGGAGCAGTGGATGGCATTGCTGCAGGTACGAGTCGGTAACTTCACCACGATCGTCTAAGGGGCGGCCCTCCGTGCGCGGCGGGCTCAGCGGTCAGCGGTCGCTCCAGGAAGCCGGATGGTGAAGGTGGCTCCCTGTCCGGGCCCCTCACTGGCTGCGGACATGGTTCCACCGTGCGCATCGACCAGGGCGCGGCTGATCGTCAGACCGATACCTGACCCGGAGTCCTCACGGGTGCGAGCGCTGTCGGCGCGGAAGAAGCGTTCGAACAGCCGCGCCTGGTCACGCGCGGTGAAACCCTCACCGTCGTCGGACACAGAGATCACCACGGTGCCGCCCTCCATCGTGGCCGAAAGCGTGACGGTGCCTCCGGGCGAGGTGTGCCGCAGGGCATTGCTCAGGAGGTTTCCGAGTACCTGGGCGAGGCGGTCCGGGTCGGCGTGAATGATCGGGGAGCGGCGCATAACGAAATCTCGTCGCAATGCCACACCCGCTGCCTCGAACCTCTCCTCCCATTCCTGGAGTGTTGAGTCCAGCAGGTCGCGGACCGACGTTGGCCGCAGCTCCACCGGGAGCTGTCCCTCTTCGGCACGGGACACCTCGCTGATGTCGTCGGCCAGCCGGGACAGGCGTACGGTCTGACCGGCAAGGATGGGCATGGCCGCCTCCGGCTCGATGACACCATCAGCCATCGCCTCGTGATGTGCCGAGAGAGTAGCAATGGGAGTACGTAGCTCGTGGGCGAGGTCAGAGAGCAGCCGGCGGCGATTCTCTTCGACGGCATCTAGGCGTGCAGCCATGTCGTTGAGCGTGGCGGCCAGAGAGTCCAGCTCGGTTCCCGCGCCGAGGGCGGGCACCCGAGTGGAGTAGTGGCCTCGGGAGAGTTCGTCCACGGCCAGGGTGAGGCGGTGGAGCGTCTGCCGGAGTCGTCGCGCCAGTCTCCAGGTGACCAGGCCTGCCGCTAGGAGGGAGACCACCAGTCCGACCCCCAGGGCGAGGGCGAGAGCGTCACGGTAGGCGCGCTCGATATGCAGAATCTCAGCGCTGCCCACCGGAAGAGCAGTCTGGAGCAGGTGATAGTGGAAGACGGCGGGTCCGATCATCACCGTCAGAGCGGTGATGCTGACGGCGCCGGCACACAGCACGATGAGCTGGCCGATCATTAAACGTGAGGCGAGGCTCGTGCCGGGGCGGATCGTTCTGGCCGATGAGCGGGGATCAGTCACGCCCTCACCCCTTCCCCATCCGGTACCCGATACCGCGGACCGTGGTGACATACCGTGCCGAACCCGCTGTCTCGTCCAGTTTTCGTCGCAGGTTGGCAATATGCACATCGACAAGATGGTCATCTCCGATCCAGGAACCACCCCAGACGGCTTCCATCAGCTGGTGGCGGCTGAAGACCTGGCCCGGCCGACGTGCCAGGGTCATAAGCAGTCCCCTCTCGGTGGGGGTCAGCGGGACTGGTTGGCCAGCGAGCCGCACCTCCTGGGCGGCCGTATCGATCTCAAGCTCTCCGAACGCGCGCACCGTGCCCGAAGGAGCGGTCCCGGGCTCGCCGCGGGGCCGCCGCAGCACGGCCTGGACCCGGGCGACAAGTTCACGCACGCTGAACGGTTTAGTGAGGTAGTCATCCGCACCCACCGACAGCCCCACCAGGCGATCAACCTCCTCTGAGCGCGCCGTCGTGATCAGCACGTAGCAGTCGGAGAAGGCGCGGATCCTCCTCATCACCTCCAAGCCATCAAGGCCAGGCAGGCCGAGATCGAGGATGATCACGTCCGGTGACAAGGCGCGGGCTACCTCCACCGCCTCCGGACCGCTTCGCGCGCTCCCCGTGGCGTAGCCGGCCTTCACGAGATATGCCTGCATGACGTCCGAGAGCGCGACTTCGTCTTCGACAACGAGAACCGTCGCTGCAGCTCGAGCCGATTCACTCCTCATGGGCTCCAGTCTGATCTCCGTTCCTGGGCGCCGTGGAGGTCCTGCTCGAGTCCGACCGGGAGCTGACCGAGCCCGCGCGGCTCGAAGACTGGTTCGTCGACACCGAGGTCGAGCTCTCGCGGCCGGCCAGGCGCGCCGCGCTCTTGGCAGGGGTCAGATCCAGGCGCCGCAGCAGCTGCGCATTCAAGGCCACAACGACAGTGGACAACGACATCAGGATCGCGCCGACCGACATGGGAAGCACGAACCCGATCGGGGCCAGGACACCGGCGGCGAGCGGAACGGCGGCGATGTTGTATCCGGCGGCCCACCACAGGTTCTGCTTCATCTTGCGGTAACTGGCACGGGAGAGCTGGATCACCGAGAGCACCGAGCGGGGATCGTCGGAGGCCAGGATCACGCCCGCGGACGCGATCGCGACGTCGGTGCCGGCACCGATCGCGATGCCGACGTCGGCCTGCGCGAGGGCGGGGGCATCGTTGACACCGTCGCCCACCATGGCCACGGTCCGGCCTTCGCGCTGGAGCTCGAGGACCTTCTCGCTCTTGTGCTCCGGGCGCACCTGGGCGAAGACCTGGTCAATCCCCAGCTCGCCGGCCACGGCGCGGGCGACCGGCTCGGCGTCGCCGGTGATCATGACGACGCGGATTCCCAGCTCGTGCAGGGCATCGACGGCCTCGCGAGATTCCTGGCGCACCTCGTCGGCCAGGCCGATCGCTCCGGTGACCTGCCCGTCGAGGAGGACATGGAGGACGATCGCTCCGTCCGCGGACCACGGCCCGGTGGCCGGCAGCGGTCCCTGGCCGTGCTCGGCCAGGAGGTTGGGTCCGCCGACCTGGACGGTGCGCCCGTCCACGGTGGCGCTGACGCCGACCGCGGTGGTGGACTGGAACGCGGTGGCGCGCGGCACGTCGAGTCCGCGTTCCGCGGCAGCGGCGGTAATCGCCCGGGCGAGGGGGTGCTCGCTGTCGGCTTCGGCCGCGGCGGCCAGCGCGAGCAGCTCGTCCTCGCCCAGGGTGCCGACGGTGGTGACGTGGTTCAGGGCGGGCTCGCCCTTGGTCAGCGTGCCCGTCTTGTCGAACAGGACGGTGTCGATGGTGCGCATCCGCTCCAGGGCGGCACGCTCCTTGACCAGGACGCCGCCCTTCGCGGCCCGCTCGGTCGAGATGGACACCACCAGCGGGATCGCCAGACCCAGCGCATGAGGGCAGGCGATGACCAGAACCGTGATCGCGCGGACCAGCGCACTCTCGGGCACCCCGACAACCGTCCACACGATCGCGGTGACGATCGCCGCGATCAGCGCGTACCAGAACAGCCAGCCGGCGGCTCTGTCCGCGAGCAGCTGGGCCCGGGTCGTGGAGGATTGGGCGTTGGCGACCAGGCGCTGGATGCCGGACAGGGCGGTGTCCTCACCGATCGCGGTGACGCGCACGCGCAGCGCGTTGTCCGTCGCCACCGTGCCGGCGACGACCTGATCACCGATCTCGCGACGCACGGGGCTGGACTCGCCGGTGATCATTGAATATTCGCCTCGCTGGGGTCCGCTGATCGAGGGTTCGGGTGCCACGTCGCTGCCGTAGCGGTGGCGTCGTTCGGGACCACCAGTGGTGTCGTTGGGGCCGCTCTGTCTACGCTCCTTCCGCCGTGTGTATAGGGCACGCGGCGGAAGGAGCAATCTGGAATGGTACGGAAGATCAGGGCGAAGCTGGTGCTCCAGCTGCGCGCAGAAGGTCTGTCGGGGCGAGCGATTTCGTCCTCGCAGGGCATGTCCCGCAAGTCCGTGAGGGCGGTGTTCGAGGCCGCTGACGCTGCAGGGATCGGGTGGGGCGATATCGCGGACGTCGCCGATGAGCAGGTGTATGCCCGGTTGTTCCCGGGCCGGGGCGAGCACGAGAGCGTGTTCGCACAGCCGGACTGGGAACAGGTCCATCGAGAGATGGCCAGGGTCGGCGTGACGCTGAAGCTGTTGCACGGCGAGTACTTCGACGCGACCACGGCGGCTGGGGATCCGGCGATGGGGTATGACCGGTTTTGCCGCACCTACCAGCACCACGTCATGGTCACCGGTGCCGCTTCGAGAGTCGGTCACAAGGCCGGCCAGAGCGTGGAGGTCGACTGGTCCGGCCCCACGATGGAGCTGGCCGATCCGGTCACCGGCGAGGTCTCGAAGGTGTTCTTGTTCGTTGCCTGCCTGCCTTTTTCTCGTTACGCGTTCTGCTTCCCGGCGCTGGATATGCGCCAGGAGTCCTGGCTGCGAGCGCACGTAGCGATGTTCGAGGCGCTGGGCGGGACGGTCCCGAGGATCGTTCCGGACAACCTCAAGACCGGTGTGGTGAAGCACCCCCGCGAGGGCGAGATCGTCCTGAACGATGCGTATCGCGAGATGGCAGCGCATTACTCGGCGGCGGTGCTCCCGGGGAGGGTGCGGAAACCGAAAGACAAGGCGAGCGTGGAGAACACCGTCGCGCACGTCGCGACCTGGGTCATCGCCGGGCTGCGGGATCAGCGATTCACGTCCCTGCCCGAACTTGCAGCCGCCATCGGGCAGCGGATGGAGGCCTATAACGCGGAGCCGTTCCAGAAGCGGCCCGGATCCCGCGCCAGCGTGTTCGACGCGGAGGAGCGGCCGCTGCTGACGCCGCTGCCGGCGGTGCCCTACGAGATCTCGACATGGCACTACGGACGACGAGTGGGCAGGAACGGGCACGTCACGTTCGCGCGGAACTTCTACTCCGCGCCGTTCGCGCACATCGGCGCGAAGGTCGATCTGCGCATCACGGCCCGGACGCTGGAGATCTATCAGGGCAGCCAGCGACTGACCAGTCACCTGCTGCTCCCGGAGACCGCGAGCAATGAGTACCGCACCAACGACGCGGACCTACCTGCGGGCGAGCGTTTCCAGGCCTGGGACGCGCAGAGGGTGCGGGCGTGGGCAGATCGGGTCGGGCCGGCCACGGTGATCGTGATCCAGCGGATCTTCGAGTCCGTGCCGATCGTGGAACAGGGCCTGGATCCCGCGTTGGCGGTGCTACGGCTCTCTCGCCGCTTCTCCGTAGATCGGGTCGAGGCGGCCTGCGCACTCGCGCTGACGGGACGGGTCCGTTCACCGCGCTATGCGCATCTGCACCCGATCTTGGCCACCGGGCAGGACAAGGTCGCCGCCCTGCGTCCACCCCGCGAGGAACCCGCGGAAGACGGCGGATACGTCCGTGGCGCCGACTACTACGCCGGAGGTGTCCGGTGAGCGTGATCGATAACGACACGAAGCGGAAGCTGCGCGAGATGGGCGCGACCGCGCTGCTGGACGCGATCGATGCCCAGGATGAGGCTCACGTGCTGGGGATGTCGTTCCAGGAACGGCTCCAGCTGATCGTGGACGAGGCGCATTCCATCTTCAATCATGGAAAGGTCGAGGGTCTGATCCGCCGGGCGGGGCTGCGTTATCCCGGAGCGGACCTGCGGCGGCTGGATCTGGTCGAGGAACGGGGACTGAACCGGAACGTGATCGCGCAACTGGCAACCTGCTCCTTCATCCAGCGGCAACAGAACGTGGTCTTCCAGGGCTTCACCGGCTCAGGGAAGTCCTACCTCGGCTGCGCGCTGGCGAAGCAGGCCTGCCAGCACCGGCTCCGAGCCCACTACATCCGAATGCCCGACCTCGAAGAGGCCTGGGCCCTGGCAAAGGACAAGCCGCAGGGCCAGACGAAGTTCCTGCGGAAGTACTCCACGTTCTCGCTGCTGGTGATCGACGAGTGGCTGCTGGACCATCCTGACGAGGGAATGCGTTCGATGCTGCTGGAACTGCTCGAGCGCCGCTATGACACCGGCTCGACCGTGTTCTGCACCCAGTACCCGAAGAAGGACTGGCACGCCCGGCTCGGTGGAGCAGTCCACGCCGATGCGATCATGGACCGCATCGTGCACAACACAATCTGGATCGACACCGGCGACAGGAACATGCGAGAACACACCGCACTGCCCCAGTGACCCGATGCCGGCGGGAGCCAGTGGTCCCCACCGCGGCGGCTACTGGCCCCCGTCGGCACGATCGGCGGTCCCCAAGAGCAAGATTCGGTGGCTCCCACGACTACGAATACTCAATCATCGACTCGTCGACGTCGGCGCCACCATCGATGACTTCCCCGTCGGCCGGGACCCGGCCACCGGGTCGCACGATCACGACGTCTCCGAGCTGCAGCTCGGCCGGGGAAACCGCGACGATGTCCTCGCCCTCGATCTTCTCGGCCTGGTCGGGCAGGAGCGCGGCCAGGGAATCCAGCGCGGAGGAGGTCTGCGCGAGGGAGCGCATCTCGAGCCAGTGGCCCAGCAGCATGATCACGATCAGGAGGGCGAGCTCCCACCAGAAATCGAGCTCGTGGGAGAGCAGTCCGAGGCTGGCGCCGAGCGAGGAGACGAAGGCGACCGTGATCGCCATCCCGATCAGGAGCATCATGCCGGGCTTGCGGTCCCGGATCTCCTCGATCGCGCCCGTCAGGAACGGTCGACCGCCCCACAGGTACATGACCGTGCCCAGGACCGGCGAGACCCACGGCACCCAGGCCGCGTCCGGCAGCGCATAGCCGAGCAGGTCGGCGAACATCCCGTTCAGCAGCACCGTCGGGATAGCAAGGACGAGCATGATCCAGAACAGCCGACGGAACATCCCCACGTGATCACCATGACCCGCATGGCCCCCGTGACCCGACATGTCGTGCCCCGCGTGCGGGTCGTGGTGCTCGTGGCCCGCCATGTCGTGCTCACCGTGCCCGGTCATGTCATGGCCGGTGTGAGTGGCGGTCGGCAGGGCATGCCCCTCGTGCGCCATCTGCTCGGCATCGTAGCCGCCATGACGGTCCCCGCCCGGCGGAGCGTCCGCCGGGCCGTGTGGGCCCGTGCCGCGGTGATGCCCGTGCTGGGCCATGTCGTGCCCGGCGTGGTCGGGTTCGGGGGTAACCGGGTGGTCGCGGCGGTGGTGGTGGGGGGTGCTCATGGTGTTCCTTCCGCAAGGCCCCGGACGGGGCTGGGTGTTGCCGGGGTGGGTCAGGCGTCGGCCACGGTGTAGCCGGCCTCCGCGACGGCGGCGCGGACGGCGGCCGGTGCGGCAGCTCCGGCCACGGTCACGGTGGAGATCCCACCGGGCGCCAGGTCGATCCGTACTTCCTCCACGCCCTCGAGAACGGTGATTGCCGTGGTCACGCTGTCGGCGCAGTGACCACAGGTCATGCCCCGCACCGGATACGTCGTGGTCTCGGCCGCGGACGTCGCAGTCGCCTCAGCAGCGGCGCGGTCCTCCACCGGGGCGGTGGCGCAGCAGGAACAGCCGGTGGAAGCCATCGGCAGGGGTCGAAGTGTCTCGGGGCTCATGAGGTACTCCTCGCATCAGAGGGTGCAGCAGCGGCGGAAGCTGTCGTTGCTCCCCTCAGTTTTATACCCCCCGGGGGTATTTGGCAAGTGATCCACTGCGGGAGCATGGGGTCGACCGGTCGCTCGGTGCCGGCTGCGCGGCTCTCGTCGGACACGCTCTCGTCCGCGATCGAAGAACGGCCGAGCCTGCCCGTCCTGCTGCTCGCAGTTGCGTGCGGCGCCGCCATTAGCAGGAACCCCCGAAATCACGCCCGCGGCCCGGGCAGCCGCTTTTGAGCTATTAAGGTCCCGGCCCCAACGGGCGCTAGCCGGAAAGACCAGCTATCGGCTAGTGCCGGCCGCGGCGGTCCGGGCTAGCCCGCGGCGCCGCGGACAGGCCGCTGCGGCATGCCCGAGCGCGCCGCGGGTCGGGGTCGGCCCATAGGGTGGCGCGCCCGCTGGAGGGGAGGGGGTGAGTCGGGAGATCACAGAGGCGCTGGTGGCGGTGGCGGCACTGGCGACGGCGCTGCTGAACCTCTGCGCAGCCGTACTGCGGCTGCGTGAGGTCGAGCAGACTCGGAGCCGGGAGCAACGGGGTCGCGGCGGACGACACCGACGATGAGATGACGGGAGGGGCGGGAGCAACCCGCCCCCTCCCGTCATTGCGGGACTCTCGAGCTGCACGGAGCGTTCCTACTGAGACCCGGCAGGGTCTCCGCCCGCTGGTGACACCATGGAGCGTGCCCACCAACGCTGAGAACATCCGCGCCCGCGACATCAAGGTGGTCACCTGGGCCGCCCCCTTCATTCGGTCCGGTCGCTCTGTGAGTCGTCGGTTTCGATTTGATGGGTGCACTGCCGAGCGTACTCGGCCGGGGGTAGGTAGCCGAGCGATGAGTGCCGACGCTGATGGTTGTACTCGGTCTTCCAGTCGCCGATCACGACCTGGGCGTGCAGCAGTGAGTAGAAGCTGTTGATGTTGAGGCACTCGTCGCTGAGGCGGCTGTTGAACGATTCGACGTATCCGTTGTGCCAGGGCGAGCCGGGCGGAATGTAGAACAGGCCGGTGCGGGTACCCGCCCAGTCGGCCATCGCGTCGCTGATGAACTCGGGCCCGTTGTCGCTGCGGAGCACACCCGGTGCACCGCGGACGGCGACTAGCTCTTCGAGGTGGGCGGTGAGCCGGTCGGCGGTGATCGACCGCTCCACGAGCCCGCCGATGCATTGGCGGGTGTGCTCGTCGACGATGGAGCAGATCTTGATCGGGCAGCCCCGCTCGTCGGCGTCGAACTGGAAGTCCACCGCCCATACGAGGTTCGGTGCGACTGCCGCCGGGGCGTCGACGGTCGAGGATCCGACACGCTTGCGGCGTCGCCGCTGCGGGACGCGGAGGCCTTCGGCTCGCCAGAGGCGTTGGATCTTCTTGTGGTTGACCGCCCAGCCCTGACCCCGGGCGTCGTGATACGCCCGCCGGTACCCGTAGCGGGGATGCTTCTTCGCCCACGCGCGCAGCCAGTCTCGCAACGCGCGATCAGGGTCGGCGACCGTGTCGCCCTTGAGCGGGCGACGGTACGCGGACCTGCTCAGCCCGGCCAGACGGCACGCCATCCGCTCGCTCACCTGCAGTGTCCTGATCAGGTGCGAGACGGCGGCGCGCCAGGAGCCTCGGAGCCGCTCCTATGGGCTCCGGACCTGATGCTCGGAGCTGTCGGGGATGCGCGAGCGAACTGCCATCCTGTGCCAGCCGAACTCGCACCTCTACTGACAGAGGTATGCATCGACCTCTAGGAAGCGCGAAGGCCAGGCCCTACGAAAACCGCAGGTGTCCTGGCCTTTACTTCCCCGATCCCAGCGGGAGGGGCTGGACACGACTGTACACGTCCCGCCCCGGGGCGCGCCAGAGCAACGATGGAAGCGCACTCACACCCTCGTTCCCGCCCGCGGCTCCGCCGGCGCGATCGCGGCCAGCAGCGTCTTGGTGTACTCCTCGCGGGGGTCGGCGAACAGCTCGCTGGCCTCGCGGTGCTCCCGCACCTACTGGACGCCCGGATCGCGACCGGGGCCGAGCGGCTCCTGGTCGGGCGGGTCTGAGCGACCCGCCCCACCTCACAGCTCGACGACCCGCCCGTCGGGCGTGCGCAGCCGCAGCAGGAACCGCGACTGCGTGCCCTCATCGATCCGGGCCACGCCGTCGCCGAGGCCCAGGGCATCGGTGAGCAGGTGCAGGGGCTCGGGGTCCACCTCGAGGCGGTAGAGGTCCAGCAACTCCAGCCGCGGCAGATCGCCCAGCCCGGGATGCGGGGTGCTCCCCCAGTCGATGAGGAACGGCAGGTCGAAGCGCTCCTGATCATCCGCCCGGGTGAGCCGCCACTGCAGCAGGGTGCCGTCGGGGGTGCGGCGGGAGAGGTCCCGCACGTCACCGGGGTCATACCCCTCGGCCCGTGCCCGCGCGACGGTCCCGTCGAGGTCGGCGGGGTGGACCGCGTAGGTCACCAGGGTGGGCCGCTCCAGGCGGTCGATGCCGAACGCGGTCGGCAGGGATCCGGCCGGCTGCGATGCCAGCGAGGCGGTCGCCCCCGAGCTGGTCGCTGCCGAGGCGGCTGGAGCGGTGCCCCGTGCCGGGTCCGGGCCGATCAGCTCGAGGTACTGCGGACCAGGCCTGCCGTCGAGGGTCAGCCCCACCAGGGCGTTCCCGGTGCCGGTGGGATGGGCTCCGCCCGGTGCGGCCCGCACGCCGGTGAGGTCCTCGAACCAGTCCACCACCTCGGCGAGGTCGGGGCCGGCGATCACCACGTGGTCCAGCAGTCCGGGCACGCTCATGACCGCTTGCTCCGCCGGGTGGGCACCTCGGGTTCGCCCAGGGTGAGCATGAGGCGGTTGGCCCAGTTGAAGAAGGCGGCGCTGTTGATCACGTCGACGATCTCCGCGTCACTCAGCCCGGCCTCCCGCAATCGCTGGACGTCAGCCGGGCCGAAGTCCAGCGGAATACGGGCGAGGGCGTCGGCGGCGTGGGCGATCGCGTCCCAGGCCGGTGAGCCGAGCTCGGCGCCGACCCCCTCATCGAGCAGGCGCTGCACGTCCTCGCGCCGGCCGGACTCGCGGGTCGCCGCGGCCGAGTGCACCGAGGCGCAGTAGATGCAGCCGTTGGTGCGGGAGGTGGCGGTGGCCGCCAGCTCCCGTTCGGCGCGGCCGGCGCCGCCCTCGGTGTTGAAGAAGATGTCCAGGTCCGTGAGGGTGCGGGCGCGCAGGGCCTGCGGGTCACGGGCCAACAGGCGGAAGTACGGCGAGGCCCGACGGAAGTCGTCCTGCAGCGCCTCGTGCTGCTCGGCGGTGAGGTCCTCGCGGGCCACCGGTTCGAGCCACGGCACCCAGCCGAGGCTCTCCTGGGTGAAGGTCTCCGGGCGGGTCATCGCAGCTCCTCCGTCGTCTCGGTGGCAGGGGTGGCGGCCAGCACGCGCAGCCCGTGGGCGATGCGCAGCTGGAAGGTCACGAAGGAGACCAGCTGGGAGAGGGTGATGATCCCGTCGGCATCCCAGCCGGCCGCCTCGAGGGCGCGCAGGTGGGCGGGCTCCGCGTCGCGGGGGCGCAGCACCAGCAGCTCGGCGTGGGCGAGTGCGGCATCCAATCGCTCCTGCCCGGTCCGCTCACCGGCAGCGATCCGTGCGGCGAGCTCGGGATCCTCGTCGTGGAGGTTCTCGAGGTACAGGTCCGCGGCAGGGCCCGGGCCGTGCAGGCGGGCCACGTGGGCGGCCACCGCGTACCGCTCGCGGATCGGGACACTGCGCTCGTCCTGAGGTTCCAGCAGCGCCTCGTAGCTGCGCTGGGCGTTCTCGCGCGCCTGGGGGCGCAGGGAGCGCAGGCGGGCGATGTGCCCGTCCCCGTTCTCGTGCTCCCCGGCGAGGTGGTCGATGACGTCGAAGTCTGTGGTCATGCGCGTGATCCTTCCGGGCGAAGAGGTACGGAGCGGCCGGTCGTGACGGGGCTACCTGCGGTGACCGGAGGGCGCCCGCCTCTCGGGGTGCCAGCGGTGGCCGGATCGCCCTTGCCTCCGGGGATGGCGGCCAGCAGCTGCTGGGTGTACTCGTGGTGGGGGTCCTCGAGCACCCGGGCCACCGGGCCCTGCTCGACCTGCTGACCGCGCCGCATCACCGAAACGGTGTCGGCCACCTGCCGCACCACCGCAAGGTCGTGGGAGATGAACAGGTAGGTCAGGCCCAGGTCCTCCTGCAGGCGGGCCAACAGCCGCAGGATCTGTGCCTGCACGGTGACGTCCAGGGCGGAGACGGCCTCGTCCAGCACCACCAGCTGCGGCTGCAGGATCAGGGCGCGGGCGATCGCCACCCGCTGCCGCTGCCCCCCGGACAGCTCACGGGGTCGGCGCTCGGCGACGTCCTGCGGCAGGCCGACGAGGTCCAGATGCTCCCTCGCCGCAGCCTGCCGCGTCGAGCGAGTGCCAAGCCGGTAGTTGCGCAGCGGCTCCTCGAGGATCCCGGCGATGCTCTGGCGGGGGTCCAGCGACCCGAAGGGATTCTGGTGGACCAGCTGCACGCTGCGTCGGAACTCCCGCAGCGGCCGCCCCGCGCTGAGGGCGGTGACCTCGGTTCCGGCCACCTGGATGCTGCCCGCGGTGGGGCGGCGGAACCCGGAGATGGCGCGGCCGACGGTGGTCTTGCCGGACCCGGACTCCCCCACCAGGGCGTGGGTGGTGCCGGCGGCGACGTCGAAGGAGACCCCATCGACTGCGAGGAACGGCACCCGGCTGCCCCGGGAGGCGAACTCCTGACGCAGGTCCCGCACCTGTAGCAGCGGCGCAGCCTGCGGGTCCGGGGCCGGGGGGCGTCGCTGGACGACCTGCCGCAGGGAGGGGGCGTCGGCCAGCAGGGCGCGGGTGTACTCGGCCTCGGGGGCGGCCAGCACCTGGCGGGCCGGGCCGGACTCCTCGACGGCCCCGTGGCGCATCACCACCAGCGCGTCGGCACGGTCCGCCGCCACCGCCAGGTCGTGGGTGATCAGCAGGACGCCCGCACCGGTGGACTCCCGCAGTTCGTCGATCAGGTCCAGCACGGTGGCCTGGACGGTGACGTCCAGGGCGCTGGTGGGCTCGTCGGCGATCAGCAGGTCCGGTTCCAGGGCGAGTGCCGCGGCGATCAGGGCCCGTTGCCGCATCCCGCCGGAGAGCTCGTGGGGGTACTGGCGGGCCCGGGCAGCGGGGTCGTCGAAGCCCACGCGCTCCAGCAGGTCGAGCACGCGGGTGTGGATGCGGTCGCGGTCCCGCCAGCCGTGGATCCGCAGGGGGTCGCCGATGCTGGCCCCGATGGTCCGCACCGGGTCCAGGGAACTGGAGGGGTCCTGCGGGATCAGGCCGATCCGGGTGCCGCGCAGCTCGCGCCAGCGCCGGGCGGGCAGGCCGACGAGCTCCTCGGGGGCCCCGCCCGCCCCTCGCAGGGTGATCGAGCCGGCGCCCACGCGACCGTTGTCGGCCAGCAGCCCGATCACGGACTGGGCGACGGTGGTCTTGCCGGAGCCGGACTCGCCGACCAGGGCGGTCATGGCGCCGGGGGCGACGGTGAGGTCGACCCCGCGCACGGCCTCGACCAGGCCGCGGCGGGTGCGGTAGCCCACCTGCAGGCCGCTGACTTCGAGCAGCGGGCCCGGGGCCGTGCCGTCGGGGACCTGCGCCGTGCCGTCCGGGACCTGCGCCGTGCCGCCCAGGGCCGCGCGGTTCGGGGTCGGGGCGCTCATGCCTGGTCCTCCTGTCCGATCGCGGTGCTGAGACGGTTGGTGGCCAGCACCACCGCGGCCACCACCAGGCCCGGCAGCAGGGTCAGCCACCAGGCGGTGGCCACGTAGTCGCGGCCCTCGGCGATCAGCAGCCCCCACTCCGGGGTGGGCGGCGGAGCGCCGTAGCCCAGGAAGCCGAGGGTGGAGATCTGCAGGATCGCGGAACCGAGCTGCAGGGCGGCCAGTGCCACCACGGGCGCCGCGGAGTTGGGCAGCACGTGGCGCCACAGGATGGCCGGCAGCGTGCCGCCGGAGCCGAACGCCGCCTCCACGTACTCGCTGCGGCGCACGGCGAGCACCCGCGAGCGGGAGAGCCGGGCGAAGGTGGCGATGGAGGTGACGCCCACGGCGATCGCGGCGTTGGTGGTGCCGAAGCCCAGCAGGATCACCACCGACAGCGACAGCAGCAGGCCCGGGATCGCCAGCAGCACGTCCACCAGGCGCATGATCGCGTCCTCGACCAGGCCGCCGAGGCTGCCGGCAATCACCCCGAGGGTGGTGCCGGCGATCAGACCCACCGCGACCGCGACCGTGGCCGCGAGGATCGAGTGGGAGGCGCCGTGGACCACGCGTGTGTACAGGTCGCGCCCGGTGGAGTCGGTGCCGAACCAGTGGGCGGGGCTCGGTGCCTGCAGGGCGGGGCCCACCGTGGCGGTGGGGCTGTGGCCGGCGAACAGCTGGGGCAGCAGGGCCCAGGCCAGGGCCAGCAGCAGCACCAGGGCCGACAGCACCACGCCGGGGCGCAGGGTCCTGCGTCGGCCGGCGTGCGTCGCGGATGCTACGGCCCCGCCGGCTGCTGAGGCCCCGTCGGGCGCTGCGGTCCCACCGGATGCTGCGGTGCTCGCCGATGCCGCGGTGGCACCGAGCGATGCGTCGCCCGAGGCCGGGGACGGCTCGTGTGACGGGGACACCGGGTCCACCGTGCGGAGGGTCGAGGCGCTCATCAGGCGGTCACCTGCACTCTGCGGGTCGGGGCGGCTGCGCCTGTGCGCCGCAGCCGGGCGTCCAGGACCGGGTACAGCAGGTCCACGACGAGGTTGATCAGGACGAAGACGACGGTGGAGATCACCACCACCGCCAGCAGCACCGGGGTGTCCCGGGCGGCGACGGCCTGGGCGGTGAGCTGGCCGATGCCCATCCGGCCGAACACGGCCTCGGTGACCACCGCTCCGCCGACGAGCTCCCCGAACAGCAGTCCGGCCATGGTCAGGGTGGGCAGCACGGCGTTGCGGGCCACGGTGTGCCACAGCAGCCAGGTCGAGGAGGCGCCGCGGGCCCGGGCGACGGCCACGAAGGGCTGGGCCATGACCTCGTCGATCGAGCGGATCAGCACCTGGGCCAGCGGGGCGGCGATGGGCACCGCCAGGGTCGCCACCGGCAGGATCAGCGCCTGGGCGGGGCTCGCGTTGAGCAGCGGCACCAGTCCCAGCTGGAAGGAGAACACCTGGATCAGCACGATGCCGATCCAGAACACCGGTAGGGACACCATCAGCGGCGGCAGTCCGCGCAGGGTGCTGCGCAATGCCCGGGTGACCCGGTGGGACTGCAGGCCGGGGTGGGTGGCCAGCGCGGCGATCGCCACGGCGAGCACCACCGCGACCAGCAGGCCGAGCGCCGCCAGGGTGAGGGTGGAGGGCAGCGCCTCGGCCAGCAGCGCCGAGACCGCCGCGCCGCTCTGGACGGAGTAGCCCAGGTCTCCCCGCAGGAAGGAGGCGGCAGTGTCGAGGAACTGGATGATCGCGGGCCGGTCGGCCCCGTAGGAGGCGCGGATCTCGGCGAGCTGATCCGGGGTGAGCCCCAGGTCGGGGTTGCCGTAGCGCGCCAGGACAGCGTCCCCGGGCAGGGCGGCGAGCAGCACGTACGCCGCGGTGAAGGCCAGGGCCAGCACCAGCAGGGCGCCGCCGGTGCGGCGCAGGAGGTAGGTCATGGTGTGATCTCGCAGGTCGTGAGGTAGGTCAGGGCGTGGTCCGGGTCAGGGCGTGGCCCGGGTCAGTCGGTGAGCCAGGTGTCGTAGAAGCGGGGTCGACCCACGGACTCGGTGGCGAAGCCCTGGACGGCCGCGGTGAGCCCGTACACCTGCGGCTCTTCGAACAGCGGCAGGATCAGCGCCTGCTCGGCCAGGTGCCGCTGGGCCGCGGCGGAGGCCTCGGCCCGCCCCTCGGCCTCCGGCACGGAGGCGATCCGGGCCAGCAGCTCGTCCAGCTCCGGGTCGCCGACACTGCCGTCGGGGTACCCGTTGAGCAGGGTGTTGCGGTTGTCTGAGGAGTACTGGGACTTCAGCACGTCGTAGTCCGAGCGGCCCACCATCGAGTGGTACACCTGCACGGTGCCGGGCTCGCCCCGGGCGGCGTCCTGTGCGGCCTGGTCGCCGGGCAGCAGCTGCACGTCGATGCCGAGCTCGGTGAGCTGCTCCTGGATCAGGGTGACCACCTCCCGGGAGCGGGGCTGCGGGAGTGCCTCGTTGAACGTGAGGGTCAGCGGCTTGCCGTCCTTGGTGCGGGTGCCGTCGGCCCCGGCGCTCCAACCCGCCTCCTCCAGCAGCGAGGCCGCCTTCTCGGGGTCGTAGGCGTAGCGCTCCGAGGTGTCCACATAACCCAGGGCGGTGGCGGCGAGCGCCCCGGTGGCCAGGGGATAGTTGCTCGTGAACAGGGTGTCCACGATGGCCTGGCGGTCGATCGCGGCGATCAGCGCCTGGCGGGTGCGCAGGTCATCGAGGGCCGGGTCGCGGAAGCGGAAGCTCAGGCCGTTGTTGACGCCGTTGGTGGAGGCGGCGTGCAGGCTCAGCCCGTCGGCCGCGAACTGGGGCTCGTCGGGCGCCTCGATCTGTCGGGCGATGTGGGCCTGCCCGGAGGTGACGGTGCCCACCCGCACGCTGTCCTCGGCGGCGACCACGTAGTCGATGCCGTCCAGCAGGGCCCGGCCCTCGCGCTGGGCGGTGGCCGGTGGCCAGGCGTAGTCCTCGCGCACCGTGAGGGTGAGGCGGGTGCCGATCTCCTCCGTGTCGATCACGAAGGGGCCGGAGCCGATGATGTCGGTGGCGTTGCCAGGGCCGAACTCCTCGCCGGTGCGGTCCAGGGTGGCGTTGGAGAGCAGGCCGGAGTTGATGGTGGAGACAGCCTGGGCGAACCCGGGCGAGGGTGCGGAGAAGTGGAAGCGGACCGTGGTGGGGTCCACCACCTCGCCGCGGTCGTAGTTGTTGATCGCCTCGGAGACGGTCAGGGCCCGATCGGGGTCGCCCGCGCCGTACAGGTCGAAGTTCTTCACCACGTTCTCGGCGTCGAGGGGGGTGCCATCGGAGTAGGTGACGCCCTCACGCAGCGTGAAGGTGTACTCGGTGGCGTCCTCGTTGACCTCCGGCAGGGCCGTGGCGATCCACGGGTGCAGCTCGAGGGTCTCGGGGTCCTGGTACAGCAGGCGGTCGGTGATGTTGTTGACCACGCCGCCGTTGGGGTAGAAACCGGCCGCCGGCGGGTACAGCGTGCTCCAGGTCTGCGGCTCCAGGTAGGTCAGGGTGCCACCCTGCTGCGGTTCACCGGCCGCAGCGCTCTCGCCGCCGGTGCCGGAACCGCAGCCGGCCAGCGCCATCAGGGCCGGGGTGCCGAGACCGAGCGCGAGTGCTGAGCGACGCGTGAGGGAGGACATGGGAGGGGCTCCTGGAAGTAAGGGGGCAGTCCGGGCGGCGTGCCGCGGACTGCCTCAGTGCACCACAGGTCCCAAAGAATCGCTAATGGCCGTTCATAGTGTGACATGGGGGCTCCGGAGTTCACCGGGGCTCCTGACCGCGCACGAGCCGCACAGCACCAGCAAAGAACGATTCCGTTCCAGGACCTCGCGATCGTGGAGCGGAATCGTCCTTCGTGTGACTGGACAGCACGAAGGCCAGGGCGCCTGCAACACGTCGCAGATGCCCTGGCCTCTGTGCCCCCGTCGCAGGGGTGCGGTTACCCGAGCATCACAGCTCCGTGGTTCCCGTCCCGCCGGGGGTGTCGCCGCCGGTGACCTTGGCCTTGAGGATCTGGGCCACACCTGCGACCTTGCCACCGGGCAGGCCCCAGTACTGTGCGGACTCACTGGTGACCAGCACCAGGGCCAGGTTCGGATCGTCCACGCCGCCGGGGAAGTAGCTCTTGGCGGAGTCGTCCCACAGCTCGGCGATCTTGGCGCGGTCCTCGACGAACTGGGCCTTGCCGGCCACGGACAGCCAGGATCCGGCCTCGGAGACGTTGAGGTTCACCTCGGGGCCCTGGCGCAGGGCGTCGGCCTGATCGCCCTGCAGGCCCACGAACAGCCACACATCGGCATCGTCGGTGACGTCCTGGACGGTCATGGGGTGGGACAGCAGCTTGCCGTCGGCGCGGGCGGTGGTCAGCATGACGATGCTGGTGCCGCGCAGCTTCTCGACGACGTCCTGCTGAGTGAAGTCCTGGTCGGTGCTCACGGTTCCTCCATCGGGTCGAGCGGGTGGTCGAACGGGGTGCGGGCCATTGGGCCACACCTGGATGAGCAGGTGCGGCCACGGCGGGCGCCGCACCCGGAGATGCGTCGACCGTAGGCTCCGCACCTGCGACGGACACCCAGGCACCCGACCGACCGGTCCCGTCGGACCTCACGCAGCGTCGCTTCCCCCTGGGGACCCATCGCCCCTGAACCCACCCCGTCCCTGGGTGCGCCCCGAACACGCCTCTTCACTCGACCATTCGGTCACAGCAGGCCGTCCGTTCATGGGGCCTGCATGTCGTAGCGTGGCCAGGTGACCCACACCTCCGGCTCCCCGCAGCGGGAGCACACCAGCAGCACGCCCGAGGATGACCGGCCGCCCGCCGCCCCCACCGAGGCGGCCACCAGCGGACCCGACATCCCCGTCGGCCTCGACAACGCCCCGGAGGGCCCGGGCGTCTCCGCGGCGGGGTTCGCGGCCCCCGTGCCCGCGATCGTGGCCGGGATCAGCGAGGCCATCGGGAACACTCCCCTGATCCGTCTGGACTCCCTGTTCCCCGACTCCGGGGTGGAGATCCTGGCGAAGCTGGAGTCGGTGAACCCGGGCGGCTCCACCAAGGACCGGCCGGCGATGGGCATGGTGCGCGACGCCCTGCAGACCGGGCGACTGGCCCCCGGCGGCACCGTGGTGGAGTCCTCCTCCGGGAACCTGGGCGTGGCCCTCGCCCGTGCCTGCAACGCCCACGACGTGCGGTTCGTGTGCGTGGTCGACGCCCGCACCAACGCCACCACCGTGCGCACCATCCAGGCGCTCGGCGGAGAGATCGACCTGGTCTCCGAGCCCGATCCAGCTACCGGCGACCTGCTCACCGCCCGCTTCAACCGGGTCAAGGAGCTGCTGGAGGAGATCCCCGATGCGGTGAACCTGTACCAGTACGGCAATCCCGCCAATCCCCGTGCCCACTACGACGGCACCATGCGGGAGATCGCCGAGGCCACCGGGCACCAGGTGGACGTGCTGATGGCGGCGGTGTCCACGACCGGAACCATCGGCGGCTGCTCCGCGTACATCCGCGACCACGACATGACCACCCGCGCGATCGCGGTCGACGCGGTGGGCTCGGTGCTGTTCGGTGGCACCGCCGCGCCCCGCCCCCTGCCCGGCATGGGTGCGGGCGTGGTCACCGAGCTGTCCCGCCAGGTCGAACCCGATCAGGTGATCCGCGTGGAGGGCCTGGACTGCGTGGTGGGCGCCCGGCACCTGGCCCGCAGCGAGGGCATCCTGGCCGGGGGCTCCACCGGCGGCATCGTGCACGCGCTGGGCGGGCTGATCCCCAGCCTCGAGCCCGGCACCCGCGTGGTGTTCGTGGTGCACGACGGCGGTGTGCCCTACCTGGAGACCGTGTACGACGACCAGTGGGTGCGGGAGAACCTCGACGCCGACACGGACGCGATCGCGGAGGGGATCGAGCAGCTGCGCAGGACCGCCCGCCGTGACTGAGCAGCCCTACGTCCCGACCGGCACCGCCCATCCGACCGGCACGGCCCATCCGGCCCGCAGCGACGGTGCTGCCCGCCCGATTCGCAACGACCGCACCGCACTGCCCCTGGCAGCCGCTGAGACACCGCTTCGCCCGGCCGCTGGTGCGCCGCTGCGGATCGCCGTCGTCGGTGCCGGCCCGAAGGCGCTGTACGCGCTGGAGGAGCTGACCGCGCTGCTGGATGCTGCGGGCTCCGCCACGGCCACCGGCGACGACGCGGGAGCTGCGCGCTCCGAATCGTCCGCAGCATCCGGCCTGACCGTGACGGTGATAGATCCTGTCGCCGTGCCGGGCACCGGCACCGCCTACCACCCCGGCCAGCCGCACCACCTGCGGCTGAACGTGACCGCGGCGATCCTGGATGAGCCCGCCACCGGCGACTTCCCCGCGTACCCTAGCTGGGTGCAGGACCCGTACCCGCCGCTGGCCGACGAGCCGTACCCGCCGCGCGCGGTGGTCGGCGAGTACCTCGCCCAGCGCTGGCAGCAGATGATCCACGGTCTCTCCCGCCATGCCCGCGTGGAGCAAGCCCGGGCCCGGGTGACGGACCTGCGGCGCGAGGGCAGCGCTTGGCATCTGACCACCGACACTGTTCCCGCGGACGTCGGTCCGGTGGACGAGGTGCTGATCGTCACCGGTCACGCCGCTGGCCACCGTGGCGCCCTGGTGCACCACTGGAGTTCCCCCCTCCCCCTGGTCCCGGCGGTGCTGCCCGCTGAGTGGATGCTCAGCGCCGAGCAGGTCCCGCCCGGTTCCCGGGTCGCGGTGCGCGGCGGGGCGCTGACCTTCATCGACGCCTGCCTGACCCTCACCGAGGGCCGCGGCGGCACCTTCACCGAGAGCACCGACGTCGACGCGACCGGCGGCACCGAGGCGGATGCCCCTTCACGCCTGGTGCACTCCCGCGGGCCGCACGAGCCGACCGTGATCCGGCCGATCACCCGGCAGGGCCTGCTGCTGGACGCGAAGCCGGACCCTGGAACAACTCTGACCGCGGCCGGCGAGCGCGCCGTCGAGCAGGCCCGCGCCCGATTCACCTCCGACCAGGGCATGGGCCCGGACGCGGTGCTGGCGATCGTGGTCGATGCCGCCACCGCCATGCTCGAGGGAACATCCGCGCCCAAGCAGCACGCCAGCACCTCGGGACGGGATACGCGCGACACCGTCGTCGACTCTCGCGCGGCCGTCGCGCACACGCTAAGCACCGGTGCGGAACCCGATCTGCCCCGCGGCCCGGGGCGCGCCGAGGCGGCGCTGCGTCGCAGCATCGAGACGGCCCAGGGCCACCGCTCGCCCGGTCCGGCCTGGGCGCTGGGCCGCGTGTGGCAGACCCTCTACTCCCAGATCTCCGCCGGCCTGCGCGGCAGCGACGCCCCCGAGGAGGAGTGGGCGCGCTTCCGGCAGGCCGCCCAGGCGCTGGAGCGCTTCGCCTTCGGCCCTCCGCTGGTCAACGCCCGCAAGCTGCTGGCGATGATCGACTCCGGCGCGGTGGACCTGTCCTGGATGGACGGTGAGGCTGGCATCGACGGCGCTGGCATCCATGAGGCGCCGGTGGCCGACAGCTCCGACGCCACTGCCACCACCCGGCACGATGA
Organism: Brachybacterium muris; assembly: GCF_016907455.1. Lineage (NCBI taxonomy): Bacteria > Bacillati > Actinomycetota > Actinomycetes > Micrococcales > Dermabacteraceae > Brachybacterium > Brachybacterium muris. Next base: position 236,796 of record NZ_JAFBCB010000001.1, on the reverse strand, counting down.
CGCCACTGCCACTGGCCGGCACGACGACGCCACTGCCACTGGCCGGCACGACGACGCACCGTCGGGCGGCGATGTCGACGTGGTGATCGACGCGGTGCTCACCCCGCCCGGTCTGCTGAACCTCACCGACGAGCTGGCGGGGTCGCTGCTGCGCCGCGGCCTGGTTCAGGTGCGGCCCGGCAGGCGGGGGGCGATGATCGACGAGGCCGGCTCCCCCGTCGGCCGCGATGACGCGCCACTGGTCGCCGCCGACGGTCAGACCGTGGCCGGGCTCGCGCTGATCGGGCGGCCCACAGAGGACCATGTCATCGGCCACGACTCGCTAAACCGCCACCTGCACCACGAGGGCCGATGCTGGGCCCGGCGGATCGCGGAGCGCATCACGGGCGCTGACGACGCCGCTCCCGCCGTAGCGGCCTCCCCAGCCGTAGCGGCCTCCCCAGCCGTACCGGCGGACGGATCTGCTCCTGCCATACCGGCAGAAGGATCTGCTCCTGCCATACCGGCAGAAGGATCTGCTCCTGCCGCCCCCGCCCCCGCTGTCGCCCCCGAGTGAGAGGACCTGCCGTGACCGAGGAACCCACCCTGCGCGAGGCATGCCAGGGAACCCCGCCGCTGTCGGCCCGTCTGGAGCCGTGGATGCAGGAGCTGCTGGCGGACCCTGCGACCTGCAGCTCGCTGCTGGAGCGCTACGGGAGCCCGCTGAACGTGCACGACTTCTCCGCGCTGCCGCGCAACGCCGCAGAGCTCACGGAGGTGGCCGAGGCCTCCGGGGTGGACCTGCGGATCTTCGTGGCCCGCAAGGCCAACAAGACCCTCGGCATGGTGCGGGCCGCGCATCGCGCCGGGCTGGGGGTCGACGTGGGCAGCGAGCGCGAGCTGGCCCAGGTGGTCGAGGCCGGTGTGCCACCGCATGACGTGGTGGTCACCGCGGCCATCAAGCCCGATCCGGTGCTGCGCCTGGCCCTGAAGTCCCGCTCACTGCTGGTGCTCGACAACCTCGACGAGGTGGCCGCCTCCCGGAGGGTCGCCGAGCAGGTCACCGGCGCCCCGAGCGCGGAACCAGGTCGACCCGCGGACTGGGCCTCCGATGCCCCCGAGCCGTTCCCCGTGGCGCTGCGCCTCGCGCCCAGGCCCAGCGACCTGATCCCGCCCACCCGCTTCGGGGAGTCGGCCCGCACCTGGCTCGAGCTGATCGACTCCGGTGGCCTGGGTGACCTGCTGAAGGTGGACGGTGTGCACTTCCACCTGCACGGCTATGACCCGATCGCGCGCGCCACCGCCCTCGGGGAGGCGCTGGAGTTGATCGACGCGCTGCGCGAGCGCGGCCTGGCCCAGGACGGCGCGTTCGTGGACATCGGCGGCGGCATCCCGATGAGCTACCTGGACGATGCTGAGCAGTGGGACACCTTCTGGCACGCCCACGACCGGCAGGCCTCGGCGTCGGGCCCCGGCGGGGGTGATCGCGCGGCCGACGATGGCCAACCCGCGGCTGCCCCCGACGCCGGCGGGGACGCCCCAGCCGCCCCGCTGACCTGGCGCGGGGAGCCGCTGCGGCAGGTGTACCCCTACCACCAGCAGGTGATCCGCGGGCCCTGGCTGGAGCAGCTCCTGGGCCACGAGATCCGCCCGGGCACCGCTGCCGGGCAGGCCCTGCGGGAGCGCGGGGTGCAGCTGCGCTGCGAGCCGGGCCGCTCTATGATGGACGGCTGCGGCATGACACTGGCGAGGGTCATCCAGCGCACCAGTGCCAGCGACGGCGTGCCCCTGGTGGGGCTGGAGATGAACCGCACCCAGTGCCGCTCCACCTCCGACGACTTCCTGGTGGACCCGATCCTGGTGCGCACCGGTGAGGACGGCAGCCGGAAGCGCTCGGACCCGTTCGAAGGGTTCCTGGTGGGCGCCTACTGCATCGAGGCCGAGCTGATCCTGCGTCGGCGCCTCGCCTTCCCGCAGGGTGTGGCCGTGGGCGATGTGATCGCCCTGCCCAACACCGCCGGGTACCTGATGCACATCCTGGAGAGCGCCTCCCACCAGATCCCCCTGGCCTCCAACGTGGAGCGCGTCGGCGGTGGAGCGGCAGGCGGATCCGGAGGTGACCGCCCAAGCGCAGAGGTGGCGGACCGCAGCAGCACGGACGGCGCGGACCGCAGCAGCACCGCTGTCGAAGGCAGCGATTCCCGTCCTGATGTGCCCGGGTTCAATCGCGACGGCATCGACCGGGTGCTGCCCATCCGGGCCTGATCCCCCGCTTGAGAGCCCCGGACATCCCCCGGTGCATCCCAGGGCCAACCCCGTACCGCGCCCGGCCCGCCGCTCCCTAACGTGCCGGCGGGCGTGGCCATCGGTGCCGGTCTGGCGCTGAGCATCGGCGCGGCGATCGAACTGGTGCGCCGACGTCGCACTGTCCACGCAGCGGCCGGTGCTGTCGCCACCGGGCGAGCCGGCCTCACACATCCCGGAATCGACCGGCGAACTGCGCCGGGGTCATCCCGGTGGTGGTGCGGAAGTCGCGGGAGAAATGGGCCTGGTCGGCGTACCCCAGCTCCGCTGCGACATCGGCCAGGCGCCCTTCCCTCTCACGCAGGCGGCCGGCCGCCTCGTGCAGGCGCCGGCGCCGAATCAGCCAGGCAGGGCTGAGGCCCAGGCGACGTGCGGTGAGCCGCTGCAGCGCGCGCTGCCCGATGCCGAACCTCTCGCACAGCTGCCCCACGGAGACCACGGCAGGATCGCTCTCCACCGTCTCCACCAGGGCGTTCACCAGCAGGGACTCCTCATCGGGCGCACCCAGGGACGCCACCCTGGACTCCAGCTGCTCCTGGCAGCGTGCGTGGATCTCCGGGTCCGACGGGTCCGCTGCCATCAGCGCCGTGATCTCGGCGGTCAGTCCCCGCAGCGCTTCCACATCGTCGAGACCGCACCAGCTGTCGGTAAGGGCGGAGACCGGCCCGTCGAGCAGTCGCGCCCCGGCGGCCGGCGCGAACATCACTCCGAAACCCCAGCCTCGGCCCCGCAGCTCCGTCACGGACAGGCCGCGCGTGGGCCCGGCGAAGCGGGAGTAGGCCGGGGTGGTGATGGCCAGGCAGATCGGGTACTGCAGCACCTTCTGCACGGCCGCATCGCCCTCCGGCACCTCCCACACCGGCACCCAGTATCGGCGGATCCACGGCGTGAGCTGCGGCGCGGGCGCGTACCGGGCGATGGCGAAGGTGCGATCGGCGGGATCGCGCAGGTGCGCCCGCTCCACGTCGTCCTCGGGCCTGGCCATGGGCACACGATAGAGGCCGCCCCGAGACGGTGCCGTCGGAAAAGTTCAAGACCTCCGCCGTCGGCCCCGCCTACAGTCGCGGCAACGCCCCGGGGCACCTGCGCTCCGGTCACCGCACAACCACGGAGGACACCATGGGACAGGCACCACCGACCTCGATCCAGCAGACCTGGCGCGAGCACGAGAAGCCGTTCACGGCCGTGATCACCCAGGTGCGTGACTGGGACGCGCCCAGCCCCTGCGAGGGATGGGCCGCCCGCGACGTGCTCGCCCATGTGATCGACACCGAGCCTCGAGATTTCACGGGGGTGTGGTCTCGACCGGCGGAATGAATGGCGAAAGGTGCTCCTGGCCTGGGATGATACGAGGTGTTGAGACCCGTACCCATCCGCTGGAAGGAGCACCTTTCAGGTGTCCCACCCTACCTTGTTCTTCTACCCCCGTCCGCGCGTGGACATCGCCGAGGTTCCGGCCCTCGCGCATGCGGGCGCTGTGCTGCTGACCGACACGATTCACGCCACTGGCCTCGCTGCTTCGCTGCGTGAGGCGCTGGATTCGTGGACGAAACCGCTGGCAGAGCATCACGGCTCGAAGGTCCTGCTGGATCTCGCACTCACTCTCGCGATCGGCGGCGAGCACGCTTCGGATGCTGATCTGCTGCGGTGCGAACCGGACCTGTTCGGTGACGTCGCCTCGGCCCCCACGATCTCCCGCATGCTCACCACGCTGGCTGAGGACGCGCCCGCCGTGATCGAGGCGATCTCGAATGCCCGTCGCGCCGCGCGGGAACGGGCCTGGGCCTTGGCCGGGGAGCACTCCCCCGCCGCGGGGGCCAGTGCGAAGAGCCCGCTGGTCATCGACCTCGACGCCACCCTGATCAACGTCCACAGCGAGAAGGAGCAGGCCGCACCGACGTTCAAACGCGGCTTCGGCTATCACCCGCTGTGCGCGTTCCTCGACCACGGCAGCGAAGGGACTGGGGAACCACTGGCGATCCATCTCCGCCCCGGCAACGCCGGCTCGAACACCGCGGCTGATCACATCACCGTCACCAAGGCCGCGCTCGCGCAGCTCCCACCAGCCCTGCTGGCCCGGAGCAGGCGGGGGTCGAAGAAGATTCTGATCCGCACCGACGGAGCCGGCGGCACCAAGGAATTTCTCCAGTGGATGACCAGGCGGCGGCTGGCCTACTCCGTCGGGTTCACTCTCCCCGCGCACACTCCTGACCTGCTGGAACATATCGATGAGGCGCAGGCGTGGACTCCGGCCTATGACACCGATACCGACGGGATCCGCGAGGGGGCGTGGGTGGCGGAGCTGACCGGACTGCTGGACCTGTCCGGGTGGCCTGCCGGGATGCGGTGAATATTCGCCTCGCTGGGGTCCGCTGATCGAGGGTTCGGGTGCCACGTCGCTGCCGTAGCGGTGGCGTCGTTCGGGACCACCAGTGGTGTCGTTGGGGCCGCTCTGTCTACGCTCCTTCCGCCGTGTGTATAGGGCACGCGGCGGAAGGAGCAATCTGGAATGGTACGGAAGATCAGGGCGAAGCTGGTGCTCCAGCTGCGCGCAGAAGGTCTGTCGGGGCGAGCGATTTCGTCCTCGCAGGGCATGTCCCGCAAGTCCGTGAGGGCGGTGTTCGAGGCCGCTGACGCTGCAGGGATCGGGTGGGGCGATATCGCGGACGTCGCCGATGAGCAGGTGTATGCCCGGTTGTTCCCGGGCCGGGGCGAGCACGAGAGCGTGTTCGCACAGCCGGACTGGGAACAGGTCCATCGAGAGATGGCCAGGGTCGGCGTGACGCTGAAGCTGTTGCACGGCGAGTACTTCGACGCGACCACGGCGGCTGGGGATCCGGCGATGGGGTATGACCGGTTTTGCCGCACCTACCAGCACCACGTCATGGTCACCGGTGCCGCTTCGAGAGTCGGTCACAAGGCCGGCCAGAGCGTGGAGGTCGACTGGTCCGGCCCCACGATGGAGCTGGCCGATCCGGTCACCGGCGAGGTCTCGAAGGTGTTCTTGTTCGTTGCCTGCCTGCCTTTTTCTCGTTACGCGTTCTGCTTCCCGGCGCTGGATATGCGCCAGGAGTCCTGGCTGCGAGCGCACGTAGCGATGTTCGAGGCGCTGGGCGGGACGGTCCCGAGGATCGTTCCGGACAACCTCAAGACCGGTGTGGTGAAGCACCCCCGCGAGGGCGAGATCGTCCTGAACGATGCGTATCGCGAGATGGCAGCGCATTACTCGGCGGCGGTGCTCCCGGGGAGGGTGCGGAAACCGAAAGACAAGGCGAGCGTGGAGAACACCGTCGCGCACGTCGCGACCTGGGTCATCGCCGGGCTGCGGGATCAGCGATTCACGTCCCTGCCCGAACTTGCAGCCGCCATCGGGCAGCGGATGGAGGCCTATAACGCGGAGCCGTTCCAGAAGCGGCCCGGATCCCGCGCCAGCGTGTTCGACGCGGAGGAGCGGCCGCTGCTGACGCCGCTGCCGGCGGTGCCCTACGAGATCTCGACATGGCACTACGGACGACGAGTGGGCAGGAACGGGCACGTCACGTTCGCGCGGAACTTCTACTCCGCGCCGTTCGCGCACATCGGCGCGAAGGTCGATCTGCGCATCACGGCCCGGACGCTGGAGATCTATCAGGGCAGCCAGCGACTGACCAGTCACCTGCTGCTCCCGGAGACCGCGAGCAATGAGTACCGCACCAACGACGCGGACCTACCTGCGGGCGAGCGTTTCCAGGCCTGGGACGCGCAGAGGGTGCGGGCGTGGGCAGATCGGGTCGGGCCGGCCACGGTGATCGTGATCCAGCGGATCTTCGAGTCCGTGCCGATCGTGGAACAGGGCCTGGATCCCGCGTTGGCGGTGCTACGGCTCTCTCGCCGCTTCTCCGTAGATCGGGTCGAGGCGGCCTGCGCACTCGCGCTGACGGGACGGGTCCGTTCACCGCGCTATGCGCATCTGCACCCGATCTTGGCCACCGGGCAGGACAAGGTCGCCGCCCTGCGTCCACCCCGCGAGGAACCCGCGGAAGACGGCGGATACGTCCGTGGCGCCGACTACTACGCCGGAGGTGTCCGGTGAGCGTGATCGATAACGACACGAAGCGGAAGCTGCGCGAGATGGGCGCGACCGCGCTGCTGGACGCGATCGATGCCCAGGATGAGGCTCACGTGCTGGGGATGTCGTTCCAGGAACGGCTCCAGCTGATCGTGGACGAGGCGCATTCCATCTTCAATCATGGAAAGGTCGAGGGTCTGATCCGCCGGGCGGGGCTGCGTTATCCCGGAGCGGACCTGCGGCGGCTGGATCTGGTCGAGGAACGGGGACTGAACCGGAACGTGATCGCGCAACTGGCAACCTGCTCCTTCATCCAGCGGCAACAGAACGTGGTCTTCCAGGGCTTCACCGGCTCAGGGAAGTCCTACCTCGGCTGCGCGCTGGCGAAGCAGGCCTGCCAGCACCGGCTCCGAGCCCACTACATCCGAATGCCCGACCTCGAAGAGGCCTGGGCCCTGGCAAAGGACAAGCCGCAGGGCCAGACGAAGTTCCTGCGGAAGTACTCCACGTTCTCGCTGCTGGTGATCGACGAGTGGCTGCTGGACCATCCTGACGAGGGAATGCGTTCGATGCTGCTGGAACTGCTCGAGCGCCGCTATGACACCGGCTCGACCGTGTTCTGCACCCAGTACCCGAAGAAGGACTGGCACGCCCGGCTCGGTGGAGCAGTCCACGCCGATGCGATCATGGACCGCATCGTGCACAACACAATCTGGATCGACACCGGCGACAGGAACATGCGAGAACACACCGCACTGCCCCAGTGACCCGATGCCGGCGGGAGCCAGTGGTCCCCACCGCGGCGGCTACTGGCCCCCGTCGGCACGATCGGCGGTCCCCAAGAGCAAGATTCGGTGGCTCCCACGACTACGAATACTCAGCGGGTGATCGTGCGGAAGGAACGCCCCCACCCCGGAGCGCAACTACGGATCACCGATCACGAAGGAATGCGCATCACCGCGTTCGCCACCAACACCCCGCGCGGCCAGCTACCCGTGCTCGAGCTGCGTCACCGCCGCCGCGCACGATGCGAAGACCGGATCCGCAACGCCAAGGACCTGGGCTTGATGAAGTTCCCGCTGCAGGGCTTCGCGCAGAACCAGATCTGGTGCCAGATCATCCAGCTCGCCTCCGAGCTCGTCGCCTGGATGCAGACCATAGCTCTGACCGGCCATGACGCGAGGAAGTGGGAACCCAAACGGCTCCGCGCACGCTTGTTCGAGATCCCCGCGACTCTCGTGCGCCGCTGCCGGCACAAGGTCCTCCATCTCGCCGAACACGCCCCCGAAGCCCGAACCGTCCTAACCGGCATGAACCGGCTCCGCACCGCCGTCGCACAGACCTGACCAGGCGGCTCCACCCGCCCCACCGACCAGCAGAATCCTCCTCTCGGGAGTGGAACCCGACCGCCCGCAACGGACACTGCGACGATCTGTCACACCCACATGCCAGAATCAGCAGCTGAACACCGGCAACGACGCCGAACGCCCCCGCCCACCAGCCCGATGAAACATCGAGGCGAGCGCGACTTCCTGCGGGATCACGGCCATCCCCTGCCCGACGGCGCACCCGCCGACAGCAGCGGCTCCGCCGTGGACCAGGAACCGTCCCAGAGGTGGTTCGCCCACGCCGCTGCTGTCGATGCGCTGCTGGCCGACGAATCGATCGCCGACGAGCGCTTCGACGGCTTCTTCGGCCCCACCACCATCGGGGATACCTGGGCCCGCTTCTACTGCTTCGACCTACTGGTGCACCGCTGGGACATCGGCACCTCCCAGGGCCTCCGGGTCGACCTCAGCGACGAGGAGCTCGCTGCGATCGACGACGCTGTGGACGGCTTCGGTGAGCACGCCTACATGCCGGGAATCTTCGGCCCACCGGTCGAGGTGGGCACAGATGCGTCCCGTCAGGTGCAGGTGCTGGCACGCACGGGGCGGCACGCGACCAGCTGACGGCGCGGCCATGCACGGGGCGGCCTCGCGCTCGGCGGCACGCGACCTGCTGACGGCGTTGCCAAGCGCGGGGCGGCACGCGAGCCGGTGGCGGCGCGGCCTCGGTCTGACCCGACGCAACAGGAGCTGTTCTGACGGATGCGCTCACCTGACGTTCCTGCGGGAACGTGAGGCGCCCGTCTGTCCCCGGTTACGGGCGAGTACCTTCCAGGATCTGGAAGCTGACGGCACAGAACTCGTGGATCACCCGGATGCCCGATGGACCAGGGCAGCGCCTGATGGCCAGGCCAGCACCTGATGGCCAGGCCAGCACCTGATGGCCAGGCCTGCACCTGATGGGCCCCCCGGATGACTGACGGACCAGGCCGGCACCTGATGAGCTGCCCCCCGGATGACTGACGAACCAGGCCGGCACCTGATGGGCCCCCCGGATGACTGATGGACCAGTGAACGGAAGGCGCTGCCCGCCCCTTCGGGTCAGAGGAACGGACGCAGCGGGATCAGCGCGGTCTCGGCCAGGCGCGCCATGCGGTGGCGATCGCGCCATCGAGGAGAGGTGAGCACCTCGCAGTGCTCGGAGTCCCGCTCGAACACCGTCTCCATGTTCGCGGCGAAGTCCCGGTCGATGATCTCCACGTTGGTCTCGTAGTTGAACGAGAGGGACAAGCGGTCGATGTTGGCGGTGCCCACGGTGGACCAGATGCCGTCGATGGTGGCGGTCTTGGCGTGGATCATCGCGGCGTCGTACAGCAGGATCGTCACCCCGGCCTCGAGCAGCTGCCCGTAGAAGCCGCGCGAGGCGAAGTCGGCCACGATGTGGTTGGACTTCTTGGGCACCATCACCCGCACGTCCACCCCACGGCGGGCGGCCTGGGTGAGGGCGTGAAGGATCTGCTGGTCGGGGATGAAGTACGGGGTGGTGATGTAGATGTGGTTGCGGGCCCGCTCGATGGCCGCCAGGTACAGCTGCCGGATCGGGTACACCAGCTGCACGGGCAGGTTCGCGGCCACCCGCACCTCGGGGTCCCAGCTGTCCGGCGGGATCCAGGAGATCTTGTCGTCCTCCTCGGCGTGCTCGTTCCACACCCGCTTGATGGAGTTGCGCAGCCCCCACACGGCCGGCCCCTGCTCACGGATGTGGGTGTCGCGCCACTGCCGTGCGTACAGCTCACCGATGTTGTAGCCGCCGATGAAACCGGTGTGGTCATCGACCACCAGGATCTTGGAGTGGTTGAAGCCGGTGTGGCGCAGCAGGCCCTTCCAGTACGGGCGTGCGAAGGCAGGCAGCCGCTTGACGCGCACCTTGTCCGAGAAGCCGCTGTAGAACTTCCGCGGCACCACCAGGTTCCCGAAGCCGTCGTACAGCACGCGCGCGTCCACCCCGCGGTCGGCGGCGCGGTTCATGGCGTCGATGAAGCGCTGGCCGACCTCGTCGCCCTTCCAGATGAAGGTCTCCAGCAGCACCGTCTCGCGGGCGCTGTCGATCGCCTCGATCATGTCGTCGTACACCTCGGAGCCGGAGGTGTACAGGGTGATCCGGGACTCCTGCACCTGCGCCTCGAAGGTGCCCGGGCGCGGTGCCTCGCGCTCCTTGCGGGAGCGGCTCTTGACGGCATCCACCGCGATCAACGTGGCCGCCGCCGTGATCGGGGGGATTGCCGTGATGGCCGCGGCGACGGCGGCGACGCGACGGAGTGGTCGGTCGCCGAAGATCGCCCGTACGGTGTTGAGAGTCGCCATGGGGACAATACTATGCGTCCGGTGGCGCAGGGTTCCCAGGTGTTGTCCGGAGTCCGCAGAGTTGTCCGGAGTCCGCAGAGTTGCCCGGAGTCTCCAGAGTTATCCGGAGTCCTTGGACCGCTGCGCGGGTCGCCCTGCCGCCAACGGCACCGGAACCGGCACCACGACCCGCTCATCCGCCGAGGCACGAGGATGTGTCGGAATGACGGGCTCATTCCGACACATATCCGTGCGTGGGCGGGGCTGAGGGGGCCTGGGCGACCCTCAGGCCTGGCCGTCGTCGAAGTAGGCGCGCACGTCCTGCGGGACGGGGGGCACGTCGTAGGGCATGCCGCCGTTGCGGATCGACTCCGCCCCGAGCACACCGGTGGCCACGGCCTCACGGGCCGCGATGGCCGAGACGTCGGTGACACCGCCGTCGCGCGCGAAGCGCAGGAACTCCGCGATCAGGTTCGGGTCGGCCCCGCCGTGGCCGCCGTCACCGCGGTCGATGACCTCCACGGCGTCCGGCCGGCCGGCGCCGGAGTAGCGGGACTCCCAGATGTGGATCTGGTCGCCGCCGCCGTCGCCCATGTTCTCGATGCGGCCGGCGTCCCCGATCACGGTGTAGTTGCGCCAGTAGTCGGGGGTGAAGTGGCACTGCTCGTAGGAGGCCAGCACCCCGTTGTCCAGCGTCATGTTGAGCATCGAGATGTCCTCGACGTCGATGACGGGGTTCATCTCCTTCTGGGCGGTGGGCGGCCAGATGTCGGCGTCGTACCAGTCCCACATGCGGCGGTCGGAGTTGTCGCGACGGTCGGTGATGTCGCCGTAGACGGCCAGGTCGCCGATGCCGGAGACCCGGCGGGTGTACCCGCCGGCCAGCCAGTGGATCACGTCGATGTCGTGCGCACCCTTCTGCAGCAGCAGGGAGGTGGCCTTGTCGCGCTCGGCGTGCCAGTCCTTGAAGTAGAAGTCGCCGCCGGCGCCCACGAAATGGCGGCACCAGATGGCGCGCACCCGGCCGATGCGACCGGAGTCCACGATCGCCTTCATCTGGCGGATCACCGGCATGTGGCGCATGTTGTGGCCCACGTACAGGCGCGCCCGCTTCTCCTTGGCCATCGCCAGCATGGCGTCGGTGTCCTCGACCTTGATCGCCATCGGCTTCTCGGAGAACGTGGCGATGCCGGCGCCGAGGGTCTTCAGGGCGATCCCGGTGTGCGCGTAGTCCGGTGCCAGGATCATCACCGCGTCGACCTCGTGGCCGGCCAGCAGCTGATCGACGTCGTCCACCAGCGCCACGTCCTCGCCGTGGCGCTCGCGGGCCAGGTCCTTCCCGCGCTGGGTGGGCTCGGCGACGACGGTCACGCGGGAACCCTCGCCTGGCTTGTGGGCGTGGGTGGCGAGCGTGGAACGCGCTCCGTAGCCGATGACGCCGATGCGTAGGTCGTGCGAGTGCTCTGTGTCGTTCACGGTGGTCACCTTCCCGTCGTGCGGCCGCCGAAGATGTGCTCCTCGACCAGCGCCAAGCGCGTGGGCTGCTTCTCAAGGTCCAGCAGCAGCACCTCGTTGCGGCCCTCGCGGATCACGGGCGCGGGCACGTACAGCGACTGCTGCGGGCCCACGTTCCAGTACCGGCCCACGCAGAACCCGTTGACGTACGCGACGCCGTGGCCGGCATCGGAGACGTCCAGGAAGGCGTCCTTCTGCTCGCTCGCCTCGAAGGATGCCTGCACCAGGACGGGCAGCGTCACGTCATCCTCGGCGCCGGGCTCGACGGCAGGGGCGCCGGCGGCCTGCGCGACGAGTTCATCAGCCATGTCCTCCAGCGGCCAGGCGTCGGCCTCCCAGTCGTTGAGGAAGCGGACAATCTGCCACACGCCGCCCAGGATGCCCTTGCGCTCGCCCAGTCGGGGACCGAAGTTTGTGCGGCCCAGGTTCTCCACGAGGATCTCCACCCGTACGGTGCGGTAGCCGCCGTCCGGCAGCAGGCGCTCGGCGAGATGGGAGAAGTCCAGGGTGGCGGGGTCCTGCTCGTCGGGCCCCAGACCCAGGGCACTGTGGGAGCCGCAGGCCCCGGCGTAGATCCCGTCAACGTACACCCACGCACGATCGTGCAGGTCGTACAGCTTCAGCGGGGCGATCCGGGGACCATCCTCGCCGTCCTCGCGGGTGATCTCGATGTCGCGCGAGAGACGCAGCAGCCCACGCTCCAGGCCGATGTCCTCGAAGGCCGGGGGCTTGGGGTGCACCTCGGCGCTGCGGGTGAAGCGCTCAGTGTCACGCAGGGCCACCGTCTTCTCGATGGCGACCTCACCGGCGGGCAGGCGTGCCGGCACGGCGTCCAGGCCCAGCTGCTTCAGGTGCTCCTCGAGCTCGGGCAGCTCGCGGTGGCGTGCGATGACCTCGCGGAAGCTGCGGAACTTGTCGGTGAGCTGACCATTCTCAGCGATCGGCGCGTCGTAGTCGTAGCTGGTGGTGGTGGGGCCGTAGGTACCGTGGTGGTTGGCCCCGGCCGACATCCCGAAGTTGGTGCCGCCATGGGCCATGTAGACGTTCACGCTCATGCCGTTGTCCAGCATGTCGGCCAGCTCCGAGGCAGCGGTCTCACCGGTGCGGGTGTGGTGCTCCTCGCCCCAGTGATCGAACCAGCCGTTCCAGAACTCCATGCACATCTGGGGCTGGCCCGGCAGCTCGCGCTCGGCCATCTCCAGCACCTGCAGGGTGCGGGAGCCGAAGTTCACGGTGGCCAGCACGCCGTCCACCACACCGCCGGTGAGCCACATGCGGGCGGGGCCGTCGGAGGTGACCAGCAGTTCGTCGATCCCGCGCTCACGCAGTCCGTCGCGCAGGTGGGCCAGGTACGCCTTGTCGTCGCCGTAGCTGCCGTACTCGTTCTCCACCTGCACCATGATCACGTTGCCTCCGCGGGAGGCCTGCCGGGAGGCGATCACGGGGATCAGCAGGTCGAACCACGCGTCGACAAGCGCCAGGTAGCCGGGATCGCTGACCCGCAGGCGCAGGTTGCGGTCGCGCAGGATCCAGCCGGGGAACCCGCCGTTCTCCCACTCGGCGCAGATGTAGGGGCCCGGCCGCACAATCGCATCCAGCCCCGCCTCCCCGGCGATGTCCAGGAAGCGGCCCAGGTCGCCGATGCCGGTGAAGCTGGTGGTCTCCGGGGTGGGCTGGTGCACGTTCCAGGCCACGTAGGTCTCCACCGTGTTGCAGCCCATCGCGACCAGGCGGCGCAGGCGGTCGCGCCACTGCTCGGGGTGCACGCGGAAGTAGTGGATGGCACCGGAGATCACCAGGTGCTTCTCGCCTCCGCGCAGGAAGCCGTCGGGGGTGGGTTCGAGCAGGGCGGTCATCGGTGGTCTCCCTCGGTTGTAAATCGACTCACGCACAGTCTGTCAGGTGGAGGCGGCCGATCGGTAGGCCCACAGCCCGGGTGGGACTGGGCAGGCCTTGGTCGAGCTGGCCATTCCTGGGTCAGGGCCGCGGCCTCAGCCCACCGGCCCGCGTCGAGCTGAGCCCATCTCTCGCCTGGACCACCCTCACCTGGTCTGCGAGGGGTCTCCGATCCAGCCCAGTACCAGCGGCGCCAGCGTTGACGTCTCGTAGGCGACGAACAGGAACGGGGAGTCCAGCACCAGTTCGTTCGGTTCCGCGGGCGCTGAGGCGGCAAATCCGGCAGCCGTCGCCGCAGCTGCTTCCATCCCCTCGCTGTCCACGGTGATCACGGCCTTCTGCACGACGTCGGAGATGTGCAGCTCCTCCTCCGCGGTGATCCCGGAGAAGTCCGCCGCGCCGAAAGCCAGCTCCATACCCAGGCCCTCGAGGATCTCCTTCAGGGACCCTCCCCATCCGATGTCGAAGGCAGGAAGGATCAGCTCCACCGGATCGCTGTTCTGCACCCCGTCAAGCACCGCGCTCAGCCCACCACCGGCACCCTCGGCTCCGTCGGCCGCCGCATCTGCCCAGGCATCCAGCACCGCGGGCACGTCGGCCACGGGCTGCACGAGTGCGAGCGACAGGTCCCCGCCGTAGGTGCCGAGTGAGGTGGCTCGGCACACGTCGTCCTCGTACCAGCCCTGGGTGCTGCCGGTCAGCATCTCCGTCTCGACCTCGGAACCGTCCCCGAGCGTGAAGGGGCCGGGGGCGGAGCTGAGCGGCTGGCGCCAGGCAGCCTTCAGGTGCAGGGCATTGACCAGCACCATCCGGGTGTCCGCGGACAGGAAATCCGCGCTGATCAGTTCCTCGATGAGGTCGTTGGTGGCATCGGCGACCCAGCCGTTGATGCGTTCGCGCGCATCCTCGCGGGCACCGTCATCGGTGTAGTCCACCTCGTACACGCCGCTGCCGAAATGCTCGGCGAGGTCCTCGAGGTAGGCCTCCTGGACAGTGATGCCCTCCTGCGTCCACACCCCGTTGACCAGGGAGGCGACGGCGGGTTCGGGGGCGTCGTCCTCCCCTCTCTCGTCGGCCTCCCGCTCCTGGTCGCCGACGGCCGCGAGCACGGAGGACAGGGTGTTGGAGGCGGCGGCGAGCTCGTCCATGGTGCCGCCCAGCACCGCCTCCATCTGGGCTCGTGTGTCCCCGGCGGCACCGAGCCCGGCCATGGTGAGGACCACCTGCGCGGACAACGGGGAGCAGACGGCATTGACGTCCCGGCCGATCGCCCCGAGCATCCTCGCGGTGAAGGGGACCACGATGCGGCCGGTGCCCTCGGCGGTCCCTGGTTCGGCGCGGGGCAGCTCGGCCTTCAGGTCTGGCTCCCCCACCTCGCCGGGGCCGTCGCCGCCCCCGTCCAGGCCACAGGAAGCCAGGCCCAGGCCCAGCAGGGGTGCGGCGGCGGTCCCGGCCAACAGGGAGCGCCGCCTCAGGTCCACCGTGTTCGGGTTCATGGCCCCATCAAACCCCCGGCGTCCGGCCTGCGCCATCGTTCCGGGGTTGCGGAACGGTCCCGATCTCAGCCCTTCACTGAGCCCTCGGTGAGGCCGCCGCGCCAGAAGCGCTGCAGCACCAGGATCAGGATCGCCAGCGGGATCACCGACAACAGTGCGCCACCGGTGGTGAGCTGGAAGAACTCCGGCAGGCGGTCCGTCTGCGCCCTCCAGTTGTCCAGGCCCAGCGTGATCGGGTACAGCCTCTCGTCGGCCAGCATCACCAGCGGCAGGAAGTAGTTGTTCCAGATGGCCACGAACTGGAACAGCAGGATCGTCACGATCGCGGGGGTGAGCTGCGGCAGCGCCAGGCGGTGGAACAGCCCGATCTCGCTGACGCCGTCGATCCGCCCGGCCTCCAGCATCGAGTCCGGCACCGCGGCGCTGGCGTAGATGGAGGCGAGGAACAGGCCGAAGGGGCTCACCAGCGAGGGGATCAGCACCGACCAGTAGGTGTTAGTCAGCCCGACGCTGGAGAACAGGAAGAACAGCGGCAGCGCGGTCACGGTGCCGGGCACCAGCACGCCGCCGAGCACGAAGGCGTAGACGAACTTCCGGCCCGGGAACTGGTACTTGGCCAGGGCGTAGCCGGCGGCCACCGCAAAGTAGGTGGCCAGGATCGAGCCCACCCCGGAGTACAGCAGCGAGTTCAGCGCCCAGCGCGGGAAGATCCCGTCGTTCGCGGTGAGCACCGCTTGGAGGTTCTCCACCAGGCGGAACTCGTTGCCGAACCAGAAGCCGCTGGTGCCGAACAGGTCGTCGGTGGACTTGGTGGCGTTGACGACGACCCAGTACACCGGGACCAGGAAGTAGATCGCCACGATCGCGAGGATCGCGGTGACGATGATCGTGGTGGCAGGGCTGCGCCCGGCCGACCTGTCGGTGCGCTGCTCCGCCTTTTTCCTGGAGCGCTTGGACGGTGTGCGCAGGGCGCCGCTGGACTTGCCGGCGGCGAGAGCGTTCTTGGATGCGTCGGTGGCGGTCATCGCTTCCTCTCCGCCCACGAGGAGATCCCCAGGGCGATCGCCGAGAGGGTGAAGGCCGAGACCGCGATGATCACGGCCTGCGCGGCCGCCATCCCGACCTCGTTGTACTGGAACGCGTACGCGTAGGCGCTCATGTTCGGGGTGTACTCGGTGGTGATGCCCGAGCTCATGGACTGCAGCAGCCGCGGCTCGGCGAACAGCTGCAGGGTGCCGATGATCGAGAAGATGATCGTCAGCAGCAGTGCCGGGCGGATCAGGGGCAGCTGGATCGAGGTGACGATCTTCATCGTCGAGGCGCCGTCGATGCGGGCCGCCTCGTACAGCTCACCGGGGATGGACTTCAGCTGCGCGATGATGATCAGCATGTTGTAGCCGGTGTAGGTCCAGGTCACGATGTTCGCGATCGACCACAGCACCATGTTCGGTCCCAGGAAGTCGATGTCGATTCCCATCCAGTTCAGCACGTCCACGATGGGGCTGAGGCCCGGGATGTACAGGAACGACCACAGGATCGTGGCGATCACGCCGGGGATGCCGTAGGGCAGGAAGTACGTGGCCCGGAAGAAGCCCGGCCATTTCGCCGCTGCCGTCTCCAGCATCAGCGCCAGGATGGTCGCGGCCACGATCATCACCGTGACCTGCACCAGTCCGAACAGGATCATGCGGCCGATGGACTCGATGAAGTTCACGTTGGACAGTGCGGCGATGTAGTTGTCGAAGCCGGCGAAGCCGCTCTCGGTGCCGCCCTCGCCCAGCAGGCCGCTGCGCTGCACCTTCGTGAAGCTGTAGCCCACGGCCATGATGATCGGCACGATCATGGTGCCGATGAACAGCACCAGGAACGGTGCCATCAGCAGCCAGGGTGCGCTCTTGGACCTCATCGTGCCTCCTCCGCGTTCAGCCCGCTGCCCTGCATGATCTCGACGATCTGCGTCTGCGCCTGGCCCAGCAGGTCCACCAGGGGGGTCTCGCCGTTGATGGCGGCGGTCATGCCGTTGCCGATCATGTCCATCACGCGCTGCATCAGCGGCGCCCAGGTCCATTCGAGGTTCTGCCCCTCGGCCATCGGGACCATCACCTCCTGGTTGTAGTTCTGTCCGGAGAAGAACTCGGAGGGCTGCTGGCGGGCCTCGCCGATGTAGTCGGCTGATGGCGACCAGCCGATGCCGGAGAACTCGATCAT
Source organism: Brachybacterium muris (assembly GCF_016907455.1). Classification (NCBI taxonomy): domain Bacteria; kingdom Bacillati; phylum Actinomycetota; class Actinomycetes; order Micrococcales; family Dermabacteraceae; genus Brachybacterium; species Brachybacterium muris. Next base: position 219,679 of record NZ_JAFBCB010000001.1, on the reverse strand, counting down.
GGCGTCGATCCCGGCGGGGTCGGTGCACATCCAGGTGCAGAACTCCAGAGCCTCGGCGGGGTGCTTGCTGGTGGACAGGATCGCCGCGGATGAGCCGCCGTGGGCACCGGAGGCGTAGCCGTCGTCCCAGGTGGGCATGGGGGCCACCGCCCATTTCCCCTCCGCGCCGGGCACGGCGGCGATGAGGGCATCGCCCCAGGAGCCGCCGATGTGTCCCACCACGTCGCCGTTGCCGGCGGCGGCCATCCAGGGGGTGGAGAACGCCCCGTAGCCGGTGCCGACGAGCCGGTCGGCGAGGATGCCGTCCCAGTACTCGGCGACCCGCAACGACGGCTCGCCCACCATGTCCACGATCCAGCCGTCGCCCTCGGGGCGGAACCAGTTCGCGCCGGACTGCATCATCCAGCCCACCAGGTAGGAGCCGTCGGTGGGGTCCAGGGTCATGAAGGTCTTGCCCGCGTCCTGGACGACGCCCAGCAGCTCGCGGAACTCGTCCCAGGTGCCGGCGGGGGCCAGGCCCAGCTCCCCCTCGAGCACCTCGCGGTTGTAGAAGGTGGCCATCGGCCCCGTGTCCTGGGGGACGCCCCACACGGACTCGCCCACCACGGCCTGCGCGTAGGCGCCGGGGTCGTAGGCGTCCTCGTTCTCGCCGATGCCGTATCGGGTGAGGTCCACCAGGGCTCCGGCGAGCGCGAACTCGGGCAGGGAGCGCAGCTCCACCTGGGCGATGTCGGGCCCGCCTCCCGCGGCCACGGCCGAGAGGATCTTGGCGTAGCCGCCGTTGTTGCCGCCGGGGATCCAGGTGGCCTCCACGCGGATCCGGTCCTGGCTCTGGTTGAAGACGTCGGCCACCTTCTGCAGGTCCTTCAACCAGGCCCAGTAGGTGACGGTGACAGGTCCGTCGGCCGGGGGGATCGCAGGCTCGTCGTTGACGGTGCCGGGGTTCGGCGGCGCGCAGGCCGCGAGGGAGGCGGCTGTCAGCGCGGCTCCCGATCCGACCAGCGCGCTGCGCCGGCTGAATCTGCTCATGGTCGCTCCTCTGGTCGGTCCTGTCGCCGAGGAGGCCGGTGGATCACCCGGGGGCGATGCACAGCACGCACCTCGACGATGAGGTGTGAGTCACAGCATAGTGCGATGCTGCCGAGGACTCGGCATATCGGGCCCCTGTCAGGACACAGAACAGCATCGATCGTGAACAGAAGGTTCCCCGCGCCCCCTGCTGCCGCAGGCACGTAGGCTCGAGGCGAGCACCGACCCGATCGCGAAGGAGCACGCGTGAACACCGCCCAGACCATCGCCGGCACCCCCGAGGAGCGCGACGCCACCGACGGCAGCACCTTCACCTCCACCGGCACCACCGGCAGCCCCGTTACCGCAGGAGCCGCGGAGCAGGAGCCGCAGGACCGCCTGGTCACCACCATGCACTCCCTCGAACTGCCGGACGGGCCGCTCACCTACACCGCCACCACCGGCACCGTGGTGCTGAAGGAGGAGCCCGAGGGCACCGAGTACGGGCGGGGCAAGGCCTACGCCGAGCTTTTCTCCGTCAGCTACGTCGCCACCGAGCAGGACCCAGCCCGCCCGGTGCTGTTCGCTTTCAACGGCGGGCCCGGCGCCTCCACCGTGTGGCTGCACCTGGGGCTGTTCGGTCCGCGCCGCGTGGACACGGCCGACGCCGGAGCGCCCAAGGCACCCCCGTACCGCCTGCTGGACAACCACGAGACGCTGCTGCGCCACGCCGACCTGGTGATGGTGGACGCGATGACCACCGGCTACTCCCGGCCCGCCCCCGGGTCCAAGCCCGATCGGCACCACGGACTGGCCGAGGACCGCGACCTGATCGCCTCGTTCATCGTGGACTGGCTGACCCGCAACGACCGCTGGACCTCCCCCATCCACCTGGCCGGGGAGTCGTACGGCACCACCCGCGCCAGCGCCGTGGCCGCGCGACTGATGGACCGCTACTACGTGGCCGTGGACGGGGTCTCCCTGATCTCCCCGGTGCTGGACTTCGGCACCATCCGCTTCGACCCCGCCAACGACCGCCCCTATCTGCACTACCTGCCCACCTATGCGGCGATCGCCCACGCGCACGGCAAGCACGAGGGGCGCCTGCTGCAGGACGTGGTGGACGAGGCGGAGGCCTTCGCCGAGCAGGAGTACCCGGCGCTGCTGGCCGCCGGGCTGCGCCTCTCACCGGAGCAGAAGCAGGAGGCCGCCGCCCGCATCGGGGCTCTGATCGGCGTGGACCCCGACTGGGTGGCGCGGGCCGACCTGCGCATCGAGCACATGGCGTTCCTGGCGGAGCTGCTGCGCGACCAGGGCCTGATCACCGGTCGCATCGACGGCCGGTTCACCGCACCGATGGGCGCGGGCAACGCACCCACGATGGAGACCGACCCGTCGATCGACCAGCTGGCCCCGCCGTACACCGCCACCATCAACCAGTACCTGCGCACCGAGCTGGGCTACTCCAGCGACATCGTGTACGAGATCATGAGCGGCCGGGTGCACCCCTGGAGCTACAAGGACTTCGAGGGCCGCTCCGTGGAGGTGGCATCGGACCTGGCGCGACTGCTGCGCAAGTCCCCCCACACCCGGGTGTACGTGGCCCACGGCTACCACGACGCCGCCACCCCGTTCCATGCCAGCGAGCACGTGCTCGCCCACCTGCCCATCCCGCAGGAGGACTTCGCCGAGCGGATCCGGGTGGAGTACTACGAGGCCGGGCACATGATGTACTGCCACGAGCCCAGCCGCCTGGCGCAGTCCCAGCACCTGGCGGAGTTCGTGGGCGGCATCGCCCCGGCGCCGACCACCGACGACGACGCCCCGGCCGAGGCCACCAGCGAACACTGAGCCACCCGTGATGGACTCGTCCCCATGGCGAGCCCACTCATCGAGGACCACGCGCTGCTGTCCGATCAGCGCACCACCGCCCTGGTCACCCGGGACGGGGTGATCGACTGGCTGTGCATGCCGCGCTTCGACTCCGCCGCGATGCTCTGCTCCCTGCTCGGGGACCAGTCGCACGGCCACTGGACCCTGCGCATCGCCGGCGGGGAGGTCGTCTCGCGCCGCTACCTTCCCGAGACGATGGTGCTGGAGACCGAGTGGCGCTCCCCCACCGGCAGTGCGGTGATCACGGAGTTCATGCCGATCGCCGCGTCGGACGAGACCTCCCCCTGTCTGCAGGGCGACACCCGCGACCACTCCGACCTGATCCGCTCGGTGCGCTGCACCGGCGGCACCGTCGAGGTGGAGCAGGAACTGCGGATCCGCTTCGAGTACGGCTCGGTGGTGCCGTGGATGCGCAAGGACACCGACGTCGAGGGCCGACCGGTGCTGGCGGCCGTCGCCGGGGGTGACGCGTTGGCCGTGCACGGGCCCGCGCTGACCCCGCAGGGCCGCTGCCACGTGGGCCGCCACTCGGCCTCCGCGAACGAGACGCTGACCTGGGTCCTCACCTGGCACCCGTCGTGGATGCAGATCCCCCCGGCGCCGGACCTCGGCGACGCCCTGGAGCACACGGTCTCGGAGTGGTCGCAGTGGCTGGGCCAGGTGCGGGTGCACGAGCGCTACGCCCAGCCGGTGGCCCGTTCCCTGCTGGTGCTGCGGGCGCTCACTCATCGGCGCAGCGGCGGCATCGACGCCGCGGCCACCACCAGCCTGCCGGAGGACTTCGGCGGCGAACGCAACTGGGACTACCGCTACTGCTGGCTGCGGGACGCGACCCTGTCCCTGGAGGCGCTGCTCACCCACGACCACGTCAACGCCGCCGAGCAGTGGCGCGACTGGCTGCTGCGTGCGATCGCCGGGGACCCCGATCAGCTGCAGATCATGTACAACATCGTCGGCGACCGGAACCTGCCCGAGAGCGAACTGGAGCACCTGCCCGGCTACGAGGGCTCCCTGCCGGTGCGGATCGGCAACGGCGCGGCCGCCCAGTACCAGGCCGACGTGGTGGGCGAGGTGATGATCGCGCTGGGGATGATGCGCGAGAGGGGCGTGCAGGAATCGGAGTGGTCCTGGCCGCTGCAGAAGGTGCTGGTGAGGTACACCGAGAAGCGCATCGACCAGCCTGACCAGGGCATCTGGGAGATGCGCGGTGACCCGGCGTTCTTCACCCACGGCCGGGTGATGGTGTGGGCCACCTTCGACCGGGCCGTCACTGCCGTGGAGCACCACGGCATGCCGGCGGACGTGGAGCGCTGGAAGCAGCTGCGGGAGAAGCTGCGGGCCGAGATCCTGGAGCGCGGCGTGGACGAGTCCGGTTCGTTCGTGCAGTTCTACGGCAGCAACGAGGTGGACGCCTCCCTGCTGCAGATCCCCCACACCGGCTTCGTGCCGGCCGATGACCCGCACATGCTCGCCACCGTGGCCCGCATCGAGCAGGACCTGCTCACCGATGACGGGCTGCTGCTGCGCTACCGCACCAACGGCCAGGACGGACTGGAGGGCGACGAGCACCCGTTCCTGGTGTGCTGCTTCTGGCTGGTGGAGCAGTACGCCACCTCCGGCCGCACCGGGGATGCGCTGACGATGATGGACCGCACCCTGGCCTGCGCGAACGACCTGGACCTGATGGCCGAGGAGTACGACGGCACGGCAGGGCGCATGGCCGGGAACTTCCCGCAGGCCTTCAGCCACCTGGGGCTGATCCGCGCGGTGGACGCCATCACCGGTGACATCCGCGACTGACCGCACCTGCCCGGCCGCGCTAGAGCGGCAGCGGACCGAGGCCGACGGGCCGGGAGCTCGGGTCCGAGTCCAACCACTGGGCGAGCCCCGGCGGGTGGATCTCGAACTGGTCCAGGCGACCGATGGGCAACCAGTCGGTGCCCTCCTGCCCCGGGTCGGGATCACTGCCTACACCGGGCTCCTGTCCCTCGGCCAGCCCGCACCAGTAGGCCACGTTGACCTGGTGGAACAGGTCGATCCGGCTGCTGTCCAGCAGCCGCAGGTCGCTGATCACCTCGTACACGCAGGCCACCTGGTGCACTTCTACCTCGGCGCCGATCTCCTCGCGGCACTCCCGGATCAGGGCGGCCACCTGGTCCTCCCCGTGGTCCTGACCGCCGCCGGGTGGGCCGTACAGCACCTCACCGTCGGAGGTGACAACGCGGTTCATCAGCACGTGGCCGTCCCGCACGATCAGCGCCTTCACGGCCACGCGGGGACCGCGCCGCGCTGCAGCGGCCGGGGCTGCGGTCGGCGCTGGAGCTGGGGTCGGGGCTGCGGTCGGCGCTGGAGCTGGGGTCGGGGCTGCGCCCGGCGCTGGGGCTGGGGCTGGGGCTGCGGTCGGCGCTGGAGCTGGGGTCGGGGCTGCGCCCGGCGCTGGGGCTGGGGCTGGGGCTACGGTCGAGGCCGGGGTCGTCCCCGTGGCGTGCGATGCTCCCAGACCATCGACGTACGAGGTGGCGAGACCGGACGGCCCCGCTTCCGAACGGCCGGCCACAGGGGTGCCGCTGAGGTGCAGCTGCGCCAGGCGCATCAGCTCCGCCTCATCGGCCGCACCGAGCAGCTCCGTGACCACCTGCTCATCGGTGAGGGCACCGATCATGCGCTGGAGGGCGGGCACCATCGCGTCGGGATCGGTGACCAGGGGCAGCACCAGCAGCTGCGTCGCCACAGTGTCGCCCTCGGCGCCGCCCATCTCCCCGAACTCGACCGGCTTGACCAATGTCGCGACCGCGAGGCACCGGGTGCGCACGTGCTCGGTATCGGCGTGGGGGATGGCGGTGGGGATCCGCGTGGGCAGACCCGTGGGGTACCGCCGCTCGCGATCCCACAGCGCCTGAGGGAAGCTCTCCTCCACCAGGCCCTTCCCGACCAGGTGGCGGGCGATGGCCCCCAGCACTTCCTCCGCGGTCCCGCCGGGCACACCGTGCAGCACAGCCCCGATGGGAACGGGGTCCCTGCTCGCGGCAGGATCACTGGAGCGATGGTCATCGGTCATGGGAACCTCCCCGGTCGGTGACACGATTCTGGCACCCCGTCGGCCCCGCCGGGGATACTGGAGTCCCGACGCCCGAAGGAGCCGTGATGCCCGCACCCCGCGACACCGCCCTGGTGGTGCGCGCCGCCCGTCTCTACTACGAGCAGGGCCGCTCGCAGACGGAGGTCGCCCAGGAGCTCGGGCTCTCGCGCTCCAATGTGTCACGGATCCTCACCCAGGCCCGCGACCGCGGCATCGTGGAGATCTCCATCCATGACCCCGACGGCCCCCCGCGCCACCACCCCGCGGTCGAGGCGGCGCTGAAGGCGCGGTTCTCCCTGCGGGAGGCGCATGTGGTCTCCGCCCCGCGCACCCCCGGACTGGAGGCGGTAGCCCGGCAGGGCGCGGTGGTGATCGCCGCACGAGCCGCGCAGGTGCGATCGATCGGGGTCTCCTGGGGCCAGACGGTCCAGCGCGTGGTCGAGCAGCTGGAGACGGTGCGCCTGCGACCCGCACCACGGGTGCTCCCCCTGGTGGGAGGGCATTCTGCGCTGGACCAGTTCGAGTCAGGGGAGTCGGTGCTGCGGGTGCTGGCCTCACGCCTGGGTGCCCGGGCCGAGATGCTGTACGCCCCGGCGGTGCTGGAGTCCGCCACCACGGTGAGCACTCTGCGTGGTGAGTCCAGCATCGCGGCGGTGCTGGAGGCGGCCGCGCAGGTGGAGCTGGCGGTGGTGGGGCTCGGGTCGATGGGCATGCACTCCTCCCCGCACATCGTGGAGCAGATGGCGCTCAGCGAGCAGGAGCAGGCCGCATTCCTGGCCCAGCGGCCCGTGGGTGACGTGTGCGGTTGGTTCGTGGACGCGCACGGGGTGCCGCTGGGGGCGCCGACGGATCAGCGGGTCCTGGCGGTGACGTTCTCCCAGCTGCTGCGGATCCCCGAGGTGGTGGGCGTGGCCGCGGGTGCCGAGAAGGCCCCCGGTGTGGCGGGCGTGCTGCGCAGTGGGGCGATCGCGAGCCTGGTGGTGGACGTGGACCTGGCCAAGGAGCTGCTGGCTTCCACCTGAGGGCCGTGCCCACCAGCCACTCGCCCCACCTCGCCCTCGCCCCTCCCCGCGCTCCCCATCGCCTGGGCCCCATCACCCTCCCCGCGCTCCCCACCGGCACCTCCCCGCGCTCCGTACCACCCCTCCCTGCGCTCCCCACCGGCGAGGCACGAATGTTTGTCGGAATGATGGCCTCATTCCGACAAACTTTCGTGCGTGCCCCCATGTGCCTGCGACGGTCGACCCGATTCGTTTCCTCCGGTTTCCCGGGGTCGACGCGCAACTCAGGCCGGGCCCGGCCCGGCCACCCGGGGTCGACCGGGATTCTGGCGGGTCGAGGACACTGGGGCGTACATTGCGGACAGGGACGCGACCACGTGCCCCACCAGCGTTGGAGGGCATCATGCCCAAGGCAGCGATTTCCCTGACCACCGGCCTCGAGGACGCGGAGAAGGTGACAGTGGCCTTCCTCATGGCGGTCGGCGCCGCCGAGTCCGGCCTCGAGACCCTGATGTTCCTGACCAAGGAGGCCGTGCGACTGGCCGTCGCCTGCTTCGCCCGCGGTGTGGCCTGCGACGGCTGTCCACCGTTGCTCGACCTCATGGACCGCTACGCCGCAGCGAACGGGCGCTACATCGCCTGCGGCGTGTGCGTGAAGTCCAAGGGTGTGTACCCCGGTTCACTGATCGGCAACGCCGAGGTGGCCGGCACCGTTCAGCTGTGGGAATGGGTGGACGACCACACCGTCACCTTCAGCTTCTGAGCTGTGGCCCGTTCATCCACTCCGACAGGCTCAGCTTCTGAGCTGTGGCCCGTTCGTCCGCTCCGACAGGCCGCGCCCGCCGCGATCTCCCCTCACCTCCGCTGCCATCGGCCGACACCTCCGTCGAGGCACGAATGTTTGTCGGAATGATGGCCTCATTCCGACAAACATTCGTGCGTGGGTGAGAGCTGTGCGGGCCGGAGCTCACGATCGAGCGGGATTCGCGCGGGGTGAGCCTCGGGATCGGCGGGGCCGCTCAGGCCGACTGCGGGTCCTGGCCCTTCAGCACGGCCAGGATCTGGGCGGTGCGCTCGGTGTCCACGGTGAGCGAGGTGTCGTCCAACTGGGCGATGGGTGCGGCCAGGCGGCTGGAGGACAGCAGCCAGGCGGCATCGGCCGAGGCCACGTCGGCCGGGGTCATCAGTTCCTCGCGCACCGACTGCCCCTCGCGCTCCAGCATCGCGAACACGGAGGCGATGCTGGTCCCGGGCAGCACTCCGGCACTGGCCGGGGTGGTGGTCCAGGTGTCGCCCCGCTTGACCAGCAGGGTGGAGGTGGGGCCCTCGAGGCAGTAGCCGTCGGTGGAGGTGAACAGCACGTCGTCCGCGCCGCGGCGCACCGCCTCGCGGGTGGCGGCCATGTTCACTGCGTAGCTGAGGGTCTTGGCGCCAGCCAGCAGCCAGGGGCTGGTCTCGGCGACGGCGGTGGACAGCCCGCGGTCCAGAGTGACCACGCGGATGCCGGCGCGGTAGCGGCTCCAGTCGTCTGCGGTGCGGGCGTGGACCCAGGCGGTCGGGGTGCCGGTGCCCTCGACACCGCGGGTCATCATCACCCGCACGGTCAGCTCGGGGACAGGGGCATGTGCCTCGATGGCGGCGTCGATCGCCCGGCTGAGCACGTCGAGGTCCGGTGAAGGCAGCTCCACCAGCTGCGCGCTACGACCGAGGCGTCGCAGGTGGGGGCCCACGTTCACCGGGGCGCCGTCGAACACGCCGATGGTCTCGAACACGCCGTCCCCACGGGTGGCCACCAGGTCCGTCACCAGCAGCTGAGGATCATCGGCGTCGGCGATGCGGAAGGGCTCGGAGCCGTCTGCCACGGTCCCTGCCACTCCCGGGACCCACACGAGCACGGGGCTGGGGGTGGTGCAGTCGGGCTGTGTCATGGGGACCTCCGGATCGGGTTCGTGCCGCGGGATTCTTGTTTCACGGCGCGGGGTCGCGATCAGAAGCGGCCCGCCACCAGGCTAGGCGCATCCACCGCCCGACGCACGGTACGACGGGTCACCGATCCAGCAGTACACCGGTCACCGCAAGGGCGGCACAGCCGATCGCCGGGCCGACGCACGGTACGACGGGTCACCGGTCCAGGTGGGCACTGCCGATCTCGACGCCGGCCTTCGAGCCCGGGACCAGGCCCGAGTCCAGGGCACCGGTCACCATCGTCACGATCTGGTCCCACAGCGAGCCGCTCTCACCGAGGTCACCCATGGCTTCCCCGATCCGGCCGCCGAACATTCCCCCTGCGGACATCTCCGGGCCGGCGACCGAACTCAGCGCACCGGCAGCCTGACCACCGGCAGCAGCACCCGCCGCCACACCGGCCTCCGCCCCCGCGACATCTGCACCGGCACCGGCATCTCCGCCGGCTCCGCTGCCCGCGGAGCCACCGCCCGATCCGCCACCGGATCCGGATCCGCCGCCACCTCCGGCCTCTCCGCCGCTTCCGGCCTCACCGCCGGAGCCACCGGAGCTCTCACCGCCACCGGACTCACCTGACCCACCAGATGCGCCTGCTCCCCCGGTCTCCCCACCGCTGCCGCCGATCGCGTCGCCGGCGGCTCCCCCGGCCACGGCACCCACCCCGGTGCCGATGCCGGCGAGCGCCCCCGCGCCCAGGCCGGCGTGGCCCATCATGTCGTCCATCGGCTCCAGGCCGAGCATCTCGCCGAACTGGCCCGCGCGGCCCAGCAGCTGATTCAGGTGCTCTGCCATCAGCGCACCCATCACGGCTCGGCCGATCATGTCGCCCACCAGCGAGCCGACCATCCCGCGCACCAGGCCTGCCAGCAGGCCCAACCTTCCCATCGGGGAGTCCAGCAGAGCCGCCAGCGCCCGCTGCTGCGGGGTGGAGCCATCTCCCACCAGGGCATCGCGCACGGCCTGACCAAGTGCTGAGAGCGCCCCCGCTGCGGCAGCGCCGATCCCGGCCCCGAGAGCCGCCGCGGCCGCCGCAGCAGCCGCAGCCGCAGCTCCGACACCCCCACCGGCACTTCCGCCGGAGCCGAAGGAATCCACGCTGGAGGCGCCGTCCTGCTCCTCGGCGTGGCTCAACAGTGCCCGCGCCTTGTAGCGCAGGTCCAGGTACGAGTCCTCCAGGCCGGGGCGCACCACACCGGCCCATTCGGCACGGAAGTGGTCGGCGTCCTCCCCCACCCACTCGACGTCCTCGACCAGCAGCGCGAGGTGGCCACGCAGGTCGTCGACCAGGTTCGCACGGCGGGCGATCAGCTGCGCCATCGCGCGCAGCGCCTCGGTATCCGCCCCCTGGAATCCGGCCATCGACCTGCCCCCTCGTTCTGCTTCCGCTCACCTGCCCCTGACGATGTCCCCACCGTAGATCCTGCTGGTCACCTGCGCCATGGGGAGGACTCCCCATGTGGACGGCTCCGGTGGCCCGTCCGACCGATGGGCGAGGCGGGCACCGCCGGGCGAGGCGGGAGCCGCCGGGCGCGGTGGGTGCCGACGGGCGAGGCGGGCGTCGCTGGGCGAGGCGAGCACCACCGGGCGAGGCGGGCGTCGCTGTGCGCGGTGGGTGCCGACGGCCGGCCGTGCCCGGTCGCTCAGCGCCCGGACAGGAGGTCCCTCATCCAGGCCGGGGCCGCGTCGGCGCCGAAGCGGTCGACGAACCTCTGTGCCACCTGCGCGTCCACCCCGCCCACACCGTCGAAGCTGCCAGGGTCGCGGTCGTAGTTCAGGTCCGACGACAGGGCGATGCGAGCGCGGTCCTCACCGGTGCGCTCGGCGTCCAGACGCAGCGACACGAACGGCCCGCCCACCTGGGGCGATGCCTGCTCGCTACCGGCCCGGGCCGCCGCCTGCTCGGCCGACGCCTGCTGCATCGCGTCCAGCAGCAGGGTCACCTGCGAATCCGTGGCGAAGCGGGCGTCGCCACCGTTGGTGGAGCCGTCCAGGTCGGTCACCACGATGCGACCGGCCCACCCCTCACCGTCGGGGATGAACGCGGCGGTGAGCTTCTGCCACTGCTCGGTGAGGTCCACCGAGGTCAGCAGCACCCGGGCGAGGTCCTGCAGCAGCTGGCCCTGCCTCTCCATGGCAGAGAGGGTCTCCTGGGGCTCGGTCATCGGGGTCCTCTCGCTGGGTTCGGCCGCCATGGAGCCACATGTCGGCCGCGGGGTCACTTGTCGAAGGTGGCACCGTCAGGGTAGTTGGGCATGGAGGTATCGGCGATCTCCTCGCCGTTCTCCGTGATGCGCACGTCGTAGCTGCCGGGCACGTACTCCCAGGGTGCACTGCCCTGATCGGGGCCCACACCGGGCGGCTGCTCATCGCCCCAGTTGAAGCGGGTCTCGTAGGTGTAGGCGTGGCCATGGTCGGCGATGCCGTCTGCCATCAGGCTCTCGTAGGCGTAGATGTTGTCGTCCACGCCCTTGCGGGCCTGGTTCACGTCGTCCCACTGGCGGGTGTAGTTGATCTCCTCGCGAACCCCACCGAACTGGCGGGCCAGGGCGTGACCGGCGTTGTACTCGATGCGCTCGGTCTCCCCGTTCGCGGTCATGTCGAAGCGGTCGGCGATCTTGGACTGGATGGACTCGCTGCGGGCGGTGTCCGGGTGCAGCTCCACCTCGGGCACGTACATGTGGTCCAGGCGGGCCAGCTCATCGGTGCTGTAGAAGACGTTCTCGTTGACGTGGTAGTTCGCGTCCGGGAACACCTCGCGCAGGTTGGGGTTCATCGCCTCACCGCCGCCGGTGGCCTCGATGTACACCACGGTGCCGTCACCGTCGGTGTAGTACGTGCCGTGGTCGCCCACCTCATACTTCGTGTTCGGGGCGAGGTCGATGGGGTTGCCGTCGGCGTCGATCCCGAAGGGCTTGGCGGCGCTGCTCGGGGCCAGGTCGTGCCCGGCATCGACGGTGACCGTGTCGGAGGTGCTGGGCGGCTCCAGCACCAACCCGGTGCCGTCGAACTCCAGTGGCGAGTCGGTGCCGATCGCGTCGCTGACCTGCTGGGCGACGGCGCGGGCAGCATCCCCGGCGACGCCACGCAGGGCGTCCGCCCCCTCGCCGATGGCCTCGCCGATGCCATCGCCGATGGCCTCCCCGGCGCGGGAGGCTGCGTCCGATGCCGCCTCCACGGGGACGCTGAGGGCAGCCAGGGCGATGCGCGGTTCCGTGGCGGCGCGCAGCAGGTCCCCGAGGCCTTCCCCCAGGCCATCTCCCAGCCCGGCCCCTCCCCCGCCGGCTCCGTCTGCCACGTCACCGGCCGGGTCCGACGCCTGGTCCTGCTCCTCGGCATGGTCGCGGAGGGAACGCCCCTCCTCGCGCAGACGCAGGTGGCAGTCCACCAGGCGAGGCCGGATGCGGAAGGCCCAGTCGGCACGCAGGGCCATGGCATCCGGGCCCACCCACGGCACCGCGTTGATCAGCGCCCCCAGGCGGGCGGTCATGTCCTCCAGGGAAGAGGAGCGGTCCTCGAGCAGCGAGCCCATGCGCTGCAAAGCCTGGGTATCAGCACCCTGGAATCCGCTCACTGCACGTCCCCTCAAGCCCACTGTCAACGACGCCTCCACCGTAAGGATCGGGGGAAGGCCCGGCCATGGGTAGTTCTCCCCATGGCGCACCCGAACACTAAGGTGGCGTACATGAAAAGCCCTGCTCACACACGGTTGGGGCTGGGAGACTGAGGTATTCCCCGAGCATCGTCAGCGAAGTCTTGCCCTCGCCGTCACCAGGAGTTCGTCCCGTGTCCACCCCGCAGCAGTCGCCATCCCTCGCCCAGCGCCGCGGCATGCCGGATCCCGAGACGCTGGCGCGCTTGCAGCGACTGCGCGAGCAGTTCGTTCGGATGCAGATGGAGTACGGGTTCGCTGTGGACGAGGTGCTCACCAAGATCGAGATCCTCCGGCAGGAGTTCCTGCACCTGCACCGCTACAACCCGATCGAGCACGTGACCTCACGGGTGAAGTCCCCGGCCAGCATTCTGGACAAGGCGATGCGCCGCGGAATCGACCTCACCCCCGAGGCGATCCGGCAGGGGGTCACCGACATCGGCGGGGTGCGGATCACCTGCAGCTTCATCGCCGACACCTCCACGGTGCTGGAGCATCTGGTCTCCCAGACGGACATCGAGCTGGTCACGGTCAAGGACTACATCGCCCAGCCCAAGCCCAACGGGTACAAGTCGCTGCACGCGATCATCCGGATCCCCGTGTTCCTGAGCACCGGGCCGGTGCCCACCACGGTGGAGGTGCAGATCCGCACCATCGCGATGGACTTCTGGGCCAGCCTCGAGCACAAGATCTACTACAAGTACGACGGCCAGGTGCCGGACCATCTGGCCCAGAGCCTGGCCGATGCGGCCGCCGTGGCCGATCAGCTGGACCGTCGCATGGAGCAGCTGCACCGCGAGGTGCACGGCCCGCACCCGGAGCTCGAGGACCGCTCCCGTCTCGACGACCTGGACGAGAAGCTGCTGCGAGCCCTGTGGGAACGGGCGGGCGACGGGGACTACTCGGAGACGACGTAGACCAGCAGGCCGCCGTCGCGCCACACCAACTGCTGCTCCAGCGGATCCCCGGGCAGGTCGGCGTCCATCACGTCCACCATGGCGCCGGGGGCCGCGCCGCGCAGATCGGCGACGGCGACGGCACAGGCGGGGGCGTGCTCGGCGGACGAGCCAGGATCGCCGCTGAGGGACCGCAGCGGCACCACGTCCGTATCGTCCTCCTCGCCCATACCGAGGATCGCGGCGTACAGTTGCGCATCCAGCAGCTGCTCGCCCACGTCGGCCCGCAGTTCCTCGTCCTCCTGTGCGTCCTCGTCGTACAGTTCCCGCAGCCGCGCGTCGATCCCCGTCACCGCTGCTTCCAGGGCGTCGGCGTAGCGCTGCAGGTAGGAGGGCAGGTCCAGCGCCGCCAGGCGCAGGGCCAGGTCCTCGCCGATGCCGTACACGGCACCGGGGGTGCCGTCCTCGTCGAGGGTCAGCACCACCGCCACGTCCGATCCCTCGTACAGGGGGTAGTAGTTGGTCGCCTCACCCAGCATGGTGTACGGGCCGATGTCACCGCGCTCATCGATCAGCAGGTCCAGGTCGCGTCGGCCGTGGACGGCGATCCCGCCGAACTCGTCGGCGATCTGCTCGAGGACGGGCGGCGGGTCGGCAGAGATCTCTCCGTCCTCCTGCGCCAGGCCCGGGATCCAGGTGAGGTCGCGCGGGTTGGTGCGGGCCAGGGACTCCAGGCGCTCCAGCACGGGACGCACCTGGGCGATGGGCAGCACGGGTGCGCCGGTGGGCCAGGACAGGGACGACGGGGACACGGGGGTGCTCATGCCGCCATGCTGGCACAGTCCGGAGGTGAGACAAGCTCAGCCCGGCTGGACGTCCACCCGGTGGGCACAGGACCCGGGGCGCGTCACCAGCACCGAGGAGCGCCCTGCCGCATGGGGGTGCCGGGTGCGGTACAGGTCCACCCACTGCTGGGCGAACTGCTCCGCACTCTCGGTGGGCACCAGGGCCCACACGCTGCCGCCGAAGCCGGCCCCGAACGCGCTGGCGGCATGGGCGCCCAGCTCACGGGCGATGCGCTGCAGGTCGACCGTCTCGGGCACCTGGTTGCCCAGGCCCTCCTCGGCCCCGCGCTGGGACTCGTCCACCAGCCGCCCCAGCTCCTCCAGGTCCCGCTCCTCCAGGGCCAGGGCCGCGGCGGGCACCAGGCGCTCGGACTCGGCGATGAACTGCTCGAGGCGACCGCGCAGGTACTCGTCGTCGCCCGCGTACTCGACCAGGCGCCCACGGGCGGCCACGCCGGAGGCGAGGGCGTCGGCCAGCACCCGGTCGTCGCGGCGGCCGGTGTCCACGCGCCAGCGGTCGATCAGCTCCCAGGCGGCCAGGGACACCCGGTTGTAGGCGTCGCGGGCGGCACCGGTCTTCGCGGCGTCGATGCCGGAGACCGCCACCACCAGGGCGAGGTCCTGCGGGAACGGGACGGTGCGCTCGTGGCGCACGGGGCAGAAGGAGTACTGCACCAGGGCGTCGGAGCGGCCGCACAGCATGGAGGTGTGGTCCTCGCTGCCGCCGAAGGTGCCCACCCCGCGGTGCCCGCCGAGGCTGGCGTAGGTCTGCCCGTTCTCCACGGTCCCCAGGTACTCGCCCAGTTGCTCGGGGCTGGTGATCGCGGCCCGGAAGGCGGGTTCGGCGGCGATGCCGGTGAGGTCGATCAGCGCCAGGGCCAGCCCCACCACCAGGGCGGAGGAGCTGGACATCCCGGCGGCGAGCGGCAGGGTGGAGGTGATGGTGATGTCGGCGCCCACCAGGCGGCCGGGGAAGTTGGCATCCAGCCGGTCCACCACGGTGCGCACGTAGCCGCTCCAGTGGCCGGAGCCGTCGTCATCGTGCGCCCCGGGGGCGGCCAGGTCCAGCACCACTTCGTCCTCCGCCGCACCGGAGGTCACCACGATCAGACGGTCCTCGCGGCGGCGGGCGGTGACGGTGTGGCCACGGTCAACGGCGGCCAGCAGGGAGCGGCCACCGGCGTAGTCGGTGTGCTTGCCCAGCACCTCGATGCGACCGGGAACGAACCAGGCCGTCTCCTGGCGCGGCCGCGCCCCCTCGGACAGCAGCTCGAACAGGTCGCCCTCCCCCGCCGCGGGTTCGGGGCGCGCCGGCTCGGGGTCGCCGACGGGTCCGTGGTGGGCGATCCCCACGGCCCCGGGGCCTGCGCTCACAGCGCGACCTCGATGCCGGACAGTGCCTCCTGCACCGCGGCCACGTCCCCTCGGGAGGACATGTCCAGCACGCCCACCGCGGCGGGCACCACGGTGACGGGATGGCCATCGGCAACCAGCAGTCGCACGGCGTCGATGATCTCCAGCTCCCCGCGGGGCGAGGGCTCCACCCGGTCGCAGGCATCGAACACTGCCGGGGTGAACAACCATGCGTTCATCGAGACGGGGGCGTCCTGCCCGTAGGCGGCGAGGGTGGCCTCGTCGGGCTTCTCGACGATGTCGGCGAGGTGGCCGTGATCGTCGGTGGCGACCAGGGCGAAGGCGCGGATGCGGTCGGCGGGGATGTTGGAGTGCTCCACCAGACCGGCACGGTCGAAGCCGATCAGGGCGTTGCCGGGGGCTGCGACCAGTGCGCGCAGCGACTCAAGCGGATAGTAGTTGTCGGAGTTCAGGACGACCACGCGATCGTTGCCGGCGAACTCGCGTGCGGCGGCCACGGCGTCGGCGGTGCCACGGGGTTGCTCCTGCACGGCGGTGGTGACCCTGACGCGGCCACCGTCCACCGAGGCCGCGTACTCGCGCAGCGCCTGATGCTCGGGGCCGATCACCAGGCACACCTCGGTGATGCCGGCGTCGGCCAGCACGGAGATCACGTAGTCGAGGAAGGGGCGACCGACGTCGATCAGGGCCTTCACCCCGCTGGCGGCGACCTGTGCCTGCTTCTCGTCGAGCTGGGCGTTGTCGTCGGCCTTGCGCATCCTGGTCCCGAGCCCGCGCGCGAGGATGACCGCCTTGGTGGGCGGCGTGCTCGACGAGGGGTCCGTGGAGGCGGCATCGGCAGCGGGGGTCGTCGTATCCACGCTGAAAGCATACGTGGCACGGTCCCGCCCGGGGGCATGTTCGCAGGTCCCGGGCACGGCCGCGCACGGTGGCCGAGGCCCGCACCGGGGCGTTCCGGACACCCTCAGCTCCTCGACCACCGTCACGGCAGGGGTGCCCGCACCGTCCGGTCGGGGATCGCTCGGGGAGCTCCTGCGCCACTTACACTCGATCCGCACGGGACCGCGCGCCGCGTCGGGCCAGCACCGTCTTCCGCGGAAGGACCTGTCATGGGCCGAGAGATAGCCACGTCGGAGTACACCCGCTCGCAGCGCACCCGCTACCGGCGGGAACTGCGGCGCAACCTCGACATCTTCGAGACGTTCCTGGACACCGCGGAGTTCGTGGACGAGGGCACCGTGGGCGTGGAGCTGGAGATGAACCTGGCCTGCACCGACGACATGAGCCCCGCCCTGATGGTGGACGACGTGCTGGCAGACCTGGACGATGAGCAGTACGTCCACGAGATCGGCCGCTTCAACCTCGAGGTGAACCTGCCGGTCACCCACCCCACCGGCAGCGGGCTGCGCGAGCTGGAGGACCAGCTCGCCGCCCTGCTGGAGCGCGCCGACGACACCGCCCAGGAGCACGGCGCGCGCGTGATCCCCATCGGCCACCTGCCCACCATCGGCGAGGAGCTGTTCTCCGACTCGCAGTGGCGCTCCCCCGGGGCGCGCTACGAGGCGCTGGAGAACTCGGTGATGCAGGCGCGGGGCGAGGAGATCCACCTGCGCATCGATGGGGAGGGCAAGGGGCTGGACGCGACCTTCGACTCGATCGGTCCGGAATCCGCCTGCACCTCCCTGCAGCTGCACCTGCAGGTGCCGCCGGAGCAGTTCGCCGCCGGCTGGAACGCGGCCCAGGCGATGGCCGGCCCGCAGATCGCACTGGCCGCGAACTCCCCGTACCTGATGGGCAAGCGGCTGTGGCACGAGACCCGCGTGCCCACCTTCCAGCAGGCCCTGGACAGCCGGCCCCCGGAGTACGCCACCCAGGGGGTGCGGCCGCGGGTGTGGTTCGGTGAGCGCTGGATCACCTCGATGTTCGACCTGTTCGAGGAGAACGTGCGACTGTTCCCCGCACTGATCCCCGAGTCCCGCACCATGGCCGAGGAGCCGCTGCTGACCGAGGGCGCCTCCCCCCGCCTGCACGAGCTGATGCTGCACAACGGCACCGTGTGGCGCTGGAACCGCCCCATCTACGATCCCGGCACTGACCTGCCGCACCTGCGGCTGGAGAACCGTCTGCTCCCCTCGGGGCCGACGCCGATCGACATGGCCGCCAATGCCGCATTCTTCTACGGCCTGATCCACTCCCTGGTGCACGAGCGGCGGCCGCTGTGGTCGCGGATGAGCTTCGAGCAGGCCGACGAGTCCTTCCAGCAGTGCGCCCGCTGGGGCCTGGAGGCCCGGGTTCGGTGGCCCCGGGTGGGCCGCGTGCGCGTGGCGGACCTGCTGATGGAGCAGCTGATCCCGCAGGCCCTCGAGGGCCTGCGGGACCTGGGGGCCGACGCCGACGTGGTGGAGCGCTACGGCGAGGTGCTGCAGGGCCGTGCCCGCACCGGCCGCAACGGCGCCCGCTGGCAGATCGACACCGTGACCTCCCTGCAGCTGCGCGGGGCCGACCGCCCGGAGGCGCTGGCGGAGATGACCCGGCTGTACCGGGCAGGCGTGGACTCCGGCGCGCCGGTGCACGAGTGGCCGGTGCCGGCACGTCAGCGCGCTGCAGGGGCCTGAGAGCCTCAGAGCCTGCCGCCCGCCAGAGCCTGCCGCCCGCCAGAGTCTGCCGCCCGCCAGAGCCTGCCGATCGTCGCACTTGAGTGCAGTTCCCTGGCATAGGTCCGTGACCATGCCAGGGAACTGCACACAGGATGCGCCGCCCGTCCCCCACCCGGGAGCCTCGCCCCGCGGCCGCCACCCACGCCACCCATGACAGCCATGGCACCCATGACACCCACATCATGAGACGGAGTCTCAGATGACGGATGGGCGGCTTAGCCTGCGCGCGTGAACGATTCCCGCACCCCCTCCTCGTCCCCAGCTCCCGGCCACGGCCCATCGGCCCCGAAGGACCCCGCCGCACAGAAGCGCGAGGACCGCTCGGCGCGCATCGCCGTGACCGTGTTCCCGGCGCTGATCCTGGCCTTCGCGGCCCTGGGCTTCTTCGTGCCCGCCGCCGGGCAGTCCATCGCCTCCTACGTGCCCATCTTCCTGGGCGTGATCATGTTCGGGATGGGCCTGACCCTCACCATCCCCGACTTCACCCTGGTGGTGCGTCGGCCCCTGCCGGTGCTGATCGGTGTGGTGGCCCAGTACCTGGTGATGCCACTGCTGGCGCTGGGTGTGGCGAAGCTGCTGCAGCTGTCCCCGGAGCTCGCGGCCGGACTGATCCTGGTGGGCTGCGCCCCCGGCGGCACCAGCTCCAACGTGATCACCTACCTGGCCAAGGCCGACACCGCACTGTCGGTCACCATGACCTCGATCTCCACCCTGCTGGCGCCTCTGCTCACCCCGCTGATCGCGCTGTGGCTGGCCGGCACCTACCTGCCGATCGAGGCCGGCCCCATGGCGCTGGACATCGTGAAGATGGTGCTGATCCCGGTGATCGCAGGCCTGGTGATCCGACTGCTGTTCTCCCGGTTCGTGGACCTGATCCTGCCGGCCCTGCCGTGGGTGAGCGTGGCCGGTATCTCCCTGGTGGTCCTGGCCGTGGTCAGCGGCAGCGCCGACAAGGTGGTGGAGGCCGGCGCCGTGGTGCTGCTGGCCGTGGTGCTGCACAACGGCCTGGGCTACCTGGTGGGCTACTGGTTCGCACGTGCCCTGCGCCAGCCGGTGCGTGCGGCCCGTACCGCCTCCATCGAGGTGGGCATGCAGAGCTCCGGCCTGGCAGCCACCCTCGCGGCCACCTACTTCAGCCCGGTCGCCGCACTGCCGGCCGCGGTGTTCTCGATCTGGCACAACCTCTCCGGCGCGATGCTGGCGATGTTCTACCGCCGCAGCGCCGACAAGCACATGAACGACGTCGGCGCCTGACCCGGCCAGCACGACGAAGCCTCCCGTTCCTGCTCGAGGAACGGGAGGCTCGTGTCATGCGGCCCGGAAGCATGAGACCGACGGGCCCCACGCCTGTGGAGTCGGTCCCTGCGGGATGAACCCGTGAGGACCTTCCCCTCAGCGCCCGGCGGACTCGGGATCCGGGTGCCTGGGCTTGGCGCTCCCGGTGCGCGCCGCGAGCGTGCCCTTCCTGGGCTCCTCATGCTCGAGGTACGGGTCGCGCAGAGTGGCGGTGTCGGTGGCGGCCTCCGGCTCGACGACCAGGTCGGAGGTGTCGTGCTCGTCCTCGGTCAGGCGACGCTCGTACTCCTCGGGCGGCAGTACCTGCTTCCACTCGCGGGTGCGCATCGCGGGCAGCTCACCGGCGTCGGCCTGCAGGGCCCGGTACAGGGCGAACATCTGGAAGAAGGCCATCACGAAGAACGGCAGGCCCACCAGGATGATGGTGGACTCCAGCGCGTCCAGGCCGCCGGTGCCGGAGAAGACCAGCAGGGTGGCGGTGATCAGGCCGATCGCCAGCGCCCAGAAGATGCGCTGGCCCAGCGGGTTGAAGTCCTCGTGGCCATTGGCCATGGTGTCGGTGACCAGTGCGGCGGAGTCCACCGAGGTCACGAAGAAGATGACCACCAGGATGATCGCGATCACGGAGAGCACGGGCGCGGCAGGAAAGTGATCCAGGAACGCGAACAGGGCACCGGGCACGTCGCCGTCGTCGACCACGCGCTCCACCAGGCCGCCCTCGCCGTTCAGCTCGATGTCCATGGAGGCCAGGCCGAACACGCCGAACCAGATCACGGAGAAGCCGGCCGGCACCGCGAGCACGCCGGAGACGAACTGGCGGATGGTGCGGCCCTTGGAGATGCGGGCGATGAAGATGCCCACGAAGGGCGACCAGGTGATGGTCCAGGCCCAGTAGAAGACGGTCCAGGTGTTCTGCCAGCCCGTGTTGGCGAAGGCGTCGTTCCACAGGGCAAGCTCCGGCAGGTTCATCAGGTAGCTGCCGAAGGACTGGATGGTGCCCTTGAGGATGAACAGGGTGGCGCCGCCGGCGAACAGCACGAACAGCATCAGGCCGATCGCGGCGACGATGTTGACGTTGGAGAGCACCTCGATGCCCTTCTCCAGGCCCAGGGTCACCGAGATCAGCGCGATGCCCACAACCACGCCGATGATGATCAGCTGCCAGCCGGCACTCTCGGGCACGCCCCACAGCTGGTTCAGGCCACCATTGATCTGCAGGGTGCCCAGGCCGATGGAGACGGCGATGCCGAACACGGTGCCCACGATCGCCACCACGTCGATGAACTTGCCGATGGGGCCGTGGATGCGATTGCCCAGCAGCGGCTGGAAGATGGAGCTCACGCGAGGCGGCAGGTTCCTCTTGTGGATGAAGTAGGCGAAGCACAGTGCGGGCAGAGCGAAGATCGTCCAGGTGTGCAGCGTGAAGTGGTAGTACGTGAAGTTCATGGCCTCACGCGCCGCCTCCCAGGTGCCGGCCTCGACACCGAGGGCCTCCCCGCGGGGCGGTTTCCCGAAGTGGCTGACCGGCTCGGCCACACCCCAGAACATCAGGATCGAGCCGATGCCTGCCGCGAACAGCATGGCGAACCAGGCGAGTCCGGAGTGCTCCGGCGGCTCGTCGTTCGGCCCCAGCTTCACGCGACCGAAGCGGCCGGCCGCGATGAAGATCAGGAACACCAGGAACACCGTGACACCCAGGATGTAGAACCAGCCGAGGTTGGTCAGCAGCCAGTCGGAGGCTGCGGAGACGGCATTGTCCAGGGGCTCGGTGAAGGCGAGGGTGGCGATCACGAACAGCAGGATCACCGCGGCGGAGGCGAAGAAGATGGCGGGGGACGTCCGCAGTCTCAGCGCATCGTGCAGTCGTTCGAGCATCGGGGAGGGCTCCTCGGTGACGACGCGCTGCACGGACCTGTGGTCTCGGCGGGCGCGGCGCTGCGTTGTCGGACGGTATCGGGACGAGATCGAACATGCAGGACCGGTTCTGCGCGGTCCGGTCGGGCGAACAGCCCGGTCAGGCGAACAGCGCCGCCTACCGTGCCATGGATGACCGCGCTGCCTCAACCGTGACGTGGCGCGGCCCATGTTCATCGGTGATGAGCGGACCGCGGGCCGACGGGTAGTTGTCCCCATCGACCACCTGCGCATCCGTCCGTAGGCTGAAGGCACTCGCTCGGCTGATTCGGGAGGCCCCCCTCATGACCGGTTCATCGCTCAACGGCTACCCCGGCGCCACCGGAGGGGGCCGTGACTCCTCTCCCCCGCCCGCGCCGGGCTTCCCTCAGGACGGCGCACAGCAGGGTGCAGCGCCGCAGAACGGTGCACCGCAGGGAGGCGGCTACGGGCCCCCGGCGGCACACGCGGCACCCGGCGGCGCTCCGCCGAAGGGCAAGGGCAAGGGCCTGTACATCGGTATCGGCTGCTGCCTGCTGGCCGGCCTGCTGGTGGCGATCCTGGCCGTCGTGGGCGGTCTGGTCTTCCTGGGCGGGGACGACGACACCGACGGTGGCCGCACCACGGGCCCCGTGACGACGGAGCCCTCGGATCCCACCGACCCGGCCACCACCGATCCCACGGATCCTGTGACCACGGACCCGTCCGATCCCGCCACGACCGATCCGACGGACGAGCCCACCGTCACCAGCTCCATCTCCGTGCGGTGGATCGGATCGAACGAGGCCTCCGAACTGGAGTCCAGCAGCGGCGAGAAGATCACGCCGACCAACGGCACCTTCATCAGTGCCCACGTGGAGATCACCAACGACAACGATGTGGAGATCGGGATCTCCAGCCGGCACTTCCGCATCTTCGACGACGAGGGCGTGGAGCTGTCGCCCCGCTACGGCGAGTTCACCACGGCAGGTCCGCAGATCCCGGCCGGTGAGTCCGCCGAGGCGCAGCTGTGGGTCGATGTCGAGCCGGGCACCACGATCGGCAAGGTCACCTACACCGACGAGGTGGGGACCCAGGGCCACGAGGTGGAGATCCCCGTCGAGTGACCGCAGATGGCCGTCGGCCAGGACTGTGCCCGCCTGAGAGCTCAGCCCACCTGCGAGCCCATCCAGCTCACCTGCGAGCTCAGCTCGCCGGTGCGCCTGCCGACCGGGACGGTGAGCTCAGCTCGCCGGTGCGCCTGCCGACCGCGACGGGATCGCCGCGGAGGGCCGGCCCGCCACCCGCACCACGGTGAGATGGAAGGTGAGCACGATCAGGAGCACCCCCAGCACGGTGCCGATGGCGATCACCGGCTCCTCGGCGAGCAGCCGGGGGATCAGCCGGGCCGGGATCAGGGCGGCGAAGGCGAAGGCCGCCAGGGTCCCGATATAGGAGCCGATCATGAACCCGCGATGGACGGGGACGTTCCGCCGTCGGATCCCGGCAATCGCGAACACCATGCACAGCAGGGTCCAGGTGGCCAGGGCGTGCAGCCAGGAGAAGCGGCCGTCGTGGATGCCGAAGCTCGAGGCACACACCACCACCATGGCGGACACCCACGCCACCCCGAGAACGCGGTGGGCGCGGTCGCGGCGTCGGCGGAGGATCTGGAACGGGCCGAGCAGCAGGACGAACAGCGCGGCCAGGGCGTGGACGACGATGATCGGTGTGAAGGTCTCCATGCCGTGGACGATAGTGTGACTATCCCATCTTCGCCATCAAGATAGTTGCTGGTCATCCCACTATCCGACCGTGGAGGCCCTCATGCTTCTCGCCGAACTGGCCGAGGCCAGCGGAACCTCGACCGCATCCATCAAGTTCTACCGCCGTGAGGGTCTGCTGCCGCCTGGGGATCGCGTCACCGCCACGCGCCAGGAGTACGGGTCACGGCACATGGAACGGCTGCAGCTGATCCAGGTGCTGCGGGAGCTGGTGGACGCCCCCATCGCTCGGATCGGCCGTCTCGCCGCGATCCTGGACGACCCCGACCAGGGGCTGCTCCCGGCCCTGGCCGAGGCGCAGCGCATCACCCTGGGCGTGGGCGATGAGGAGGATCCCTGTGCGAGCGATGGGACGCGCGCACCCGAGCACCCGTCGATCGCGGCGATGCTGGAGCACCTGGGCTGGCCCGATGTGCCCTCGGCGCCGCGGCAGGCACTGGACTCGCTTCTGCACTCCCTCGATGCGTGGGGCGCCCCCAGCGGGGCCGAGGTTCTGATCGGCTACGCCGAGCCGATGCAGCGGATCGCCCGGGCGGACATGGCGTGGATGCGACGACTGCCCGGGGACGCACCGGCCGGCCCGGGGGCCGACAACGGCTCCGGCACCTCGGACGACGTACTGGTCATGCGGGCCGTGGCCGGGACGGTCGCGTACGACCGACTGGTCCAGCTGCTGCGCGCGCTGGGGCATACCTCGCTGAGCGTGCTGGAGGATCGTTCCCCCCGCCCCTGACATGCGCTGACCCGCCTGCCACCAGCGGTTCGGTCCTCACAGGTCGAGCGGTACCGCCCCATACCGCCATCTCGCCCCTCTGCTTTCAGGTAATCGACAGCATCACCACAGAGGTTTTCCTGGCAGGGCGGGTCTACTGACTGCAACGCGTCACCGGAGCGATCCGCTGACTGAGGAGGAGGCGGATCCGCTGATCCGTGACGCGGGGGAAAGGGATGGCCCCGGCTCGTGGGGACGAGCCGGGGCACCTTTTTGTCCGGGGGGCAGAGGCCAGGGGCTCGGAGGCGCGGAGCCGGGGTCAGAGGCCAGGGGGACCGGCCCAGTGACCAGCAGCCTGGGCGGCCGTGGTTCAGCGCCGCAGGTCGATGCCGAACACCCGGCGGATCTGCGTGACCGCATGGCGGGTGTAGCGGCGGTCCGACGGGGTGGAGGCCAGCGGCACGAACAGGCCCGGATGGTCGGGATGGGAGACTCGGTAGTGGGTGGAGCCCGGGACGATCACGAAGCCTGCCGCCCGCATCCGCACCATCAGCTCGCGACGCGAGGTGGGATGGCGGGTGCCGCGGCCACCACGGGCACCGGGACCAGCGGCGCTCTCGGCCACGTCCAGGGCGGGCTCGTACTCCGACGGACGCACCGCGAGCACATACCGGGTGGGGAACACCCCGATCACGGTGTTGTCGGCCCGGCGCACCTGCACCACCAGGTCCCCGCGCAGGAAGTGGTCGCTGGTGCCGGCGTCGGCCGTCCAGGCGTCCTCGGGGTCGGCGACGGTGTGCACCACCCGTTCGGCGTCCACCGCGCCGGGTCCCACGGTGCGGATGTTCTCCTCACGGATCCGCAGGGGCCGCGGCAGAGGCCGTTCGTCGTCGGCGTCCAGGGTGTGCACGGCCTCCGGGGGCGGGGCCGGCAGCGGGCGGGGCACCTCGATGGTGCGGCGGCGGGTACGGGTACGCCGGCCGGGCAGCGGGGCCGAGGGGGTCTCGGCCTCCGCCGGGGGCTCGACCTCAGGCCTCCTGCCGGGGACAGCGGTCCAGTCCACGGGGCGCACACGCGAGGCGGGGGTGGGACGACCGGCGAGCGCGCGTGGGGTGGGCGGGGCCGGCTTCTGCGCGACGGGCTTGCGTGGTGTGGGCGCGGCCCCGGCCGGCGTCGCGGCGGAACGGCGATCCGGCATCGGCTCCTCCTTCCCCTGGGCGACGGGTCTGCTGCGCGATGGGTCTGCTGCGCGGTGGGTCTGCTGCGCGGTGGGTCTGCTGCGCGGTGGGTCTGATCTCGCCGACGGCGCTGTCCGTCGTACGGGGTACTCCGCTAGCGTAGGCGCGCATGCTGTCCACGCCGACGGAAGGCCCGCCGTGACCCGTACCCTCCCCACCCAGCGACCCGCCCGCGCCACCGCGCTGCGCCTGGCCGGCGCCGTGTTCGCCGTGGGGCTGCTGGCCGCCGGCTGCGGAGGTACCGACGAGCCCGCGCCCGGGACCGCACCGAGCACCACCGCGGAGGCGTCCGACAGCGGCGGCGGCGCGGACAACACGGTGGAGCCCTCCGACGGCGGCGGCCAGAGCGCTGCCGAGGTGCCCATGGACCCCATCGCCGTGACCCCAGCCCCGGAGGGCTTCGAGCCCCCAGCATCCTGCACCAACGAGGGCGCGCACCTGGTCACGGCCGATTCCCCTGCTGACCCTGCGCTGCCCGAGCGCAACGGCGAGAGCGCCACCATCGCGCTCGCCGGCATCGAGGGCGAGAAGGCCCACCTCACCGTCGCCGTGGGGGACGCCGAACCGCGCCCTGTGGAGGCCGCCGGGATCGGGGAGACCATCGGCCTGGACCAGTGGACCATCTCCCTCACCAGCGTGTGCGGTGACCAGGACCAGGTCGAGTTCGACCTGATCGACTGACCGTGCAGCGCCCCGCCGCACACCGCTTCGACCTCGACACCATCGGTGCCGGCCTCCCGGTCGCCGCGCACCGCGAGGAGATCCAGGCGGCGGCACGCCAGGGCGCGATGGTGGTGACGGCACCGCCCGGCACCGGCAAGACGACCCTGGTGCCACCACTGGTGGCCGAGGCGACCGCCGCGGACGCCCTGGGCACCACCACCGGCGACACGCGGCCCCGCCCCACTGCCGACAGCAGGCAGCCGGGCCTCGCCCTGGTCACCCAGCCGCGCCGCATCGCGGTGCGCGCGGCGGCCCGTCGGATCGCGGCCCTGGACGGCTCCTCCGTGGGCGGGCCGGTGGGGTTCACGGTGCGCGGGGAGCGGAAGGTGTCGGACCATACCCGCATCGAGATGCTCACCCCGGGCGTGCTGCTGCGGCGGCTGCTGGCGGATCCGGAGCTGACCGGGGTCTCCGCGGTGGTGCTGGACGAGGTGCATGAGCGCTCCCTGGACACGGACCTGCTGCTGGGCATGCTGGCCGAGGTGCGACAGCTGCGGGAGGACCTGCTGGTCGCGGCGATGTCGGCCACGGTGGACGCCCAGGCCGTGGCGACGCTGCTGGGTGGGGCACCGGTGGTGGAGGTGCCCGGGATCCTGCATCCGCTCGCGATCGACTACGCGCCGGCACCGACTGCCCGCCTGGATGCGCGGGGCGTGACAGGGGAGTTCCTCGATCACGTGGCCCGCACGGCGGCGGCAGCGCAGCGCACGGCCGGGGCCGATACGGATGCGCTGGTGTTCCTGCCGGGCGCCCGGGAGGTGGACGAGGTGGTGGCCCGCCTGCAGGGCCTGGTGGACGGTGTGGATGTGCTGCCGCTGCACGGGCGGCTCCCCTCCCGCGTGCAGGACCGCGCCACCTCAGGTCGCAGGCCCGGGGACCGGGCCCGGATCGTGGTGTCGACGGCGGTGGCGGAGAGCTCGTTGACCGTGCCCGGGGTGCACCTGGTGATCGATGCCGGCCTGTCCCGAGAGGTGCGCCGGGACCGCGAACGGGACATGACGGGCCTGGTCACGGTGAGCGCCTCGCAGGCGTCGGCCCAGCAGCGGGCCGGGCGGGCCGCGCGTCTGGGCCCAGGCCGGGCGGTACGGCTCTACGCGGAGGCCGACTGGGCTCGCATGCCGGCCCAATCCCCCGCCGAGATCACCGCCACCGACCTCACCGATGCCGCGCTGCTGCTGGCCTGCTGGGGCACTCCTCGCGGCGAGGGCCTGTCCCTGCTCACCCCGCCCCCGGCCCGCGAGATCGCCCAGGCGGAGAGCACCCTGCAGTCCCTGGGCCTGGTCGATACCGAGGGCCGGCCCACACCCACCGGGCAGCGGGTGTCGCGCCTGCCGATCGGGGTGCGGGAGGCGCGCGCCCTGGTGGACGGTGCCCGTCTCCGGCTCGGCACAGGCGGTGAGGGCTCCGAGCGCACATCATCGGCCCCGGATCCTGCCCGGTTCGCCGCGGAGGTGGTGGCGGCGATCTCGGACGACCACCGGCCCACCGGCGCCGACCTCCCACGACTGTTGCGAGAGCTGCGCTCCGGTGGCGGGGGCGGTGGCGGAGGCCAGGAGCGCACTGTCGGCAGGGGCGACGGCGCACGGAGGTGGCGGCGGGAGGCCGATCGGCTCACGCGCATCGCTCAGGAGGCCCGTGGCTCCTCCCCTACCAGCAATTCCTCTGCCACCAGCTTCCCGGCCACCAGCGTCGACCAGGCAGATCGCGTGGGCGCGGTGCTGGCCCTGGGGCGCCCCGAGTGGATCGCCCGTCGCGTCGACGCCACCACGCGCACTGGTGCTCAGGGCGGTTCCGGTGGTGGCTCCCGCTCCTACCTCCTGGCTTCCGGGACCCGCGCGGCCCTGCCCGAGGGCAGCAGCCTGCTGGGCCACGAGTGGCTGGCGGTGTGGGAGGTGCAGCGGGTGCAGGGACGTGCGGCCGACGGCACCGGCGCGGTGATCCGCGCAGCCGCCCCGCTCAGCGAGGCCGCTGCCCTGGAGCTCGGTGCGGCACTGGTGGCCAAGGAGCGTCACGCTCGGATGGAGAGCGGTGCCGTGCGGGTGCGTGAGGAGCGCCGACTGGGGGCGATCGTCCTGGCCAGCACTCCCGTGAAACCGCGCCCGGAGGACGCTGCCCCGGCCCTGCTGGAGCATGTACGGGACCAGGGCCTTGCCGTTCTGCCGTGGAACCCTGCCGCGACCGGGCTGCGGAACCGGCTGGGGCTGCTGCACCGGGAACTGGGTGAACCGTGGCCCGCGATGGACGAGGCGACCCTGCTGGAGGGGCTCGAGCAGTGGCTGGCCCCGCACCTGCCTGCCGCTCACGGGAAGCTGGAGCGGATCGACCTGGTCAGTGCCCTGCGCTCGCTGCTTCCCTGGCCGGAGGCCTCCCGCCTGGACGAGCTGGCCCCGGAGCGCCTGGCAGTGCCGTCCGGTTCCACCGCCCGCATCGACTATCCCGAACCGGGTGCGGAGCAGGGCCGTCCGGTGGTGGCGGTGAAGCTGCAGGAGCTGTTCGGCCTGGCCGACACCCCTCGCCTGGCAGGTGGCCGCGTCCCGGTGCTGTTCCACCTGCTGTCGCCGGCCCGTCGGCCGCTCGCGGTCACTGATGACCTGCGGTCCTTCTGGGACGGCCCCTACCGGGAGGTGCGCAAGGAGATGCGCGGGCGCTACCCCAAGCACCCGTGGCCGGAGGACCCGTGGAGGGCGCAGGCCACGGCCCGCACCACCCGGGCGCAGCAGCGGCGCCCCTGAGAGCTGGCGAGCCTCAGCCGGCGGCGATCGCGGCGTGCATCGAGTCGATCTTGCGGGTCACCGCACGGGTGACCGGCCAGTGCGGGGAGTTCTCGCTCAGCTCGTCGATCCGCTTGAGCACCTCGCCGCGCCGCATCTCGGGGACGTCGTCCTTGATCACTACGTAGCCGGCGCGGGCAGCCTTGATCAGCGCTAGCAGCACCACGTCCTGCTGGCTGGGGCTGCCGCTGCCGTCGAGGACGTCGGACAGGCGATCGCGCACGGCGTTCTCGGGACCGTGGTCCACGACCGGCCAGGTGGTGCCCAGCAGGCCCTTCTTCCGCTCCAGCACACCCGCCTCGGCGAGCTGCTCGCCGAGGGCCTCGGTGAGGTCCATGGCACGGGAGCTCAGGGTGCCGCCCAGCTTCTTGCCGTCCCTCTCGTCCACCGCCGTGAGCGCCTGGTCCAGGACCGGGTCGCCGGTGGGGGTGGGATCGGTGAGGGTGATGCGCGGGTTCTTCTCCTCGCTCATGGTGATCCGCTCGCGCAGCGCCAGTTCGATGAGGGCGGCGCCGGCGATCACGTACTTGCGGAACTGGGTGTGCTTCTGCCGGCCGGTGTCACCGGTCAGCAGCAGGAACGTCTCGGCGGGGATGCTCAGAGGAGTGCTCATGGACAAAGCATCCCGCAGGGCACCGCTCAGCATGGACCTACGAAAGTAGAGGCTCCGTAGACTCTGTGCCGTGCAGTGCCATCACTTCGACGCCGGCGAATGCCGTTCGTGCACCCTGCTGGCGATCCCTCGCCAGCAGCAGCTCGCCGACGGGCAGGCGCGGGTGCAGGAACTGCTGGCGCCCTACGTCACGACCGTCGATCCCGCCGATGAGCCGGCCGAGCATGCCGCTCACGCCGATATGAACGCATCCGGCGGCTCCGGGGTCTGGCTCGAACCGGTCGTGGGCCCGGAGGCAGGGTTCCGCTCCCGCGGGAAGATGGCCGTGGCCGGCACTGCCGCCGCTCCCGTGCTGGGCCTGCCGGGGCAGCCCAACACCGCCGACCTCTCGGACTGCCCGCTGTACCCGCCGGGGGTGGAGGCGGTGCTGGAGGGGGTGCGCATCCTGATCCGTCGGGCGCAGGTGCCTCCGTACGACGTGGCCCGCCGCCGCGGAGAGATCAAGAACGTGCTGATCACAGCGTCCCCGGACGGCGACCACCTGGTGCGCCTGGTACTGCGCAGTGAGAAGGCGCTCCCCCGGATCCGGGAGCACCTTCCCCGCCTGCTGGAGGCCCACCCCTCGGTCGTGGGCGTGAGCGCGAACATCCACCCGGCGCACACCACGGCTGTGGAGGGCGAGGTGGAGATCCCCCTGGCCGGCTCCCCCACGATCGCGGTGCGCACCGGGGAGATGACGTTGCAGGCGCGGGCGCAGTCGTTCCTGCAGACCAACACCGAGGTGGCCGGGCAGCTGTACCGGCAGGCCGCAGCCTGGATCGCAGGCAGCTCACCGACCACGGTGTGGGACCTGTACTGCGGGCTGGGCGGCTTCGCGCTGCACGTGGCCAAGGCACTGCCCACGGCGCAGGTCACCGGGGTGGAGTCTTCCGCGCAGGCCATCGAGGGAGCTAGAGAAGCCGCCGCGGCCGAGGGCCTGGACGTGCGCTTCCTGGCCGAGGACGCCACCGCCTGGGCCCGCCGGCAGAACACGCCCGAGGGCGCCCGGGCCACCGGCGGCTCCGCGGCATCCGTCTCGGGATCACCCGCCGGTGCTCCCGTGGTCACCAGCCCGGACGTGGCGATCGTGAACCCGCCGCGGCGCGGCATCGGCGCTGACCTGGCCGACTGGCTGGAGACCTCACCCGTACCGGAGGTGGTGTACTCCAGCTGCAACCCGGCCACCCTCGCCACCGACCTGGCCGCCATGCCCTCACTGCGGATCGTGGCCGCTCGTTACGTGGACATGTTCCCGCACACCGAGCATGCTGAGGTGATCGTGCACCTGCGCCGCACCCACCCGCTCCCTGCGCAGCAGACCCCGATGGAGGCCCCGATGCTCGCCACCCCCGATTCGCAGCTCACGGACGTCACTCGCAAAGTCGAGCGCAGTGACCGGATCACCGGGGCCGGCGCCACCCCCGACGCCGCCCCCGGGCCCGGCACCGCGACCGACGGCGGCTGGGTCGTCTCCCTCGCCCAGGACGTCACGGCCTCGCCCGAGGATGTATGGGCCGCCCTCACCGACCCCGCCCGCATCGCCCTGTACTTCGGTGAGGTCACCGGTGAGCTCCGTGAGGGCGGCGAGTACAGCATCCCGATGATGGGCACCTCCGGCCCCGTGCTCCGCGTCGTGCAGCCCGAGCTGATCGCCCTGGGCTGGGGAGGCGAGGGCTCTGCCAGCCGGCTCGAGCTGCGCATCGCACCGTCGGCCGACGGCACCGGTTCTCGTTTCGAGCTGCGCCACCTGGTGCCGGCCGATGAGCAGTGGGACACCTTCGGCCCGGCCGCCACCGGCTGCGGCTGGGACGGGGCCCTGCTGGGTCTGGCCCGCCACCTGCAGCAGCCCGCGACCGCCTGGACCACCGAGATGGCCGGGTTCGAGACCAGCACGGAGGGCCGCGAGTTCGTCACCGCCACCAGTGAGCTGTGGCAGCAGGCGCACCTGGCCGCCGGCGCCGATCCGCAGCACGCCCACGAGGTCGCTGCCCGCACCGCTGCGTTCTACCGCGGTGAGGACCCCGGCGCCCCCGCGGTAGGCGACGACCCCTCGCCGGCCTCCGACGGGATCTCGACCGACAGGATCTCGACCGACAGGATCTCGACCGGCCCCGAGGGGAGCCGCGAGTGACCACCCAGCAGCCGGACCAGGCCACCCCGACCGATCCGGCGAGCGAGCTCGCGGCCACCGGGACCGCCGCTCCAGGTCAGGCATCAGCGGCGGGCGAGCAGGACGGCATCACGGTCCCGGCAGCGCCCCGCGCCAGGGTGGCGATGCTGTCCCTGGGTGGGACCATCTTCATGACCCAGGACCTCACCGGCCTGCGCGCCACCCCGGACGCCTCCATCGGCGCCGACCTCTCGCGCACCCTGATCGACGGGGTGGCAGTCACCCACACCGAGGTGGCCAACGTCGGATCTCCCTCGGTGACCGCCGCCCATCTGCGGGACGTGCTCGAACTGGCTCGTCGTGCGGTCGACGACGGCGCCGCCGGGGTGGTGCTCACCCACGGCACCGACACCCTGGAGGAGTCGGCCTTCTTGCTGAACCGCTACTGGGACCGGGAGGCGCCACTGGTGCTCACCGGGGCGATGCGCCCGGCGAACGCCCCCGGCGCCGACGGTCCGGCGAACCTGCGAGACGCGGTGCGGACGGCGGCGGCCCCGTCGGCCCGCGGGCTGGGGGTGCTGGGGGTGTTCGACGCGCTGGTGCACCTGGCCGACCGGGTCACCAAGACCTCCTCCCGCTCGGTGGACGCCTTCGCCTCCGAGCCGTCGGGGCCGATGGCACTGGTGGACGAGGAGGACCTGCGCCTGTTGTACCAGCCGCTGGAGCGCACCGCCCTGATCGGCGGCGAGCTGCCGGAGCACCTGCCGCGAGTGCCCGTGGTGATGAGCGGCATCGGGGAGGACCTGGCGATGCTGGATGCCCTGGCGCCGGACGCGATCGATGGCCTGGTGATCGCCGGGGCAGGCATGGGGCACGTCTCCGCCTCGGCTGTGCCGCGGGTGCGGGCGCTGGTGGGCTCGGGGGTGCCCGTGGTGGTGGCGACCCGTGTGGCCACCGGCGGCACCTCCACCCGGCACTACGACTACCCCGGTTCCGAGGTCGACCTGATCGCCAACGGTGCGGTGATGGCAGGCGCCCTGCCGCCTCAGAAGGCCCGGCTGCTGCTGCAGGTGCTGCTGGCCGGCACCTCCGGCCCCGCGAGTACCCCTGGCGCCGCGGGCCCGGCAGGAATCTCGGGAACCGCGGACGCCACTGTCTGCGACAGGGTGCGGGCCGCATTCGAGGCCTACGCCTACTGAGCACCCTTGCCGGCTCTCCCGTCTACCGGCCCCCGCTCGCACACGTGAACGTCCTTTCTGAATATTCGCCTCGCTGGGGTCCGCTGATCGAGGGTTCGGGTGCCACGTCGCTGCCGTAGCGGTGGCGTCGTTCGGGACCACCAGTGGTGTCGTTGGGGCCGCTCTGTCTACGCTCCTTCCGCCGTGTGTATAGGGCACGCGGCGGAAGGAGCAATCTGGAATGGTACGGAAGATCAGGGCGAAGCTGGTGCTCCAGCTGCGCGCAGAAGGTCTGTCGGGGCGAGCGATTTCGTCCTCGCAGGGCATGTCCCGCAAGTCCGTGAGGGCGGTGTTCGAGGCCGCTGACGCTGCAGGGATCGGGTGGGGCGATATCGCGGACGTCGCCGATGAGCAGGTGTATGCCCGGTTGTTCCCGGGCCGGGGCGAGCACGAGAGCGTGTTCGCACAGCCGGACTGGGAACAGGTCCATCGAGAGATGGCCAGGGTCGGCGTGACGCTGAAGCTGTTGCACGGCGAGTACTTCGACGCGACCACGGCGGCTGGGGATCCGGCGATGGGGTATGACCGGT
The DNA here is from genome assembly GCF_016907455.1 of Brachybacterium muris. Lineage (NCBI taxonomy): Bacteria > Bacillati > Actinomycetota > Actinomycetes > Micrococcales > Dermabacteraceae > Brachybacterium > Brachybacterium muris. Next base: position 186,386 of record NZ_JAFBCB010000001.1, on the reverse strand, counting down.
TTTGCCGCACCTACCAGCACCACGTCATGGTCACCGGTGCCGCTTCGAGAGTCGGTCACAAGGCCGGCCAGAGCGTGGAGGTCGACTGGTCCGGCCCCACGATGGAGCTGGCCGATCCGGTCACCGGCGAGGTCTCGAAGGTGTTCTTGTTCGTTGCCTGCCTGCCTTTTTCTCGTTACGCGTTCTGCTTCCCGGCGCTGGATATGCGCCAGGAGTCCTGGCTGCGAGCGCACGTAGCGATGTTCGAGGCGCTGGGCGGGACGGTCCCGAGGATCGTTCCGGACAACCTCAAGACCGGTGTGGTGAAGCACCCCCGCGAGGGCGAGATCGTCCTGAACGATGCGTATCGCGAGATGGCAGCGCATTACTCGGCGGCGGTGCTCCCGGGGAGGGTGCGGAAACCGAAAGACAAGGCGAGCGTGGAGAACACCGTCGCGCACGTCGCGACCTGGGTCATCGCCGGGCTGCGGGATCAGCGATTCACGTCCCTGCCCGAACTTGCAGCCGCCATCGGGCAGCGGATGGAGGCCTATAACGCGGAGCCGTTCCAGAAGCGGCCCGGATCCCGCGCCAGCGTGTTCGACGCGGAGGAGCGGCCGCTGCTGACGCCGCTGCCGGCGGTGCCCTACGAGATCTCGACATGGCACTACGGACGACGAGTGGGCAGGAACGGGCACGTCACGTTCGCGCGGAACTTCTACTCCGCGCCGTTCGCGCACATCGGCGCGAAGGTCGATCTGCGCATCACGGCCCGGACGCTGGAGATCTATCAGGGCAGCCAGCGACTGACCAGTCACCTGCTGCTCCCGGAGACCGCGAGCAATGAGTACCGCACCAACGACGCGGACCTACCTGCGGGCGAGCGTTTCCAGGCCTGGGACGCGCAGAGGGTGCGGGCGTGGGCAGATCGGGTCGGGCCGGCCACGGTGATCGTGATCCAGCGGATCTTCGAGTCCGTGCCGATCGTGGAACAGGGCCTGGATCCCGCGTTGGCGGTGCTACGGCTCTCTCGCCGCTTCTCCGTAGATCGGGTCGAGGCGGCCTGCGCACTCGCGCTGACGGGACGGGTCCGTTCACCGCGCTATGCGCATCTGCACCCGATCTTGGCCACCGGGCAGGACAAGGTCGCCGCCCTGCGTCCACCCCGCGAGGAACCCGCGGAAGACGGCGGATACGTCCGTGGCGCCGACTACTACGCCGGAGGTGTCCGGTGAGCGTGATCGATAACGACACGAAGCGGAAGCTGCGCGAGATGGGCGCGACCGCGCTGCTGGACGCGATCGATGCCCAGGATGAGGCTCACGTGCTGGGGATGTCGTTCCAGGAACGGCTCCAGCTGATCGTGGACGAGGCGCATTCCATCTTCAATCATGGAAAGGTCGAGGGTCTGATCCGCCGGGCGGGGCTGCGTTATCCCGGAGCGGACCTGCGGCGGCTGGATCTGGTCGAGGAACGGGGACTGAACCGGAACGTGATCGCGCAACTGGCAACCTGCTCCTTCATCCAGCGGCAACAGAACGTGGTCTTCCAGGGCTTCACCGGCTCAGGGAAGTCCTACCTCGGCTGCGCGCTGGCGAAGCAGGCCTGCCAGCACCGGCTCCGAGCCCACTACATCCGAATGCCCGACCTCGAAGAGGCCTGGGCCCTGGCAAAGGACAAGCCGCAGGGCCAGACGAAGTTCCTGCGGAAGTACTCCACGTTCTCGCTGCTGGTGATCGACGAGTGGCTGCTGGACCATCCTGACGAGGGAATGCGTTCGATGCTGCTGGAACTGCTCGAGCGCCGCTATGACACCGGCTCGACCGTGTTCTGCACCCAGTACCCGAAGAAGGACTGGCACGCCCGGCTCGGTGGAGCAGTCCACGCCGATGCGATCATGGACCGCATCGTGCACAACACAATCTGGATCGACACCGGCGACAGGAACATGCGAGAACACACCGCACTGCCCCAGTGACCCGATGCCGGCGGGAGCCAGTGGTCCCCACCGCGGCGGCTACTGGCCCCCGTCGGCACGATCGGCGGTCCCCAAGAGCAAGATTCGGTGGCTCCCACGACTACGAATACTCACTTTCCACGCACCGCCCTTCTCACCCTCCGTGCACCCCCTCTTGACACCCAACTGGTTCGGTGGTCCATGAGTCGAGTAATGAACCGTTGAACGTGGATTCGTCGCTGCCTCCCTTGAAGCACGCCCCCCACGGCCCATGCAGGGAGGAGCTGCCCTTGGCACCCACCGAATCGGGCCGCCCGATCTTCTGGGACCTGGCCGATCGCATCGCGGCCGACGTCCTCTCGGGGATCTACCCTCCCGGCACCCAGGTCCCCTCCACCACGGAGCTGTCGCCCTTCTACCGCATCAACCCCGCCACCGCCGGCAAGGCCCTGAACCGCCTGGTGGACGCGGGGGTGCTGGAGAAGCGCCGAGGCCTGGGCATGTTCGTCACCGACGACGGCCCCGAGCAGCTCCGTGAGGCCCGCCGGCGAGAGTTCGAGACGGACTACATCGGCCCCCTGATCGAGGAGGCGACGCGGCTGGGCCTCAGCCGCAGCGAGCTCGCCGACATCATCCACCGCCACCCCTCACCCCAGCCCGTCCCGGAGGAGAAGCCATGACCGCCACCATCGACGGTGCCCCCACCCCCGCCGCAGCCGACCACCCCAGCACCGCCGGCATCGTCATCGAGGGGCTGACCAAGAACTACGGTCGCACCGAGGTGCTCAAGGGCATCGACCTGCACCTCGAGCCCGGCCGCGTGTACGGCCTGCTGGGTGCGAACGGCGTGGGCAAGACGACCCTGATGTCGGTGATCTGCAACCACACCTTCCGCACCGCCGGCACCATCACCATCGACGGCCAGGACCCACGCGAGAACGCCCCACTCCTGGCCCGCACCTGCTTCATCCACGAGGACCAGCGCTGGCACGACGACTACAAGGTGGGGCACATCCTGGCCGCCCTGGAGTGGTTCCATCCGAACGCCGACATGGCCCTGGCCACCCGACTGCTGGAACGCTTCGGCGTGCCGCGGAAGACGGCGCTGAAGAAGCTCTCCCGCGGGCAGCGCTCCTCCCTCTCCATCGCGCTGTCCCTGGCCAGCCGCGCCCCATACACCTTCCTGGACGAGCCCCACCTGGGGCTGGACGCCACCGCCCGCTCGATCTTCTACGAGGAGCTGATGCGGGAGGTGGCCGAGCACCCCCGCACGGTGGTGATGTCCACCCACCTGATCGACGAAGCCGCCGAGCTGTTCGAACAGGTGCTGCTGATGCAGAAGGGGAACGTGGTGATCCAGGCCGACGTGGACGAGATCACCTCCTCCATGGTGGTGCTGCGCGGCCTGGAGGACGAGGTGGACGCCTTCGTGGCCGGCCACGAGGTGGTCAGCCGGAGGTCGCTCGGCCGAATCCGCTCCGTACTGCTTCGCGAACGACTCTCACGCGAAGAGGTCCGCGATGCCGAACAGCGGCACCTCTCCGTCGAACCCGCCGGGCTGCAGGAGATCGTGGCCGCTCTCGGCATCCTCGACCATCCCGACCCCACCACCGCGTCCGACGCCCCCTCCGCGCCTGACGCCATGCCTGCACCGAAGGAGTCGTCATGACCACCAGCCCCTCCGTCGATCCCCCCATCGCGAGCCCTGGCACCCGGGGCCCCGGGACCGCATCCTCGTCCATCGGCTCCTCCTCCACGCGTCGGTCCCTGCCCTACCCGGTGCGGACCCTCAAGCTGTACCTCGCCCAGAGGGACAACGCCTACCTCGCCCCTGTCCTGATCCTGTGCGCCGTGGTGGTGTTCTCCGTCCTGGTGGGCCTGGTGATCGGTATCGTCACGGGGTTCCCCCTGCCGGCCGTGGTGAGCGAGGGCTTCCGCACCAACAACCTCGGCGTGATCTGGGCACTGCCCGGGTTCTTCGTCTCCTCCGCGGCCATGAGTGTGAACCGCACCTTCGCCACCGTGCTGGCCCTGGGCGGGACACGACGCGACTTCTGGCTGGGCACCACGGCCGGCTTCCTGGTGACATCCCTGCTCACCGCTGCCACAGCCGTGGTGCTGCTGGGAATCGAGCGCCTCACCGACGGCTGGTTCCTGGGAGTGCGGGCCCTCGGCGTGGGGATTCTGGGCGACGGCAACCCCGTGCTGGTGTTCCTCACCATGATGCTGCTGGCCCTGGCCGGGTTCCACCTCGGCGCTGCCTGCGGCACGGTGTTCCGGGCCTACGGCGCCAAGGTTCTCACCCTGGTCATCGTGGCGGCGGCACTCGTCCTGGTGGGGTTGATCGCCCTGGCCGTGTGGCAGTGGGAGACCACGCTGCGTGTGGCCACCGGGGCCGGCGACCTCTTCGTACCGCTGATCCTGCTGGCCCTGGTGCTGGTGGGGACCGTCGGAAGCCTGCTGGCGTTGCGCCGCGCGACCGTCTGAACAACGCGGGCCAGCCACTCACCACCCTCCCTGGTCCCGCCCCGCGTCCGCGTCCGGCCCCGCGTCGGCGTCCGGCCCCGCGTCGGCGTCCGGCCCCTCGTCGGCGTCCGGCCCCTCGTCGGGGTGAGTGGACGCTGGTGGCTGTTCTCGCGCTCGATCACAGCCACTGGCGTCCACTCACGCATACCGACCACTCTCTGGTTCCACCCGCTCACGCATGCTGGCCGGCGCCTGGTCCAGCCACTCACGCGCTCGGCGAACACGCCTGCCCGCCCCGAGGCACCGAGTGACACACTGGTGGGCATCCGATCCCGTCCCGAGAGGCACCCATGACTGTTCCTGTTGACCCGTCGCCCGCCCTGCAGCAGTACGCCCATCCCGAGAAGCTGGTGACCACCGACTGGCTGGCAGAGAACCTGGGCCAGGTCGGCTCCGGTGACCTGGTGGTGGTGGAGTCCGACGAGGACGTGCTGCTGTACGAGACCGGACACATCCCCGGCGCGGTGAAGGTGGACTGGCACCTGGACCTCAACGACCCCGTCACCCGCGACTACGTGGACGGCGAGGGCTTCGCGAAGCTGATGGACGCCTCCGGCATCTCCCGCGACACCACCGTGGTGGTCTACGGCGACAAGTCCAACTGGTGGGCCGCCTATGCCCTGTGGGTGTTCGAGCTGTTCGGCCACCCCGACGTGCGCCTGCTGGACGGCGGCCGCGCCGCCTGGGAGGCCGAGGGCCGCGAGATGACCCTGGACCGCCCCGCCATCACCGCCCCGGCCGACGGGAAGGGGTACCCGGTGGTGGAGCGGGAGGACGCACCCATTCGTGCCTACCGTGAGGACGTGCTGGACTTCCTGGGCGGTCAGCTGATCGACGTGCGCTCCCCCCAGGAGTACACCGGCGAGCGCACCCACATGCCCGACTACCCGCAGGAGGGCACCCTGCGCGGCGGCCACATCCCCACCGCCCTGTCGGTGCCGTGGGCCCGCGCCGCCCAGGAGGACGGCCGCTTCAAGTCCCGTGAGGAGCTCGAGGCGATCTACCGCGAGGAGCTGGCCTTCGACGACTCGAAGCCGGTGATCGCCTACTGCCGCATCGGTGAGCGCTCCAGCCACACCTGGTTCGTGCTGCGCTACCTGCTGGGCTTCGAGGACGTGCGCAACTACGACGGCTCCTGGACCGAGTGGGGCAACGCGGTGCGGGCCCCCATCGCCCAGGGCACCGAGCCCGGGGAGGTTCCCACCCGATGAGCGCCGAGACCACTGCTTCCGCCGCGAGCAGGGCTGCAGGCCGATGAGCGCGCTGCCCGAGGGGTTCGCCGAGATCGCCGAGGACTTCCACGCACTGGGGCCGAAGGATCGCCTGCAGCTGCTGCTGGAGTTCTCCAACGGCCTGCCGGCACTGCCGGAGCGCTACGCCGATCACCCCGAGCTGCTGGAGCCGGTGCCGGAGTGCCAGTCCCCGATCTTCCTGATCACCGAGGTCGAGGGTGAGGGCCGTGACGCGGCCGCGCGCCTGTTCTTCTCGGCCCCGCCGGAGGCGCCCACCACGCGCGGCTTCGCGGGGATCCTCGCCGAGGCGCTGGACGGGCGCACCGTGGGCGAGGTGCTGGACACCCCCGACGCGGTCACCGCGGAACTGGGACTCGCCGAAGTGGTGAGCCCGCTGCGGCTGCGAGGGATGAGCGGCATGCTGGGCCGCATCAAGCGACAGCTGCGCGAGAAGGCCGGGGTCTGACCCCACCGCGGCTCCGTGCCCCGGCACCCCTATCGCGTCTACCGCGCCGAGTGCGACATCGTGAACAGTTGACTCGCCGTGAACTGTTCATGATGTCGCACTCGCCAGAGCTTGTCCGGTCAGGCGCCGGGCGGGCGCTTCTTCGAGCGTGAACCACCCGCGGGACCGGATCCGCTGCCGCCGTCCCGGGAGGCCTCGCGCTGCTGGTAGAGGTCGAAGGCCCGCTCCCCCACCGTGCGCATGACCTCGAAGGTCTTGCGACCGGTCTCGGAGGTGGCGAAGCCGTGCAGCGCCGCGACCTGCTCGGCGATGCTGCGACGCGGCGCCCCGTCCTCGGTTCCGTCACCCGGGCCACCGTCGGCCGACGCACCGGAGGACGTCGGGCCACCGGAGGACGATCCTCCTGTCGACGTGCCCGTCCATGCCGAGCCGGTGGTGGTGCGGTCCCCGGAACCCCCGGGATCGCTGGAACCGCCAGAGCCACCGGAGCCACCGGAGGCACCGGATCCCGCGCTCGCGGAGCCACCCCCGAAGCCGAACGGCAGGCCCGAGCTGGACGTGCCCGTGCCACCGGAGCTGCCCAGGCGTCCTGCTCGCGCGGCACGGGCCTTGGGTACGGTCTGCTTCACCTGCGGTTCCGCATCGACCTTCTCCCCGGCGGCGATGCGCTCGGTGATGCGGCGGTGCTTGTCGCGGGCCTCCTTGAGCTCGAGCGGCACCTTGACCACCCGCACCAGGGCGGCGCGCACCTCGTCACGGATGTGGGTGGCATGTCCGGCCACGAACTCGTCCTGCGTGGGCAGGCCCACCGTGGCTGCGGCGTCGGTACCCGGACCATCGCCGTGCACCCCTGGTGGGTTCGCGGCGTCGCCGGTCCTCTCGCCCGCTTCGGCCGATGCGGCGAATGCACCGCGCTCCATCAGCCAGGCCCGGCTCAGCAGGAACGACGCGAGATCCGCGGCGACCTCGAGGGACAGGCCGTAGGGGTCGGTCGAGGAGGGCGCGTGCAGCAGCTCGAGGGCATCATCGCGCTCCAGGGAGCTGGGGGCGATATCGATCGCGGCGAGCACCTCGCCCACGAACTCCTGGAAGGCGGCATCGCCCGGCACGTCGGCGCGGCGCAGCTCGGCGCGGCCCCACTGCTCCGGCAGCTGCACCAGGCTCACGCCCTCGCGGGCGAACTCGTCCAGGGCGGCCTGGCGCACCAGGCGTCGGGCGCGGCGGACCAGGTGGTCCGCATCGGCGTCACGGGGCACGTCGCCGAACACCTCGCGGGCGTCGGACAGTGCCCGGCCGGCAGCTGCCACCGCGGGGTCGGCTTGCCGCTTCGTGCGGCGTCGACCCTGGCCAGAAGCGTTATCGGGGCGTGAGGGGCGGCGCGGGATCTTCCCGCGCAGGGAATCGAGTCGAGACATCCGGGGACCTCCTGGTGGTGGTCGGAACAGCGTCATCGTACGGGCGGCGCCCGTACGCGAGCAGGGCACTCGTGAAGCCGTTCCGCAGCCCTGGCGGGGCAGCGGTCAGCGTGCAGGCCCGTGGCAGGTCGCCCGGGAACAATCCGGCCCGCTCGCTCGTTGGACCCATCAGTAACGCCTGTTCGACGACCTTCGAGGAGATGACATGGCCGACCTCGCCTACACCGTTCCCGGTCTCGGGACCGAGGACTCCCAGCGACTGGTGGAGTCCCTGCAGGACCGCCTGCACGCGATGAACGATCTGCACCTGACGCTGAAGCACGCCCACTGGAACGTGGTGGGCCCGCAGTTCGTCGCGGTGCACGAGATGCTGGACCCCCAGGTGGAGCTGGTGCGCGGCTACGCCGACGAGCTCGCCGAGCGCATCGCCCAGCTGGGTGCAAGCCCCGTGGGCACCCCCGGCCGTCTGGTGGCCGACCGCGGCTGGTCCGACTACGAGCTGGGCCGCGCAGGAACCCAGGAGCACCTGGCGGCGCTGAACACCGTGTACGACGGCGTCATCTCCTCCAACCGCAAGGCCATCACCCTGGCCGGCGAGCTGGACCCGGTCACCGAGGACATCCTGATCGGTCAGACGGCCGAGCTGGAGAAGTTCCAGTGGTTCGTGCGGGCCCACCTCGAGGGCACCCAGGCCTGAGTTCGCAGCACCCCGACACCCCCTGACGGCGCGGCAGCCGGCTCTTCGCAGCCGGGGCCGCGCCGTCGACGTGTCGGCCCCGGACCACGGCCGTGATCGTTCGAGACCGTCGTCACCTCCACCTGAGACAATGAGGTCATGGCGATCGTCGAACCCACTGCTGAAGAACTGACCGTGCTGCAGGACGAGGCGGTGCTGTTCACCCAGGAACTGATCCGCATCGACACCACCAACTTCGGGGGCAACGACCCGGCCCGCTGGGGCAAGGGCGAGACGGAAGCGGCCGACTACGTCGTCGCGAAGCTGCGTGAGGTGGGCCTGGACCCGGTGGTGCACGAATCCGCACCCGGCAGGCCCAACGTGTTCGTGCGCGTTCCCGGCAGCGACCCCGAGCGCGGCGGCCTGGTGATCCACGGGCACCTCGACGTGGTGCCGGCCAATGCCGAGGACTGGTCGGTGGATCCCTTCAGCGGCGAGATCCGCGACGGCATGATCTACGGCCGCGGCGCCGTGGACATGAAGGACATGGTGGCGATGACCCTGGCGATGGTGCGGCACCTGGCCCGCAGCGGCCAGCAGCCGCCGCGCGACCTGGTGTTCGCCTTCTTCGCCGACGAGGAGGCCGGTGGCGTGTACGGCAGCCGCTGGGTGGTGGCCAACCACCCGGAACTGTTCGACGGCTGCACCGAGGCGATCAGCGAGGTGGGCGGCTACTCCATCACCCTGCCCGAGAAGGACACCGGCGACGACGTGCGTGCCTACCTGGTGCAGACGGCCGAGAAGGGCCTGGGCTGGGGCCGCCTGCGGGCCACCGGCCGTGCCGGCCACGGCTCCGTCCCCAACGACGAGAACCCCATCGTGCGGCTGGCCCGCGCGATCGTGGCGATCGACGAGCACGAGTTCCCCGACGAGATGACCGCCGCGGTGCGCGCGCTGTACGACGGGGTCACCGAGATCACCGGCATCGGCTGGGACGAGGACGATCTGAAGGCGTTCCTGCCGCTGATGGGTGGCGCGCGCCAGTTCGTCTCGGGCACCCTCTCGGACACCGCCAACGTGACCATGCTGGACGCCGGCTACAAGGGCAATGTGATCCCCCAGGTGGCCGAGGCCTCGATCGACTGCCGCTTCCTGCCCGGCCACCAGGACGACCTGATGGCCCTGCTGGACGAGCTGAGCGGCGAGCACGTCGAGGTGATCATGGACCACGTGGGCATCTCGCTGGACGCACCGCGCGAGGGCGCCCTGATCGATGCGATGACCGGCGCCCTGCAGGCGGAGGACCCTGGCTGCCGGGTGCTGCCCTACTGCCTCAGCGGCGGCACCGACAACAAGCAGCTCAAGGAGCTGGGCATCAACGGCTACGGGTTCGCGCCGCTGCGGCTGCCGACGGACCTAGACTTCGCGCCGCTGTTCCACGGCGTGGACGAGCGGGTGCCGGTGGAGGCGGTGCGGTTCGGGGCGCGGGTGCTGCTGCGCCTGGTGCGCGGCAGCTGACCCGGGCCGACGAGCCGAACGGCGTCACGGGCCGACGAGCCGGCCGAGCGAGGGACCTGTACGAGGCCAGCAGACGAGGTCGTCCTGCTCGAGGTCAGGCCGTGGTGTCCTTGCGGCCGTTCTCCGCGCCGTGGGAACCGCGCTCCGAGACCGGGATCAGCGGTGCGCCCTGCGGCCGGGGCGGGACCGGGGCGCCGATCTCGATCCCGGTGTACCAACTGGGCAGCACCCGGATCACCGATTCGGCCAGCACGTCGCTGCTCAGGGTGCACCCCTCGGCCGCTTCCCGCTCGGACTTGCGCAGCCACGCCACCAGCATCTCCGCGACGCCACCGCCGTGGAATCGTGCCGTCTCGTTCCGCGGGAGGTTCTCCGGGATGCAGCAGTCCAGCAGACGGTAGCCGTACTTGAACAGCTTGGAGAACATGTCGACCATCGAGCCGTAGGCTCGGTGACTGATCTTCCAGGTGAGCATCCCGCGCAGGACCGCGCGGTGCTCGGCGACGTAATCGCACATCGCGTAGATCTCGCTGCACACCAACTCATGCGGGGTGAAGCCCGCGGGGACCTCGGGCTCCTCCTCCATCACCTGCTCGACCATCTGCTCGATGATGCCGCACATGACGTCGTCGAGACTGGAGAAGTGGCTGTAGAACGCCGCCCGGCTCACGCCGGCCCGCTGGGCCAGGGCATTGACGGTCACGTCGGTGTCCTCGGCGCCCATCTCCTGGGCGACGGCGAAGATCGCCGCGCGAGTGCGCTGCGGCCTCGGGTCGGGGGCGCGATCGGGAATGCTGGTCACGCGGGCATAATAGCGACGAATCACCGGGTGTCATCCAGGCAATGGTGCTGACCACAGCGGGAAAGCGACCCGGGCCCCACTTCGGTATACCGCACCGCAGGAGATGCCGCAAAGGACTCAGGTCCCTCGCTGCGGATCCTCGGACACCGCGCACCAGGATCGGCCCGGCGACCCCGCTGGGCAGGTGCGGCAGAATCGGGCCATGCTCCCCTTCCTCTCCGACCGCTCCCGGCCCCAGGGGCATCCACTGCTCGAGGTGCTTCCCGGGCAGCCGATCGTGCACACCCGGGTCGCCGCGCGCGGCACCTGGACGGTCACTGCGCGCGGCTGGGTGCTGCACTCGAGGATCCAGCTGTTGGACGGTGACGCGGTGGGCCTGCGGGATGCCCGCCTGATCGGCGCCGTCATCACCACCGCGGAGATGCTCCCGGACGGGACCCTCGGCCTGGTGCTGCAGGACGGGCCCGGCCGTCCACCGGACTTGTCGACAACGCCACGGCGCCTGGCCACGGTCGCGCCCTGGCGCATCGACGGCCCGCGTCGCGCGATGCTGCAGGCCGACGAGAAGGGAAACCTCTCCGCCACCCCTCCTGGGCCACCGGTGTTCGCGACCCCGGAGACCCTGGCCGAGTTCTCGGCCTCCGAGCCCAGCGGCATCGAGCAGCGGCTGCTGCGCCGCGCCCGCGACGGCTGGCTGCACCCGGGCCACGTGGTCGAGCTGCTGGCGAGCGCCGGCGCGCTGGAGGACGAGGAGTTCGAGCGCCGCGGCCCGATCCTGCTGTCGCGCATGCTGGCCCGCGGGGAGCTGCGCGCCGGTTTCGTCACCGACGGCTCGTTCCACGCCTGGCAGCTGGGGCTCGCGGAGACCATCGAGCACATCGGGGCCGCGTGGACGGCGATCGGTGGTCGCTCTCCTGGCCCGGACACCATCGCCTGGTTCGAGATCACCGAGGCGGGCCAGGAGCGCCTGGGCCCGACGGGCCCGCAGGCCCTGCCGCCGGGGATGTCCGGCTACGACAGCCCGGGAGTGGTGGGCGGCTTCCGCTGACCAGCGCAGCAGAAGGGAACAGCACAGCAGAAGGCCCCCGGATGATGAATCCGAGGGCCTTCTTGTTGTCCTACGGACAAGAGCGGTAGCGGCGGGATTTGAACCCGCGGTACGGGGTTACCGTACACATCATTTCGAGTGATGCACCTTCGGCCGCTCGGACACGCTACCGCCGCCGATCGTAACCGCCCGTACAGCACACGTTCAAACGAAATGGCAGCAGGCGCGAGTCAGGTCACGTGGCGAGCCCTGCCCAGGCCGCTCCCGCACCGGACCCGGCGAGATCCCACATCGGGCCTCCCGCGGTCGGGCATTGGGCGCGCACAGTGCCGGTCGCTAGGCTCGCGGGATGACCTCACAGACCCCTGCCGCACCGCGTCCGCCCCAGCGTCCCACCGAGCGCGTCTTCCACGGCGACACCGTGGTGGACCCGTACGAGTGGATGCGGGACAAGAACGACCCCGAGGTGGTCGCCCACCTCGAGGCCGAGAACGCCTACGCCGATGCCCGCACCGCCCACCTGGACGGCCTGCGCGAGACCCTGGTGAAGGAGTTCGTGGGGCACCTCCAGGAGACGGACCTGTCGGTGCCGGTGCGCCGCGGCAACTGGTGGTACATCACCCGCACCACCGCCGGCCACGACTACCCGGCCTTCACCCGTGTGGCCGAGCAGCCGGACCTGCCCCGCGGCGCCGGCGGGGTGCCCGCCATCGAGCCGGGAGTCGAGCTACCCGGTGAGCAGGTGGTGCTCGATGCCCAGGCCGAGGGCGAGGGCGAGGAGTTCTACCAGCTGGGCGGCTTCGTGCCCTCCCCGGAGCAGGACCTGCTGGCCTACGCGGTGGACACCGCAGGCGACGAGCGGTTCACGGTGCGTATCAAGGACCTCGGCGACAACGCGATCCTGGACGAGTCCGTGACGGGCGTGGGCTACGGCCTGGCGTTCTCGGCCGATCAGCAGTGGCTGTTCTACGCCCGCGTGGACGACGCCTGGCGGCAGCACCAGATCTGGCGGCACCGCATCGGCACCCCCGCTGAGCAGGACGAGCTGGTGATCGAGGAGCCCGACGAGCGCTTCACGATCGGCTTCGGGCGCTCCCGGGACGGTTCCACCCTGGTGATCCAGTCGGCCTCCTCCACCACCGCCGAGGTGTGGCTGCTGGACCTGCACGATCCCACCTCGGCACCGCAGCCCACCGCCGGTCGCCGCGAGGGCGTGGACTACTCGGTCGAGCACGCCGGGGATCGCCTGCTGGTGGTGCACAACGACGGCATCCAGGGCTTCGCCCTCGCGCAGGCCCCGCTGGAGGATCCCGCGGCCTGGGAGAACGTGATCGAGGCCGGCGAGGGTGAGCGGATCCTCGCAGCCGACGCCTTCGCCTCCTTCGTGGCCCTCGAGCTGCGCAGCGAGGGCCTGGCCGGGGTGCGGGTGATCCCGCGCGGTGCAGATGGCGACCTGGACCTGGGTGCCGCGCGCACCATCACACACGGCGGCGAGCTGGACACGGTGGAGCTGAGCGCCAACCCGGACTGGGAGCAGACCGCGCTGCGCTACGAGCTGGGCAGCCTGCTGACCCCCGTCACCATTGCGCAGGTCGAGGTGGGCACCGACGACGAGCCCGAGCCGACAATCCTGCGCCGCACCCCGGTGCCGAACTACGACCCTGAGCTGTACGTGGAGAAGCGCCTGTGGGCGACCGCCGCTGACGGCACGCAGATCCCCGTCTCCCTGGTGGCGCGCCGTGAGGTGAGCGCGGACGGCACGAACCCCGGCTATCTGTACGGCTACGGCAGCTACGAGACCAGCGTGGATCCGTCGTTCGTGGCGAGCCGACTGTCGATGCTGGACCGCGGTGTGGTGATCGCGATCGCCCACATCCGCGGTGGTGGCGAGATGGGCCGCGCCTGGTACGAGCACGGCAAGCTGCTGGAGAAGAAGAACACCTTCTCCGACTTCGTGGCCGTGGCCGATCACCTGGTGGCCGAGGGCTGGGTGGCCGAGGACCGACTGGCGGCCGAGGGCCGCAGCGCCGGCGGCCTGCTGATGGGTGCGATCGCGAACCTGGCCCCGCACCGCTTCCGGGCGGTTCTGGCCGGGGTTCCCTTCGTCGATGCGCTCACCACGATCCTGGACCCCTCGCTGCCGCTGACCGTGGGCGAGTGGGAGGAGTGGGGCAACCCGGTGGACAGCGAGGAGGTGTACCGCTACATGAAGGAGTACACCCCGTACGAGAACGTGCGCGCCGAGCAGTACCCGGCGATCTTCGCCACCACCTCGTTGAACGACACCCGGGTGTTCTTCGTAGAGCCCGCCAAGTGGGTGGCGCGACTGCGGGAGACGGTCACCTCCGACCAGGCCGAGCGGCCGATCATCTTCCGCTGCGAGATGGTGGCCGGCCACGGCGGGCGCTCGGGCCGGTACCGCAACTTCGAGCAGCGGGCCGACGAGCTCGCGTGGCTGCTGGACCAGATCGGGGCCACCGAGCTGATCTGAGCACAGCGCTGATCTGAGCACAGCGCGAGCGGCCCGGGCCGGGGATCCCTCCCCGCCCGGGCCGCTCAGGCTGTCAAGGCCGGTCCGGTCTGGTCAGAAGGCGGGGATCACGGAGCCGTCGGTGTAGGTGTCCAGGATGAACTGCTTGACCTCCTCGGAGTGCAGCAGCTCATCGAGCTTCACCAGGGCCTCGTTGTCCTTGTCGGCCTCGCGCACCACCACGAGGTTCGCGTAGGGGCTGTCCTCGCCCGGCTCGAGGAACAGGGCCTCCTCCTTCGGGTTGAGCCCGGCCTCCAGGGCGTAGTTGCCGTTGACGGCACCGACGGCGAAGTCACCCAGGGAGCGGGGGATCTGCGCCGCCTCCAGGGTGGTGAAGCGCAGGTTCTTGGGGTTCTCGGCGATGTCGGCGGGGGTGGCGGAGACGATGTCCACGCCCTCGGTCAGGGTGATCAGCCCGGCGGACTCGAACAGGGCCAGGCCGCGGCCGGTGTTGGCGGGGTCGTTGGCCACGGCCACCTCGGCGCCGTCGGCGATGTCGTCCAGCGAGCTCAGCGACTCGGAGTACAGGCCCATCGGCTCGATGTGCACGCCCTCGAAGGCGTGGAACTCGTAGCCCTTCTCCTCGACCTGCTGCTCGAGGAAGTTGGGGGTCTGGTAGAAGTTGGCGTCGATCTCGCCGTCGTTCAGGGCCTGGTTGGGGATCTGGTAGTCCGTGTACGGGGTGATCGACAGCTCGAGCCCGGCATCGGCGGCCAGGTTGTCCTGGACGTACTGGAGGATCTCGGCGTGGGGCTTCGGGGAGGCGCCGATGGTGATGGCGGTGACGCCGCCCTCCTCCGTGGGTCCGTCGGAGCTGGTGCCTCGCGCCCCGCAGGCGGAGAGGGTCAGCGCTGCCAGGCCGGCCGAGGAGGCGAGCAGGGTGCGGCGGTCGATGCGGGTCATGGGGTCCTCCTGTGTGGGGTGTGTCGGGGTCGGGGTGCGCTCTGCGCGAGGAGCAGGAGCGCTCAGGGCGTGCGGGTCGGGCGGGGCGTGCGGGGGGCGGGGCGTGCGGGCGAGGCAGGGCCCTGTCGGGTCACCGCTTCATGTCGGCACCGTCATGTCGTCACCGGCTCACGGCACGGTGGTCGACGGCGCGCGCCAGTGCCGTGCCCGCGCTCTGCAGGGCGATCACGATCAGCACCAGAACCACCACGGTCGCGATCATCACCACGTTGTCGTAGCTCTGGTAGCCCATGCGTATGGCGAGGTCGCCCAGGCCCTTCCCACCGACGGCGCCAGCCATGGCGGTGTAGCCGATCACGGCGATCGCGGTGGTGGTGAGGGACCCGATGATGCCGGGCAGCGCCTCGGGCAGCAGCACCTGGCGGATCACCTGGAAGCGGGTGGCGCCCATCATCCGCACCGCCTCGATCTTCCCGGCGGCGACCTCCTGCAGGTTGATCTCGATCAGCCGGGCAAGGAACGGGATCGCCGAGATGGTCAGGGCGAACATGGCGGCATTGGGGCCGGTCACGCGGCCCACCACGAAGCGCGTCACGGGGATCAGGGCGATGATCAGGATGATGAACGGGAAGGAGCGGCCCACGTTCACGGCGAAGCCCACCACACGGTTGAACCAGCGGGTGAGGCCGTGGGGCGAGCGGGAGGTCTCGAACAGGGCGACCCCCAGCGGTACCCCCACCAGGGTGCTCAGCAGCATCGTCCCGGCGGTCATGTACAGGGTGATCAGGGTGTTGGACCACAGGCTGAAGTTCGGGTCCCAAGTGGTGAACACCGGGTTGGTGAGTATCTCGGTCATCGGCGTGCCTCCGTCGCCACCACGCCGGCCTCGCGCAGATCGGTCAGGAACTGCTGCAGCCCGGGCCTGGTGATCGCTGTGCCGTCGTGGTTGTGCAGGGCCAGTTGCACGCGCCCCACCTGCACGCCGGCGATGGTCTCGATGGTGCCGGCCACGATGGTGGCGCGGGTGCCGTAGGTGGCGGCAAGGTCGATGAGGTCCTGCGTGGTGCGCATCCGGGAGTTGCCCCCGTAGTCGCAGTCCACCATCACGTCGTCCACACCGGTGGGGGCCGGAGGCAGGGGGATCAGCTCCGAGGCCAGCGGGCCGGTGGGGTCGCTGGCCACCTCCAGCAGGCTCCCGGACTGCGCCACCGTGCCGTTCTCCAGCAGCGTCACCTCGTCGCACACCTCCCGCACCACGCTCATCTCGTGGGTGATGATCACGACCGTGATGCCCAGGCGTGAGCGCAGGTCGCGGATCAGCTGGAGGATCTGCCGGGTGGTCGAGGGGTCCAGGGCGCTGGTGGGCTCATCGCACAGCAGCACCTTGGGCTCGGCGGCGAGGCCGCGGGCGATGCCCACCCGCTGGATCTGCCCGCCGGAGAGCTGGGCGGGGTGGTTGTTCTCGCGGCCCTCCAGGCCCACCAGGGAGACCAGCTCGGCGACGCGCTCGGCACGGCGCGCGGCGGGCATCCCGATGATCTCCAGCGGGTGCGCGATGTTCTTGGCGGCGGTGCGGGAGTCCAGCAGGTTGGCCTGCTGGAACACCATGCCGATTTCGCGTCGAGCCGCGCGCAGGGCGGCCCCTTCCAGCGCGGCGATGTCCGTGCCGTCGATCTCCACGCGGCCCGAGGTGGGCTTCTCCAGTCCGGTCAGGCAGCGGATCAGGGTGGACTTCCCGGCCCCTGAGCGACCCACGATGCCGTGGATCGATCCCTTCCCGATGTGCAGGTCGATCCCGCCCAGCGCGACGACGGGGTCTCCCCCGCTGGGCGCGGGGAAGACCTTGGTGAGGCCGTCCAGAGTGATCACCACGGTAGTGAATCACCGGGTGCTCCCCGGCCGGAAGCGGGCGTTCATCCAGCGTCATATTCGCGGCCGCCGAGCGTCGCGGTGATGTCGCAGCTCACACAGCAGCGGGGATGCGCTCAGGCGCCGCTGCCCTCGGCGAAGCTCGCATCGACGATGGTGGACACGTCCAGCGGCTCGCTGGAGGTGATCTGCCCGGCCTCGATCCACACCTGCTGCATGTTCTCCAGCTGGTCGGGCTGCGGCGCGAGGTCCGGCAGGTAGGAGTACATCGGGGAGGCCTTGAGCACCTCGATGTCCTGCCCCAGGGTGTCGGCGAGGATCTGGTAGACCTCGTCGGACTGCTGGCCGTCGTCGGAGAGCTCCTGAGCGCCCTTGGTGAGGGCGGTGAAGAAGGGCTGGGCGAGGTCCGATCCGATGAAGGTCTCGGAATAGGTGACACCGGTGCCGGTCACGCCCTGGGCGGGCACCGCGATCGGCGAGCCCACCCCGGCCTCCTCGATGGCGGTGGAGAACGGGGCCGAGGGGGTGGCGGCGTCCACGGAGCCGTTGGTCAGGGCCGGCTCCTGGTCGGGGGTGGAGAGGTTCACGACCTCCACGTCGTTGAGCGTGAGGCCGCCCTCCTCGAGCATCGCTGCCAGCAGGTAGCCGCCGGTGGCGCCGGGGCCGCCGGCCACCGCGATCTTGCGGCCCTTGAGGTCGGCGACAGTGCTCACGGAGCCGTCGTCGATCAGGGCCTGGCGCACCTCGAGGGCGGTGGGTGAGTTCTCGGGGTCGCCCGGGGAGATGCCCATGGAGCCCACGATCTTGAACTCGAGGCCCTGGTTGAGGGCGTTGAACATGCCGGCGCTGAAGCCGGCCACCATCACGTCGAGCTGGTCGTTGGCGAGCATGGGGATGCCGTCCTGGCCGGACTTCAGCGGCACCAGCTCCAGGGTGATGCCCTCCTCCTCGAAGTAGCCCTTGGCGTCGGCCACGTACAGCGGGGTGAACAGGGCCGAGGGCAGGTGGCCCACACGCACGGTGCCGCCGGCGCTGCCACCTCCGCCGTTGTCGGAGCCGCCTGCGCCGTTGTCGCCGCCGCCGTCACCGCCGGTCACGGCGGAGCCGCAGGCGGCGAGGGTCAGGCCCGCGGCTCCGGCGGGCAGCAGGGAGAGGATGGTGCGACGACGCATGGGGGGCTCCTTCATCGGGGCGGTCACGAGGGGTGGTGGCTGGGTCGGGATGATGCGGGCGGGGCGGGGGCGTGCGAGGTGATGCGGGAGGGTGCGGGTTCTCAGCGGCTGCGGCGCCAGGGCAGCAGCAGCTTCTCGGAGTGGATGATCAGCGAGGTGAGCACGGCGCCGATGATGCCGATCACCACCAGGCCCACGTACAGCTTCTCCGGCAGGAACAGCTGCCAGGAGTTCCAGATCAGGTAGCCCAGGCCCGTGGTGGACGCACCGGTGAACTCCACGGCGGTCACCACCACCACGGCGGTGCCGGTAGCTGTGCGCAGGCCGGAGAACACGAAGGGCATCGCGCCGGGCAGCACCACGAAGCGGAAGCGGTCGAAGCCGGTCGCGCCGTAGGCGGTGCCGGCCTCCAGCAGCTTCTTGTCGATCGCCCACACGCCGGAGACGGCCGCGATCTGCATGACGAAGAACGTCGTGATGAACACGGCGATCATCTTGGGTAGCTCGGTGGGGCCGAAGATCATCAGCAGGATCGGGAAGATCGCGATCTTCGGCAGGGGGTACAGGGCGGAGAACAACGGGCCCAGCGCCGCGTTCAGGGCACGGGAGGAGCCCATCAGCAGGCCCACGGCGATACCGCAGATCGCGCCCAGTCCCCCGCCCACCAGCAGGCGCATCAGGGTGGGGCCGGTGTGCATCCACAGCTCGCCGCTGCGGGCCATCTCGAAGCCGGCGGTGACGATCTGGGATGGCGGCGGGAAGAACCGCGGGTCGATGATCTGGACGCGGGCGCAGACCTCCCACAGCGCGACCAGCAGGATCGGGGCGGCGATGGACAGCACCAGGTCGCGGGTGGCGAGGGCGCGGGCGCGCTGGCGCTGCCTCCGTGCGGCCTCGAGGGTGCGCTCATCGCGGCGGGCCGTGGTCGCGTCGTCGGGGCCGGCCTCCTGGCTTCGAGGCGCAACCTGTTCCTGCGAGGCGCTCACGCCGTTGCCTCCTTCGTAGCGGACCCACCGGCCAGGGCGTCCTCACGCAGCGACTCCCAGATGTGGGTGCGCAGGCGGGTGAACTCGGGCGTGGACTCCACACCGATCGAGCGGGGACGCGGGAACGGCACCTCGATGTCCTCCTTGAGCTTGCCGGGCCGGGGGGTCATCACGATCACCCGGTCGCCTAGGATCAGGGCCTCGTCGATGTCATGCGTGACCATGAGGACGGTCTTGCGCTCCTGCTCCCACAGGGAGACCAGCTCCTCCTGCATCAGCATGCGGGTCTGCGCGTCCAGTGCACCGAGGGGCTCGTCCATCAGCAGCAGCGGGCTGCCGGTGGCGAAGGCCCGGGCGATCGCGACGCGCTGGCGCATGCCGCCGGAGAGCTGGTGAGGGTAGGACCGAGCGAAGTCGTGCAGGCGCACGCGACGCAGCCAGTCCTCGGCCACGCGGTCGCGCTCGGCACGGGAGACACCCATCATCCGCAGGCCGAAGGTGATGTTCTCGCGCACTGTCATCCAGGGGAACACCCCGTGCTCCTGGAACACGAAGGCCGAGGGGATCGCATGCTGGGCACCGGTGACCTCCAGGGTGCCCACGGTGCGCTCCTCGAGGCCACCCACGATGCGCAGGAAGGTGGACTTCCCGCAGCCGGAGGGGCCCACGATGCAGGTGAAGGAGCCCGGCTCCAGGGTGAGCGAGAAATCCTCGAGCGCCCACACCGGCTCCGCGCCGGAGAAGAACACCTTGGAGACGTCCTCGGCGACCACGGTGGCCATGGCGCTGTCGACGGGCCGTTCGGCGCCGGAGGTCGCAGCAGTGCCGCGGGAGACTTCGTCGGGCGATGAAGCGGCTGCCATCGGAGCTCCTCGGCGAATAGGCGGTACCGGTAGGGGCGCTCACGATCCGGGCGGGACGGCGGACGCACCGACCATGGTCGGATGATCGCCCCACTGTAGAGGTGGCAAAAGCACGCCACACGCACGTATCCACACTGCGGACAATCGTCCCAGTCGGCGGACATGCCTCGAGTTCCGGGGTTGTCACTCCCCCCGTGCGTCGATGCCCAGCCCCTGATCCCCGTCGCGGCCCGCCCCGACCCTGTCTCGGCCCACCCCATCCCGTCGACCCCCAGCTCCGCGCTCCGGCCACGCTCGAATCTTTGTCGGAATGACACCCCCATTCCGACAAAGATTCGTGCCTCGCCCCCTCCCCGGCTCTCACCCGCGACACATGCGTATTCGGCGGTATGGCCTGCCCACACGCCTCATCCCCATGCGTCACTCTGTCCAGCGTGCGCACGGCCCCGCGTGCGCATGGGGCGGCGGGAGGCCGACTTCGGTTGCCGCGCCCACCCATGACATCTCTCATCGCCTGCCCGTGAGGAATCCACATGACCAGGTGAAACAGCGCCCTACTGGTGGAGCCCGCCGCTGGGAAGAGTGGAGGCATGAACACGACCACCGCCCCGGACCGAACCGCCAACCAGAGCCGACCCACCACCCACGACCACCCCACCACCCAGAGCCGGCCCACTGCTCAGAGCCGGCCCACTGCTCAGAGCCGACCCACCACCCAGAGCCAGGAGACCCGGATCAGCCCCACCGCCGACCGAGGTGTGCTGGGCGACGTGATGGGGTTCCGCCCCTCCGCGACCCTGGGCCGCGAAATGTTCGCGATCGCCATGAACATACTGATCATCGGCGCCTTCGCGATCGTCTTCCAGCCGCCGCTGGCCGTGTGCGTGATCGGTGGCGTGATCGCCGGCGTGATCCTGCTGGTCCGCCTGGCCGCCGGCTTCGCCACCGAGGGCTACGCCGCCCAGCTGAAGGGGGAGAACTGACATGAGCAGCACCGTCACCACCAACCGCTCGACCGCCTCGACCGCCTCGGCGAGCACCCTGCCCGCCACTGTCGCTACCCCCGCAACAAGAGCCGTGCCCGCCGCTGCCATCGACACCCCCGCCGCTGCCATCGACACCCCCGCCGCTATTACCGCACCCGCCCCTACCACCGACGCTCCTGCCACCGACGCTCCTGCCACCCCTGCCCCCGACGCCCCTCGCGCCCATGCCCCCGGCGAGCCGCTGATCGTGGCCCAGGGCCTGGAGCGACGCTACGGCTCCGGCCGCACCAGCCACCTGGCCGTCGCGGGCATCGACCTGACCATCACGCGCGGACAGCTGTTCGCGCTGCTGGGCACTAACGGCGCCGGCAAGACCTCCACCCTGGAGGTGCTGGAAGGCCTGGCCCGACCCACCGGCGGCTCCGCGCGAGTGTTCGGGCACGACCCGTACCGCGAGCGCCGCCACGTGCGTCCCCGCCAGGGCTTGATGCTGCAGACCGGTGGCTTTCCCCCGGACCTCACCGCCGCCGAGGCGCTGACCATGTGGACCTCCACCCTCACCGCCCCGCGCCCCGTCACCGCGGTGCTGGCCGACGTGGACCTCGCGGACAAGGCCCGCACCCGCATCTCCTCCCTCTCCGGCGGTGAGCTGCGCCGACTGGACCTGGCCTGCGCCATCGCGGGCGACCCGGAGCTGCTGTTCCTGGACGAGCCCACCACGGGCCGTCGGCGAGCTCGTCGCGGGAGATGCCCTCACGGTTGATGCGGGGCTCGAGGATGCGGTCGATGATGAAGCCGGCCACCAGGCCCAGCACGATCGACGAGGCGATGTTGAACCACCAGTTCGACACGGGGTTGACCGCTTCGAACTCGTAGCCGGGAAGGGCACCCATCACGGAGGTGGTGATGCCTGCGAACAGTGCGTCCAGGCTGGTGGGGAACAGGTTGGTGGAGTATCCGGCGCCGGCGGCCGCGAAGCCGCCCAGCAGGCCTGCCACGGGGTGGCGTCCGGCGGCCTTGAACACCAGGGCGGCCAGCGGGGGGATCACCACGAAGGCGGAGTCGGCCATGATCGAGGAGACCACGCCGACGACGCCCACCACGTAGGGCAGCAGCCACGCCGGGGAGGAGCCGAACAGCTTGCGCACGGCGGCGGCCAGCATGCCCGAGTGCTCGGCGATGCCGATGGCCAGCAGGATCGGCAGCACCGTCTTCAGCGGCGGGAAGCCCACGTAGTTCTCGCCCAGGCTTGAGGTCAGCCAGGTCATGCCCTCACCGGTGAACAGGCCCTTGATGACGGTGGGCTCGTCGGTGCCGGGCACGGTGACCGAGATGTCGGCCAGCGCCATGCCGGTGGAGATCAGGCCGGTGATCAGGAACAGCGCGAGGAAGAGCATGAACGGCTCGGGGAGCTTGTTTCCGAGTCGTTCCACGCCGGTGAGGAGCCGGTCGCCGAGGCCCTTGGGGCCGGACGGCTGGGTGGTCGCCGTGCTCATATGTTCTCCAGGGGGTGAAAAGGGATCTGTCAGATGGAGACGGTACGGGCCGGACCGGTCGGTCCGGAACGGTGAGGGCCAGGCCGATCTCAAATCGTGATGATCCGGGTCAGTCGAAGAAGCTGGGCACGTCGATCGCGCCGCCGGCCTCCTCGAACTCGTCCTTCACAGCCCGGGTGAGCTCCGCGTCGTGGAGCATGTCCAGCAGAGAGGCGGCTAGGCCGTAGGCCCCGTCGGCGGCAGCGCTGCGGGCCAGGTCCGAGGTGGCGGCCTTGGCGAACTCGCGGGTGTGCAGGGCCGTGTCCGGGTCGGCGATGCGGATCATCGGGTGGATGCCGGGCAGGCGGTAGCTGACGTTGCCGAAGTCGGTGGAGGCCGCGAGGGTCTCGGAGACCACCCCGCGGGGCAGGGGGTCGCGGCCGCGTCGGCGCTGTGCCTCGACCCAGCGCCCGGTGAGCGTGCCGTTCGTGCGCACCGGCAGCGACGGCGGCTGCTTGTCCCAGGTGACGGTGACGCCGCAGCCGGTCATCAGGGCCGCGCCTCGCGCCACGTCCTCGACGCGGCGGGACAGGTCCCGCAGGGTCTCGGGCGCCAGCGAGCGCACGTACAGGTCCAGGCGGGCCAGGTCAGGGATCACGCTGGCGCGGTCACCGCCCTCACGGATCACGGCGTGCACCCGGTCCGTGGGCGGGATCTGCTGGCGCAGCAGGCCGATGCCCTGGTACATCAGGCTCGCGGCATCCAGGGCGTTGCGGCCCATGAACGGCTGGGCGGAGGCGTGGGCGGTGCGACCGTGGTACTCGATGGTGAGGGTGCGGCGGCCCAGCCAGGCGGTGTCGGATACGTCGTGCCCATAGGGGTGGGCCATCACGGCTGCATCGATGCCCTTCCAGGCGCCTCCGGTGGCCATGACCTCCTTGCCGGAGTGGCCCTCCTCAGCGGGGGTGCCCAGGTAGACGATGCGGCCGGGCACGGCCGACGGGTCCTTCTTCGCCAGCGCCGCCAGCGCCAGGAAGGCACCGAGACCCATCACTGCGATCACGTTATGGCCGCAGCCGTGCCCCACCACGGGCAGAGCGTCGTACTCGGAGAGCACCGCGAGGGTGGGGGCGCCGGGCGCGGCAGCCGCGTCACCCTCGGCCCCGGTGGCGCCTTCCGCATCGGACGCGGCGGCCCCGCGGATCTCGGCGCGGATGGCGGTCTCGACGCCGTGGGCGCCCAGCTCGGCCTCGATGCCGTGCTTGCGCAGCACCTCGACGATGGCCCTGCTGGACCGCACCTCCTCGAAGGCGACCTCGGGGTGCTCGTACAGGTCCAGCATCAGCTCGACCAGTTCGCCGTGGACGGCCTCGACCTCGGCCTCGAGCGCGTCGTGCAGCTGGGCGGGGGCGCCGGTGTGCTCGGAGCCCGCGTGACGACGGGTGCGCATCGCCGTGCGGGTCTGCGCCTCGAGCTGATCCACGTAGTCGGAGGACGGCGGGATCGGCTCGGCACCGGGGAAGGTCGAGAGGTCCGGGAGGTCGCGGGGTTCACGGTCGGTCATTGCCGCAGGATAACGACCGGCCGTTGCGATCCGTGCCGGATGTCCGGGATCGACCGCTTCTGCGCGGGCGGCTCGCCGCCTCTCTCAGCCCTGCCGCGAGCGCGTCGGCCTCGGCCAGACGCGGGACTGAGCAGGCCCATCATCCGAGGTCAGCGGCGACCCCGGCGATGACCCCGGCCAGCTGCTGGGGTGCGCTCGCCATCGGCCAGTGCCCGCTGTCGAGATCCACGAAGCGCAGGTCCCGCACTGGCTCGAGCTCGGGCAGATCGCCGGCGGCCAGCCACTGACGGGCATCCTCGGGCGAGTACTCGGGGCACACCATCGCCACCGGCACCTCGTGACGACGCGGGTCGGTGTAGTGCACGGGGGCGCGGGTGACGGACTCGGGCACAGGGTGCATGCGGGCCTCGAGCCAGGCGCGGGCCCCGGCGTCGAGGTCGTCGCTGTCCGGCCCCGCGAATGCCTCCCAGCCGGGGAAGACGCTGACGCCGTCCGAGACCGGGGCGAAGCCCGCGTAGGCCTCTCCTTCGGGAGCGGGCATGCCGCCGATCATCACCACCGCGGCGACGTCGTCCACACGGCGGTCCGCCACCATCCAGGCGAGGGTGGAGGCAGCGGAGTGCCCCACTACCAGCACCCGGTCGTCGGCGGCGTCGATCGGGGCGAGGGCAGCCTCGAGCTGGTCGTCGAGGCTGGCGGCTGCCGCCGCGGGGGCCGCGCCGGATGTGGCGGCGCCCTGGCCGGGCAGGGTGAGGGGGAAGGGCCGGTGCAGGGCTTCGCGCAGCGGTCCCAGCACGGGCTCCCAGACGGAGCCGTCGAGCCACAGCCCGGGCAGCAGGATGATGTCCATGGAGGAAGTGTGCACCCCTTGACCAGCGAGCGCCAGGGGCTCACGCTGGCTCCGCCGGCCCGACCAGTCGCGCCCATACACCAGGACCCGCCATGAACGACGACGGCCCCCTCGCCACCGGCATTCGCGATGCCGACGGCATGCGGCGATTCCGGCGGGTGCGCTTTACACCTGACCGTCATCGGCGTGCGCGCACCCGCAGTCAGCGCTTGCGCCGCGCGCGGAAGAAGTCCCGCAACAGGTCCCCGCACTCCTGCTCGCGTATCCCGGTGGTGACCTCGGCGCGGTGGTTCAGCCGGGGTTCGCGCAGCAGGTCGTAGAGGGAGCCGGCCGCCCCGGCCTTCGGGTCCATCGCCCCGATCACCACGCGCTGGATGCGGGCGAGGACGATCGCGCCGGCGCACATGGTGCACGGCTCGAGGGTGACCACCAGGGTGCATCCGGTGAGGTTCCAGCGGCCTGTCACCCGTGCGGCCTCCCGCAGGGCGAGGATCTCGGCGTGCGCAGTGGGGTCCTCGTCGGCCTCCCGACGGTTGCCGACCGCAGCCAGCACCTCCCCGCCGGGCCCCAGCACCAGGGCGCCGATGGGGACGTCGGCGGGTTCACGGGCAGCGGCGGCCCGCGCCTCGTCGATCGCCAGGCCCATCAGTTCGTCGTCGGTCACGAGGCCATTGTCCTGCGCCTCACCAGATCCGGTGCACCCCACCGACCTGATCGAAGACCCGGTCGGAGCTGACAAGCGCACATCCCCGCCGCAGCGCCTGCGCCGCCAGCATCCGATCGAAGGGATCGCGGTGGGTCCAGGACAGGGTCCCGGCCAGAAGGGCATCCGCACTGCTTACCGGCAGTTCGCGGGCAAGCCAGCGTTCGAGGTTGCGGGCATAGTCCAGGACGAGGCTCTCGCCACCGGGGAGCTTGCCGATGCGCACCTTGGTCGCCAGCTCCCATGCGGATGCTGCACTGACCAGGACGGCCACGTCAGAATCTGACAACGCATCAGCAGCCGCGGTGGACAGGCGGTCCGGTTGTGCCATCCCCCAGATCAGCACGTGGGTATCGACCAGGAGTTCCACTCATGCCTCCCAGGCCGTGAGCTCATCCTCCGGCAGTTCGTCGAAGAAGCTGTCGGGCAGAGCGTAGGAGACGAACCCGAAAGGCCGGACCGCGACATCGGAACGCAGAGGCACGAGGCGGGCAACCTGCCGGTCCCCGCGAGCGATCGTAACCTCAGCACCGTTCTCCACTTCACGCAGCAGTGCGGACAGCCGCGTCTTGGCGTCCTGCACCTTCACGATCCGAGGGGAATCGTGATCGGCGGTCGCGTAGGAAGCACTCATGGAGTGAGACTAAGCAACAAGACCAGCTCGGTCAACCAGCCTGGTCACATCATCTGGTCAACCCTCCTGGTCCACGCGACCGGCCGGCCGACGGAGCAGCCCCTGCGCACAGCCGGCCGGGCAGACGAACGGCGCGCCACCGGGTTGTTCCGGGGCGCGCCGCAGTCTGGGCGTACAGGCAGGTCAGGGGCGCATGCCCATCTCGAGCTCGTTCACGATCATGCCCACGTGGGTGTAGTAGTTCAGCGCACCGAACAGCAGCAGGAACAGGCCCGCCGCCACCAGGAGAGCCACCACGACCTTGGCCAGGCCCGGGATGACGGCCTGCTCGGTCGCAGCCACGGCGCGGGCGGCCTCGGCGTTCGCCTCGCGGTCGGCTTCCGCATCCTGATCGGCGACGCTCGCCGAGGCGGTGGGGGCGGCGCCGGCGGCGCGCTTGCCGGTCGTGGAGCCCGCTGTCACCACATGGGGGTAGCGGTGGGCGTTGGCCTCGACGACCTTGTTCATGGCGAAGGGGAACAGCACCGCGGCGATGCCGATGATGCCGTACAGGCCGGAGATGATGGCGGCCTCGAACCAGGGCCACTTGGCGAAGTAGCCGGAGATCGGCTCCCACTCGGGGGCGGCGAACAGGGTGTAGATGTTGCCCACGAACAGGATCGCGATGCAGGCCAGGCCCATACCGACGATGAACGGGGTGAGGGGGCGCAGGGTCTCGGCGAAGTCGCGCACCGGATTGGTGGAGGCGCGAAGCTCGTCCCGGCGGCGCCACAGGAAGAAGGAGAGCGCCGCCATCAGCAGGCCGAAGGCCAGGGCGGGCTCGCCGAAGATGATGTTGTCGAAGGGCAGCTCGTCCAGGGGCCACACCAGCGTCATGTGCAGGCCGGTGGTGACGAGCACGGCGGCCAGCACGCCGAAGCTGAGGGCCCAGCCGTCGTAGGCGACGGGTCGCACGGCGCCGTCGGCGGCGGGCTTGCGCATGCCCAGCAGTTCTCGCAGGAACAGGACCAGGGTGAGCAGGCCCGCACCAGCGGCGACGGCCATGATGGTGTTGTAGATGATCATTCGATGACCATACGCCCGGCCTGCTCTCGGCAGACCGGGCGGTGGTGTCTGGTGGCTCACCCGGGGTGAGGTTCACCGGGGAGCGGGGTTCAGTGGTGGCCGATACCTCCGGCGCTCAGCTCCGGGCGGAGCGGGCCAGGGCGATCCCGGCGGCGACGATCGTGAGCACGCCGAGCACCGCGACCCAGCCGACGTTCTGGACGATCAGATCGGGGAGCACGGCGGGCCCGTAGAAGGAGGCCGGGATGGCCTCGGCCACGCCCCCTTCACCCATCGCCAGTGCGCCGGAGCGCACCGCATCGACGGCGGAAGCGGCCATGGCGATCGCGGCCAGGACGATGGCGGTCAGCAGCCCTGCGGCGCGCAGGCTGGTGGAGGTGGTGGTCGGGCGGGTGGTCGGGGTGATGGTGGTCATCTGTTCCTCTCGTCCCCCATCGGGGTTCATCGGTTCTTCGTACGACAACGACTCTTCCGCTTTGGCAGCCATCGCGGCAGAGCGCTCTGTCACCACCTGCCCCTCATATTTGTCACTGCCTGCTACCGAGCCGCCGGCCGTCCGGGCCTTCCGCGCCCCCCGAGCCTGCTCACCTCCGGTAGATTCGAGGCCATGCGCGTCCTCGAGATCGACCACCCGCTCGTCGCCCACAAGCTCTCCGTGCTGCGTGATCAGTCCACGCACTCCTCGGTGTTCCGCCAGCTCGCCGACGAACTGGTGACACTGCTGGCCTACGAGGCCACCCGCAACGTGGCCGTCGCCCCGGTGCAGATCCAGACCCCGGTCACCGAGATGACCGGCACCAAGCTCGCCCGCCCCAAGCCCATGGTGGTGCCGATCCTGCGCGCGGGCCTGGGCATGCTGGACGGCCTCACCCGCCTGCTGCCCACCGCCGAGGTCGGTTTCCTGGGCATGGTCCGCAACGACGAGACCATGGAGGTCACCACCTACGCGAACCGCCTGCCGGAGGACCTCTCCGGTCGGCAGTGCTTCGTGTTGGACCCGATGCTCGCCACCGGCCACACCCTGATCGCGGCCTGCGAGTACATCCATGAGCGCGGCGCCCGCGACATCACCTGCGTGACCCTGCTGGCCGCGCCTGAGGGCCTGAAGGCGATGGAGGAGGCGGTGGACCCGTCGATCGACCTCACCATCGTCACCGCCGCGATCGACGAGAAGCTCAACGAGAAGGGCTACATCGTGCCGGGCCTGGGCGATGCGGGCGACCGCCTCTTCGGCGTGGTCGACTGATCCGTGGTCGACTGACCGCCCCCACGCCTACTGCCCCAGCCCCAGCGCCAGCCCCAGCCCCAGCCCCAGCCCCAGCCCCAGCCGATGGTGACTCGATGAACGACGAGGAACTCACCCCGCTCCAGCAGTGGGAGCAGCGGTATGCAGGCTCGGATGCCGTGTGGTCCGGCAGGGTGAACGATTCCCTCGCCGTCGCCCTCGAGGGGCTGCCGCCCGGTCGCGCCCTCGACCTGGGCTGCGGAGAGGGCGTAGACGTGGTCTGGCTGGCCGAGCGCGGCTGGGACGCGCTGGGCATCGACCTCTCCCCCACAGCGATAGAGCGGGCCCGGCGGGCAGCCGGCGAGTGCGGGCTGGACAGGGGCGCCGAGGGCGCAGGCCGGGCCCATTTCGAGCAGGGCGACCTCGACCGATGGATCCCCCGAGCCGACGCCTACGACCTGGTCACCGCATCGTTCCTGCACGCCCGGGACGCACAGGCCCGCATCGCGGTCCTGCGTCGCGCCGCAGACGGCATCGCCGTGGGTGGACGCCTGGTGGTGCTCTCCCACGCCGCCCCTCCGCCCTGGGCGACCGCGCTCCACGAGCATCGTGCGGAGATGCTGAGCGCGCACGAGGAGCACACCAGGCTCGCCCTGGATCCGGCGCAGTGGGAGCTGGTCACCGCCCGGCAGATCCAGCGCGAGGCGGTCTCACCCGACGGCGCCCCCGCGCACCTCGAGGACTCCCTGCTGGTGCTGCGCCGTCGGTGCTGACATCGCAGGGCCAGGAAAGCTGGGCTGGGACTGCTGGTCCGGGACTACTTGCTGGGCTGGGACCGCTGGGCCAGGAATGCGGGGCTGGGACTGCTGAGCTGGGACCGCTTGGTCCGCGAGTGCTGGGCCGACAGCGCTCGTCCGCCATGGCCTCGGAACCGAGGTCGACCGAGGCCTCCATATCGAGTGCGACGTTGTGAACAGTTGGAGGCCCGTGAACTGTTCATAACGTCGCACTCGATGGGGCCGTAGGCCACCGCCCGCAACTCCCGCACCGCGGCCCCTGCCTCCACCGCCCCCCCCCACCGCGCATCCACCTGCGCCGTTTCGAAATGTGAACAGCGTCTTGCCCTTCGAGCGGTCCGGGTGCATGATCGCCGCATGACATCGTTCGCGCTCCGCGTCGAGGCCGCCATCCGGGTGGCCTCCGCCATGATGCGCTCGATGATGATGATGATGCCGATGATGCATCGTCAGCCGAGCCTCTGAGCGCTCCAGACACCTCCGGGGTCGGCTGACAGGAGCCGGCCGGAAGGCGCGGGCTCCAGGTGCCACCGGGAGCACACCCCCACCGATCCGCCCACAGGCGTAGGTCACCGGGATCCCGGGTCCACCTTCCGCCGCGCAGCCGCGCCGCACCCGGAGAACTCGCATCATGACCATCGCCCTGGATCGCCCCACCACCACCCGTCCCCTCACCGGCCACGCTCCCCACAGCTCCTCCCGCACCGGCACCAGCGGCGCGGCCCCCTCCCTGCGCCTGTCGGCGCCGTCCCCGGCACGCGCCGACCGCACCGGGCAGACGGCCCCCCACGACACCCGAGCGGCCTCCGGGAACTCCCCGGAGGCGGGCGTGACCATCACCGTCCAGGTCACCCTGCCCTCCGGCACCGGCGATGTGGAGGCCGCACTGGTGGCCGACACCCTGCGCACCCAGGCCCAGCGCCTCAGCTCCGCGCGCCGCGGGCTCACCTCGGTCACTGTGCACAGCCCCCGCCCGTTCGTGGCGACCTCCGGCGCGACCCGCACAGAGCGGACCCTGCCGCCCACCCGTCAGCAGGCGGCGATCAGCCCGCTGCGTCCGCGTCGCACCGGCACCGTCTCCCCCACCTCGCCTGCCCGGCGGGATGCGGAGAACGCACGCCGTCGGGTGCTGGCCGCCACTGCCGTGAGCCCGTCCAGCCCCTCGGTGCCGCATGACAGCGCCCTGGTGCTGGACCTGTACGGCCGGCGGGTGCGCATCGACGGCAAGGACGTGGACCTCACGTACAAGGAGTTCGAACTGCTGGCGCACCTGGCCCGCAATGCGCGGCGCACCGTCTCCCGCGAGGAGCTGATGGAGTCGGTGTGGTCCAATGCCCCGGCCGAGACCGGTGAGCGCACCGTGGATGTGCACGTGCGCCGGCTGCGCAGCAAGCTGGGCCGCTACCGCAAGCTGGTCTCCACCGTGCGCGGCACCGGGTACCGCCTGGATCCGGGCAGCGACGTGGCGATCCTGGGCTGAGGACTGCGCCGGTCAGGGCTGGTCCTGCCGGTCCAGCAGCACGGCGTCGCCAGCCCTGGCCAGATCTCGCCCGGTGGTGAGGAACCGGTGGTACTCCTCGGTGGGGACGAAGTCGAACCGTCCGGTGTGCTCGTTGCCATCGCGCAGGGCGATGGTCCAGCTCCCGCGGGTGCCGCCGGCGTTCATCACGGTGGCCCTTGATCCCTTGGGCAGGGCGTCCAGCGGGGTCTCGGCCGCGCGCACCAGTTCGATGCGGTCGATGCCGGACCAGGGGATCTGCGGTGCACCCGCCCCGGTGGCACCGGTGGTGTCCAGAGTCAGGTACGAGGAGCCTGCTTCCAGTGCCTTCTCGCCCCGTAGAGTGCGCGACCACAGCAGGCCGCAGGCAAGCGCCAGACCGACCACGGGGACCAGCAGGAGCAGGCCCCAGCGGGTTCCGAACCAGCCGATGTAGATCCCCGCGAAGGCGAAGAACGCGGCGGTCAGCAGCAGGATGACGACAGGGCCGCGGGCCAGGCGGCGCACCGCACGCACCCGTCCCGCATCGGGGGTCAGGGAGACACTCATCCGGTCATCGTCTCAGGCGTGGCGGGAGGGCGATGAATGGGACGAGCGGCCCGGAGCTCTGCGCCGACAGTGTCGGGGGCTCACGGACCGCTCGTCATGCCTGTCGTCCGTCAGGGGTGGGTGCGGGCGAACAGGCTGGACGGGCTGCCAAAGGTGGGGGGAACCTGGCGTAGTGCCCGTCCGGCCGCTCCCCGTGAGGGGGGTCTCGAGGAGCGACACATCTATGAAGTTGTCAGCTGTATGAAACCGTGGGTTTCACATGCACGACCGGGACACTATCAGGCATTGCCGTGAGTTCCCCCGTCGCGGTCTGTCTACCCCACCACACCCGGGATGATCGCCGCCGCACACACGGGGAGAGCACCCTGGACACCTGTGAGTCTAGACCTCGTCCCGCCTGCTGTAAACGCCTGCGGCCGGATGGTTTCCGCAGGTAGACGCAGTGGTGACCCTGGGGTCCGGATCGCGATGCGAGGGCAAGTCCCGGTCAATTCTCGGCCAAGCCCGGCGCGTCGTACCGCGGGGGTGACCCATACCTCCCCCGGGTACCGACCGGGAGGTCACGGCGGGCCGGGAGGTCACGGCGGGCGGGGAGGTCACGGCGGGCGGGGAGGTCGCAGTGGGATCGGCGTGGAAGGGCCCGGCGAGGGACGTCCCGCTCACCATCGGAGGGTGAGGGCCGTGGCGTCATCGTGGATCTTGCGAGGCCTGGCCCCCTGCGGCAGGTCCCGCTCGGCCGCGCGGAGCTGCCTGATCACCTCCTCAGGCGCTGACAGCAGTGCCCGGCTCAGGGTCGAGGCGGTGTGCGTTCCCAGCAGGTCCACCGCCCGGGTCACCCCGTCGGAGACCAGGTGCACGGCCGCCAGCTCGGCCAGCGGCACGCTCCCGATGAGTGCTTCCTCGGCCGCCTCGGGCTCGTGGCGGGCCAGCCAGAACCCACCCGGGGCGTTGCGCAGGGCCTCGACGGCTTCGGCGGATCGCGGCGCGCCAGCAGGTCGCCCCGCATCACCGGGGATGACCAGATGGTCCACCCTGTCATCGGTCAGGCGCCTCACGGTGCCGTCCCTGCCGTGCAGCAGCACCGAGGAGTCGCACAGCACCAGGTGCTCCAGCTGCTCCCCCACCCGGCGCACCGCCACCACGGTGGCCGAGGGCGATCCGGCCTCCAGATCGCACTCGTGCTCGTGAAGGGCTCTCACCTCGGCGATCGCCGCAGCCAGCGACTCGCGCAGGCTGAGGGCGGGGTCGGTGGCGCGTGCCAGCAGGTGGGCGGCGAGGGTGTGGGAGAACCAGGCGACCGAGTGGTGGCAGCCGGCACGGAACCTCTGCGGTATCCCGGCGCCGTCGAGCAGCACGGCGACATCGCCCAGCACACCGGCCGCGTCCTCATCGGCCCCGGGCCGGGCCTCACTGGTCACCAGGGAAGCGCGCACCCTGTCACTGTAGGTGCGCACACGCCGCTGGTCGACCGTAGAGTGGTGCGGTCATCGGGTGCGTCCGCCGGTGGGTGCACTCGCCTCGAGCGTGCCTGCACGGGTGCGCGGCACCGGTGACGACTCCGGCCGTTGACGTGGAAGGGACCGATCGATGATCGCGCAGGCGCGCATCACCTCCGACACCTATGCGAGCGTGCACCTCGACAACGAGGTGGTCGAGGTCGAGGGAGCGGATCTGTCCGAGCTGCGGGCGCACGTGAAGCAGGTGTTCATCACCGCCGCCCAGATCGAGGACTCCCCCCTGGACGTGGTGATCCTCGAACCCGATGTGCGCCACCACCTGCGGGTGGAGCCCTCGGGGCGGATCTCCCCGCGTGAGCCCGGTGAGGACGACGAGAACCTCCCGGAGCTCCCGGCCGACGACCGCCCGGCCTCTCTGCAGCCCTCCGGCGGTGCAGCGGCCACCCCTTCCGGCCGCGCAGGGCACTCCGCGGTCTCCCCGTGGGCGGGCGATGCCTCCGCAGACACCTTCACCGGTGAGTTCCCGGTGGCACGCTCGCATCGGGCGGGTCGCCGTCGCGCCCACGGCGTCCCTGTCTCGGGCATCTCTGCACCGTCCTCCGTCTCCGCCCCCTCATCGGTGTCCGCACCGTC
Source organism: Brachybacterium muris (assembly GCF_016907455.1). Lineage (NCBI taxonomy): Bacteria > Bacillati > Actinomycetota > Actinomycetes > Micrococcales > Dermabacteraceae > Brachybacterium > Brachybacterium muris. The sequence continues at coordinate 153,008 of NZ_JAFBCB010000001.1, read as the reverse complement.
TGCTGCACCGGCACCCTCCGCGTCATCGGCGTCATCGGCGCCGTCCGCGTCGTCGGCTCCCTCGGCCACGGGCGACACCTGGCGCGCCCGCACGGCCGACGAGGACCCGGCCGAGGTGCCCGGTTCGCTCTCGCCGACCACCGCACCGTCGTCGTCCTCGGTGGGCACCGCGCCCACCAAGAACGAGCTGGTGCGCCAGCGCGGCACCGACGACGGTCGCCCCACCCTTAAGGACCTGCAGACCAGCACCGCCCGCAAGCCCAAGGCGAAGGCCTCGAAGGGCTGGCGAGGCTTCCTGACCCGCGCCACAGGCGGGGTGATCGGCCCGCGCCCGGGCAAGAAGGAGCAGTACGAGATCGACCGATTGGAGCGGATCCGCAGGCCGCTGGACGGGCCCCGCAACATCGTGGTCGTGAACCTCAAGGGCGGGGCGCACAAGACCACCGCCTCGCTGATGATCGCCGCCACCCTGGGTGTGACCCGCGGCGGCAACGTCCTGGCCTGGGACAACAACGAGACCCGCGGCACGCTGGGCTGGCGCGGCATCCCCACCGATCACACCCGCACCGCGGTGGACCTGCTGCACGACCTGGACCGGATGAGGTCCCCGCAGGCCAGCGCGGCGGACCTGGACCCGTTCATGCGGCCGCAGGGCGCGATGCGCTTCGACATCCTTGCCTCCGACGAGGACCCGGGCTCGGCAGCCTCGATCGACGCCGAGGCGTTCAACGACCTGAACGACACCCTGTCCCGCTTCTATCGCATCAAGGTGATCGACACCGGCAACAACGTGCGGGCCTCCAACTGGATGGCGGCGGTGCAGAGCGCTGATCAGCTGGTGATCATCTCCACCGTGCGTGAGGACACCTTCAACGCCGCCGCGTGGATGATCGACGAGCTACGCGCCACGGGCCTTCACGAGCAGGTGGACCACGCCGTGACGATCCTGTCGCATTCCTCCAAGGGCACCTTCGACCCGGTGCTGCGCACCCGGCTGAAGAACCACTTCGGGGCCCATACCCGCGCGGTCACCGAGGTGCCTTACGAGCAGCAGTTCGTGGACGGCTCCCACCTGGACTGGAACCGGGTCTCCAACGCCACGAAGGAGGCGTGGTTGGACGCCACCGCGCTGATCATCGATGGCATGTGAGCAGTGCTCCTGCCTCTGCGCGGGCACCACACGCCGCGTCCGCGGTCCCGTCCACAGCGCCGGGCTGCCGCGCCCGTTCGTCGGCCCCGGGATCTACTCTGAGCAGATGCCTCTGAACCGCCTGCACCTCGTCGTCGACGACGACCTGGGCCCCGCCCTGTGGGTGCGGGAGCAGACGAGCCCGGGGCGCTCCCGCGCCCTCGAGCAGCTGACACCGCTGCGTGCCGATGCCCCGGCAGCACTGGCCGCGGTGCTCGACGATGCACCGGAGCGTCTGCGGCACCGGGTGCGGATCCCCGGCAGGGGTGGCGCGCCCGATCGTCGCGTGCCGGCCCTCCCTCTGGACGGGCCGGCCCTCATCGGCCTGGTGGACGCCGTCACCGGGTGTCTGCACGACCGCTTCGGGGATGAGGCACTCGAGCAGGTGACCAGGCTGCTCACCGACGGCACCGCAGTGCGGCTTGCGGCCGACGGGCCGGCCGCCTCGATCGCCGCGATGCCCGACGTGCTGGCCGCGACGGTGCTGGACGTGGAGGCCCGCGAGCTGGTGCGCACCCGTGACCTGCGCGTGACCGCCGAGGAACGGCACGGCCAGGCGCTGCTGCGCTGGCTGGCCCCCACGGAGGGCCGCCCTGCCCTGCTGCATGCGCTGGTGGATGCGCACGCCCGGCAGTCCTTCGCCACCCACCTCGCCGGTTCCTCCACTCGCGGGCCCGGCACCGGAGCCGAGCAGGGCGCAGAAGACCGCTACGGGGTGCTCGACGCCCTGGCCTCCGATGCGGGGCTGCGGGCGGATGTGCCCGAGCAGCGCGCGATCGTGGAGGCCTTCACCGCGTACATCGCCTCGGGCCGAGTGGGTGTGCACCTGACCTCCACGGACAGCGATCTGGTGGTGCGCCTGCACGAACCGCCGGTGGGCACCGCGTGGCCCTTGCAGACCTGCCTGCGCCAGGAGGACGGCACCATCCACTCCGTGGCCGACCTGCGCGCCGTCGGCGATCTCAGTGCCGCCGGTGCCGCCGAGGCCACCGCGGAGGTGATGCGCCTGGCCCCCACGGTGCGGCAGGCCGCGATGGACGACACCGGGGTGGACTGGCTGCTCACCACCGCCGAGGCCGGCGCCTTCCTGGCCCACGACACCCCTGGCCTGGAGCAGGCCGGCGTCACGGTGCTGCTGCCGCGCGACTGGACCAAGCAGGCCGCCAGCCTGCGACCCCAGGTCACCGAGGAACCGGCCACCGAACGGGAGTCCTCGGTGGGCCTGGGCCAGATGACGCAGTTCCGCTGGCGGATGGCCGTCGGGGACACGGAGCTGACCGACGAGGAGATGGCCGAGATCCTCGCCGCGCAGGCCGAGCTGGTGCAGCTGCGGGGACAGTGGGTGCGCCTGGACGCCACCACTCTGCGCGCCGCCGAGCGGTTCCTGGGCGAGTTCACCGACCGTGCCCGCCGCTTCCGCCGCCTGGCCGCCGAGCGCGCCGCCCAGCTCGGCCGGGCCGGTGACGAGGCTGCCGGGGCGGCGTCCGCGCCGCCTGCCCCGGAGGACGTCCCCACCCCGGTGCTGAACTCCCTGTACCCCGTGCCGGACACGGTGCCCGGGGCCCTCAGCGGCATCCTGTCCTGGGCGGAGCTGTTCTCGCTGGTGCTGTCCCCGCAGGCCGCCGAGCTGCACCTGGGCGCTGCTGCCCTGGCCGACGTCGACAAGGCCGGCATCGGCCGGCTGCTGCCCGGCGGTCCCGGGCCCCGCCAGCTGCCGCAGCCGTCCACCCTGCAGGCCACGCTGCGCCCCTACCAGCGGGCGGGACTGGACTGGATGTGGGAACTGCACCAGCTGGGCCTCGGCGGGATCCTCGCCGACGACATGGGGCTGGGCAAGACCATGCAGGTGCTCGCGCTGCTGTGCCGGGAACGGGAGGCCCGGCCCGTCGGCCCCACCCTGCTGGTGTGCCCGATGTCGGTGGTGGGCGCCTGGCAGCGGGAGGCCCGCGCCTTCGCCCCACACCTGGCGGTGCACGTGCACCACGGCGGGGACCGGATCCGCGACGAGTCCTTCATCGCCGGCGCCGCCGACATGGACCTGGTGATCACCACCTACGCGCTGCTGGCGAGGGACCTATCCGTGCTGCAGCGGGTGGACTGGCACCGCGTGGTGTACGACGAGGCGCAGCATCTGAAGAACCCGCACACGCAGGTGAGCCGGGCCGCCAGGAAGCTGCGGCCGCCGCACCGGCTGGCACTGACCGGCACCCCGGTGGAGAACCGCCTGGAGGACCTGCACTCCCTGATGGAGGTGGTGGAGCCGGGCCTGCTGGGCAAGGCCGCGGAGTTCAGCGAGCACGTGGCCGGGCCCATCTCCAAGGACGCGGACCCTGCTGCGCTGGCCCGGCTGAAGCTGGTGACCTCCCCGTTCGTGCTGCGTCGGGTGAAGACGGACCGGGCGATCATCGCGGATCTGCCGGAGAAGCGGGAGCTGACCCGCACCGTCACCCTCACCCCGGAGCAGGCGGGCCTGTACGAGGCGCTGGTGCAGGAGCTGAAGATCGAGCTCGATCAGGCCACCCAGAAGCAGCGGCGGTCGGTGGTGGTCTCCACCATCACGCGCCTGAAGCAGGTGTGCAACCATCCCGCGCACTACCTGGGCGACGGCTCGGCGATGCTGAAGGAGGGCCGGCACCGCTCCGGGAAGCTGGAGCTGGTGGACGACCTGCTGGAGACGGCCTTCGCCGACGGCGAGAAGGTGCTGCTGTTCACGCAGTTCACCACCTTCGGGCACCTGCTGGTGCCGTATTGGGCCCAGAAGTTCGGCCTGCCGGTGCCATTCCTCCACGGCGGGGTGGCGAAGAAGGACCGCGACCAGATGGTGGCGCAGTTCCAGGCCGAACGCGACCAGCCCGGGCTGATGCTGCTGAGCCTGCGTGCAGGCGGCACCGGCCTCACACTCACCGCCGCCAATCACGTGGTGCACCTGGACCGCTGGTGGAACCCAGCGGTGGAGAACCAGGCCACCGACCGCGCCTTCCGCATCGGCCAGCGCAAGGACGTGCAGGTGCACAAGCTGGTCAGCGCCGGCACCATCGAGGAGCGCATCGACACCGTACTGCTGGACAAGCAGTCCCTGGCCGATCTCACCATCGCGCCCGGGGAGGACTGGCTCGCGCAGTTGGACGACGACTCCCTGCTGGAGCTGCTGTCGCTGTCCGAGGAGGACAAGGGCGGTGGTCCCGAATGAGCATCCAGCTGCGATCTCGCAGAGGCCCCATCGGGGTGGGCTGGCACGCGGTCGCCCTGCGCCGGGCGATCGAGTCGCTGCTGGGCGGCAGTCGCGCCTCCGGCGGCAGGGCCGATGCCCGCGCCGGCCGGGTGGCGTGGATCGACGTGACCCGCGGGGCGGCCCGTGGTGCCGTGCAGGACTCCGATGGGGAGCTGTACCGCCCGCAGCTGGACCTCACCCCGTACTCCGCACCGGACCGCGAGGCGTTCCTCGCGGTGGCCCGTGCGCACCCCGAGCTGCCGGCCAGGATGGCCGCCGGGGAGTACCCGCAGCTGGTGGAGAAGGAGCTGTCGGCCCATGAGGTGTCGCTGTTGCCGCGTGGACCTTCGGAACTGTCCCACGACTGCTCCTGCCTGGACTGGCCGGGGCCCTGCCGCCATGTTGCGGCGCTCGTGTATGTGCTGGTGGAGGCGGTGGACGAGAAGCCTCTGACCCTGCTCACCCTGCGCGGGCTGCGCATCGAGGACCTGGTGGCGCCTGCCGCGGGGACTTCCGCAAGGTCCGCTCCCGCTGCGCCCCAGGACGCCACGCCCACCGCACCGTCACCGGGTGCAGGTGACAACACCCCCTCCCCCGACGACGCCACCGGCGACAGCATCGGTACCGGTGGAAGTGTCGGCACGGCTGACAGCACCGATGGCCGGGACGGTGATGCGGGCGAGGACTCCGGCTCCGTGGACGGCTCTGCTCGCCCCTCCCCTGGCTTCGACCCCTCCCGGGCCGACCCTTCCCTGCTCGCCGCAGTGCTGGGTGAGCACGCAGCGGCACTGATAGCCGCGTTCTACCAACAGGGCAGCCAGGACGACGAGCCCCCACACCCGCTACGGTGACAGGCATGCAGAACACGCCCTCCAGCCCTGCCCCCACCTCGAGCAACCCCCCGAGCAACGCCCCCACCTCGAGCACCGCCGCCCCGATCCCGGACAGCGCCGTCCGTGAGATCACTGCGCTGTACGAGCAGACCGTCACCGACCACCGCATCGCCGGGGTGACCTGGGCGATCGTCGGCGGGCACGGTCATGATCAGGCGGTCCTGGCCCACGGCGCCGCGGGGCACCGCGAGCTGGCGGGCGGCGAGCCCACCCCGGGGTCCACCCCGATGTACCGCGGCTCCATCTCCCGCATCGCCTCGCTCACGAAGTCCTTCACCGCCGCGACGATCCTCGCGCTGCGCGATGAGGGGAAGCTGCGCCTGGACGACCCGGTGGAGCAGTACCTCCCCGAGGCCGTCGGCGCCGTCGACCTGCCCGCCGATGCCCGCCCGATCACCCTGCGGGACGTGCTCACGATGAGCTCCGGCCTGGTCACCGACAATCCCTGGGGCGACCGCCAGGAGTCCATGACCCGCGAGCAGTTCGCGGCGCTGCTGCGCGGCGGCCTGGGCCGCTCCACCACCCCGGGCTCCGGCTACGAGTACTCCAACACGGGCTTCGCGATGCTGGGCCGCGTGATCGACGAAGTCACCGGCTCCGACTACACCACCGAGATCCGGCAGCGCTTCCTGGAGCCCCTGGGGATGGTGGACAGCGCCTTCGAGACCTCCGGCCTGGACTCGGCTCGCATCGCCACCGGCCACCGGATCAACGAGCGCTCCGACGCCACCCGCTTCGAGGCCGAGCCCTTCGACCGTCCCGGCGTGTACGGGGCGATGGCAGGGCTGTACTCCACGGTCGACGATCTCGCTGCGTGGGTGCGGTTCCTCGCCGCGGCCGACGCTCCCGATGCTGCCGATCGCCCGCAGGACCTGCTGGGCACGGCCTCACGTCGCGAGATGCAGCAGATGCACCGCCACCACCTGCTGCCTGGCAGTCCGATCGGGTCCGATGGCAGCACCACGGGCTTCGACCGGATCCGCGGCTATGGCTACGGCCTGGTCGTGGATGTGCTGCCGGACCTGCGTGAACTGGTGTCCCACTCCGGCGGCTACCCCGGCTACGGGGCGTTCATGCAGTGGCACCGGGACTCCGGCGTGGGCGTGGTGGCCCTGGCCAACAGCAAGTACGCGCCGCTCGGCGTGCTGTCCGTGCAGGCCATGCAGATCCTCGCCAAGCATGCCCCTGCCCTGTTCGCCCCGCGGGTGCCCGAGCCCTCGCCGCGCACCGTGCAGGCCGCCGGCGCGGCCCTGGACTGGCTGCGCGGGGCGGGTGATTCCCTGGCCGATGCCTGGTTCGCGGACAACATGGACCTGGACATCTCCCGGGCCGAGCGCCGCCGTCGTCTTGAGCAGGCCTTGGAGGCCGCGGGTCTGGAGCAGGGGGCGCTGGGCTCCCTGCGGCCGGAGGATGCCCAGCCGCTCAGCCTCACCCACCTGCGCTGGACGGTCCCGGGTGCACAGTCCGGCGGGGTGCAGTCCGGCGGGACCCGGTCCGTTCTACGGATCGATCTGCAGATGGATCCTCGCCGCGAAGCACTGATCCAGGGCCTGGACACGGTGGCCGTGCCCCGTTCCTGATCCGGTGGCCGTACCCCGTTCCTGACCCGGTGACCGCGCCGCGTTCCTGGTCCGTCACCGAGGTACTGGCCCTCTGTGATCAGCACCGGCATGTATGTCGTAGCTGTTCATATGGGGCCACTACTACGCCGTTCCCTGCCCGCCACCGGCCATCAGGTGGCCCGGCGGTCTCGCACCCCCCGATTCCGCCGCGGCCGCGGGTCAGCCGAAGGCGTGACCCTCGCCGTTCACGGAGCAGGACAGGTAGCGGCCGTCCTCGGTCATGCCGATCACGCCCAGATCCTCCGCGACGCACTCCTGCCCGGCTTCCACCAGGGCGTACGAGGAGTCGATGGTGCTGGTGGGGCCCGAGGCACTGGATCCGTCGAACACGTTCACCAGCACCACGGCCACGATCACGCCCAGCACCAGCGCCGCCACGGCCCCGATGGCCGCGGCCACCAGGGTCCTGCGATTGCGTCCTGCATTGGGTCCGGTCCCGGTCAGGGTGCTGGTGATGGTGCCGGTGATGCCCTGCGAGGTGGTGGTGCTGCGGCCACCGGTACCGCTGCCGGTGCGCGAGCCGGTGGCGGCACGGGAGCCGCCGTGCTGCGGGCCCTGCATGCCGGTCCGACCCTGCTGCGGCCCACCCTGCTGGTACCCACCGCGCGACGGCCCGCCCTGGGGCCCGCCCTGACGGTAGGGCTGGCCACCCTGCTGCGGGCCTCCGCCACGAGGACTGCCGGGCTGGCCGGGGCCACCGGCCCACTGCGGGCCCGTCTGCGGGGAGGCCGAGGCAGCGGAGAACCCCTGCTGGACGCGCCCGGAGCGGATCGCCTCCATCGACGAGACGGCGACGCCCGGAGCGGGCCGCTCGGGGCGACGAGCACCCGGTGCGTTCGGCGGGAGCGGGTCCAGGGTGTCGGAGAACTCCAGCGGGGTGCCGTCGGCCAGGGTGAGGGGGTACCCTCGCGGCACTCGCGGCAGGTATCGGCGCACGCTCTGGGCGTCCTGGTAGCGCTCCTCCGGCTGAGCTGCCACCAGCTTGCGGATCACGGCCGACAGCTTCGGGGTCACGCCCCGCAGGTGCTGGTTCAGCTCGTCGGGACGGAAGGCACCGTCGTGCAGCTTGATGGGACCGTTCAGGGCCACCAGCGCCACCACACCGGCGGCGTAGAGGTCGTGGGAGGGGGTGGGTTCGGCCATCGCGAACAGTTCGGGGGCCATGTACCCGGGGGTGCCGTTGACCATGCCCACGTGGGTGAAGCGCACGTCGGTCTCGTGGACGGCGATGCCGAAGTCCGCCAGGCGGGAGTGGGGCCAGGCCTTCCCGCGGGGCTCGAACATGATGTTGGCCGGTTTCACGTCGCGGTGGATCCAGCCCTCCTCGTGGATGTGGGCCAGGCCGTCCAGCAGCTGCTCCAGCACCACCACCACGGCGGGCTCGGCCAGCTTGCCCTTCTTCTTGACCACCGATTCGAGGGTGCCCCCGGAGACCAGCGGCATCGCGATCACCACGTGCTCGTCCTCGGCGCCCCAGCCGTAGGGGGTGAGCAGGTGGGGGTGATCGAAGCTCACGCCCTTCTCGCGCACGAACCGCATGAGGTCGGCGGAGTCGCGCTGGCGCAGCACCTTCGCGGCGCACAGCTCCTGGGTCTTCTGATCCCAGGCTCGCCAAACGGACCCGGATCCCCCCTTGGCGATCAGGTCTATCAGCGCGAAGCGCCCGACGATCACGTCTGCCATAGCGCGGCCAGCATATCCGTGATGGACACCGGCCGTTATGCTGGCCGTGTCCGAGCGCCCCGCACCGTCTGCGGGCGTGCCGGCGAGCATCTGAGGGGAGAGGCCGTGATCGCTGCGACGCTGCTGGCGGCTGCCCCCTTCGAGGACTCCCCGTTCTGGAACCCCGATCTGCCCGGCTCCTTCTGGTCGGTGTTCGGGATCCTGCTGGCCGGCACCGCGGTGCTCACGATCGCGTTCGTGGTGTGGATGGTGATCCAGCCGGATGAGCCCGAGCACGACACCACCGAGCTGGTGGACCGCGCGGTGGGTCGCGAGCGCGACCGTGCCCGCACCATCTCCCGCCGCCTGGATGCGGATGCGGGCCGGGCCGACACCTCCGAGCCCGAGCTGAGATGAGCGGACGCACCCTGCTGACGCGTCGGCGCCTCGCCGCGGCACTGCTGGGCACCGGGTCCCTTGCCCTGGCGGCGTGCTCCCGGGGCCCCCAGCCGGTGGCGACCGACCCCGACCTGACACGCGATCCCCTGGCCTCCGTCGACCAGGCCCAGTGGGACACCCGTTCGGCCGACGACCTGCTGTCCCTCCCCCTCGAGGGCGACCTCGCGGAGTACTCGGCCTGGACCGACAGCGGCCTCGATGACTCCTCCGTGCCAGGTGCCCGCCAGCAGCTGGTGGACTTCCTGACCGGCGCATACCTCTCCCCGGGCGAGCTCACGGGGCTCTCGGACGCCGATGCGCAGTACGCGATCTCGACGTCCACCCCGAACTTCTGGAAGGACGACCTGGCCGAGGGCTTCAAGAGCGGGAGCCGCCATTTCTACGCCTACGTCCTGGCCGATGCCTTCGCCGATGTGGGCGCCCCCCGCATCTGTGCCAACTGGTACCGCGGGCAGACGGGCGCGCTGCCACAGCTGCTGTTCGGCGGCACCATCGCTCGCACCGTGATCGACACCGGTTCGCGGGACGTGGGTGTGGTGGCCCTCCGGTTCGCAATGAGGATGGACCTGGACGGCAGGGGCGAGAGCACCCGCGGCATGTTCCAGGTGACGGTCCACGGGATGGACCTGTGCGCCACCGGTGAGGCGGGGGGCCTGATCGTCCCCGCGATCGGCCCCGAGGAGGCGTACGTGGCAGTGCAGGAGGCCACCATGGAGCAGGTGATCGGCTCCCCCCGGGTCCCCCGCAAGGCGATGGACAGCACCTCCTCCGAGGCGATGCTCGGTGATGAGGAGACGGTCGTCCTCTGCCCCTGACGGGCGCGTGGTCGTCGGCTGTTCACCTGACGGTGTCCCCGCGGCCACCACCGGCACCCATGCGGGCAATACGGGGCCTCTACGTTCGTGATGCTGCTGGCGTCGGAGGCAAGGAGGGGCACCATGGTCCAGGGTCGTGCCCTCGTGATCGCCGCGGACGGGCTGGACGATCTCGATGTGGCTTCGATCGCCGGGGGCCCGCTCCGCACGCCCGGCACATGCCTCGATGCGCTGCTGGCCGGGGCGAATCCGCTGCGGGTCCGCCCCGGAGGCCCCTCGGAGCCCGCTCCCGCGCTGGTGAGCGTCATGAGCGGTGCCTCCGTGGGACACACGGGGGTGGCGACCGAGCTGGCCCTGCACCCCTCGGAGCCCACCGGGGCGGGCGTCTGGTACGCCGGCGACCTGCGCACCCCGACCCTGCTGGACCAGGTGGGTGCCCGCGGGGGCGTGACCTGCGCACTGCAGTGGCCGGCCACGGCCCGCGGGGGCCCGGCCACAGCCCGTGCAGGAGTTGATCTGTGCCTGCCACTGGTGGAGGACCTGCGCCGCTACCGCGACCGCTGGAGCATGGTCGAGCAGACCAGTTCCGCGCGCATGGTCACCGAGCACCTGCGCGCGCGCCGCGAGGCCGGCGTGCAGCTGTCCCAGGTCGAGCCGGACGAACTGGTCGCTCAGATCGCCGAGGAGGCGTACACGGCCGGCAGGATCGACCTGGCGGCGGTACGACTGACGGGACTGGGGCGCGCACGGCGCCACGAGGGTCGCTCCTCGTCAGCTGCTGACCGTTCACTCGCCGCCACCGTCAGCGCGCTGGGGCGGGTGGTCACCGCCTTCGGGCCGACGGACGCTGATCATGTGGTGCTGCTGCCGGGCCGCCCCCTGGTGCCCGTGGAGCTGCTGGTGCACCCCAATACGATGCTGGCCCGCCGCGGCCTGGTGAGCACGGACGGGCCACGGCTGGCGGACTTCCGTGCGCTGGTGTGGCCGGATGGGCCCCGCGGCGCCCTGCACGTGCGGCGCGGCGAGCCCGACACCGTTCGCGATGCGGCGATGGAGGCTCTCGCGGAGGTGGCGGCGCATTGCCGCTTGCGCCTGCGGCAGGTGGACGACGGCATCGGCGCCACGGACCGGACGGACGTGATCGCTGTGCTGGACGGGGCCCCGGGCACGCTGTTCGGCCTGTCCCCCACGTATCGTCCACTGGTGGAGGGCGATGACCCCTACTACGCAGGCCCCCGTGCCGTGTCCGATCCCGATGCCTGGAGCACGGCCCTGGGGCAGGGCGACGGCCTGCCTTCCGGCCCCGTGGAGGGGGCCTGGGCGGATCTCGGCGTCACCCTCGCAGGCGCCCTCGATGTCACTCTGCCCGGGGCGACGGCGGCCGGCATGTGCCCGGCAGCCCTGGCCGGGGCCTGATCAGCAGATCCGGGGCCGCCGAGGGTCAGCGCAGCCTGCGAAGCACGTCCTGGATGGACTCCCAGGCGCGGCGCAGGGGGCCGGTGGACTGCTCGGCCAGGCGATCGCGCAGATCCTCCAGCACCGGGGCGTGGCGGGCGATGTGGTGGTCGCCGTCGTGCACGGCGTCGAAGGGATCCCCATCGCGCAGGTCGCGCGGCGCCACCGTCAGGTCGCGGGCGATCCGCACCTGCTCGGTGCCGTCGGCGTCGATGATCACCTCGAGGCCGGCCACGTCGATGAGACCGTCCGCGGCGAGGTCCTGCCGCAGCTTCGCGATGGCGGCATCGACGGCATCGGCGCGGTCCCGGTCGGCCCGCACGCTCTCGCGCAAGGGCACTGCGACAAGGTTCCCGTCCACGTCGGCCACGGAGGAGATCACCTCGTGCTCCCCTGCGGGCCGTCCGTGCTCGACCAGGGAGAGGCGCTGGACCACCAGGCGCAGCATGCCGCTGGGGGCGCAGGGCGTCAGCAGTTCGCGCAGCTGCGCGACGGCGACGCTGCGGCCCTGCCACGGAGCGTGCTGCACCGGTCCTGGTTCCTCGCTCGTCACGCGCACATCGTAGCGCCGGTTGTCCGATGTCTCAGTCGGTGGGGTCCGGCCAGGGGCTGACATGATGGCGGGATCAGGGTCCCCGACCTCCTGCACCCTGTCCCGGGTGCAGGTACCGGCACGAGGAAAGGACTGACCGTGAACCTGGCAGCAGCGTTCGATGCGATCACCGTCGAGCAGCTCCGTGCGACCAAGAGCCTGAAATGGTGCCTGCCGGACCAGGCGATCGGCGCATTCGTGGCCGAGATGGACTTCGGGACCTCCCCCGTGGTCACTGCCGCCCTGCGCAAGGAACTGGACCGGGGCAGCTTCGGCTACGCACCCCCGCACCTGGTGGAGCAGACCGGTGAGGCCACCGCCGAACGCCTCCGTACCACCCATGGGTGGCAGGTGGATCCGGCGGACATCCGCGTCGCCCCCGAGGTGATCATGGTGCTGGACCAGGTGATCGCCTCGACCACCGATCCCGGCACTCCCGTAGTGGTACCGACCCCCGCCTACATGAACTTCTTCACCTCGATCCGGCGCCAGGGCCGTGACGCCATCGAGGTGCCGATGATCCGCGACGACCGCGGCCGCTGGGCGCTGGACCTCCCGGGGATCGCCGCGGCCATCGAGCGCAGCGGCGCGCAGCTGGTCATCCTGTGCAACCCGCACAACCCCACCGGGCGCGTGTTCACCCGCGAGGAGCTGGAGGCCTTCGCCCGCATGGTCGAGGGAGCCGGGGTGCGCGTGTTCGCCGACGAGATCTGGGCACCGATCGTGTTCGAGGGGCACCGCCACATCCCCTACGCCTCACTGAGCGAGACGACAGCCGCGCACACCGTCACCGCGGTCTCCGCCACCAAGGGCTGGAACATCGCGGGCCTCAAGTGCGCGCAGGCCGTCCTGACCAGCGACGTGGACCGCGAGGCCTGGTCGCGGATGCCCACCCCGCTGTCGGATCGCACCCCGTCGATGGGGATGGCAGGCACTATCGCCGCCTACCGCGACGACTCCGGGTGGATCGACGAGGTGACCGCCTACCTGGCCGACTGCACCTCGATGGTGGCCGACATGATCGGCGAAGGGCTGCCTGCCGCCGTGGTGAGCCGCCCCGAAGGCACCTACGTGAACTGGGTGGACCTCACCGCCCTGGACCTGCCATGCCCAGCGGTGGAGTTCATCCAACGGGAGGCGCGAGTGGTGCCCACCGACGGCCGCTCCTGCGGGACGGTGGGCGAGGGGCACATCCGGCTCATCGCCGCGATGCCCAGGCCGATCCTGCGCGCGGCGATGTCCCGGACGATCCAGGCGCTCAGGCCCCGGGAAGCTCCCGGTCCAGGTCCAGCGCTCGACGCACCGCGGTGATCTGGGAGCGTCGGGCGGCCTGAGCGGCGGGGCTGCGCTGCTGCAGCGGGAAGCTGTGCCCTCCCTCGAGGGAGGCATGCACGTCCAGCTCCACCCCTGCCTCCCGGAGCTTCTCGGTCAGGCGGGTGGAATCGGCCAGCAGGAGGTCGTCGCCGCCCGTGGTCAGGTGCACCGGCGGCAGGCCGGTCATGTCACCGCGCAGCGGGTTCAGACGCGGGTCGTCGCGATCAGCGCCGTCGGCGTAGAGGTCGGCGGCCTCGCGCAGCTCGGGGGACCGCAGCCGTTCCTCGCTGAGGTCCAGCCAGGGGGTGGTGAGCATCAGCAGGGCCGGCTCGCCACCGCCGTACTCGCGCAGCGACTGCGCCACGGCGAGCGCCAGCCCGCCGCCCGCGCCGTCGCCGGAGAGCACCCAGCGCCCGGGGCGCACCACGGAGTTGCGGGTCAGGGACAGCACCGCCTGGAGGGCGTCGTCGAAGGCGTACGGGAACGGGTACCGGGGCGCCACCCGGTAGTGGACCATCGCCGCGGCGGTGCCTGAGCGGCGGCGCAGGTCCTCCAGCCACTCCCAGGTGTTCTGGTCCGCGCCGCGCAGATACCCGCCGCCGTGCAGGTGCACGATCGTGGCATCGGCGGCCTTCTCCACGTCGATCCAGGTGGTGGGCACGTGGTGGTGCCGTCGGCGCTCCACCAGGCGGCGATCCACGAGGGAACGGGCGGGCTTGGACGGTCCCTGGGTCACCAGATGGCTCAGCGCGCGCACGATGCTCATGCCCTGAATCTTCCCATGACCGTCGCCGTCGTGCCTGGGCAGCATTACGATCTGCCCATGGCCACTCAGCAGCTGCGTCTCAGCCGTCAGATCCCCGCCTCCGCCGAGCAGGTGTGGGCGGTCCTCACGGACATCGAGGCGGCTCCCCGCACCCTCAGCGACGTGCTCTCGGTCGAGGTGCTCACCCCCGGCCCCTACGCGGTGGGCACGCGCTGGCTGGAGACCAGGAAGATGTTCGGCTTCGAGGGCACCGAGGAGATGGAGGTGGCGGTGGCCGAGGAACCTCGCCGCACGGTCATCGTGGCGGATGCCGGGGGTGCTGCCTACCGCACCGAGTTCCTGCTGTCCCCGATCTCCGGTTCCCCGGATGCGATCGAGCTGACCATGGTCTTCTCCGCCGCCCCGCAGGAGAAGGGCGGGCTCAAGGGCGCGCTGATGGGCGTGATGGCGAAGGTGGGGATGAAGGCCACCCGCAAGGCGATGGAGCAGGACCTCGAGGACATCGCGGCAGCTGTCCAGCGGAGCTGATCAGCGCCCGGCATCGCAGGCCGCTGCCGGGCAACGGCTGGTCGATCAGCGGGCGATCTCGTCGTCGATGAACACGGGCTTGGCGGCGCGGTAGCCGGCCAGGCCCAGGGCGAGGCCGGTCACGGCCATCATCGCGAGCATCGTCGATGCCGAACCGGTGGCATCCAGCACCACCCCGGCGGTGATGGAGCCGGCAGCTGCGATCAGGTAGCCGATCGGCTGGACCATCCCGGAGAGCTTCGCGGTGACCAGCGGGTCCCGGCTGCGGGCCGGGATCAGGGCGATGGCGGTGGGGAAGGCGAAACCGCCGATGCCCAGCACTGCCGCCCACAGCAGGGCTCCGGCGGCCGGGGCGAGGATCAGCCCCACGTACCCGGCGGCGGTGAGCACCCCGAAGGCCAGTGCGATCAGCGGGAGATGCCGGGAGCGATCGATGATGGTGGGCATCACCAGCCCGCCCAGGATCCCCCAGGCGGCCACGGATCCGGTGACCAGGCCCGCGTTGGTGGGGCTCATCCCGCCGCCGGTGAGGATCTGCGGGAGCAGCCCGAACTGGGTGTAGGCGTTCATGGACTGCAGGCCGAACATCACCGTGAGTGCGAGTGCGGTCGGTGCGCGCAGCACGGAGGTGTGCAGCTCTCCCTGTGCGGTGGGGGGCGGGAAGTCGTGGCCGGTGCGGGCCAGTACGATCACCCACACCACCACCGGGACCACGGCGATCAGGCCCCAAAACCGCAGCGAGTCCTGCCAGCCCAGGGCACCGTCGGTCATCAGCGGCACCGCGAACGCGGAACCGGTGGCGCCGCCCACGCCCAGCAGTGTCGAGTACAGGGTCATCAGGCCCACGGTGCGACGGCCGCCGTACTGCTTGATCCAGGCCGGGACGATCACGTTGCCGAGGGCCGGCCCCACCAGCGCCAGCAGCGACAGCGCGGTGAACATCCAGAAGGTGCTCGCCTGGGGGCGCAGCAGCAGCCCGGCCACCACCAGCACGAACGAGGCGACCACGGTGCCCGTCAGGCCCACCCGCTTGGAGATCGGCACAGCGAGCATGCCCAGCACGCCGAAGGCCAGGCAGGGCAGGGCGGTGAGCAGTCCGGTGGCGAGCCCTCCTTGCCCGTGGAAGGCGACCACGTCCTCCAGCAGCGGTCCCAGAGAGGTGGCGCCGGGGCGCAGGTTCACGGACACGGTGGCCACCGCGAGCACAGCCAAGAGTGCTCCGACCACGGGGGCGCCTGCGGCAGCGCCGCCACGGCGCGGGGCAGCGCCGCCACGGCGCGGGGCAGGGCCGGGCTCGGGGGCGGCGCCGGTGGGACCGGGAGCGTCGTGGGGCTGGTGCGGGGAGTCGCTCTCGTGGTGGTCGGCCACCGCACACTTCTACACCCCACCCGCGGGTGTCTCCACTCCGCGTCCACCGGCGCGGGGCACATCACCTCCCGCCCGTGCCGCACGGCGCCTCTGGCTCGGATCGCACGGGATCGCACGACATCGCGCGACGCTGCCCGCGCGATCCACGTACTCTCGTGCCCATGAGCAGGACGATCTACGTGACCGGTGAGGCGAAGTCGCCGAATAACAATCCGATCACAACGCAGTTCGGGCTGTTCTTCGTGGGCCTAGTGGTCGACACTGAGACCCACGTCATCGTCCGGGCCGACTGCACTGCGGCGCTCCCACTCACCGTGGAGTTCGTGCGCGAGCTGCTGGAGGGCAGGAGTCTGCAGGAGGAGGACGCGCTGGTGGAGGCCATCATCGATCGGTACCACGGGTCCTCGCAGCGCGCCATGGCCGCCGCCGTGCGGAGTGCCGCTGCGAAGTACCGCGACCTGGTCGACGGCTCCCCCGCTCAACCCAATACCCCTGTCGCTCGCCGTCAGCCCGGTTCCTGACCGCACCGGATCCCGTCGGAAGCGCCTGGACAGGGCACCGGCGCCACCCCTCGCGGGTGGTCGCTGCCGTGCCCGTGCCGCCCTGCGGCTGTCCGGTGCGCTTCCGATTCTTCTTTTCCCGGTCAGTCCGGCCGGCGGCCCGCCCCGAAGGAGGACCGTTGATCACCGACGGACTACTCATGCTCGGTGTGCTGCTGGGCCTGTCCTGCCTGCTCATCGTCCTGGAACGCACCACCGGCTGGAAGTTCTTCAAGTTCGTCCCCGGCATGGTGCTGATGTACCTGATCTGCGCCACCCTGAACTCGCTGGGCGTGTTCGGTCAGGCCGAGGAGACCCGCGCCCCCATCGCAGCGGTGAAGAACGTGGCCCTGCCGGCGATGATCTTCCTGTTCCTGTTCGGCTGCGACATCCGCAAGATCATCAAGCTGGGCCCCAAGCTGCTGCTGACGATGTTCGTGGCCGCCGCATCGCTCGCGGTGGGCATGGTGGCGGTGTACGCCCTGTTCCAGGGGGCACTGCACGAGGAGTCCTGGAAGGCGCTCGGCGCGCTGCTGGGATCCTGGACCGGCGGCAGCGCCAACATGGTCGCGGTGCAGGACATCCTGCAGGCACCGGAGAACATCTTCGGCTACGCCCTGATCACCGACACCATCGTGTACTCGGTGTGGCTGATGGCGATGTTCTCCTCGGTGGCGGTCTCGGACCGCTTCAACCGGTTCACGAAGGCCGACACCTCCTACCTGGACTCCCACGCCGGCGCCGACCTCGCCGAGGAGAAGAGGGAGATCACCGTGACCTCCCTGGCGATCGTGGCCTTCGGCTCGATCTTCGTCTCCACCGTGGCGATCTGGATCGGCAACCAGCTGCCGGTGCTCGGTGACGTGGTCAACGGCACCGCCTGGACCATCCTGATCGTGTCCCTGCTGGGCCTGGCGGTCGCGCACACCCCGCTGGGGAAGACGGCCGGCTCCATGGAGGTGGGAACCCTGATGCTGTTCATCGTGATCGGTCAGATCGCCTCCGGCTCGGACTTCTCGGCGCTCACCCAGGCGCCGCTGTACCTGCTGATCGGCTTCCTGGTGCTGCTGGTGCACGCTGTGATCATGGTGATCTACGCGAAGCTCACCCGCACCGAGCTGTTCTCCCTGGCCGTGGCCTCCACCGCGAACATCGGCGGCATCGCCTCCGCGCCCGTGGTGGCCAGTGCCTTCAACCGACAGCTGGTGCCCGTGGGCATCCTGTTCGCGCTGATCGGCTCCTTCGCGGGCACGTGGATCGGCCTGGGTGCCGCTCAGCTGATGAGCATGCTGTGACCGGCCGCCCCGCTCCCCGCACCCCCGGCGGCACGGCTGGCCCCACCGGCGGCACGCCCGAGCCCGCCTCCCTCGTGGGCGCCACGGCGCTGGAGCTGGAGGTGGCGGCGGTGCGCACGCATCGCCATGCCGCTCCCCTGCTGCGTCCCTTCGTCACCGCCGCTCGGCGCACCGAGGCCGTGGAGTACCTGGCCATCGAGGTGGAGCTGCGCGCCGGCGTGATCGGGCAGGGCACCGCGGCCGACACCAAGCCCGTCACCGGTGAGGACCTGGCCTCGATCACCGCTGCGGTGACGGGACCGATCACCGCCGCCCTCACCGGGGCCCGCGGCACCATCGCTGAGCTGAGCGCCCTGCTGGCGCGGTCGGTCGACGGGGCCAGCAGTGCGCGTGCCGCGGTGGACGTGGCCCTGCACGACGCCTGGGGCAAGGCGGCAGGCCGCCCCCTGGTGGAACTGCTGGGCGGTGCGGTGCACACCCGCATCGAGTCGGACATGACCGTCTCCCTCGAGGAGCCCGACGTGATGGCCCAGCACGCCCGCGAGGCCGCCGCCGAGGGCTACCGGGTGCTGAAGATCAAGCTGGGCAGGGACGTGGACGAGGACCGTCGACGCCTGGATGCCGTGCTCGACGCGGTCCCCGGGGCCCGCCTGCGACTGGACGCCAACCAGGGCTGGAGCGTGCAGCAGGCCATCGAGATCATCGGCGCCTTCGAGGCCGACGGACTCCCGGTGGACCTGGTGGAGCAGCCCGTCGCGGCCGCCGACCTGGAGGGCATGGCGCAGGTGCGCCGCGCCGTCAGCACCCCGATCATGGCGGACGAGTCCGTGTGGACCGCCGCCGATGCCCGCCGGATCGCAGAGCTCGACGCCGCCGACATGCTCAACATCAAGCTGGCCAAGACCGGCGGGATTCCCGAGGCGATGGCCATCGCCGATGTGGCCCGCGACGCGGGCCTCACCTGCATGGTGGGGGCGATGATGGAGCCGAGCATCACGATCGCGGGCGCCGCGCACGTGGCACTGGCGCACCCGGCGATCACCATGGTGGACCTGGACTCCCCCGACTGGCTCACCACCCGCCACCCTTCCGGCGGCTACAAGGTCCAGGAGGGCTGGCTGGCGCTGACCGGCGGGCCCGGCCTGGGCATGGAGCTGCTGCGCCCCGACCAGGACCCGCCCCGGTAGGCCCGCACCGTCCCTGAGGAGAGACCGATGAACCGTTCGACCCCCACCCCTGACCCCAGCACCCGCGCGGGCCACGCCCCGGGATCCGCCCCCCGCCCCGGGGATACCGCATTCGTCCAGGTAGCCGTGGCCACCGTGTGGGTGCGGCCCGGCCTTGACCGTGCAGGGATCGATGATCCCTCGCTGTCCGTACCGGTGGACCTGGATGCCTGGAACTCCGCCATGGACGAGGCCGAGACGCTGCGCTGGCTGACCGGCCATCTGGAGACCCAGGCGCTGCTGGGGGCTCGTGTGATCGTCGATGAGGTCGATGGGCAGTGGGCACGCATCGTGGTCACCGATCAGCTCTCCCCGCGTGATCCCCGCGGCTACCCGGGGTGGGTGCCGCTCGCGCAGCTGGTTGTCGACCCGGGCTTCGCGCAGGCTGCGGCATCGTCCCCGACGGCGACGGTCACGGCCTCCCGCTCCCGCCTCTCGGAGGACGCCGAGGGGACATCCCCCGGGATCGAGGTCTCCTTCGGGACCGTGCTGCCGGTACTGGGCCGCACGGGGGCTGCGGTGGAGGTGGCGGTCCCCGGAGGCGGGACCCAGTACCTGCCTGCAGCCGACGTGGCGGTCCGGGAGCCGGGCGAGGCGCCCCCCGCCCCGACGGTGGAGGAGGTGATCGCCACCGGCGAGCGCTTCCTGGGGCTGCGGTACCTGTGGTCGGGCATGAGTGCGTGGGGCTTCGACTGCTCGGGGTTCACCCACTCGGTGTTCCGTCACCACGGGATCACGATCCCCCGCGATGCCGGCCCGCAGATGACCGACTCGGGCCTGCCCCGGGTCGAGCGGGACGACCTGCGCCGTGGCGATCTGGTGTTCTTCTCCGAGGGGCCCGGCAGCCCGGAGATCCGGCACGTGGCCCTGTACCTGGGCGAGGACCGGATCATCCACGCCCCCAATGCCCCGCGCACGATCGATGTCGAGTCGCTCAGCGGGTACGACGTCAAGGGCGAGTACGCCGGGGCGGTCCGGATACTCGAGCGGTGAGCGTCCCTGGTGAAGCAGTGGTCAGCGGGCCAGGTCCGGCAGCAGTTCCCGAACCCGTGCTCGGATCACCTCGTCGGCCTCGGCCTTGACCATGCCCGCGGTCATCACGGCCAGGTAGCGGACCTCGGGCCCGTCGGGATCCCCGATGAACGCCACGTCATGCCGGTAGCCGTCCACCCAACCGGACTTGGAGCCCACCGGCACCTCGGGCCGCAGGGCGCTGGAGATGATGGTGATGCGCTGGGCGGACATCGCTTCGCGGGCGAGCACGCGGTGATCGGGCTGCAGGTTCGAGGAGGTGCCCACCATGGCGCGCACGGTGCGCACCAGGTCCGCAGGGGTGGTCTCGAGAGTTAACCCCTGGTCGATGGCGGCCGCGTCGCCGATCAATCGCTCCGCGCGGGTGGCGGTCAGGCCCAGCCCGTCGATGGCGGTGGCCACGGCCGGCAGCCCCACGAGCTCGATGAGGTGATCGGTGCCCTCGTTGCTGGAACGGTCGATCATCCGCACCGCGAGCTCGCGCACCGTGATCGGCTGCCCGTCGGCAGGGTGCGTGGGGTCCAGGTGGTCGCCGAACAGAGTGAACGGAGCACCGTCGACCCCGGTGAAGGTGCGCCTGGCCGGCTCGGTGCGGTCCAGGTCGAGGTGCCCGGCATCGACTGCGTTCAGCACTGCCATCAGCACATGGAGCTTGATGGTGCTGGCCGCGTAGAAGGGGCGGTCCGGGTCCTGGCTGTGGAGGAGGGAACCGTCGGCCCCGGCGAGGGCGATCGCAACGTGACGCTCGGTGGGCGGGGCGGCGGTGCTCAGGCTCATCCCCCCATACTAGCCGGGCGGTCAGGGGCTGCGCGCCACCAGTCAGTACCCCGAGCCCCGTGGCCCCGCCGTAGAATCGCGGCCATGAGGCCACTGCAGCAGCGCATCATCGACGAGACCGGCGTGAAGCCCACCATCGACCCCGCCGCGGAGGTGGAGTCCCGGGTGCAGTTCCTGGTGGACTACCTCGTGGCGACCCGCGCGAAGGGCTTCGTGCTGGGTATCTCCGGCGGCGTGGACTCCACCTGCGCGGGTCGCCTGGCGCAGCTGGCGGTGGAGCGTGTGCGGGAGCAGGGTGGTGATGCCCTGTTCGTGGCGGTGCGCCTGCCCTACGGGGTCCAGCACGATGAGGCAGATGCCCAGGCGGCGATGGACTTCATCGCCGCCGACCGCCCTGTCACAGTGAACGTGGCCGCCGGAGTGGAGGGCCTGGCTGAGGCCTACCGCGAAGGGCTGGGCGAGGAACTCAGCGACTTCACCAAGGGCAACACCAAGGCCAGGATGCGCATGGCCGTGCAGTACGCGATCGGCGGCGACCTGGGGCTGCTGGTGCTGGGCACCGACCAGGCGGCCGAGAACGTCACCGGCTTCTTCACCAAGTTCGGCGACGGCGGCGCGGACCTGCTGCCCCTGTCCGGCCTGAACAAGCGCCAGGTGCGGGAAGTGCTCACGGAGCTGGGGGCGAGCGATGCGCTCTCCGGCAAGGTGCCCACGGCCGACCTGCTGGACGGCCGCCCCGGCCAGACCGACGAGGCCGAACTGGGGCTGCGCTACGACGACATCGACGACTACCTCGAGGGCCGCGAGATCGACGAGGCCGCCGCCGAGAAGCTCGAGACGATCTTCCTGCGCACCCGCCACAAGCGCACCGTCCCGGTGACGATCCACGACACCTGGTGGCGGGAGTGACCTCGACCATCCTGACCTGGGCGGACGGCCTCTCGGACTCCTAGGATGAGCGCCATGTCCCGTCCGCCCGGTCGCTCCGTGCCCACCCTTGGTCCGCTAGAGCGCGACGCCCTCGAGGTGGTCTGGTCCCGCAGCAGCGACACCGGGTCCGACGGCATCATCGGCGTGCGGGATGTGCACGAGAGCCTGAGCGATCGGGGCCTGGCCTACACCACCATCTCCACGGTGCTCACGAACCTGGAGAAGAAGGGCGTGATCGAGCGCACCTCCCGCGGTCGGCCGGTCCAGTACCGGGCGATCATCGGTCGTGACGAGTACTCCGCGGCCCTGATGAACGAGGCACTGTCCTACAGCCGGGACCGGCGCGCCAGCATCCTCCACTTCGTCACCGGGATGGACGAGTCGGACGTGGAAGCGCTGCGTGAGCTGGTCGAGCGCACCGGCGGCCGCCACCCTGACTCCCCCGCTGCGGGCGCGCCAGGGTCGCCCTCGTCCCCGCACCACGGCTCGCCTGACCCCGCGCCGTGACATGGCCACACTCGCACTGTTCGGAGCGCTGCTCACCCTGGTCATCGCGATCGGAGCGCGGGGCGCACGCCTGCTGACGCCCGCCGCGCCGCGGTTCGCGCGTCGCCCCGCCCTGGGCATCACGATCTGGACCACCCTGCTGGTCACCTGGACCCTCGCAGCACTCTCCCTCGGGCCGATCCTGGCCTGGAACCTCTCCGGCCACTGCCTGCCCGGCAAGGCAGGCATGGTGTGCCGTGCCTGCGTCCGGGGCGCCAACCCGCTGGGCCCCTGGACCACCCCCACGGATGTGTTCCCCCGTTCTTCGTCCTGTTCGTGCCGATCCTGATCGGGATCTGGTTCATCGCGGCCCTGGGGGCGGCGATCGTCAGCGCGTCCCGCAGCGCTCATCGGCACGTGGAGGTGCTGCGTACGGCGGGTCTCCGCTCGGACCTGGGTCATCATGTGTGGGTCGTGCCCAGCGACCAGGTGGTCGTGTACTCCACACCTGTGAGGGGCGGGGCGATCGTGCTGTCCCGACGGGCGCTGGAACTGCTGGACGGGCGCACGCTGACCGCAGTGCTCGCGCACGAGCAGGCGCACCTGGATCGGCATCACCACTGGGTGGGCGGCCTGCTGCGGGTGTTCTGCGCCCTGGTGGGCTGGGTTCCGCTGGTGCGGCACGGGGTGCACGAGGTCTCGGCCCTGGTGGAGATGGATGCCGACGACCCTGCCCGCCGCGAGGTGAGTGACGCGGCGCTCTTCGACGCCCTGTTGTCCCTGGTGGGCATCCGGGAGCCCCGTGCGGCCATGGCCGGTCAGAGGCCCCTCGCCGCGGCCACCACGGCGGTGGGCCCCCGGTTGCACCGACTGCTGGGCCCGTCTCCTTGGCCGGTCCCGCAGGCTCATCCGATCCGGCACCGGAGCACCGGCCGACCCCGCATAGGTCTCCCCGCTCTGGCCCGCGCCCGCTCCTTATGCCCCTGCTGCTGGTGGCGGCGCAGATCGGGATCCTGCTGCTGGCCACCATGCCCTACGTGCACATCATCGCCGACGGCTGCCTGCTGATCTGACCCACCTGCTGACCCGACTGCAGGCCGCAGGGGCACCGGGCCGGGGCAGCCCAGGACGGGGCAACCCGGGCCGGGCAGCCCAGTCCGGGACAGCCCGGCCGGATGTCAGTCCAGGATCCTGTCGTACCGGAACGGGTGGTACTCCGGCAGGTCCGCGTAGGGGTAGGCGATGGTGCGGGCCGCAGTACCGCCGGCGCTGTAGGCCTGCTCGAGCACCCGGTAGGTGGTGCGGGTCTCGTCGGCCCAGCCGTCGAACAGCACCACGTGGCCGATCTGGCTGGCGGAGTCGCGGTTGCGCTGTGGGGGCTACGCCGCCCCTCAGGCGAGGGGACGTACGCGGTAGATTCACGGAACCGTACAGGCTGCGCCCTGCCTCGCAGATCACGGGCGGGCCGTTTGTGGTGAAGGCACAGAAATCAGGAGACCTGCGCGGATCTTGCCGCGGGGCATTGACGCGAGGTCGGTCCCAGCGGCTACCATGGGGGCATAAACACCGGCTCCTCTCTCGGCAACCGGCCTCGCGCCACCTGTCGTGCATGGGCCGGTTTTCCTTTGGCACTATAGGGTGATGCGCTACTCCAAGCCCCACCTGCCTTACGACCAGCAGGTTCGCCTCCTGGCCTCTCGGGGGTTGGACGTTGGCCGTGAAGGCGACGCGGTACGGGTTCTGAAGCGGATCGGCTACTACCGTCTATCGGCTTACACCTACCCGATGCGGGCGTTCACCACCGACGATGCTGGCACGGTGCACCGTTCGGACGTCTTCGTGGGGGGCGCTTGTCTGTCGGATGCCGTGACATTGCATGACTTCGACCACCGGCTTCGGCGCACGTTGCTGCCCGCCATCCAGTCACTGGAGATCGCGCTCCGCACCAAGGTGGGCTACCACCTGGGGAAGCACGGGCCCCTTGCCCATCTGGACCGTAGCGGCCTTGACCCCCAGCGATGCAATGCAGCGTCGCGCGGACCCGACCATGCGGGGACGAAGTACGACACCTGGCGCAGCGAGTACGACTCCTTGCAGCGCAAGGCAGGCCGTGAGGATTACATGGTCCACTTCGCTACCAAGTACGACGGTGATGTGCCTGTGTGGGCTGCAACCGAGTTCATGACGATGGGTTGCCTGATCGGCCTCTACCGGATGATGCAACCCAAGGATGCGCGACGCATCGCGGAGGAGGTCGGCGTCAAGAATCCGCAGGTGTTGTTCGGCTGGCTGAAGGCGCTGAACGTGCTCCGCAACCACTGCGCTCACAACGCGCGCATCTGGAACAGAAGCACCGTTTACCCCCCGGACAAGATCAACAGGCGCATGGTGGAACAGGAACTGCATCACCTAGTGTCTGCCGACACCAACAAGGTCTACTTCCTGGCGGCAGTCTTGGCCTACTTGCTACGGCATGTCGACCCGGACTCGCGCTTCGCCAGCGATCTGCGGACGACCATGGGCAAGTTCCCCTCGGTTCTCGGATGGACGCCTGAGAACACGATGGGCTTCGTAGATGGTTGGTTGACCGAGGCATTGTGGAGCATCCACTGACCCCCTCCACAAGTCCGCTGCTCGACCGTCGTCTATACGCCGTCGCGAGCTTGCTACTGGAGGAGGCGTGGGTCGGCAGTCGCTGATGGTCCGGAGAGGCCCAGCAGAGACCGGTGGACACCTCGGCGAGAATGGACGCATGAGCATCGACGCGGAGTACCCCGGAGACTCACGGCACCCTCAGCACACTGACTGGCTGCTTGAACTCGGCAGGGCTACCTACGCGGCTGCCGGGCTGTCCGGCATTGCCTTCGATCTCTTGCGGGTTCACTCAGGATTCCAGGCCGAGGACCTGTACAAGGACCCTCTGGGCAGGTTGCTGGGGAGGTTGCGGAAGTCACCTCCCGCCGTGGAGGGGATCGATAACTTCATCACCCTTGCCGAGGAGGCGTTAGATGTCCGCAACGACGTTCTGCATGCCTTCCCGGTACTGCACGGGTTGCATCGTCGTCGCACTGACGACCTTAGCTACGTCCGCAACTACTACAACCTGGACTCACTCCGGGAGGCGACGCAGGTCATGCAGAACGCGCGCCGGAAGGGCAACGAGGTGCTCTACGCCGATGGCGGTGAAGCCGTCAGGCGCTGGATCGAGAGCGGCTGATCAGTTCGCCTCTGGCCGCACCGCGTTGGCTATCTTCACTGCGACCTGCTCCAGCGCATCCTCCCCGATGCTCAGCCCCGACCGGGACGCCAGCAGTGGGCTCTCGTCACGGCGTTCCTCATAGGTGATGCCGTGGGCAACCGGCATCATCCAGTCAGTGGCAAGCAGCGCCGACAACTCCAATGGGTGACCGGGGGAACAGCACGAAGGTGCTAGCAGCGAGCTGGGGCGGCGGCACTTTGATGCCGCCGGAGCAGGGCCGGGCGGCAGTGGGTGGGACTGCGCCCATGACAACGGCGCGCACCGCTCGTGAGAGCGATGCGCGCCGTCGAGGTGCTGCGCTTGTGTCTGCCCGCGGATCTGTGGTTCAGCAGCGGGCCGGCTGCGGCCGGGTCACTTCGAGAAGCCGTCCTTCAGGTTCTTGGCGGCGTCCTTGACGTTCTCGCCGGCCTGGCGGGTGTTCGCCTCGGCCTGGTCGCCACGGCCCTCGGCCTCGAGGGAGTGGTTGTCGGTGGCGTCACCGACGCCTGCCTTGGTCTTGCCCGAGGCCTCCTGGGCCTTGTTCTTGATCTTGTCGCCGAGGTTCATGTGCATTCCCTTCGTCGGGTCGTGCCCCGCGGGGCAGCCACGGTGCGGGTGCCCCGTGGCGGTGGGGAGAACCTAGCGCACCGGCCTGACATGCGCATCCAGTCTTCCGAAAGACCGGGGAAGCAGCACGGGGCTGCGTTGCCTCTCAGTCGCGCGAGCGCCGCTGCGGGATCCCGGCACCCCACAATGCGGCCGCGATGAGCAGCGGTTGGCCGAACAGGCGGGCCAGCCGCTTGGCGTCGGTGTCCAATCCGAAGGCGTCCACCCCCTCCAGGTACTGCGAGACGTTGCCGGGGAACACCGCGACGTAGAACGCGGCCAGCGCGACCCCCGTGAGCCGCCGATAGCGCGGCAGTGCGGTCAAGGACGCTCCCAGGGCGACCTCGACGACACCGGATCCCAGCACCACGATGTCCTCGGGGAAGGGCTGCCAGGAGGGGACCTGGGCGCGGAACTCGTCCCGGGCGAAGGTCAGGTGGGAGACCCCCGCGAAGGTCATGAACGCTCCCAGCCCGATCCGGGTCAGGTTCTGGGAGGTGGTGGCAGGTACGCGGCGCAGAAGGGATCTCATCGGCTCAGCGTACGGCTAAGGACTGCACGTCCCCGGAACGCCCGGTCGGCCCGGGCGGCCCGGCCGCCCGGCTAGTACCGTCGAGGCATGAAGCCGATCCCCCCGCACTGGGCCCCACACCGCGGGACGCTCACCTTCCGCGGCGGGGCCACCTGGGGCATGACGATCAACGGGTCCTCCTTCGTCTCCGAGGAGAACGCGCAGCGCCTGATCGACCTGCACGACCGCGCGACCCGGTCCACCTCCGGGCCACCACAGGCCTGACCCCGAGCACTCACCCATCCACGTCGTCGAAGGAGCACATCATGGCCATTGCCACCGTCAACCCCGCCACCGGGGCCACCGAGAAGACGTTCACCGCCCACGACGAGGCCGAGGTGGAGCGCCGCATCGCCCAGGCACACGCCGCCCACGAGAAGCTGCGCGCCACCAGCTTCGCCCAGCGCGCCCAGTGGGCCCGCGCCACCGCGGATGTGCTGGAGGGCGACGTGGACGAGCTGGCCCGCATCGTCACGGTGGAGATGGGCAAGCCCATCGAGCAGTCCCGCGCCGAGATCACCAAGTCCGCGAACGCACTGCGGTTCTACGCCGAGCACGCCGAGGGGTTTTTGGCGGACGAGGTGCTGGAGGACCCGTCGGCCGTCGGCGCCTCACGGGCCTATGCGCGGTACCGGCCGCTGGGGCTGGTGCTGGCGGTGATGCCGTGGAACTTCCCTGTGTGGCAGGTGATCCGCTTCGCGGCACCGGCGCTGATGACGGGCAACACCGGGGTGCTCAAGCACGCCTCTAACGTGCCGCAGACGGCCCTGTACCTCGACGAGCTGTTCGAACTGAGTATTCGTAGTCGTGGGAGCCACCGAATCTTGCTCTTGGGGACCGCCGATCGTGCCGACGGGGGCCAGTAGCCGCCGCGGTGGGGACCACTGGCTCCCGCCGGCATCGGGTCACTGGGGCAGTGCGGTGTGTTCTCGCATGTTCCTGTCGCCGGTGTCGATCCAGATTGTGTTGTGCACGATGCGGTCCATGATCGCATCGGCGTGGACTGCTCCACCGAGCCGGGCGTGCCAGTCCTTCTTCGGGTACTGGGTGCAGAACACGGTCGAGCCGGTGTCATAGCGGCGCTCGAGCAGTTCCAGCAGCATCGAACGCATTCCCTCGTCAGGATGGTCCAGCAGCCACTCGTCGATCACCAGCAGCGAGAACGTGGAGTACTTCCGCAGGAACTTCGTCTGGCCCTGCGGCTTGTCCTTTGCCAGGGCCCAGGCCTCTTCGAGGTCGGGCATTCGGATGTAGTGGGCTCGGAGCCGGTGCTGGCAGGCCTGCTTCGCCAGCGCGCAGCCGAGGTAGGACTTCCCTGAGCCGGTGAAGCCCTGGAAGACCACGTTCTGTTGCCGCTGGATGAAGGAGCAGGTTGCCAGTTGCGCGATCACGTTCCGGTTCAGTCCCCGTTCCTCGACCAGATCCAGCCGCCGCAGGTCCGCTCCGGGATAACGCAGCCCCGCCCGGCGGATCAGACCCTCGACCTTTCCATGATTGAAGATGGAATGCGCCTCGTCCACGATCAGCTGGAGCCGTTCCTGGAACGACATCCCCAGCACGTGAGCCTCATCCTGGGCATCGATCGCGTCCAGCAGCGCGGTCGCGCCCATCTCGCGCAGCTTCCGCTTCGTGTCGTTATCGATCACGCTCACCGGACACCTCCGGCGTAGTAGTCGGCGCCACGGACGTATCCGCCGTCTTCCGCGGGTTCCTCGCGGGGTGGACGCAGGGCGGCGACCTTGTCCTGCCCGGTGGCCAAGATCGGGTGCAGATGCGCATAGCGCGGTGAACGGACCCGTCCCGTCAGCGCGAGTGCGCAGGCCGCCTCGACCCGATCTACGGAGAAGCGGCGAGAGAGCCGTAGCACCGCCAACGCGGGATCCAGGCCCTGTTCCACGATCGGCACGGACTCGAAGATCCGCTGGATCACGATCACCGTGGCCGGCCCGACCCGATCTGCCCACGCCCGCACCCTCTGCGCGTCCCAGGCCTGGAAACGCTCGCCCGCAGGTAGGTCCGCGTCGTTGGTGCGGTACTCATTGCTCGCGGTCTCCGGGAGCAGCAGGTGACTGGTCAGTCGCTGGCTGCCCTGATAGATCTCCAGCGTCCGGGCCGTGATGCGCAGATCGACCTTCGCGCCGATGTGCGCGAACGGCGCGGAGTAGAAGTTCCGCGCGAACGTGACGTGCCCGTTCCTGCCCACTCGTCGTCCGTAGTGCCATGTCGAGATCTCGTAGGGCACCGCCGGCAGCGGCGTCAGCAGCGGCCGCTCCTCCGCGTCGAACACGCTGGCGCGGGATCCGGGCCGCTTCTGGAACGGCTCCGCGTTATAGGCCTCCATCCGCTGCCCGATGGCGGCTGCAAGTTCGGGCAGGGACGTGAATCGCTGATCCCGCAGCCCGGCGATGACCCAGGTCGCGACGTGCGCGACGGTGTTCTCCACGCTCGCCTTGTCTTTCGGTTTCCGCACCCTCCCCGGGAGCACCGCCGCCGAGTAATGCGCTGCCATCTCGCGATACGCATCGTTCAGGACGATCTCGCCCTCGCGGGGGTGCTTCACCACACCGGTCTTGAGGTTGTCCGGAACGATCCTCGGGACCGTCCCGCCCAGCGCCTCGAACATCGCTACGTGCGCTCGCAGCCAGGACTCCTGGCGCATATCCAGCGCCGGGAAGCAGAACGCGTAACGAGAAAAAGGCAGGCAGGCAACGAACAAGAACACCTTCGAGACCTCGCCGGTGACCGGATCGGCCAGCTCCATCGTGGGGCCGGACCAGTCGACCTCCACGCTCTGGCCGGCCTTGTGACCGACTCTCGAAGCGGCACCGGTGACCATGACGTGGTGCTGGTAGGTGCGGCAAAACCGGTCATACCCCATCGCCGGATCCCCAGCCGCCGTGGTCGCGTCGAAGTACTCGCCGTGCAACAGCTTCAGCGTCACGCCGACCCTGGCCATCTCTCGATGGACCTGTTCCCAGTCCGGCTGTGCGAACACGCTCTCGTGCTCGCCCCGGCCCGGGAACAACCGGGCATACACCTGCTCATCGGCGACGTCCGCGATATCGCCCCACCCGATCCCTGCAGCGTCAGCGGCCTCGAACACCGCCCTCACGGACTTGCGGGACATGCCCTGCGAGGACGAAATCGCTCGCCCCGACAGACCTTCTGCGCGCAGCTGGAGCACCAGCTTCGCCCTGATCTTCCGTACCATTCCAGATTGCTCCTTCCGCCGCGTGCCCTATACACACGGCGGAAGGAGCGTAGACAGAGCGGCCCCAACGACACCACTGGTGGTCCCGAACGACGCCACCGCTACGGCAGCGACGTGGCACCCGAACCCTCGATCAGCGGACCCCAGCGAGGCGAATATTCAGAACGCGGAGGGTTCCCGGCCGGCGTGTTCCGCACCCTGCTGATCGGGTCGACGCAGGTCGATGCGGTGATCCGCGATGCGCGGGTGAAGGCCGTGACGCTCACCGGGTCCGAGCCCGCCGGTCAGGCCGTCGCCGCGACCGCCGGTGAGGAGATCAAGACGACGGTGCTGGAGCTGGGCGGTTCGGACCCGTTCATCGTGATGCCCAGCGCGGATCTGGACGCCGCCGTGGACACCGCCGTGGATGCACGGATGATGAACAACGGCCAGTCCTGCATCGCAGCCAAGCGGTTCATCATCCACGCCGACGTGTACGAGCAGTTCGCCGAGCGCTTCACGGAGAAGGTGCGACAGCTGCGGGTGGGCGACCCGCTGGATGCGCAGGTGGACGTGGGGCCGCTGGCCAGCCAGGGCGGGGTGGACGATCTCGCGGAGCTGGTGGACGACGCCGTCGCCACGGGAGCCTCGGTGCTGGTGGGAGGCCCGGATGCAGTCGCGGACCTGCCCGGCGAGGGGTTCTACTACCCGCCGACGGTGATCGCCGATCTGCCCGAACGGGCCCGTATGACGCGCGAGGAGACCTTCGGTCCGGTCGCGGCGCTGTACAAGGTGGCCGATGCCCAGGAGGCGGTGCGGGTGGCGAACGCGACCAGCTTCGGCTTGTCCTCCTCCGTGTGGACCACCGATGCCCAGGAGCAGGAGTACTTCGTGCAGGAGGTCCAGGCCGGCGGGGTGTTCGTCAACGGGATGACGGTCTCGAACCCGGCACTGCCCTTCGGGGGGATCAAGCGCTCCGGCTACGGCCGTGAGCTGTCCGCGGCGGGGATCCGCGAGTTCTGCAACCTCACCACCGTGTGGGCTGCCTGATGCTCATCCCACGGGCCCGCGGCCTGCTTCCCCGCATCTGGCGCTCCATGCCCTGGGTGCAGTGGCGGCTGCTGCACCTGACCCAGCCCACCTTCCTGGTGGCGGTGTGCGCGCTGCTGAGAACCGAGGACGATGAGTTCCTGCTGGTGCGGAACACGTTCTGGCCGAAGGGACAGCAGTGGGGCATGCCCTCCGGGTACCTCGAGCCGAACGAGTCCCTGGCCGAATGCGTCACCCGTGAGCTGCACGAGGAGATCGGCGGCGGCGTGGTGGAGGACATCCGGGTGCTGGACATGAGCGCCGGCCACCGGATGCGGGTGGAGATCCTGCTCGAGGGCACCGTGCGGGACCTGCCCTCTCGCAACGAGCACGAATCCGTCGAGGTGTCGGACCACCGCCTGGCCACCATCGACACCCTGCCCGAGGATCTGCACGACGGGCACCGGGAGAAACTGGAGGCGCACCTGCGGGAGGGGTGAGGGCACACTCGGCCGGTCAGGGAATCCGTCCTCGATCCCGGCAGGCGTCAGTCTCCGATCAGCGCCTCGGGCACCAGGCGGCGGCCGTCCACATCGGCCAGCAGCGCGGCGTCGATCTTCTCGCCGGCCCGCACGATGGTGAGGCTGCCGCGGTTCTCCAGGATCACCAGCTCAGCGTCCTCCACGCGGTGGATCCCGGCTCGGCGCAACATGGCCATCAAGTGCTCGGGCTGGAGGTGGCGGCGCTTCAGGTGCGCAGCGATCACCTGACCGTTCACCATCACCACCGTCGGCTGCGGTCCCTTCAGGTGCAGCACCTTCGAGGCCCCCTCATGGATCCGGCCCATCAGCGACTCGAGCACCATCAGGGTGCCGATCGCGATCAAGGCCCCCACCAGGGTGGGCGAGTTGCCCAGCATGGCGCGAGCCGCGATCGCCCCGAACAGCGCCACCAGGGTGAAGCTCAGCACCGAGGGGGCCGACATCAGCCGCGGCCCCAGCAGCTGCATCACCAGCGTGTACACGAAGTACAGCACGGTGGTGGAGATGAAGACGCCCAGGGCTCCCCAGCCGTCGACGCCGATCTGGAACCACAGGGGGTGCATGTCGTCAGGAGGCAGCATGCTTCGATTATCGGGGCCCGGCCGCGGCGCGACGGGACACGCACCGCGGCGGCCTCCCGACGGGCCACCGCGGCGACTTGCAGCGATCAGTGTGGGGCACCGCTGCAGGACTTTCGATCAGTTCGATCCGATCAGCCGCCGAAGCCGCCCATGTTGGCCATGTCCTTGAACCGCGAGTACTGGCCCTGGAACGCGACGGGGATGGTGGCGGTGGCGCCGTTGCGGTGCTTGGCCACGATCAGGTCGGCCTCACCGGCGCGCTGGGACTCCTTCTCGTAGTAGTCCTCGCGGTGGATCAGCACGATGAGATCGGCGTCCTGCTCGATGGAGCCGGACTCGCGCAGGTCGCTCATCATCGGGGTCTTGTCCTGGCGCTGCTCGTTGCCACGGTTCAGCTGCGAGATGGCGATCACCGGCACCTCCAGCTCCTTGGCCAGCAGCTTCAGTGCACGGGAGAACTCCGAGACCTCCTGCTGGCGGGACTCCACGCGCTTGCCGGAGCTCATCAGCTGCAGGTAGTCGATGACCACGAGCTTCAGATCGTGCTTCTGCTTGAGCCGGCGGCACTTCGCGCGGATCTCCATCAGCGACATGTTGGCGCTGTCGTCCATGAACAGCGGGGCATCGGTGATGCGGTTCATCGCCCGGGCCATCGCCTGCCAGTCGCGGTCGTCCATGGAGCCGTCGCGCATGCGGTTCATCGGCACCTGCGACTCGGCCGAGAGCAGACGCATGGTGATCTCGGTCTTGTCCATCTCCAGCGAGAAGATCACGCTGGCCTGGCCGTTGTGGATCGAGGCGGAGCGCAGCACGTCCATGCCGAGAGTGGTCTTACCCATCGCGGGGCGGCCGGCGAAGATGATCATCTGCCCGGAGTGCAGGCCCTGGGTGAGCTCGTCGAACTCCTTGAACCCGGTGGGGATGCCGGTGACCTGGCCGCCACGGTTCTGGGTGGCCTCGATGGTGTCCAGGGTGCCGGGGATGACCTCGCCCAGGGCCACGAAGTCCTCGGACTGGCCACGCTCGGTGACCGCGTACACCTGGGCCTGGGCCTCGTTGATGACCTCCTCGATCTCGCCACCGTCAGCGGCGTAGCCGAGCTGGACGATGCGGGTGCCGGCCTCCACCAGGCGGCGCAGGGTGGCCCGCTCCACCACGATGTCGGCATAGAAGCCGGCGTTGGCGGCGGTGGTGACCATGTCGATGAGGTCGGCCAGGTAGGCGCCGCCGCCCACCCGCTGCAGCTCGCCGCGCTTGGTGAGCTCATCGGAGACGGTGACCAGGTCGGCCGGTTCGCCGCGGCCGTACAGATCCACGATGGCCTCGAAGATCAGCTCGTGCGCGGGGCGGTAGAAGTCGATGCCGCGCACCTTCTCCACCACGTCGGCGATGGCGTCCTTGGACAGCATCATGCCGCCCAGCACGCCGCGCTCGGCGGCGAGATCCTGGGGCGGGGTGCGCTCCAGCCCGCGGTCGGGTCCAGCTTCGAAGGCCTCAGTCGATGTCACCGGACCAGTGTAGGAAGCCCGGCCGACATTCGAGGCCGACGGGGACCGACAGGGACGATCGCCACTGTCCCCTGTCCTGGAACGGCCCGGGGCCACTCGGGCCCGTAGGGTGGACAGGTCCCCCACCCTGGAGCTGCCGCGTGAGATACCTGGTCCTCGGCCTGATCGTCGCCCTGCTGGTGATGCGCCTGCTGCGCACCCGCTGGGCCGGGAAGCTGCTGGGCATCTCCCGCCGGGTGCTCGAGATCGCGCACCTGGTGCTGCTGCTGGTCACCGCGCTGATCGCCGGCATCGCCGAGGAATGGGTGCTGCTGGGCGTGGTGGGCGTGCTGCTGATCTGGGCGCTGGTGGACCTGGTGCAGGGGCGGCGGGATCGCGCACAGGATCGTCCGCGGAAAGCTCGGCACCACGCGGTTGAGCGCCGCTGAACTCGGCCGCGCGACCTGCGCTGACCGCCGGATGCCGTTCTACAGCTCCTCGACGTCCAGACGGTGGTCCCGTGCGGCGCCGGCGAGGCGGCGATCACCCGTCACGAGCGTGGCATTTCGCGCCAAGGCCAGGTGAAGCACTGCCACATCAGGGAGCTTCAACAGCGTGACAGCCCTCAGCACAGCAAGGTGCTCCCGTGCCTCCGGTGCCCGAAGGTCGATCGCTTCGACGTCCCCAGAAACCTGAAGTCCGAATCTCTCGAACCAGGAGTGCGCCTCCCGCAGGGCTTCTGCCCCGCCGGCGCGAGCAGGGCCCACCAGGAGCTCGATGTGCGTGAGCGGATGGATCAGCCACTCGCAGTCCGAGAGTTCATCGAGAACCGTGAGTGCTGAGTCGTGGAAACGATCTGACGGGTTCTGCACGGCGATCAGCGCACTCGCGTCGAGTACCACCACTCGACTCTCCCTGTGCGGCATCATTCCGGCCAATCCCCACGCAACTCTTGGAGGTACCCGGATGGGTACCATTCGCCAGCTTGAGGCGGAGGGTTTCGCAACGCCTCACGCCGACGCCGCGCCCTCTCTGCTCCCTCTTCCTCGAGTGACCGCGCGGCCTCCTCGACGAGCTTCGCGGCAACCTTCCCTCGACTGAGGTCGGGCCATCGACGCTGTCCAGCGTCGAGCGCGGCCGCGATCGAGTCCGTCTCCGTGATGATGTGGCGGGGTCGCGTCGTGGGCATACGCGAGTGTATCTCCGAAACAGTTCGGTGCAACACCCCGTGATGCACGTGAGAGATGGCATCACGAGGGCTGGCACCAGTCACGGAGTGAGGAACCGATCCTGTTCCGCGATCATCCTTCCGACACCCACACTCCCACCTGGATCTCAGCCCCGCCGTTCACCCCGTCCTTGAGGTCGAAGGGCGCAGGATCGATGCCGTGCCCCGGGGTCGTCTCGAGGAGCACCGGGACCGGTTCGGCGCCTTCGGCCAGGATCACCTCGGCCGACTGCGGCGTCTCCTGATCAGCAGCTGCGCGATACCCCGGCCAGAAGAGCGCAGCGTGTGCCGTCGCACCCGGCTCGAGGACGGCACCGAGCGCAGGGTCCTGGAGGTGTTCCTCCCCTGCGAGCGGTTCGTGCCGCAGGTCGATGGGGTCGCCACCTTGGGTGATCACGAGTTCGGGTCGGCCCCGAAGGGCGCACGGCTCCGTCGCGACGCTGTGGGCCCGGAGGACGGCGTAGGAGTTGCCGGTGACGCCGTCCCATCCACCGATGCTGAGGGGAGGGTGCCGGCCGGCCCCGCCCTGCGCGCCCCGCCCACCAGGGCGACCCCGACCGCCAGGGCGACCCCGACCGCCAGCGGGACCCCGCCCAGGCACAGATGTTTGTCGGAATTCGACCTCGAAAGCGACAAAGATCTGAGCTTCGGCACCGTAGGTTCGGGGTTCGGGGTTCGGGGTTCGGGGTTCGGGGTTCGGGTTTCCAGTGGAGGGCGCGGGGGATCGCGGGGTTCGAGTGCGGGGGGCGGACCCGATACTCGCCGATGCATGAGGACGCGGCGCTACGGATCGTCCATAGCGCCGCGTCCTCATGTGTGGAGCGGACACCGAGTTCGCAGGCGCGGAGGGATGGCCACGCTCGCCGCTCAGCCGGTGGGCAGGTGGGTCAGCCGTCCTTGCGGCGACGACCGTGGCCGGTGCCGAGCTCCTCGGCTGCCTTCTCGATGGCCTCGGGAGAGCCGTGGGGAGGCTCCTCCTCCGTCTGGTCCGACGCTGCAGCGGGGGCGGCGTCGGTCTCGGCCCGGCGCTCCACGGCACCGGCGGCCTCGGCCACGCCCTCGTCCCGGCGCTCCACGGCACCGCCGGTCTCGGTCTCGGCCCCGCGCTCCACGGCACCGTCGGTCTCGGTCTCGTCCCGGTCATCCACGGCACCGTCGGTCTCGGCCTCCGCCTCGTCAGTCTCCGGCCCGTGGCTCTCGACCACCTTGGAGGCCGCGGCGGTGCCGCCGTGGCCGTCGGCAGCGAGCTTGCGGGGCCACCACAGGTGACGGCCCAGCTCGGTGCCGATGCCCGGCACCTGCAGGGTGCGCACCAGGAAGGTGTCCACCAGCACGCCGAACGCCACGATGAACGCCAGCTGCAGCAGGAACAGGATCGGGATCACCACCAGCGCCGCGAAGGTGGCGGCCAGCACGATGCCGGCCGAGGTGATCACGCCACCGGTGAGGGCCACGCCGCGGATGATGCCCTCACGGGTGCCGTGGCGTTCGCTCTCCTCCCTCACGCGGGTCATGAGGAAGATGTTGTAGTCGATGCCCAGTGCCACCAGGAACACGAAGCCGTACAGCGGCACGGCCGGATCGGCCCCGGGCAGGTCCAGCACGTGGTTGAACACCAGCGCCGCCACACCCATCGCGGCCGCGAAGCTCAGCACCGTGGTGACCACCAGCATCAGCGCCGCCACGATCGCGCGCATCAGTGCGATCAGGATCAGCGTGATCACGATCAGCACGATCGGGATGATCAGGTTGCGGTCGTGGATGGAGGCGTCGTTGGTGTCGACGTCGGTGGCGGTGTCGCCACCCACCAGCACGTCGTCGCCGTAGGCCGCGCGCAGTTCGCGCACGGTGTCCTGGGCGGCAGCGGAGTCGTAGGGATCGGTGAGGGTGGCCTGCAGCAGCACCTTGCCCTCGGACACGGTCGGCTCGGCCACCGGAGCGTTCGGATCCGGGATGGAGCCGACGAACTCGCCGTCCTGGAAGGCCAGCTGACCGGCAGGGTCGTCGTTGGCGGTCAGCGACACGGACTCCACGCCGTCCAGGTCCGCGGCGGTCTGGGCGGCCTCGGCCGCGTCGGCTTCGGGGGCCAGGATGTATGCGGGGGTGCCGGAGCCGCCGGGGAAGTGCTCGGCCAGCACGTTCTGTCCGTCGCGGGCGTCGGAGGCGGTGAGGATCAGGTCGCTCTGGGCAACGCCCTCGGCCTTCAGGGTGGGGAAGAACGCCGCGCCCAGGATCAGCAGCAGAGTCACACCCACCCAGATGCGGCGGGGGTGGCCCACGGTGTACTTGCCGATGCGGCCGTACACGCCGTGGCCCTTGACGACCTGGTCCAGGGTCTGGTCGGCGCGGGCCACACCGGTGACACCCTCAGCATCCTCGGTGCCCTCGGCGTCCTCACCGGCGTAGCGGGGCACGCGAGGCCAGTAGGCGACACGGCCGAACAGGGCCAGCAGGCTGGGCAGCAGGGTGAGGGCAGCGAGGATGGCGCACAGGATGCCCACTGAGGCCACCGGGCCCAGGGCACGGTTGGACTCCAGGTCGCTCAGCAGCAGGCACAGCAGGCCCGCGATCACGGTGCCGCCGGAGGCGATGATCGGCTCGATCGACCCCTTCCAGGCGGACTTCAGCGCGGTGACGTGGTCACGGCTGCGCTCGAGCTCCTCGCGGTAGCGGGCGGTCAGCAGCAGGCCGTAGTCGGTGGCGGCACCGATCACCAGGATGAACAGGATGCCCTGCACCTGACCGTTGAGCAGGAACAGGCCGGCGTCGGCCAGCAGCCAGTTCACCAGCACCGCCACGCACAGGGCGAACAGGGAGCTGGTGAGCACCAGCAGCGGCAGGATCACCGCGCGGTACACGATCAGCAGGATCACCAGCACCACGGCGAAGGCCACGACCAGCAGCAGGCCGTCGATGCCGGAGAACGCCTCGGTGAGGTCGGCGGAGAAGCCGGCGGGTCCGGTGACGTACACGTCCACGCCGTCCACGGTGTCCTTGAGGCTGGTGCGCAGCGCCTCGACGGTCTCCACCGCGTCGGCGTCGGCGTCGATCGGCACGAACACCTGCAGGGCCTGGCCATCCTCGGAGGGGATAGGCGGGGAGGCCTCGCCCACGGCGGCATCGTCGGCGGTGGTGGACTCAACGGCGTCGGCCACCTCGGCGATCTGCTCCTCGGTGAGCTCCTCACCGCCTGAGCTCTCGGCGACCACGATCGCGGGGATCTCGTCGCTCTCGAAGAAGCCGGACTGCGCCTCCTGCACGGCCGTGGACTCCGCGCTGGAGGGCAGGTAGGTGGTGGGGTCGTTGGAGGAGACCTCGCCTATGCGGCCGAAGAAGGGGCCGCCGATGCCGGCCAGGGCCAGCCACACCAGGGTCAGGATCGCTGGGATCAAGATGCGGGCCAGACGCGCCTTACCGCGGGGCTTGGAACTGCCCTTGTCGGAGCCCTGGGAGCCGTTCCCGCCGGAGCCGTTCTTGCCGGAACCACTCTTGCCGGAGTCGCCCTTGCCGGAACCGTTCTTGCCGGTCACCGGGGCATCCGTCGCGGTCGCGGTGGAGCCCCCTGCAACGGGGGCGTCGTTCGCGGAGCTCTCAGGGGAGCGATCAGCTCGGTGGGTTCCGGGCATGAGGGTCACCTTCCACGGCTGGAGGCCGGATCGCGGGGGTGGCGGCACGGACGACTGCCCGTGCGGTACCATCGACACGATTGTTAACGTAGTTAGTTAGCGGCTTCCGCATCGTAGACCATGTCGCCTGGGCGGGGTCTACCGTGTGGGGCATTCCTGTGAGGTAACTCGGACGAAAGCGACGTGAACCAGAACATCTACTCCCCGATGTCGAACGACCCCCATGGGGTCCTGTTCGACCGCAACGCCGTGTCTGCGGCGGAGCTCGCCCAGATCGGCGAGCTCTTCGGCGCCATGGGCGCACTGCGCGCGGTGGAGCGGCGCATCGGTGATGCCTCGCAGGAGTACATGAAGCTCAACGCCACCGCCATGCGCGCCATCCATGCCCTGATCGTCGCCGAGAACGAGGGCTCGCTGATCACCCCCACCGGCCTGGCCGAGCACCTGGGGATCTCCACGGCCGCGGTGGCGAAGATGGTCGCCAAGCTCGAGACCGACGGGCACGTGGTGCGCCACCGTCATCCCTCGGACCGTCGTGCCCAGACCCTCACCGCCACCACTGCCACGCGGACGGCGGCGATGGACACGATGGGGCGCACGCAGTCCAGCCGGATGCGCGCAGCCCTCGATCTCACGGCCGACGAGCGCGATGTGGTGATCCGCTTCCTGCGCCGCACGGCCGAGGACCTCGCCGCGTCACTGGACGACGAGAGCTGACGATCGACCCCTGGGGTCGGCGCCCGGGTCCAGGCTCCACGGTCGCCCCGATCCCCACCCCTCGGCCGCCCGGGTCCCGGCACCTCAGTCCCGGCGGGGCATCCCCACTATTCAGTCCCGGCGGGGCATCCCCGCGATGTACGCGGCCTGGCCCACGTGCTGGGCGGCGTCATCGATGATGCTCACCAGCCGCGCACCGCACGTCACCGGCGGGTCGTAGGAGTAGTCGATCACCTGGTCCAGATCAGTTTCCTCCAGCGTGCCGAGGTAGCCCAGCAGCGCGTCGGTCGCGGCATCCAGGTGGTCCAGCAGCAGCTCCGCATCGTCGCAGACGATGGACCGTGCCTGCTCCGGGGTGTGCCCGTAGCCGATGTCATCGGCGGCCTCCCCCAGGCCGAACCGCTCCTGGAATCCCTGGGAGGTCCACACCGGCTCCTGGTCCCAGAGGTGGGCGACCTGCGCGTCGATCTCGCGGGCGGTGTGCCACAGCAGCCAGGCCACCGAGTTGTCGTGCCCGCCGGGATGGGCGCCGAGCACCGAGGGATCCAGCCGGTCCACCAGCTGGTGGGCGGCATCTCGCGGGCGGGTGGCGGCGTCGCGCAGGATCTCCAGGGCGTTCATCGTCCGTCACCTGCCACGATGTCGGCCCCCTCGGGATGCCGGTTCACCCAGCTCTCCACGAAGGGGCAGATGGGGTTCACCGTGAGCCCGTCGCGGCGGGCCTGCGCGAACGCCGCGTGCACGAGGGCCGAGGCGGCGCCATGGCCGCGGTGCGCGGGGTCGGTCGCGGTGTGGATCAGTTCGATGCTGTCGCGGAGGCGCTCGTACTGCAGGATCCCCACGGTCTCCCCGTCGATCACGGCCTCGTAGCGGGAGGCCGAGGCGCGGTCACGGACCTGCACCTGGCCGTGCTGCTCACCGGATCCGTCCGGGGCATCGACGCCGCGCCGATCACGCGTGAGCGGGGCGGCACGGTCCTCGTAGTCCTGCTCGATGTGGGGCTGGTCGGCGTCGTCGGTCATCACGCTGCGCTCCTCAGGGAGTGGCCCGCCTCCGGGGCGGACGATCGGTGGCGTCGCCCCCTACGGTACGCCTCAGGGGCAGGCCCACCGGGTACGGCCCGTCCCGGCAGGAGATCGGACCGGAACCCAGCGCAGGCAGGTGCGGCCGTGCGACGATGCAGGGCGTGACGACGCATTCCCAGCACCCCTCCCCCGCCGATGATCCGCACCCGGAGCCGGAGCACCGCACTGCTTTCGCACAGGCCTCCGACGCACTGCAGCGGCATCGTCCGCCCTCCCCGGTGTGGGGCGACGAGCGCGACGCGGTGAGCATCGCCCTGGAGTGGGCGGCAACGCACACGGCCCTGGCCTCGGACCCGAAGGCCACCGCCCGCAGCGCCCATGACCTGCACGCCGAGGTGGGCGAGACCATCACCGCCGGTGGCATCGGCGCCGAGCGGGCGATGGAGCTGTTCGACGAGGTGCTGCTGCCGGCCACGCGTGCCTCCGACGACCCGATGAACCTCGCCTACATCCCCGCCGCCCCCACCCGGGCAGCGGTCGCCTTCGACACCGTGGTCTCCGCCGCGAACGTGTTCGGCGGGCTGTGGGAGGGCGGCGCCGGTGCGATCTTCGCCGAGAACCAGGTGCTGCGCTGGCTGGCGGACCTGCTGGGCTGGCCGGCCGATGCAGCCGGGGTGTTCGTCTCCGGAGGCACCAACGGCAACCTCTCGGCCCTGGCCACCGCACGTGAGCACGCCCGCCGCACCCGTGGCGGCAAGCCTGCCGGGGGCTGGGCCCTGGCCTGCGCCTCCACCGCCCACTCCTCCGTCTCCTCCGCCGCCAGGCTGCTGGACATGGAGGTGGTGATGGTGCCGGTGGATGCCAATGGGCACCTCACCGGCGAGGCCCTGGAGCCGCTGCTGGCCGCCGACGAGCGGATCTGCGCCGTGGTGGCCTCCGGGGGCACCACCAATGCCGGGATCGTGGATGACCTGGCCTCGGTGGTGGAGGTGGCGCACCGGCACGGCGCCTGGGTGCACGTGGACGGCGCCTACGGGGGCGCGGCACTGACCGCCCCCAGTACCCGGCACCGCTTCGACGGGATCGAGGAGGCCAACAGCTTCATCGTGGACCCCCACAAGTGGCTGTTCGCGCCCTACGACTGCTGCGCCCTGCTGTACCGCGACCCGCGCCCGGCCGCGGCGGCGCATGCCCAGCACGCCGCGTACCTGGACTCGATCGACCGCGGCGAGTCCAACCCGGCCGACCTCGCCGCGCATCTCTCGCGCCGCACCCGTGGACTGCCGCTGTGGTACTCGCTGGCCACCCACGGTACCGACGCGTACACCGCCGCGGTGGAGCGCTGCCTGGCCACCGCCCGCACCGTCGCCGAGGCGATCAAGGACAGCGAGCACCTGGAGCTGCTGCTGGAGCCGGAGCTGTCGGTGGTGGTGTTCCGTCGCCGCGGCTGGGACCAGGACGCCTATCGCACCTGGTCACGACGTCTCGCGAAGGACGGCGTGATACTGTGCGTCCCCACCGCCTACCAGGGGGAGCCAGCGCTTCGGCTCGCCTTCGTGAACCCCTCGGTGGAGGCCGACGCGGTGATCGAGGTGCTCACGACGACCATGGGCGAGGCCGACGGGAGCTGAAGGGGTCAGACGCTCGGCCCCTCAGTCCCCAGCGAGCCGATCGACCAGCTGCGCCACCCGCTGGGCATCCTCCTCGGCATCGATGGCCAGCCAGCCCCGATGCGCCCTCCGCGCGGCCTTCTGGGCCTGTTCGCGCTCCCCCCGTTCGGCGAGCAGTGCGGCGTGGCGCTCGTCCAGGTACGCGGCCCAGTAGCGGGCGCGGGCGTCGTGCCCCGGGGGCATGGCGTCGATCGCCTGCAGGGCCTCGCGGCGGCACTGTTCCACGTCGTCCGGATCCACGTCCTCCTCGCCGCGCCCCGCTGCGGCGCCGAGAGTGATGAAGCGCCCCACCAGGGCGTCCACCCGGTGGTCCCACAGCAGTTCGGCGGGCAGTACGGGGCGTCCGCCGTCGGGCCGGGTGCGGCGCTCCACCTGCGCGGCGGCGGACAGTGCCAGCGTCGTCTCCTCCAGGTCCATCGCCCGTCGCATCACCAGGGACTGGGCCTGCAGCTCGGTGAGCACCATGCGGGAGCGTTCGGGGCCGGAGGTCGCGAGGTCGTCGGCCAGCCAGTGGGCACTGGCGGCCACCTGCCTCAGCTCCACCAGCTGCGCCCGCGCATCACCGGTGCGCTCGTGGATGCTGGCACCGAGGCGGGCCGCCTCCATGCCGGCCCTGCGGTCCCGTTCCTGGCGTGCGATCAGTCGGGCCTGCTCCAGCGGTACCCAGGCGGCGTCGTACCTCTCGGCGCTGATGCGCTGGGCGGCCACCGCGAGCAGGGGGGCGGTGCGGTGGGCGTCCCGTCGCAGGGTGCGCTGCAGGGACAGCAGGCGCCCGGCCGTGAAGTTCGCGTGGGCGGGCAGCTCGGCCCGCATCAGCGCGTGCAGCAGGTCGGTGATCAGGCCGATGCGCAGCGGAGGGTCGTCCACGGTGCGCAGGCTCAGCAGGGCATCCACCGCGTGGTGGGAGGCCAGGACGGGGTGCGCCTCGCCGAGGGTGCGGGCCAGCAGGGCGTTGGCGGAGGTGCGGGCGCGCTGCGGATCAGCGGCCGCCTCCGGGCCCTCGTCCATCCTCTCCAGGACGTCCAGCGCCAGGGTCGTCGCTGCGGCGGGGTCTCCTACGGCTTCGAGTGCCTGCGCCAGGCGCACCATGAGCAACGGCTCCGGGTCTCCCAGCAACTGGTCCTTCACGGTCGGCAGTGCTTCCAGCGCGGCGCGCAGGAGGCGCACCTCGCTGCGCGGATCGGCCTGACCCCAGCGCAGGGAGGGGTCGGACTCGCCCCCGGCGCGGTCGGTGTGCCCTCGCAGGGCGGGTGACTGCATCCCGCGCACCACGGCGAGCAGTTCGGCTGTGACCTGGGTGCGCTCTCCGCGGCGGCGTCCTGACGGTTTCGGGGCCTGAGCCGCGGTGCCCAGAGCGGCGGTGCGGGCCTCGCGCCTCCAGCTGGGGCCGCTCTCCAGCAGCACCGTCGCGGTGGCCGCTGCCTGCGCCCGATGTCCGCTCCGACGCAGGTGGGTGACCAGTTCGGCGGCGGCCTGCTCGCACGGCTCCCCACTGCCCACCAGGACGGAGGCCAGCAGTCGCGCCCGCAGCAGCTCCATGCGGTCCCGTGCCGTGGTCGGGCCCGACTGGGTGCGGGTGCGTTCTGCGAAGTGCTCGGCAATCGCCATCGCATCGCGGTACCTCTCAGCGTGCAGCAGGTCCATCACCCGATGGGCCGCGGAGAGGGCGTCGTGAGGAGCAGGGGCCGGCAGTTCAGGTGGCCGCAGTGCGATGCGGAGGTCGTCCAGCTGAGGCGGTGAGAGCTCACCGTCGGCACGCCCCGGAACGGGGATGCTGTCGGGTCCCAGAGCGCTCACGCCCCGAACTTACCAAGCCCCTCCCCCCCGGGCCCATGGGTGGCCACGGATTCTCACACAGCCGAGCAGGATCCGGTCGAGACGGACTCGACCGGGGCCGCGATTCAGGCAAGGTGCGCACGACCGTCAGAGCTCACTCGGCCGGGGCGGAACTCAGCCTCAGAGGGGACGGGACTCAGCCGCGCCGGGGCTCAGTCGTCATCGTCGTCATCATCATCATCGTCGTCGTCGTCGCACTCCCACTCGTCGTCGTCCCATTCGCACAGCCCCGAGGGGCGCGGGGGGCGGGAGGGGCCGGAGCTCTTGGAGCCTGAGCTCTTCGGCTTGCTGGATGTGGAGGAACCGCTCGAGCTGCTGGAGCCAGAGCTCCGGGCGCCGGAACTGCTCGATCCGGAGCTCCTGGCGCCGGAACTGCTCGATCCAGAGCTCCGGGCGCCGGAACTGCTCGATCCAGAGCTCCGGGCGCCGGAACTGCTCGATCCCGAGTTCGACGCACCGCTCTCCGCCTTGCGCGGCGCGGGGGCCGGGGCTGGGGCAGGCGCCGGTTCCGGCGACGGTGAGGACTTCATGGGACCCACCCCGGTATCGGAGTGGACACCGCGCACGGGCTGCTGGGTGGCCCGTGGCTTGGGCAGTGCGACCACGGAACCGTCGCTCTCCGGGACATCCCCAGGGAGCACCTGGCCCGCGGCGCCTGCATCGGCATCGGCATCGGCATCGGCATCGGCATCGGCATCGGAGGAGGCTTCGGCAACGGAGGATGCTTCGGCGCCCGCCTCGACCCCGCCGCCGTTCCTGGCGGCCTCGAGATCACCGGAGTCGGGCACGGCACCGCCGAGGGCGGGCTCCTGGCCCACCACGATGCCCGGCATGTCGGCCGGGACGTCGTCCACGGCGGGGAGCACGGCGAGGCCCACCGCGCCGACGCCCACCACCACCAGCGCGGCAGCTGTCCGGAGAGTCTTCATGGCCACGATCGTGACCGGCGGCGATGAGATGCCCGTGAGCACTTCATGAGAGACCTCTCATAAAGCCGTCGTCGGCGATGTCGCGGACCGAGGGAACGCCCGGCGGGGTCGCGGAGCAGGGGAACACCCAGCGGGGTCGGGAACCAAAGGTGCACCCGGCGGGGTCGGAACGGAGCCCGTGGCGATCAGGCCGCC
The DNA here is from genome assembly GCF_016907455.1 of Brachybacterium muris. Classification (NCBI taxonomy): domain Bacteria; kingdom Bacillati; phylum Actinomycetota; class Actinomycetes; order Micrococcales; family Dermabacteraceae; genus Brachybacterium; species Brachybacterium muris. Next base: position 108,379 of record NZ_JAFBCB010000001.1, on the reverse strand, counting down.
GGGTCGACGATCTTGTACCCCGCACCGCGCACGGTGACGAAGCGCGCCGCCCCCAGCTTGCCGCGAAGGTACCCCACGTACACGTCCACCACGTTGGAGGCGCCCTCGTAGTCGTATCCCCACACCTTGGACAGCAGCAGGTCGCGGGTGAGCACCTGGCCGGGATTCTCCGGGAACACCCGTGCCATCGTGAACTCCCGCGAGGACAGCTCCACGCTGCGCTCCCGCTGCTGCTCGGCGTCCTGGAAGGTGGCCAGGCGGGTGCGCAGGTCCAGCTGCAGGTCCCCCAGGGTCAGCACGTCGCTGCCGGCGGAACCGGCCCCGGCCGTGGCCTCGCGGGCCCGCAGCTTCACCCGGGCCAGCAGTTCCTCGAAGCGGAAGGGCTTGGCGATGTAGTCGTTGGCGCCGTCCTCCAGACCCTGCACGGTGTCCTCCACGCCCGAGCGGGCGGTGACCATCAGGATCGGGATGTCCACGTCCATGCCGCGCAGCGCCTTGAGCACCTGGAACCCGTCCATGCGGGGCAGGCCCACGTCCAGGATCATCAGGTCGAAGTCGCCGCTGGAGCCCAGGTCCAGGGCACTGATGCCGTCCTCCACCACGGTGCAGGCGTACCCGTTGGCCTTCAGCCCCTTCTCCACGAAGCGGGCGATGCGGGGCTCGTCCTCCGCGATCAGGATCCTCATGCTGTGCTGCTCCGTTCGGGGCGGGGGGATTCGTGGTCGGCAGTGTCGGGGATGGTTCGTGGGGAATCGGGAGCTTCGTCCTGACGCCGGCCGGTGCCGGAACGGGCGTCATCGGCCCCGGAGCGGACGTCGCCGGCCCCGTGGCTCGCGTCGCCATCACCCCTGACTCCATCACCCCCGACGTCCTCGCCCCCGGCGCCTTCGCTCCTGACGCCCTCGCCGTCGCTGCCGTCGTCGCCGAAGCCGTCACCGCCGTCGACGAACTGGGGGAAGACGATAGAAAAGGTCGATCCGTACCCGGGCTTCGAGGCCAGCCGCACCGTGCCGCCATGGCCCTCGGCGATCGCCAGCACGATCGGCAGGCCGAGGCCCGAGCCGTTCTCACGGGAATGGTCCACCCGGGCGAAGCGCTCGAAGATGCGCAGCTGATCCTCGGGGGCGATGCCGACCCCCTGGTCGCGCATGCTCACATGCATCTCGTAGCCCTGGGCCCCCAGCACCCGCGCCACCGAGAACACCACCCGGGTGCCCTCCTCGCTGTACCGCACGGCATTGGCGGCCAGCTGCACCACGGCCTGGGTGAGGCGCTGCTCGTCGGCCTCGGCGACCACGTCGGCCACCTGCTCCAGCACCCAGTCGCCCTCGGCGATCCTCTCGATGCGGGCGAAGGCGGAGCGGGCGAACTCGGCCATGTCCGTGGGGCGGGGCTTGACGTAATCGGGACGGGCCGAGGCGGCCAGCTCGGACAGGTCCCCCACCACGCGGCCCATCCGGTCCAGCTCGTCCAGGGCGATCTCGTGGGACTCGCGCACATCGGCCGCGTCGTCCGGGTCGGTCATCTCCAGGGTGCCGCGCACGATGGTGAGCGGGGTGCGCAGCTCATGGCCCACATCGCTCATGAACCGGCGCTGCTCGGCGAAGCCGGACTGGATGCGCTCCAGCATGCGGTTGAAGTTCGTGGCCAGCGCGGCGATGTCGTCGCGCCCCTCGGGCACGGGGACGCGGTGCTCGAGGTCCTCGACGGTGATCTCCTCGGTGGCCTCCCGCAGCGCCTCCAGGGGCTTCAGCAGCTTCCCGATCACCAGGTAGCCGGCCCACCCGGCGGTGATCACGGTGAGGGTGGCCAGCGCGATGTAAGTGGTGACCGAACGCCACAGGGCCCGCTTCTGCACCCCGATGTCGCTGGCCACAACGAAGATGCCCTCGCTGGGATCGCCCGGCACCTGCACCGACACCACCAGTGCCCGCACCGCGGTGCCGTTGATGTCCAGGTCCAGCCATGAGGAACTGCCGGGCTGGTGCGCCTCCCGGATCCGATCCAGCGCCTGCGGCGAGTCCATCAGCTCGAAGTCCTGCACGTTCGGCTTGTACTTGGGGGTGCCGTCGATGAGGGCCAGCACGGACTCGTTGTCCGAGGGAACGAGCGAGAGGGTCGCCGTCGCCAGCAGGTCGTCGACCGTCTCGTAGACGAGCGTGCCGTCCTCGTCCTCGGACTGGGCGATCACCTCGAGCTCGCGCTTCTCCTGCAGCAGCTCACTGGTGATGCGCTCCTCCAGCACCCGGAACTGCGCGACGTAGGTGAGCAGCCCCGTGATCGCCAGCCCGCCCACCATGAACGCCAGCAGCGCCGACAGCACGCGCGTGCGCACCGTCCACCCGCCGGCGCCGGTGCGCAGCAGGCCGCGGCGGGGACGCGTCGAGGGCATGGGGGCATCGTATGCGGCCGACGGGCCCCGGTGCAGGTGAGACCCGCGCCGGGCAGACGGGGCTCACTCCTGGCGGGCACGGGCTCACTCCCGGCGGGCGTGAACTCAGACCGGACGGGCGGGGTCCGGGCCTCGGGGAGACGGGCCGGGTCCGGGCAGTGCAAGCGGTCTCCGGGCCGTGGCGAAACTCGTGAGTGGACGCTGGTGGCTGTTTTCAGGCCCGAGAACAGCCACCAGCGTCCACTCAGTTCCGGCCGAGGCGCCGCTTCACGATGCCCACGATGCCGCCGCGCTCCTTCAGGGAGCGCCGCCGCGTGGCCGTGTGGCCGCGCTCCACGGTGCCGGGGGTGACCGACCGGGAGGGGGAGGTACCGGGGGTGACCGGGGTGACCGACCGGGAGGGGGCGGTGCCGAGGTCTCGGTCCACGTGAGCGTCAGCAGGTGCGACGGCATCTGAGGGCACAGCCGATGACGCAGCCGACGACGCAGGAGCGGTCGAGGTGGACGGCGCGGTGGACCGGGTGCCGGCCGCATAGCCGTCGCCCCCGCTCTCGCGAGCCCCATCACGCCCGGCCCGCTCGTCGGCGCGGCGCTCACGCTCGATGCGGCGCTCCTCGTCACGCGCCTCGTCGCGGATACGGCGCTTCTCCCCCGGGCCCTCGGCGATGCGGTACAGCACCGGCACGATGATCAGGGTGAGCAGCGTGGAGGAGACCAGGCCACCGATCACCACCACCGCCAGCGGCTGCGCGATGAACCCGGCGCTGCCGGTGATGCCCAGCGCCATCGGGATCAACGCGAAGATCGTCGCGGCCGAGGTCATCAGGATCGGGCGCAGACGCTTCTGGGCACCGGTCATCAGGCCCTCGTCCAGGGTCATCCCGTCACGGCGGTACTGGTTGACCAGGTCGATCAGCACGATCGCGTTGGTGACCACGATGCCCACCAGCATCAGCATGCCGATCATGGAGGGCAGGCCCAGCGGCACCCCGGTGAGCACCAGCAGGCCCAGCGAACCGGTCGCGGCGAAGGGGATGGAGACCAGCAGGATCAGCGGCTGGATCAGGGACTTGAAGATCCACACCAGCAGCACGTAGGTGAGCAGGATCGCCACCACCAGAGCCAGCACCAGCTGCCCGAAGATGGTCTCGATGTCCTCCGCAGCACCGCCGGTGCTGGCCTGCACGCCCTCCGGCAGGTCCACCGCGCTGATCGCCTGACGGGCCGCATCCGCGGTGGCGCCCACGTCGTCGGACGCGGCGGGGGTGAGGGACACGGTAACCGTCTCCAGCGAGTTCTGGGAGCGGATCATGGGCCGCTCCAGGGTCTCCTCGATGGTGGCGACGTCGGTGACCGGGAACCCTGCGATCTGCATGTCCTGCAGCTCCTGGAGGGTCTCGATGCCCTCGCCCTGCTCCACGAAGATGTCCAGCTCCGCATCACCGATGGTGACCTGACCGATGGCGGCTGGGAACAGCTGCTGGGCCACCAGGCCCACCACGGCCTCTTCGGTGAGCCCGCGCTGGGCTGCGGCCTGGCGGTTCACGGTGATCACCGCGGTGGGCTGCTCGCCCTCGAGGTCGGTGGATACCTCTTCGACGCTGTCCGGCAGCGGGTCCAGCTCGGCGATGATCAGGTCCACGGCCTGTTCGCGGTCCTCGGGGGTGGGGCCGGTGACCAGGATGTCCACGGTGGAGGAGCCGATGGCGCCGGCGTCGAAGGAGTCCTCGATCTCTCCGGCCTCCGGCATGTCCTGCAAGGTGGTGAGCATCTGCTCGCGCAGGGCCTCCTGGTCGGCCTCGGAGTCGGTGGTGACCTGGTAGGTGATCTCGTTGCTGGCGCCGCCGAAGCCGAACTGGGAGCCGCCGATGGTGGTCTGGACGACGTCCACGCCGTCCAGCGCGCCCAGGGCCTCCTCGGCGTCCATGGCCTTGGCGCTGGACTCCTCCAGGGTGGTGCCGGCGGGGAGGGTCTGGGTGTACGAGGCGATGTTCTGCCCGGTGTCGCCGAGGATGTTGATCTTCAGCAGCGGGTACAGCGCCACGGTGCCGCCCAGGATGGCCACGGCGGCGAGCAGGGCCAGGAAGCGGTGGCGCAGCGACCAGGCGAGGGTGGGGCTGTACATCCGGTGCAGCCAGCCGCGCTCCTCCTTGGCCTCAGCGGCGTCGCGCACCTCGGCCACGGCGTGCTCGTCGTCGGGGTCCAGGTCCTGGGCGGCCTTCGGGGGCCGCAGGAACCAGTAGGCCAGCACCGGGACGATCGTCAGCGCCACCACCAGCGAGGACAGCATGGCGATCGCGACGGTGAGGGAGAAGGGGCGCAGCAGCTCCCCGGCCCAGCCGGAGACCACCGCGACCGGCAGGAACACGACCACCGTGGCGAGGGTGGAGGCGGTGATGGCGCCGGCCACCTCCCGCACGCCGTCGATGATCGCCCGCCGCCTGGTCTTGCCGTAGGTGAGGTGGCGGGTGATGTTCTCGATCACCACGATGGAGTCGTCCACCACGCGGCCGATGGAGATGGTCAGCGCCGCGAGGGTGAGCATGTTCAGCGTGTAGTCGCTCAGCAGCATGCCCACGAAAGCCATCAGCAGCGACATGGGGATGGAGATGGCGGTGACCACGGTGGGTCGGACGGCCCGCAGGAACACCAGGATCACGGCGATCGCGAACAGCAGGCCCAGCAAGCCTTCCTCGGCGAGCGCCAGGATCGACTCCTGGATGAAGGGGGCCTGGTCGAAGACGACCTGGCTCTCGGCGGCGCCGCCCACCGAGGGCAGCAGCGAGTCCAGCTCGGCGGTGACGTTCTCGGAGACGTCCACGACGTTGCCGTCGACGGTGGTGTTGATGACCATCACCAGCGACTCGCGGCCGTTGGTGCGGGAGATGCTGGTGGCCTCCTGCTGGGTCTGCTCCACGGTGGCGACATCGGCGAGGGTGGTGGGCGCCTGCGTCGGGTCCACATCGGCGCCCTCGGGGGGCATCAGCACCATGGTCTCGAGGGCCTCGAGGGACTCCAGGGGCACGCCGATGGTGACGTCGAGGGACTGGTCGCCGTCCACGACGGTGCCGCCGGGGATGGACAGGCCGTTGGCGTCCAGCGCCTCGGTGATCGAGCCGGTGGACAGGCCGCGCTCGGCGAGGGCCTGCTCGTCAGGGGTGATCTTCACGATCTGCGGCGGGGCGCCGACGACGATCACGCCGGAGACCCCCTCGATGCGCTCCAGCTCGGGGACCACGGAGGAGTTCAGGCGGTCGGCGAGGGTGGAGGGGTCCAGGTCCGAGGAGATGGAGAGCACCGCGGCGGGGATGTCCCCGGTGCCACCGGCGATGACCTGCGGTTCTGCTCCCTCGGGCAGCTGGTCCTCGATGCGGGAGATCGCGGCCTCGACCTGGTTGGAAGAGCGGGCCATGTCGGTGCCGTAGGTGAGCTCCACGGTGACCATGGAAAGGCTGGACTGCGAGGTGGAGCTGGTGCCCTCCACGTTCTCCAGGCCGCGCACGCCGTTCTCGATGGGGTCGCTGATGCGGTCCTTGACCTGCTCGCTGGAGGCGCCCGGGGAGGTGGTGACCACCTGGATCTGCGGCAGGGACACCGACGGGATCAGCTCCTGGCGCAGCATCGTCATGCTCATGGCGCCGACGATGGCGACGACCACGCACACCAGAGCGATGAACGCCCGGTTGTTGAGGCTGAGGGTGGCGAGGCGGTGCATGGGTGCTCCTGGGACGCGCAGACGGGATGCGGGGACGCGCCGATCACGAAGCGGGCTCGCGGAGCAGGCACCGGATCAGAAGATGCGCCGCCGAGCCCGTCGCGGACCGGGGCGCACTGTCCCACGCGCACTATTGCACGGCAACCTCCGAGGCGGATCCGACGAAGGTAGGTGATTGGTCACCCCGTACCGGCCGGGCAGACCTGGCGGGTCAGATCTCTGCGCCGTACAGGCCGAGACCGATCACGCGGACAACGACCGACCCGTCGTCAGTGCCCTGCAGGATCAGGTGGAACCCCGACTGATCGTAGAACTCGCCCAGGGGTGGGTCCTGGTCGTTCTGCAGCAGGCACACCACGTCGCCGGGATGGGTCTCGTAGGCAGCGTCCCCGGTGCCCCGCGCCATCGACGAAGAGGTGATCTCCGAGCCATCCCGCATGAAGTAGGGCCCGTAGAAGGAGCCATAGCCGAAGTCCTCGCTGAGGGTCCCTCCACCGATCACCTCGCAGGAATCCACGCGAGTCCCGGGAGGCACGACGTCGGCCCGGCCGAAATCGAGGGTTCCGTCCTCACCGAGGGTGGAGAAGTCCGTCTGCCCGTCCACCAGCGGCGGGTTGACCGTGCCCTCGATGAAGTAGTCGGCGGCGGCGTCATCACCGGCGATCAGCAGATCGGCCACTGCCTGGGCGTCCTCGACCGACGGCTGCCGCACGTCCCCGGTCGGGGTGTGCACCACTACATCGGTGGAGATGAATCCTTCACCGGTCCACTGCCAGCTCATGGTTGCTGTTCCGGACTTCTCGCAGGCGCTGCATGCCTGGTCGCCGAACAGTTCGATGCCGCCATGCGTGTACGTGAGCGTGCTGCCGGTGACCGCGAGGTCCTCCAGGTAGGGCTTCGGTGAGGTGCCGGGCTGGGGGTAGTTCTCGTCCAGGGTGTCCATCCAGCCTGCCAGCTCGAGGTCACCGTCGTAGGCCGCGAGCGCGGGGTAGGTGTAGGAGCCCCCTCCGAAGCAGTGGACCGCCACGATCGTGAGAGCCCTTCCGTCCGCCTCCAGCACCGCGGTCTCGTCCCCCAGCAGGTACGAGCTGGAGGGGGCGTTGCCCGGGGCCTCGCCGTCGGTGAACTGCACCGGGGTGGTCCCGTGATCGGCTCCGCCGTACTCGCCGTCGAAGTACATGTAGTCGGCGCACCCCGGTGGTATCAGCAGTGCCGCGTTGCGGAGCTCGTCGAGCGACGGAGCCGGTGGTGGCGGCTGGGTCTGCTCGGTGGCCGAGGCCTCCGGACTCGAGCCGGTGCCCTCCTGGCCCGGGGCAGTGGGTCCGCCGTCGTCGGAGGCCGATGCGGTGGCGCCCTCCGGCCGCTGCGCGGCCGGGCCGCCCTCATCACCGTCCTGGCCCGGGCGAAGCAGGAAGAACCCGGCAGCAGCGAGGACCAGTGCCAGCACTCCGATCCCGGCGAGCATGACCAGCAGCCCTGTGCGGCTCGCCCCGTCGACATCTCGTCCGCCGGGTTCCGCCTGCCCTTCCCGCGGTGCGGGCAGTGGTGCCTCGGGGGTCTGGTTGCTGTCGCGCTGCGGGCCAGTGGGACTCGTCATCTGGAACTCCTCGCTTCCGTGGTGCGGGGGAGCGCACCTACCTGGGTCCTGGCGCCGCGCATGGCACACCCGTTGCGGGCCCGGCCACAGCACTCGTCGCCAGGTCTGCCACCGAACCCTCGCACTCTGCCGGCATCGTCCCCCGAATGGTCCTTCCGGTCGTACTGCTCTAAACGTACGTGTGCGCTGTCGCGCCGACAGGGAATTCTGCGGTATCGGTCCCGTAACGTTCCGCTCCGGTGTGCCAACCACCCTCCGCTATGGCACTGGCCGCACGAACAGGACCTCCGCCCTGCCCCCGTGAGAAACTCGCATCCATGCCTGGCCCCTCCTCCCCCACCCCCGAACCCGGGGACGAGAGGCAGACACCGCAGACCCCCCGCGAGGCCCGCGCCCGGGTGGACCGCGACATCCTGCGCCTGGCGATCCCCAGCCTCGGAGCGCTGATCGCACAGCCGCTGTTCGTACTGGTGGACTCAGCTTTCGTTGCCCGCGTGGGCACGGTGTCCCTCGCGGGCCTGGGCCTGGCCTCCGTAGTGCTGACCACGGTGGTGGCACTGTCGGTGTTCCTGGCCTACTCCACCACCGCCGCCGTCTCGCGGGCCTTCGGTGCGGGCCGGCGTGCCGAGGCGATCGCCCGCGGGGTCGACGCCTGCTGGCTGGCGCTCGGCATCGGAACCCTCAGCTGCCTGCTGCTGCTGGGGGCCGGAGACCCGCTGCTGGACCTGTTCGGTCCCTCGGCCGAGGTGCTCGCCGAGGCCCGCACCTACCTGCACATCAGCACCTTCGGCCTGCCCGCCATGCTGGCCGTCCAGGCCGCCACAGGGCTGGTGCGCGGACTGCAGAAGGCGATGATCCCGCTGGTGGTGGCCGGTATCGGTGCGGCAGTGAACGTGCCGCTGAACTGGTTCCTGATCTTCGGGCTGGACCTGGGGATCGCGGGCTCGGCGATCGGCACCATCATCGCCGAATGGGGCATGGCGATCGCGCTGCTCACCGTGGTGGCCCGCTGTGCGCGGCGCAACGGCGTGAGCCTGCGACCTCAGCTGAAGCAGGTGGCCTCCGCCGGCCGCGACTCGGTGCCGATGTTCGTGCGCACCCTGACGCTGCGGGTGGTGCTTCTGGTCTCCACGTTCGTGGCCACCGACCTGGGGGCCGTGCAGCTGGCGGCCCACCAGTTGGCGCTGACCCTGTTCAACCTGTTCGCACTGGCTCTGGACGCCCTGGCGATCGCCGGTCAGGCACTGGTGGGCAAGTACTTGGGCGCCTCGGACACCCGCACGGTGCGGGCGGTGACCTCGCGCCTGGTGAGCTGGGGCGTGGGCGGGGGCCTGGTCACGGCAGCGCTGCTGTTGGCCGTCTCCTACCTGGCCCCGGCCGTGTTCACCCCGGATGCGGCGGTGCAGGAGAACCTGCGCGCTGCCCTGTGGGTGCTGATCATCGCTCAGCCGATCGCCGGGTACGTGTTCGTGCTGGACGGGGTGCTGATGGGCGCGGGTGATGCCCCCTACCTGGCCAAGGTGGGCGTGATCACGATGCTCGCCACCATGCCGGGCGCCGCGTGGGTGGCGTTCTCGGACCTCCCGGACATCTGGGCCCTGGCCGGGGTGTGGATCTCCTGCACGCTGGTGTTCATGATCGCCCGTGCCATCACGCTGGGGCTACGAGTGCGGGGCGACGCCTGGATGCGGCTCGGGGCGTGAGCGTGCAGGGCTGAGGCACCCGCGGCACGCGGCAGGCGGCAGGCGGCAGGCGGCAGGCGGCAGGCGGCAGGCGGCAGGCGGCAGGCGGCAACGCAGGAGACCAGCAAGAGGCACCGCAGGAGACCGACAGAGGGCAGCGCAGCACGCCACCCCGTGCCCACCACCTCGCGCTATGCTCGCGAAATGAGTGAGCGCAGCACCCCTCCCCGCGCCCACCGCTCTCTTCCCGCAGCACCTCGCACCGTCCGCGCCGCACCGCGCACCCTCCCCGCCGCATCACGCGCCTGGCGGATCCTGCTGGTCCTCGCCGCGATCGGCGTGCTGCTGGCCGGACAGTTCCTGCGCAGCAACGACCTGTTCCCCCTGGGCTCGCTGGACCAGTACTCCCGGGGCACCGACCCTGACGGCCACGTGACCAACACCTGCCTGCAGGGCGTGCGCGACGACGGCGAGCCGTTCGACATCCCCTTCGGGAATCACTCGGTGGGCATCCAGCGGGCCGACGTGGAGAACCATCTGCGCACGATCCGCGAGGACCCGGAGCGCCTGGCACCACTGGCTGCGGAGTACGACCGGCGCCATGCCGATGAGCCGGCTCTCACCGCAGTGGTCCTGTGCCAGCGGATCACGCACCTCAAGGACGGCGCCCCGCACGGCGACCCCGAGTTCGTGGAGGTCGTGCGATGGGAGGCCGACGCATGACGGGCGAGCGCACCGTGGGGGAACGCACCATGGGGGAACGCACCATGGGGGAACGCACCATGGGGGAACGCACCATGGGGGAACGTGCACTCAGCCTGCTGATCCCGGCACTTCCCGCCTCCCGCATCACGGCACTGCGCACGATCATCTACGCCTTCGTGATCGTGGACGTGTTTCTGATCGCCAACGACGTGCCCTCCCACGCCACGAACGCCGTTTTCTACGAGCCGCTGCTGCTGGCCCGGATCCTGCACCTGCCCGCCGTGACCACCCCGATCGCCTATGGGCTGCTGGCCGTGATCGTCGTGTCGTGCCTGGTGGGAGTGTCGGGCCGCTTCCCGCGCATCTCCGGCACGGTGGTGGCCGTGGTGTTCACGATCTGGATGCTGTACAGCCAGGGCTACGGGTACGTCTCCCATGACCACCTGGCCCTGATGATCGCCGTGTGGGTGCTGCCCACCGTCCCCTCCCGGGGCTGGCACGACGACACACCGAGCGAGGCCGCAGGCTGGGCGCTGCGCTGCATCCAACTGGCGGTGGTCGCGACCTACTTCCTGTCCGTGCTGACCAAGTGGATCTACTCCGGCTCCCCCATCGCCTGGGCGAACAGCGCGATCCTGGCGTGGGCGGTGATCCGACGCGGATCCCCGTTCGTGCAGTGGACGCTCGAGGTGCCGTGGATCTTCGTCCCGGCACAGTGGGCAGCGCTGGCGATGGAGACCCTCTCGCCGGTGGTGCTTTTCCTGAAGGGCAAGGCGCTGTACCTAGCGGTGGCGGTGTTCGTGCTGTTCCACCTGACCACGTTCATCGCGCTGGGCATCCACTTCCTGCCCACCGTGATCTGCTGGGCGGCGTTCCTGCCGATCGAGCGCCTGCGTGAGCTGCCCGCCCGGCTGCGCCGCGCATAGCACTGCCGCGCCCCCCGCACCTCCCCTTCCCTCCGGGCCCTTCCCCTACGGCTCTTCGCCCTTCCCCCACGGCTCCTCTCCCTTCCCTCCGGGGCCGTTCCCTCCGGGGTCCTTTACCCTTCCCTTCGAACGTCTCCCCCACCTTCGGGACGTCTCCCCGGGACTCACGGCCGGACGCACCTCAGAACCACGAATGGTTCCCTCGTGCGTCTCGCGCTGGTGACATGGGACTGCTTCCCAATAGGGCAGTACGGCGCGCATTTCAGAACCACCTCTAGGTTCTCAGATGCGTCTCGCTCTCAGTCTTCGCCACAGCCCCACCGGGCCGTCGGCTTCGGGCGGCCCACCACGTCAGCGCGAGTTCTGCCATGGCACGCCGCATCGCGTCATCCCTGCCTCGATGAGTGGACACTGGTGGCTGCGAAACAGGCGTTCTTCAACCACCAGCGTCCACTCACCCGCCGGGAAGGGAGCGTGACCGCGAACGTGACCGCGAACAGGTAGGGGGAATGACCGCGGAGGGGGCGCTGCGGAGGACCCGGGACAGCACCCGGGTGCGGTGACGCACTCCTCCCTCAATCTCCCTGGCTCACCGGGGCCATAGGTCCCTAGACTTCCCCGGTGCGCACCTCCTCTTCCACCGGCCCGGAGCCGGCCTCCAACTCTGCCCACGCCGCCGCCTCCCCCGCCGTGACCAGCGACGCCTCCCCCGCCGTGACCAGCGACGCCTCCGCGACCGGTGAGTCCCGGTCGTCGGCCGAGGGCGCGCACCCGCAGCACGCGGCCCCGGAGGCGATGTCGGCCCGCGACCGTTCGGTGATCATGCTGCTGCTGGTCTCGGCGTTCGTGGTGATCCTCAACGAGACGATCCTGTCGGTGGCGCTTCCGCCGATCATGGACGACCTGGGCATCGTGGAGACCACCGCGCAGTGGCTGACCACCGGGTTCATGCTCACCATGGCCGTGGTCATCCCGATCACCGGCTACCTGATGGGCCGCTTCTCCACCCGCCAGGTGTTCACCGCCGCGATGACCGCGTTCACCGTGGGCACCGTGATCTGTGCACTCGCGCCCAGCTTCGTGCCGCTGCTGGCCGGCCGCATCGTGCAGGCCACCGGCACCGCGATCATGATGCCGCTGCTGATGACCACGGTGATGAACCTGGTGCCCGCGAACCGGCGCGGCCGGGTGATGGGCAACATCTCCATCGTCATCTCCGTGGCGCCCGCACTGGGCCCCACCATCTCCGGGCTGATCCTCGCCTTCGCCCCCTGGCGGATGCTGTTCGTGCTGGTGGCCCCGATCGCCGTGGGTGCGCTGATCCTGGGCCTGCGCCGCATCGAGAACGTCAACGAGACCACCGACTCCCCCGCCGACCCGCTCTCGGTGATGCTCTCCGCGATCGGCTTCGGCACCCTGGTGTACGGCCTCACCGGCATCGGCGGCGGCGGGCACGGCGCGACCGACGCCGGCGGTGCGGGCCAGGCCGTCGACCCCGCAGCCGACGCCACCCTGCTCGGTCTGCCGGTGACCTCCGTGGTGTGCCTGGCGATCGGGGTGCTGGCGCTGACCGCCTTCGTTCTTCGCCAGCTGTCCCTGCAGAAGCGCGACCGCGCCCTGCTGGACCTGCGCACCTTCGCCCACCGCAACTTCACCGTCGCGGTGGTGCTGATGATGGTGATGATGGCCGCGATGTTCGGCACCGTGGTGCTGCTGCCGATCTTCCTGCAGAGGGTGCTGGAACTGTCCACCCTCACCGTGGGCCTGATGATGCTGCCGGGTGGCCTGGTGATGGGCCTGGCGGCCCCCTTCGTGGGCCGACTCTTCGACCGTGTCGGCCCGCGCCCCCTGCTCACCCCGGGCCTGGTGCTGGTGGTGGCCGGCGTGTTCGTGCTCTCCCGCGTGGGTCTGGACTCCACGCCCGCGCTGATCGTGGCCGGTCACCTGACGATGTCGGTGGGTCTGGCGCTGGTGTTCACGCCGCTGTTCACCACGGCGCTCGGCTCCCTGCCCAAGCCGCTGTACGGGCACGGCTCGGCGATCGTGGGCACCGTTCAGCAGGTGGCCGGTGCCACCGGCGCCGCGGTGATGGTCGCGCTGATGAGCCGGGTCGCTGCGGGTGTCGCGGCCGACGGCGGCACGGAGCTCGAGGGCATTGCCCAGGGAACCTCGCTGGCGTTCCTGGCCTCCGCGGGACTGGGCGTGATCACCATCGTGATCAGCGTGTTCATCCGTCGGAACCCGGACTCAGCCGCCTGAGCCGGACTCAGCCGCCCGAGCCGGACTCAGCGGCCTGAGCCCCGCTCGCTCCGCCTGCCGGGACGGCTGCCCGATGCTGGGCGGTCGCCCTGCACGGGGCGGCTGGCCCTGACGGGGCGGGCCACCCGGGCAGGGCCGTGCGCGAGGGCCGAACGGCCACCGTCGCGCCGGCGGATCAGGGCCTCGCGCAGGTACGGCATCGCCAGCTCCACATGACCTCGGCCGGCGGGGCGGATCATCTCGTCGGCGATCAAGCGGGAGCGGTACACGTTCTGGTTGTTCTGGTCGATGCCCATGCGTCGGGCCACGTCCATCACGGCAGAGGGGCCGTCGTCCTCGAGCATCGCCAGCAGGTACTCGTCCTTGCGGCCGTTGATGTCACGCAGGGCCGGGCCGTGCACGTTGTGCACCATCGCGTCGATCGCGAACTCGCGCGCCCCCTCCACGTCCTCGATCTCGATGGTCCCGCTCGTGCCGCTGCGCTGCCAGGCCTCAGCCCCCACCACCTGGATCAGGTACGGGTACCCCTGGGAGATCTCGCCGGCCCGGACGGCAGCCTCGGGGGTGATGTGCTTGTCGGTGTCGGCGACGGTGGTCATGATGACCTGCGCGGCGGTGCCCACGTCCACGCTGCCGATCTCCACCTGGTGGGCGCGGCGCAGGAAGGTGGTCTTGGGGTTCGCCAGCAGCTCGTCCACCCCGGCGCGTACCCCGGCTGCCACGAAACCGGCGGCATGGCCGCGCTGGGCGAGGTCCTGCATGTGCTGGGTGATCACGTGCACCTGATCGGGATCGGCCGACTGGACCTCGTCCAGCAGCACCAGCAGTCCTCCGCCGCGCAGGGACGCCAGGGCCGCCAGGCGGTCCAGCAGCACCGCCAGCGGCACGTCCTCCCCCTCGTAGCGGTCGCTGATCTCGCGGCCCAGGCTCGCGCCGGCGCCCAGCGCGGAGATGGAGCCGGAGGTGACCCGGGAGTCGCGCGCCTCGGGATCGAGGTCGCGCAGGGCGTGCACGGCCCGTCCGCGCAGCTCATCGGCCAGTGAATCGGAGGAGGTGTGCAGGGCGATGACCTCCCAGCCCACCTCCTCGGCCACGTCGTGGAACTGGGACAGCAGCACCGTCTTCCCCACCCCGCGGGCGCCGGAGATCAGCACGGAGCGGTGCCCGGCGGGGCGGGTGCCCTCCAGCGCCTCGGCGAAGTCCTCCACCGGGGTGCCCTGCATGGCCAGCACAGGAGGGGTCAGGCCGAAGCCGGGCGTGAATGGGTTGCGGTCCATTCCGCCAGCCTACCCATCGGCCGCGCTACGCCCTGTTATGGATTGTTATTCTTCCGGATCGGCACGGTGCGGTCAGGCGGTCGCCTGCGCGCCGTCGCTGGGGGCCGTCGCGCCACCGGCAGTCGACGAGGCCCCGCCGGGAGCCGTCGCGCCGCTTCCGAGAGCAGGGTCCGCTCCCGCCTCGCGGCGCTTGCGCTCCTAGCGGCGGAACCAGTTCACCAGCACCCCGGGGACGAAGCGGTCCACGAACGGGGCGCCGAAGCGGGCCAGCACCTCCACGATCGCCCCGATGATGAACGCCACCAGCGGCATCCAGGCTGCCAGGCCGTAGCCCACGGCCATGGTGGTGCTGCCCCATCCGCCCATCTCTACGTTGACCCGGGTCCACACCAGGGCCATCAGCACCAGCGAGCCCACGAAGTAGGTGCACGGCAGTGCCAGCCAGGAGACGATCTGGGCCAGCACGTCGCCCTTCTCGATGTGGCGGCCGCGGTTCCACAGCAGCGGGATCAGCACCAGCACCGCCAGCGCGAACAGCGCCGTCGGGATCCACGCGTACCAGGGGTAGTTGAACAGCCACTGCATCTCGTTCATGCGCTCGACGCCCACGTCGGGGAGGTCACCGCGCATGGTGACGTTCAGCGGCACCACGAGCATGCCCAGCCCGGGCAGCACCGCGAGAGCGTTCAGGCCCCAGGCGGGCAGCAGCAGGAACATGGGCAGGATGAGGCGGCCGTCCCCGTCGGCGAGCAGCTGGATCGCGACAACGACCGCTGCCACCACGGCCACGGGGACCGCGAAGGTGAGGGCGTGGGTGAGCGCGAGGCGCGGTGCGGCGGCGAGGTCGGCCACCCGATGCCACCAGTGCGGCTTCTCCATCCCGGCCAGGTGCCCCAGGAAGATGGGGATCCCGATCAGGGCCCAGGTGCCCAGGAACATGTCGAACCCGGCGGTGTGCATGGACACCGACACCCCCAGTTCGTC
Organism: Brachybacterium muris; assembly: GCF_016907455.1. Classification (NCBI taxonomy): domain Bacteria; kingdom Bacillati; phylum Actinomycetota; class Actinomycetes; order Micrococcales; family Dermabacteraceae; genus Brachybacterium; species Brachybacterium muris. The sequence goes on along the minus strand of NZ_JAFBCB010000001.1, from coordinate 92,842 downwards.
GTCGCCACCCCCGAAGGCGGTGATGCGGGTGACGATCACCGCGAAGACCGCGACCGCGAGGCCGGAGATCCCGGACCACAGGAACGCGCCGAGCGGGCCATTGCTGCCCCATTTCCCGCTGCCCCAGCGGCGCTGCACCAGGAGCGAGGCGAGGAAGGCGGTGCCGGCCATCACCACGGTGATCAGCAGGGGCATGCCGCGCCAGCTCGCCGAGATGTTGCCGAGGAAGCCCAGGGCGAGGTCGATGTCGTACGAGCCGAAGCTGGCCAGCGCCACCAGCTGGAAGGGGATGCCCAGCACACCCAGGATCCCTCGGAAGCCAGGGCCACCCGTTCCACTGGGCGTCGAAGGTCCACCAAGGGGATCCGTCACCCCGCCGCCCACGTCCGGGAGTCCAGCGGTGACGACCGCGAGCACCAACGAGATGATCACCACGATGGCGGCGCCGAGGGCCGCGAGGTACGCGAGGGCGCCGGCGGCGAAGGTGGGCAGCGGGTTGCCGATCCCGAGCCGGCGCAGGGTGGGTGCGAGCTGTGCCGCCCCGGTGCCGACTTCCCGTGTGGCCGATGCGCCTGACTCCCCGGGGGTGCTCGGGCCGGGGCTGGTAGGACCGGGGCCTGCGGACGAGGCCCACGGGGCAGGCCCGGCCGAAGGGGCCGACGGCGCCGGCGCAGGTGCGGGCGCGGGCGAGCCGTAGGGGGCAGGTCCGGCCGAGGGTGCCGACGGCGCAGGTGCGGGCGCGGGCGAGCCGTAGGGGGCGGGCCCGCCGTCATGCCCCTGCTCAGAGCCGTACCCGGGGTACCCGTTGCCGGGATATCCGCTGCCGTCGTGCGGCCTGTTCGTGTCAGACATGTGTGTGCGCACCTCTCGCGTGCCTCGACCTGCGGGGCGCGTCCCGTGCACTCCCTGGTCACGAGCCTATCCGCGACCAGGCCGAAGCACGACACCTCGGTGCGGATTCCTGGTATGCAGCCGGGTACATGCCAGGAATCCGCACGCAGCTTCGGGGCCGGGCAGGCGGGGGCGACCCCTGCAGCGCCGGGCCAGCCCGATACCCGGCCTTACCCGGGTGCCCCGCTACCCGGTCACACCAGGGCGGCGACCTCCTCGCGCACCTGACGGGTGGCATCGACCAGGTGGCGCAGGCTGGCCTCGGTCTCCTGGTAGCCGCGGGTCTTCAGGCCGCAGTCGGGGTTGGCCCACAGGCGCCGCGCGCCGATGCGCTGCTCGGCGCGACGCAGCAGCTCCACGATCTCCTCGGTGCCGGGAACGCGCGGGGAGTGGATGTCCCACACGCCTGGGCCGATACCCCGCTCGAAGCGCGCAGGGTCGATCGCGTCCACCACCTCACCGCGGGAGCGGGCCGACTCGATGCTGGTCACGTCCGCGTCCAGGCCGTCGATCGCGTCGATCACCTCGTTGAACTCGCTGTAGCACAGATGGGTGTGGATCTGGGTGGCGGCGGTGGCACCGGCGGTGGCCACGCGGAACGATTCCACCGACCAGCGCAGGTAGGCGTCCTGCGCGGCGCGGCGCAGGGGCAGCAGCTCGCGCAGGGCCGGTTCATCCACCTGGACGATGCCGATGCCCGCCGCCTCGAGGTCGGCGATCTCGTCGCGCAGGGCCAGGGCCACCTGGGTGGCGGTGTCGGCCAGCGGCTGGTCATCGCGCACGAAGGACCAGGCCAGGATGGTGACGGGCCCGGTGAGCATGCCCTTGACGGGCTTGTCGGTGAGGGACTGGGCGTACTGGGACCAGGCCACCGTGATCGCCTCGGGGCGGGACACGTCACCGAACAGGATCGAGGGTCGGGTGCAGCGGGAGCCGTAGGACTGCACCCAGCCGTGCTCGGTGACCACGAACCCGTCGAGGTGCTCGGCGAAGTACTGCACCATGTCGTTGCGCTCGGCCTCGCCGTGCACCAGTACGTCCAGGCCCAGTTCCTCCTGCAGGGCGATCACGCGGTCGATCTCGGCGCGCATCGCCTCGCGGTACCCGGCCTCGTCCAGGCGCCCGGCGCGGTGATCGGCGCGGGCACGGCGCACCTCGGCGGTCTGCGGGAAGGAGCCGATGGTGGTGGTGGGCAGCAGCGGCAGGTGCAGCGCCTCATCCTGCGCGGCCTGACGCTCGGCGAACGGGGCGCGCCGGCCGGCGTCGGCGCCGAGTGCCGCGACGCGGTCACGCACGGCCCGATCGCGCACCCCGGGGAAGTCGCGCACCACGGACCGGGGTCCATCCACGTCGCCGGGGGCCACGTCGCCGCCCGCGAGGCTCACCACCTCGGCCACCTTCTCGTCGGCGAAGGCGAGGGTGGCGCGCAGGGCGGGGTCCAGGTCCGTCTCGCGGTCCAGGCTGTGGGGCACGTGCTGCAGGGACACGCTGGTGGCGGCGGTGACCGCCGCAGGGTCACCTCCGGCCGAGCGGACCCGATCGCGCAGCGCATCGAGTCGCGCGGCGGCGGTGGGCAGCTCGGTGCGCCACACGGTGCGGCCCTCCACCAGGCCCGCCACCAGGGCGGTGCGGCCAATGCCGGCGAGCTGCTCGGTGGTGGGCAGGTCGCCGCGGGTGAGATCCAGGTGCACAGCGTCCACACCGGTGGCCAGCAGCGCGGGCAGGGCGTCGCCGATGCCGCCGTAGGGGGTGGTCACCAGGATCTGCGGGCGGGCACCGGGGGTGCCGAGGGCTGATGCGGCGGGCTCGGCGGGGCCGCTTTGGGTGGCCGGGCCAGAGGCGAGGCGGCCGATGGAGCGGCGCAGTGCCTCTGCCAGCTCGTCGGCCGTCAGGCCAAGGTCGGTGGCGAGGATCGGCTCGTCCAGCTGCACCCACGGGGCGCCAGCTGCGGCGAGGCGCTGCAGTACCTCGGCGTACACCGTGACCACGTCGTCCAGGCGGTCCAGGGGGGTGAAGCCCTCGGGGGCGTCGTCCTCGGCCTTGGCCAGCAGTAACAGGGTGAGTGGGCCGACGAGCACCGGCCGGGTGGTCACCCCGGCCTCGCGCGCCTCGGTGAACAGGTCGATCACCTGGGTGGAGGCGAGATGGAGGTCGGTGCCTGGGCCGATCTCGGGCACCAGGTAGTGGTAGTTGGTGTCGAACCACTTCGTCATCTCCAGCGGCGGACGCTCGGCGTCACCGCGGGCCAAGGTGAAGTAGCCGTCGGCATCGACGATGCCGGTCTCGGCCAGCACGTCGGCGAAGCGGGAAGGGATCGCGCCCACGGTCACGGCGGCGTCGAGCACCTGGTCGTACAGGGAGAAGGTCTCCGGGATCGCGGCGGGCTGGTCCAGGCCCAGCCCCACCAGGCGGTCGCGGGTCGCGGCGCGCAGGGCGGTGGTGCGGCGGTCCAGTTCGGCGCGGTCGATGCGGCCTGCCCAGTAGGCCTCCTCGGCCTTCTTCAGCTCGCGCTCGGGGCCGATGCGGGGGTAGCCCACGATGGTGGCGGCAGGCAGCGGGGTGCGGTGGTCGTCCGGCCCCGGGGCAGCGAGGGCGGTGGTCGGGGGCTGGGGTGCGTTCGGCTGAGCGGTGGTCATCGGGGGTCTCCTTGGTGCGGGGTGGCGGCGGGATCGGGGGTGCCAGGATCGGGGGTGCCGGCGGTGGACCAGCGGTCCAGGTCCAGGGCGTCGAGCACGTCGAGGGCCTCGGCGTGGCGGTTGAAGGTGTACAGGTGCAGGCCGGGCGCTCCGGCGTCGAGCACCCCGCGGATCAGGTCCACGGTGAAGCGGGTGCCGATGCGTCGGCGTTCGGCGTCGTCGGCCGCACACTCCAGGGCGTGCAGCAGCTCGCGGGGTGCGTGCACACCGGACAGCTCGGCCAGGCGGTGCAGGCGCTTGGGGTCGGTGGCGGGGATGAACCCGGGCACCAGCGGGATCTCCACACCCGCGCGGCGGGCCCGGGTCACGAGATCGCAGTAGTCGGCCGGGTCGAAGAACACCTGGGTGATCGCGAAGTCGGCACCGGAGCGGGCCTTGGAAACCAGCACCTCCACGTCGTGCTGCCGGGTGGGTGATTCGGGGTGGCGCACCGGGTAGGCGGCCACGCCGATCGCGAGGCGTCCGCCGGCCAGCAGGGCGCTGCGGTCGCGCTCCACCTCGCGGATCAGCTCCACCAGGTAGCGGGCGAAGGGGAACTCGTCGTCCTCGGGCACGTGGCCCTCCGGCACGTCGCCGCGTAGGGCGAGGATGCCGCGCACGCCGCGGTCCAGCAGGGCCTCGATGGCGGCGACCAGGTGCTCCCGGCGGGCCCCGACGCTGGTCAGGTGCACCAGGGGGCGCAGGCGGGTGTGCTCGAGCACGTGGTCGGTGAGCTCGAGCACCCGGGCGAAGTTCTGGTAGCCGGTGCGGGAGGTGACCGAGACGTAGTCGGGGGCGGTGTGCTCCAACTGCGCGACGGTCTGCTGGAGACGCTCGAAGGAGGAGCCCGTGCGGGCGGGGAACAGTTCGTAGCTGAGCGCCGGGCGGCGGCGCGGGGACGGGGCGGGCAGGTGCTCCGTGGGGTCCGGGAGTGTGGCGGCCGACGGCGAGCGCTGCCCGACGGGATCACGGGAGGGCCGGACCGGGCGAGTACCGGTCGCAGACGGAGCGGTGGCGGCGCGCCCGGTCGGCGGGGCGGTAGCGGGCGGTGAGACGAGGCTGATCGGTGGCATGCCCGCGAAACTAGGGCGGCACCTGCGGCGGGTGGAAGAAAGATGAGCGCCTGTGAACCCCCGCGTCAGCGGCGCCTCGGGGATTCACGCGGGTTCACGCGGGCGCCACTACTCGGGCCCCAGCGCCTCAGCGCCTTAGCCCCTTAGCCCCTTAGCTCCTCACACCCTCAGCCTCTCCCCAGATGCCACTCACACACCCTGGTGAGTGGACGCCAGTGGCTATTCTGGACCCGTTCCGCAGCCACCAGGGTCCACTCACCGGTGCTGCTGGCCCGTCGAGCACCGGCGCCCAGCAGCGTCGAGGATCTCGACTGAGCGCCTGGCCCGTACTGGATCTACCCCGTCTGCTTCCGGGTGCTCTCGTGGAGTGCTTCGCCGATGCGGTCCACCGCGCTCTGTCCATCGTCGTGCATGTCTGCCTGGGTGATGATCACTTCGTGAAGGCCCAGCTGCCGCGCACGCTCAGCGCGGCGGATGTCCTTCACCTGCTGCTCCGGTGTGCGGTGGACGGCGCTGTCGTACTGGACACTCACGCCGTGATCCCTCCACAGCAGGTCGGGCTCATGCCGCACGTGAGTGCCGGGCACCAGGAGCGACGGGTTCAGCTCGGGTTCCGGGAGCCCAGCAGCATGACAGTGCAGACGCAACCTCGTCTCCATCGGGGAGTCCGATCCGACTCTGACCAGAGGCAGAGCCTCGCGCAGTCGCGTGGCCGCGCGAAGCGAGGAGTCTGCCGCCTTTGCGAGCATCTCGACCGTGGCGTACGCCTTTGTGCGCCTCTCGATACGCGGTCGTGGAATGCGCACCAAGTGATCGGCGGCAACTACGAGGCCCCATACCGAGAGGTGCTCCCCGAGGTCTGCCCACGTGCGCACCCTCGTCGTGAGTCTCACCCCGTCGATCTGCATGATGTCCGCGGGGGCGAAGCTGCGTCGGGACCATCGCAGCAGAGCATCAGGCCGGGGCCGACGCTGCGGAGATGTCGCCAGGTGCAGCGGCCTCACCTGCAAGGATCGGGGTACTGGGATCGCGAGCATCCGGGCAGCCGTCGGCCCGACCACCACAGCGTGCGGGTCCTGCCGGCACAGCGCACGGACGATATCCACATCGGTGTACTCGGCGTCAGCTGTCGCGAAGAGGCCATGGCGGAGCTTGGTGAATCCTGGTCCTCGCAGCTTGCCACGGGTCATCCCCACCTCGAGAGCCTCGCTGAAGGTGAACACGGGACCGGGGAGGCTCAGCGGGTTGAGCTGATGCGCAGCTGTCATAGGTCGAGTGTCGAGGCGCTTTCTCTCCGCGCCTCGCCTTCACTGCGTTCTGTGGACGATGTGGCGATGGGGAGGAACTCAGAGGAACTCAGCTGCTTCGGGCCCGTAGCGGGTCGACGCTGTGTGCCTCGCTCCCACCGCCCCGAAGCGCGCCCCTCCGTCCCGCACCCCGCCGACGCCCACCTCGCCGTCCCCCGCCTCGCGGTCTCCCACCCCGCCGCCTCCCGCCCCGCCGATCTGCCGTTGAGTGGACCGCAGTGGCTGATAAACGCCCCAGAAGCAGCCACCAGCGTCCACTCACCGGTGCTGCTTGTCCGTCGAACAGCGACAGACCCACCACGGACGTCACTACTCGGCTTCTAGGCGCCCTCATCCCCGCCCCGGGGGGTCCCCGGCGACCGGCTCAGGCCGCCCCGCGCAGGGTACGGCGGGCGATGATCGCGGCGAGCACCATGAGTGCTGCGCCAATGCCGCTGGTGATCACCACGCCGGAGTCGAAGGCGTGGCGGGCGCTGTCCAGCATCGGCCCGGCGATCTGCTCGGGCAGGCCCGCGGCCACGGCCGTCGCGCCGCCCAGGGTCTCCGAGGCGGCGGCCTCCTGCGCAGGCGAGAGGCCGGTGGGCAGCTGTACGCGGCTGCGGTAGGCGGCGTTCAGCAGACTGCCCAGCACGGCGGTGCCCAGCACGGCACCGGTCTCGTAGGCGGTCTCGGAGATGGCCGAGGCGGCGCCGGCCTTCTCGGCGGGTACCGCGGAGAGGATCAGGTCGTTGCTGATGGTCTCGGCTCCGCCCACGCCGGCGCCCAGCAGGGCGAAGGCGATCAGCAGCATCAGGTCCGAGCCCCAGGAGCCGGTGACGGCGGCGATGGTGAAGGCCACCGCGTTCAGCAGCAGGCCCCCGGTGACGATGGTGGCCGGGGAGACGTGCCGCACCAGGCGCACCACCGCGAGGCCGGCGATGATCGTGACCAGCAGTCCGGGCAGCAGCACCAGGCCGGCCTCCATGGGGCTGCGCCCCGAGACCAGCTGCAGGTGCTGGGAGATGAAGTACAGGAAGCCCACCAGGGAGAACACGCTGAGCAGGTTCGCGGAGACGGCGCCGGTGAACACGGGCCGGGTGAACAGGGTGACGTCCAGCATCGGCTCGGGGCGGCGCAGCTGTCGGCGAACGAAGGCGATGCCTGACAGGACAGACACGGTCGCGGCGGTGATCGCCATGGGGGTGGCGCCGGAAGTGGCGAAGGTCTTGATCGCATACACCAGCGGGGTCATGGTGGAAAGGGCCAACAGCACACTGACCGGGTCCACGGGGCCGGGGGCGGGGTCCTTGGACTCGGGGATCAGGATCGGGCCCAGGATCAGCAGCGGCAGCATCACCGGTACGGCCAGCAGGAACACGGAGCCCCAGGCGAAGTGCTCCAGCAGGAATCCGCCCACGATGGGGCCCAGGGCCGCGCCGCCGGAGAACCCGGCCGCCCAGATGGCGATAGCGGTGCGGCGCTCGGTGGCGTCGGTGAAGATGTTGCGGATCAGGGAGAGGGTGGCGGGCATCAGCATCGCGCCGAAGAAGCCCATCAGGGCGCGGGCGGCGATGAGGGTGGTGGCGTCCGGTGAGAACGCGGCGAGCGCGGAGATCACGGTGAAGCCGGTGCCACCGATCAGCAGCATGCGCCGGCGGCCGATGCGGTCACCGAAGCTGCCCATCGGGACCAGGAGCCCTGCGAGGACCAGCGGGTACACGTCCACGATCCACAGCAGCTGCTGGCCGGTGGGGGCGAGGGCCTCGGAGATGGCGGGCAGGGCGAAGGCGAGCACGGTGTTGTCCACGGCCACCAGCAGCACCGGCAGCATCAGCACCGCGAGCGCCCACCAGCGCGCGCCCGGCCTGTCGTGGCGCGTGGTGGCGGTGCGGGCGGGGGCGGGCAGCACAGGGACCTCCGGGGTGGGACGTGCAGGGGCGGGGCGGGGCGGTCGACGGCGTGGGGCGCCGGACCAGCTGATCGACAGGCAGGGGGCGGTAGCTCGTGGTGAGGGACCGACCCCACCGAAGCTAAACCGTCCAGACGGTACAGTCAATCCCCGCCGGACCGCCTGTGATGGGCGTGGCAGATGCTCCGACGGCTCGCGGCCATGCCAGTACGGTGGATCCCATGACCGCTCGCGATGCCGTGCTCGATGCCTACCAGGCGATGCTCCTGGAGGAGGGCCAGCGCGCCACCACGCTGGAGGCGGTCGCAGCCCGCGCGGGGGTGTCCAAGGGCGGGCTGCTGTACCACTTCAAGTCCAAGGAAGCCCTGGCCGAGGGCCTGATCGAGCGGCTCGAGGCCCTGATGGCCGAGGACCTCGAGGCGATGCGCTCGGCCGACGACGGGCCCTCCCGCTACTACGTGCGCACCTCGGTGTGGACCGATTCCGCGCTGGACCGGGCCCTGGTGGCGGTCTCGCAGCTCGCCCAGGAGTCCCATCCCGAGGCCCGGGCAACGATGGCGCGTGCCCGTGATGCGTGGCTGGCGCTGATCCGCGAGGAGGTGGACTCCCCCGCGATCGCCCACGCGATCTTGCTGATCGGTGACGGCCTCTACTTCGATGCGGCGCTCACCGGCGGATCGCTGTCCACCGAGGTGGCACAGGTGGCCGTGGAGGAGCTGCTGCCGGTGGTGGACCACCTGCTGGAGCTGGGCCGGGGCTGACGCTCCGGTGAACGGGCAAAGAAACTGGTCTAGGCCCGGGGCTGACGCTCTGGTGAGTGGACCTCAGTGGCTGCAGAAGAGCGAGGAAACAGCCACCAGCGTCCACTCACCGATCCGTGCAGGCGGGCGTCAGTTGGCGTTGAGGTACTCCTGCAGCGCCTTCACGGTGGCGTAGTTGGTGCGGAAGTCCCACACACCGTTGTTGCTGTGGCCGATGGCGGCGCGCAGCTTGCGGGTGGTCTCCGCACCGATCTTGCCGTCGGCCTCGGCGCCGATCTTCGACTGCAGCACCTTCACGTCACTGGTGGAGAGGCGGCCGTCCTGCTGGACCCCGATCCACTCCTCCACCGCACGCGTGGTCTTGGGACCGAACTTGCCGTCCACCACCAGGGCTCCGGCAGAGGACGAACCACCGCGCGACGGAGCCGGGGCGGGCTTCGGTGCCGGCGCCGGGGCGGCCGCCTTCGCGGCGGGGGCACCACTGTTCAGGAACTGCTGCAGGGCGCGCACGGTGCCGCGGTCGTACCGGAAGTCGCGGGCACCATTGCTGCCCAGGCCGATAGCGGCACGCAACTGGCGAGTGGTCTCCGGTCCGATCTTGCCGTCGGCCTTGGCGCCGATGCGCGACTGCAGGGTCTTCACGTCGCCGCTGGAGAGGTAGCCGTCGGCGTTCACTCCGATCCAGCGCTCCAGGGCGCGAGTGCTGGCCGGGCCGAACTTCCCATCCACCACCAGCGCGCCCGCGGACGGGGCCGGGGCGGGCTTCGGTGCCGGGGTACGCCCCTCGGAGCGGGAGGCCCCCGCGCCACCACCGGGCTGGGCGTGAGGGTCCGCACCACCGTTGGTGCGGGTCAGGCCGGCCTTCTTGCTGCAGGTGGGCCAGGCGCCGGGGCCCTGCTGATGCAGGGTGCGCTTGGCGACCGCGATCTGCTCACCCTTGGTGGCCCCGTTGGCGGTGGAGGCGTACTCGGCGCCGCCGAAGGCCTTCCAGGTGGAACGGGAGAACTGCAGGCCACCGTAGTAGCCGTTGCCGGTGTTGATCGACCAGTTCCCGCCGGACTCGCACTGGGCGACCTTGTCCCACACGGAGTCGTCCGCGGTGGCCAGGCCCGCACCACCGAGGCTCAGACCCGCAGCGATCACGGCACAGCCGGTGGCGGCCGCGACCTTGGGGGCCACGCGCGCGCCCTTGAAGTACTGGGCGCTGCCGTCGGCGCGGTGGGTGGGGGTACGACGGGGCTCGGTCATGGGGATGCTCCTGGGGGGAGGGCAGGGACAAGCGGGGCACACAGAACGACGGTGGCCTTCCCGCGCAGCTGCGTCGCCGACGGGTGGGCCGTGCTCACCGTGCCCTGAAGCAAGAGTTTCCGGAAGACCGAGACGGCTGTTCAGCGCATTGTTTTGCGGATTCTTTACGCCTCACGGGAGTAATTCGGAATGACATCATTGTCATTCACCGCACCGCGGGCGAGACCCCTCGTGGTGCAGCAGTCGCCGTTTCTCAGCACTCGCCATCGCTCAGCACGCCTCATCGGTGCCAGGCTCCCGCACGGCGGCGGAGGCGCGGCCGGTCTCTGCCTCGATGCACACGTCGTACACCAGGCCCGTGCTCGGATCCGCCAGCATCACTTGCGGCGGCTCCCCCGGGGTGTGCGGCACCACCGACGCGATCACGCCGAAGGGGACTTTCGTGACCTCCGGCGCCTCCCCCGACAGGCCAGGCTCCGTGATGACCTCGAGCTCCCCGTCGAAGCCGTACGCCTCGTACGTCCCGTACGGGGCGGGGAACACCACGAGCTGCGGCACGGTCGCCACTCGCGCCTCTACCTCGGCGCCGGGTGGCAGCAGATCATCCGCGAGGCCTCGTGGGATCTCGGGGACCTCGTCCGATTCCAGCGCGTCGGTGTCCCCGTCGTTCTCCAGCACTGCCGTGCCCTCGTCGAGCGGCAACTCCTCGACGGGGTACTGGACCTCGCATCCGCCCAACGGGTCCGCATGGGTGGACAGGCACTCCTCCAGCTGGCGGACGATCTCGTCGATCACGTACTGGTGCCCCAGCTCGCTCAGGCCATAGCCGGTCTCCCCGAGCCGGGGTCCCCGGATGGTCAGCTGCGCCGGTGCGGTGACGGTGGCCGCGATCGGGTCCAGGTACTCGCCGGCGTCCGGCATCGCGATCTCGTACGTGCCAGGGAGCAGGGCGATCGACACCGTCGGCTGCCCCATGTCATCGATCTGCGGGGTCAGATCCGCGATGGGGAGCGCGAACCCGTTGACCAGGATCTCGAGGGTGCCCAGCGGATACGTCACCAGTGCGCTGGTCAGGGGAACGGGATCCACACGCCAGTCCACGGGCGCGAAGGGGCCGGCGGAGTGCGCGGTGAGGGCGAGCTCGGTCTGCTTCTGCTCGGGGCCGGCGTCCAGGGTGACCTGCACTGTGGCCGCGGTGTCCGATGCTTCCACCGCGTTGATCCGGTAGCTGGTCACGCGATCCTGGGCGGCCTGGTAGATCGGGCCGGCGAGCGTGGCGCCGGTGGCACCCCGGAGGCTCTCCGAGTGGGCGGTGAGCACCTCGACGTCGCCCTCCACCAGCGCATCGAGGTACTCGCGGGCGGCCCTCTCCGGGGAGTCGACGAACACGAACGACGGCAGCACCAGCACGGCACCGATGATCAGCGCCAGGGTGCCCACGATCGCGAGGGTGCGCCGGCGCGGGCTTCTGCTGCGCGGCCACCGCCCCTCGGGGCCGGCGGGGCTGCCGGGGCGCTCCGATTGTCCCGGGGTACCGCCGGAGCCGGAAGCGCTCCCTGGACCGACATGAGTGGAGCGAAAAGGTTTCTTCTGGCCGTTGAAGCGACCATTTCGCTCCACTGGTGAGGGATGGGTCGCGCGGGGGTCGGGATGGGTCGCGCGGGGGTCGGGATGGGTCGCGCGGGGGTCGGGATGGCTCGCGCGGGGGTCGGGATGGGTCGCGCGGAGGTCGGGTTGGGGCGCGCGAGGGTCGGGATGGGTCGCGTCGGGTGCAGGGCGACGGGCGGTAGGGCGAGGAGGGTCGAGGGCGGTGTCGAGGGCGGTGTCGTCGGTCGCGGGGGCGTTCTCGTCGTCCCAGCCGGTGGGGATGACGCGCGCCTGGTGCTGCGGCCGACGCCTCCTCATGTCGCTCCGGGCTGGGACTTCTCCCGCGCTCGGTCAAGGACGCTCACACCCATCGCGGCCAGGGTGAGCACCATGATGAACACCAGGGCGATGGTGAAGGCCTCGAGCCATTCGGTGCCGGACTCGGTGAGGGAGAAGATGATGCCGGGGATCATCGCGGTGCCCAGTGCCGCGCCAACGCGCTGGCCCAGCTGCAGGATGCCGCCGGCGACGCCGCCGTAGCGGGGGTCCACGGAGTTCAGGGTGAGGGTCTGGTTCGGGGAGATGGTCATGCCGTTGCTGAGGCCCATCAGGGTCAGCGGCAGAGCGAGCATCCAGAAGCTGACGGCACCGGATTCGACGGGTCCGGCCAGCAGGGCGGTGCCCAGCAGGCCCACGAAGGCGACGGCGAAGCCGATGATCACCATGCGGCGGCCCAGGGTGAGCACGTAGCGGCCGGCGATCTGGGAGGAGACGGCGGCGGCGAGAGCGGAGGGCAGGCCCAGCAGGGATGCCTCGAAGGCGGTGTGGTCGAGGTGCATCTGCAGGTACAGCGGCACGATGATCCAGATGCTGGTGGAGCCCACGAAGTACACCGAGACGATGAGGATGCCGTTGCGGAAGGCCTTGTTGGAGAAGATGGCGGGGTCCACCATCGGGGGTCGGCCCTTGTGCTTGTAGCGCTGCTCCCAGGCCCACCAGGCACCCACCAGCACCAGGCCCAGGGGGAATGCGAGCCACACCAGGGTGCTCACGCCGCGTTCCAGGAACGGCAGCATGATCAGCAGGATCGCGATGGACAGCAGGATCGTGCCGACGGGGTCGAGGTCGGCGCGCTTGCCGGTGCGGGCGGCACGGTCGTCGGGCAGGTAGCGGAAGGCCCCGGCGATGGCGAGGATGCCGATGGGCACGTTCATGAAGAACATCCAGCGCCAGCCCTGGTCGGGGCCGAGGATCTGGATCAGCAGGCCGCCGATCACAGGTCCCACGGCGGTGGCGACGGCCACGGTGGTGGCCAGCAGCGCGAAGGCGCGGGCGCGGTCCTGGCCGCGGAAGTGCTGCTGGATCAGGCCCACCGTCTGCGGATTCAGCAGGCCGGAGCCGATGCCCTGCAGAATGCGGGAGACGTTGAGGATCTCCACACTGGGCGCGAAGCCGGAGAGCAGGGAGCCCAGGGTGAAGATCCCGATGCCGATCACGAGCATGCGGCGCCTGCCGGTGGCATCGCCCGCGCGCCCGGCCGGCACTAGCAGCATGCCGAAGGCGAGGGCGTACCCGGAGATCACCCACTGCAGGCCGCCGGAGGTCGCGTCCAGGCTCTCGCCGATGGCGGTCAGCGCCACGTTGATGACGCTCACGGCCACGAGCGCCATGAACAGCGGGGCGAGGAGGACGGCGAGCAGGGGCTTGCGCCGCACCGGGGGCTGAGCGGCGGGATGGGCGGCGGAACTCACCTGTGCAGGATATGCCCCGGGCGCCGACTAAGCGTGTGCGGGGGCGCGCGAGGTGAAGCGGGCCGAGCCGCCGGTTGCGCCGCACGGACCGATCGCCGTCATACTCGAGCATGGCCTCCTTGCCCTTCTCGATCCTCATGGTGTGCACCGGCAACGTGTGCCGGTCACCGTTCGCCGAAGCACTGCTGAGACGCCGACTTGCAGGGAGCGACGTGGTGGGAGTCGAGGTGCGCTCCAGGGGGACGATGGCGCTGGTAGGAGCGCCGGTGGCCGCCGAGATGCTGCCGGAGTTCGCACGGTTCGGCCTCTCGCCCGACGGGCTGGCCGGGGCGCAGCTGGATCAGGCTGCCGCGGTGCGTGCCGATCTGATCGTGACGATGAGCAAGCGGCAGCGGGCGTGGATCATCGAGGAATGGCCCGCGGTAGGGCTGCGCACGGTGATGCTCACCTCCACGGGTGCGCTGGCTGACTCCGGCGCGTCAGCGGACTCACCCCCCGGCGTGGGCGCAGGAGCGCATCGGGCCGGGATCCGCGCCTGGGCGCGGTCGGGTGCGCAGCTTTCGGCCGCCGACGTGCTGGATCCCTACGGCCGCTCCCCCGAGGTGGCGCGCCGATCGGCCGACGTGATCGCGGGGCACGTCGCAGAGCTCAGCCGGTGGCTGGGCACGGGTGACACCTGAGGGCCAGCACACCAGCGTGGGTCCCAGACGCGCGTTGGCCAGCACAGAGGCGCAGTGATCGAACCAGCCCGGCTCAGCGGGACAGCCGGATGAGCAGGGCCTTCTTAATGCCCGAATAGGGCGGCTAGATGTAGTTGGTCATGACGTTGTCGACGCCGGTGTGGAGGCGTGAGGCCGGGGGCTGATCGCCGCAGGCGGTGTGGGGCCGATGGTTGTTGTAGTGGTGGTTCCAGACTCTGATCGCTTCGCGGCGCTGGTTCTCGGATTTGTAGCGGCGGGTGTAGAGGCACTCGTCGCTCATCAGCCGCTGGTAGCGTTCGATCTTCCCGTTGTGCCGGGGCGTGTAGGCCCGGGTGCGCTGGTGCCGGCCGATGAACGCGCTGGTCGAACGGTTGAACTGGGCTTACCCTCCTGATGTTGACGCCTGAGATAGCGGGTCGTGCTGGCCTGCGGGATGGTTGTCGTCATGAGCAAGCGGAAGAGGTACACGCCGGAGTACCGCCGAGAGGCAGCAGCTCTGGTGCTGGATACGGACCGGCCGATCGCGCATGTGGCTGAGGAGATCGACGTGGGTGCGCAGTTGCTGGGTCGCTGGGTCCAGCAAGAACGCGAGCGCCGGGGCCCGGCTCCGGGCCCGGAAGTGCCGTTGGCGGCCGACGAGCGGGAAGAGTTGAAGCGTCTGCGGCGGCGGGTCCATGAGCTGGAGACGGACAATGAGTTCCTGGGAAAAGCAGCCGCCTTCTTCGCGTCGAAGCCACCTCGGCGGAACGGTTCGAGCTGATGGACGCGGAGAAGGCGAACTTCGAGATCACCCGCATGGCGCGGCTTCTGGGTGTGACTCGGCAGGGCTACTACGCCTGGCAGCGCCGTCGCCAGCATGGCCCCGGGTCGAGGGCTCAGCGGCGGACGGTGATCGATCAGGCCGTGCGCGAGCAGTTCCGGGCCTCCGACGATGTCTACGGGGCCCCGCGGATCACCCGTGAGCTCGCCGCCAAGGGCGTGGTGGTCGACCGGAAGACGGTCGCCGCGTCCATGCGTCGTCAGGGACTGGAGGGCATCAGCCCGAGCATGTTCACCCCGGTGACGACGATCCAAGATCCCGCCGCCCGAGGCTTCGCGGATCACGCCCAGCGGCAATGGGACCAGGGACGCCTCGATGCCATCTGGATCAGCGACATCACGTATCTGCGAACCGGCGAGGGCTGGCTCTACCTCGCCGCGGTCCGTGACGGGCACTCCCGGCGCGTGCTGGGCTGGGCGATGGACGAGTGTCAGGACGCCGGTCTCGTCGACCGCGCGCTGCGGATGGCACGAACCCTGCGCAGGGATGTCCCAGATGACCTTGTGTTTCATGCTGATCGCGGCACCCAGTACACGTCAAAGACCCTGTTCGAGACCTGCGAGGAGCTGGGGATCCGCCAGTCCATGGGACGGACCGGGGTGTGCTGGGACAACGCGATGGCCGAGTCGTTCTGGGCCACGCTGAAGACTGAGTTCTACGACCGGCGCTCTTGGCCGACCCGGGCCGAAGCGCGTCGCGAGGTCGCTCGCTGGATCGAGATCGTCTTCAACCGTCGCCGGCTGCACTCCAGCCTCGACTACACCAGCCCGGTCGCGTTCGAGAATGCCATCAAGCGCGACCAGGCCGAGACCGAAGTACACGCAGATCAGGCTCAAGCAGCTTGATCAACTGTCAACGACTTGCGGGCAGGCCCAGAACGCCTTCGCGGTGTAGTTCGCGCCGTTGTCCGTGACCAGCCGAGTGATGCTGGTGATGCCGTGAGCTGCGAAGAACACTCGGGCGCGGTGGAAGAACCCGATGGTCGTGGCGGCTTTCTCGTCCTCCAGAGCCTCGGTATAGGCCAGGCGGGAGAACCCGTCCTGCATGGAGTGGAGGTAGGTGTAGCCGACCTTCTGCTTGTGGGCACGCCTGCTGGCCAGGGCCTTCTCGCTGCCGCGGCCATGGGCCCACCAGCCGCCGCCATCGGGGATCTTCCCGACCTTCTTCACGTCCATGTGGACCATGTGACCCGGGTAGCGGGCCATGATCTTCCCGGGCTTGCGGAGGTCCTCCCCGTCGGGGCTGATGTCCCGGATCCGGCTCAGGTGAGTATTCGTAGTCGTGGGAGCCACCGAATCTTGCTCTTGGGGACCGCCGATCGTGCCGACGGGGGCCAGTAGCCGCCGCGGTGGGGACCACTGGCTCCCGCCGGCATCGGGTCACTGGGGCAGTGCGGTGTGTTCTCGCATGTTCCTGTCGCCGGTGTCGATCCAGATTGTGTTGTGCACGATGCGGTCCATGATCGCATCGGCGTGGACTGCTCCACCGAGCCGGGCGTGCCAGTCCTTCTTCGGGTACTGGGTGCAGAACACGGTCGAGCCGGTGTCATAGCGGCGCTCGAGCAGTTCCAGCAGCATCGAACGCATTCCCTCGTCAGGATGGTCCAGCAGCCACTCGTCGATCACCAGCAGCGAGAACGTGGAGTACTTCCGCAGGAACTTCGTCTGGCCCTGCGGCTTGTCCTTTGCCAGGGCCCAGGCCTCTTCGAGGTCGGGCATTCGGATGTAGTGGGCTCGGAGCCGGTGCTGGCAGGCCTGCTTCGCCAGCGCGCAGCCGAGGTAGGACTTCCCTGAGCCGGTGAAGCCCTGGAAGACCACGTTCTGTTGCCGCTGGATGAAGGAGCAGGTTGCCAGTTGCGCGATCACGTTCCGGTTCAGTCCCCGTTCCTCGACCAGATCCAGCCGCCGCAGGTCCGCTCCGGGATAACGCAGCCCCGCCCGGCGGATCAGACCCTCGACCTTTCCATGATTGAAGATGGAATGCGCCTCGTCCACGATCAGCTGGAGCCGTTCCTGGAACGACATCCCCAGCACGTGAGCCTCATCCTGGGCATCGATCGCGTCCAGCAGCGCGGTCGCGCCCATCTCGCGCAGCTTCCGCTTCGTGTCGTTATCGATCACGCTCACCGGACACCTCCGGCGTAGTAGTCGGCGCCACGGACGTATCCGCCGTCTTCCGCGGGTTCCTCGCGGGGTGGACGCAGGGCGGCGACCTTGTCCTGCCCGGTGGCCAAGATCGGGTGCAGATGCGCATAGCGCGGTGAACGGACCCGTCCCGTCAGCGCGAGTGCGCAGGCCGCCTCGACCCGATCTACGGAGAAGCGGCGAGAGAGCCGTAGCACCGCCAACGCGGGATCCAGGCCCTGTTCCACGATCGGCACGGACTCGAAGATCCGCTGGATCACGATCACCGTGGCCGGCCCGACCCGATCTGCCCACGCCCGCACCCTCTGCGCGTCCCAGGCCTGGAAACGCTCGCCCGCAGGTAGGTCCGCGTCGTTGGTGCGGTACTCATTGCTCGCGGTCTCCGGGAGCAGCAGGTGACTGGTCAGTCGCTGGCTGCCCTGATAGATCTCCAGCGTCCGGGCCGTGATGCGCAGATCGACCTTCGCGCCGATGTGCGCGAACGGCGCGGAGTAGAAGTTCCGCGCGAACGTGACGTGCCCGTTCCTGCCCACTCGTCGTCCGTAGTGCCATGTCGAGATCTCGTAGGGCACCGCCGGCAGCGGCGTCAGCAGCGGCCGCTCCTCCGCGTCGAACACGCTGGCGCGGGATCCGGGCCGCTTCTGGAACGGCTCCGCGTTATAGGCCTCCATCCGCTGCCCGATGGCGGCTGCAAGTTCGGGCAGGGACGTGAATCGCTGATCCCGCAGCCCGGCGATGACCCAGGTCGCGACGTGCGCGACGGTGTTCTCCACGCTCGCCTTGTCTTTCGGTTTCCGCACCCTCCCCGGGAGCACCGCCGCCGAGTAATGCGCTGCCATCTCGCGATACGCATCGTTCAGGACGATCTCGCCCTCGCGGGGGTGCTTCACCACACCGGTCTTGAGGTTGTCCGGAACGATCCTCGGGACCGTCCCGCCCAGCGCCTCGAACATCGCTACGTGCGCTCGCAGCCAGGACTCCTGGCGCATATCCAGCGCCGGGAAGCAGAACGCGTAACGAGAAAAAGGCAGGCAGGCAACGAACAAGAACACCTTCGAGACCTCGCCGGTGACCGGATCGGCCAGCTCCATCGTGGGGCCGGACCAGTCGACCTCCACGCTCTGGCCGGCCTTGTGACCGACTCTCGAAGCGGCACCGGTGACCATGACGTGGTGCTGGTAGGTGCGGCAAAACCGGTCATACCCCATCGCCGGATCCCCAGCCGCCGTGGTCGCGTCGAAGTACTCGCCGTGCAACAGCTTCAGCGTCACGCCGACCCTGGCCATCTCTCGATGGACCTGTTCCCAGTCCGGCTGTGCGAACACGCTCTCGTGCTCGCCCCGGCCCGGGAACAACCGGGCATACACCTGCTCATCGGCGACGTCCGCGATATCGCCCCACCCGATCCCTGCAGCGTCAGCGGCCTCGAACACCGCCCTCACGGACTTGCGGGACATGCCCTGCGAGGACGAAATCGCTCGCCCCGACAGACCTTCTGCGCGCAGCTGGAGCACCAGCTTCGCCCTGATCTTCCGTACCATTCCAGATTGCTCCTTCCGCCGCGTGCCCTATACACACGGCGGAAGGAGCGTAGACAGAGCGGCCCCAACGACACCACTGGTGGTCCCGAACGACGCCACCGCTACGGCAGCGACGTGGCACCCGAACCCTCGATCAGCGGACCCCAGCGAGGCGAATATTCACTCAGGCCCAGGCGGTCCAGCCAGCGCGTCACCGTGCGCACGCAGCACCGGAAACCCCGGGCGTCGGCAAGCTCACGAGTAATCCTGTGCGCGGACCACTTATTGGTCCGTCACCCGTGCTCGATCAACTCCACCACCCACGCAGGCAACCGTGACGGCCGCTCGGCGGGGGGCACTGGAGTGGTCCACGAGGCCGGCGCTGCCGCGGTCACGGTAGCGGGCTACCCACTTCGACAAAGTGGCCCGAGCGATGTGGAACTCGGCCGCGACGTGAGCGATCGGGCGTCCGCGCTCGAGCACCTCGGTGACAGCTCGCTGACTTCCAAGGACGGTCAGCGGGGCATTACGGTGGGCCATGGAACGGGTCTCTTCCAGCAGATGAATGGCTTCAGCACCACCCATCGTGCCGGTCAGGGACCCGTTCCTTCATCCCCGCACGGTGACTACAACGTCATGACCCGCAACACCTAACCCCAGCTGACACCTGATTGCGCATCAGTCCCGAGCGGATGCGGTGAAGTCGCGATTCAGCAGGTCGCCGGCTCGTTTCCCGTCCGGGTCGGAAATCGTCGTGCGGAGCTTCTTGACGCGCCGCACCCCCTCGAGCCCGAGGGCCCGCATCGCACGGTCCACCGCCCCGCGAGAAGTGCCGGCCAGGCCCTCCTGGCGACAGAGCAGGGCGCCCCACTTCCGCCGCCCATACAGGCCCTCCGGCGTCATCTGGATCTGCCCGGTGACCTGATCGGCCGTCCAGGCGAGGTCGCGGATTTTGTCCTCGACCAGGGCGCCTGCGACGGTGCGCTCAGCGATGCGGGCCGGGCGCTTCCAGGCCCGGTAGGTCCGTGCAGCGATCGCAAGGCCCTGCTGGGCTGGCTCAGGACGCGAAGGATCGGCTCGACTGCATAGCCCTCGGCTCTCATCTCGTCGATGAACGCCAGGATCAGCGGTTGCGGGGTGGGGGCACCTCCCGCTTGCGCGGGACGAGCTCCCCCGCGAAGAAAATTGAAGCCCGGCGAAGAATCTCGTTGTCCTCGCGCAGCCGTCGGTTCTCGGCCTTCAGTCGTTTGAGCTCGGCGGACTCCTCGCTCGTGATCCCGGGGCGGGTTCCGTCGTCGACCTCGGCCTGCGCGAGCCAGCGCCGTTCTGACGCCCGCGAGACGCCTTCTCGCCGAGCGACCGCGGTGACTGCGGCGGTCAGAGTGGGGTACTCCTGCTGGTGTTCCCTGACAAGCCGCACGCACCTCACGCGCAGCTGGGAATCGATCTTCCACGGCTGCCTGTCCATCCTTCCGGACTCAAACAGCAGCGGCATCAAACCTGGGCCGATTCACCGAGCCGATGGGGCCGCCGGCGTCGGTGACCAGCACCGTCTTCCCGCGCAGGAGCTCGTTGATGGTGCTCAGGTCGGTGTCGACCGGGCGGCGGCCGAGGAGGCCGGCCGGCTGGATCTCGCGAAGGTCGGTGTGGTGGACCCCGTCGATCATCTCGTTCAGCGGCGGGACGATCTTCGACGGGAGCTCGAGTTCCTTGGCCACGGCGGTGAGCGTGCCCATGGTGTCGGCGGAGATGTGGGTGGTGGCGATGCCGAGGACGTCCGCACCCGTGCGCTCGATGGCGGGGCGCAGCTGGTCGGTGGTCCCGGCGACGCTCACCCCGGCGTGGCGGAGGTGGCGCTTGCGCAGGTCGTCATCGAGGAACCCGACGGGCTTCCACGCGGAGGAGGGGTCGCGCAGCATCGAGTCGGCGAGCGCACGGCCGATGTCGCCGGCGCCGACGATCAGTGCGCGGGAGGGCTCGGCCTGCGCCTCGCGCAGGACGCGGAGGGTGCGTGCGGCGAGCAGGCGCACCAGGTAGCGCACGGTCGCGGCGGCGAGGATCACCATCGGGGCGGCGATGACCGGCGCGGTCATCGGCAGCATCTGCTCCGGCCACACCGCGTTGGTGGCGGTGACCACGAAGGCGGTGGCGAGGACGACGCCGGCCAGCGGCGCCATCTCGTCGAAGCTGCCCACGAGGTGACGGCCCTGGTGCAGACGCACCGCGCGGCCCAGCAGGGTGTAGACGGCGACGGCGATCGCGGTGAGCACCAGCAGTCCGAGCAGCGGCGTCCCGGCCCCGTCGAGGGACAGGTCGAAGGAGAGGGCGAGGGCTTCGAGTCTCAGCGCGGAGGCCGCCCAGAGTCCGATGAACCACATCAGCGCGTCGATGAGGATGAACGGCACCGGCGCGGGATGGAGGTCCCGGTCGTAGAGGGTGTCGGGGCCGGCATCGCGGATGGGCTGCCCGTCCTCGCTGATCCGTCGCGGACTGGATGCTGCGGGCCACAGGACGGCATGCAGAGAGATGATTGACACGACTCCCCCTCTTCCGATGGTGCGAACCTCTCGGACCTGCGACGTCACCGTCGATGTCCGATTTGCCCGCCTCGTGCCGTTTCGTACCATCCGTCAGGTTCTGATCCTTGTGAAGCCGGTCCACAGATTCCCGGCAAGTAGCCGCCGGCTGACCGACGGCCGGAGAGCGGCGACCATGAGCCGGGCGCAAGGGGGCAGCGCTGCGGCCTGCGTAGTCATGCAAGCCGCACCGGCAGTCCGATCAGCGCCCGGACAGCACGAAGCGCCGTCTCCAGCGACAGGAGACGGCGCTTCAGGGAAGGAGCGTCAGCAGTCTGCGACCGACGGGCGGTTCGCCGTGCCGGCGGTTCAGAAGTTGATGGTGATGGAGCCCGGGCTACGGGTGCCCGCCGCCGCCGCGCCGTTGGCGGCCGAGGAGACAGTGCTGTTGTTCAACCGGGAGCTACGATAGCTGCCCCCTGCTCCACCGGCGCCGCCGAAGGAGATCGATGCGGTCCCTGTGGAAGCGTTGTCCCGCACTCGCAGGGTCGTGCAGCTTCCGCTCCCGCCGCCTCCGTAACCACCTCCGCCTCCGGCGGAGACGTGCGACGTGGTGGCTGAAGCCGTCTGGACACCGTTCGCACCGTTCCCCGTGACGCCCGCCGTACCGGCTGCACCCGCCGTGCGCACGGCGCTGAGCTGCGTCTGGGAAGGGCCGACGGACGTGGTCCCGGCGGGTCCGCCTGTGCCGGCGGGCCCGCCGGATCCGCCGGGTCCGCCGCGTCCCCCGTTGGTCGTGGCCGTGGTGCTCGGCACGTTCGGGTGCGACGTCGCCGATCCTCCGCCATTCGCTCCGGCCGAACCGCCGACCGCCACGGCACCGCTGAACTGCGGGTACCCGGACGAGGTCAGCGCCGAGCCCCCACCGCCACCGCCGCCCCCTGCCACGACCAGCACCTCCGTGCCGATCACGATGGCCGAGGACCCACCCCCTGATCCACTCACGTTGTTGTTGGTCGCCTCCCCGGCGGACACCGCACTGAAGATCACGTCGCCGCCCTTGCCATATCCTCCACCGCCGGTTGCGTTCGGGGGCACGCGAACGCCCGTGGTCGTCGGTCGCACCCCTCCTGCGCCGACCGTCCAGGACAGGACCGTGCCCGGTGTCACCGCCAGGTCACCGGTGATACGGGTCCCGGCGCCTCCAGTACTGCCGTTGGCGGCGCCTCCACCCCCGCCGCCGACCACGGTCACACAGATCCGCGTCACCCCGGCGGGGACCGTCCAGGTCCCGGTGGTCGGATCCGACCCGGAGCGGGGGCTCGTGGCCGTGAACGTCCGCGACGGGCATTGGAAGGGCGAGGCGGCGACAGCGGGGGCGGAGACTGCCACGGCTGCGGCCGGCACCGCCCATGCCGCCGTGCGGGCCAGTCTCCGTCGGGAAATGGGCTGGTGTGGTGTGGTCATCGATGCCTGGTGCCTTTCTGGCTGCGAGTTCCGAGGCTCACGGGCTCGGTGGTCTTGATCAAGTATAGGCGCCGTCGAGTCCGGCCAGGAGGCCCCGATCGCAGGCTCCGCCCCTATCCAGCCGCAAGAGGACCGCAGGTGACAGGGTCAAGCCTCCGTCGAGGTCACGCGCACGCTCTCGTGCTTGGCGGAGATGACGCCGGGGGCGTACTCCCGCCAGTCCTCGTCGATCTCGAGGCCGAGCGCACGGGCGAGGTAGTAGCGGGGGACGTCGGCCCCGGCGAGGTGCACGAAGGGGTAGCCGCCGCCGAAGCGGGGGTTGATGTCGATGACGGAGGGCTCGCCGCCCTCGGCGAGGAACATGTCCGTGTCGATGAGTCCGGTGAGCTGCGCGCGGGCGATCTTCTCGGCGTTGGCGACGAAGGGTGCGGGATCCACGGAGGCGGCCTTGTCGGTCTCGCCGGCGCGCATGCGCACCTTGCGGCGGGCGAGCACGGCCCGCAGCTCGCCGGGCTCGCGCAGATCACCCACGATGTCCACGCCGTGCTCGAGCCCGGGCAGACAGGGCTGGACCACGACATCCTGGCCGCTGGGGGCTGAGCCGTCGGCCGGGGCGGGGGCGGAGTCGATCGCTGCGTCGATCGCGGCGCGGACCCCGTCGGCCGGGACCAGCGCGAGCCCGGAGGAGCCGCTGCCGAGGCGGTGCTTGACCACGAGGCTCTCGGAGGCGGCGGGGATCTCGGCGATGCCGGCCTCGTCGTCGCCGGTGACGGTGCGCGGGGTGGGCATCCCGATGCCCTCGAGCAGCTGGGCCATGCGGAGCTTGTCGGCGCAGCCGAGCTGCCAGGCGCGGTCGACACCGGGCACGAGGATGCCGCGCTCGCGCATCCGATCGGCGAGGTCGGTGGCGACATGGAGGTGCATGAGCTCGTAGTCGTTCGACAAGGTCGACGAAGAAGCCATTCCACGCAGCTCCGGTCTCGCTGGTCGCGACCCGCATGCCGAGCACTTCGCGGTGCCCGTCGCCATTGGCGCCGGTGGCTAGGAGGACGACAGCGTTGATCACGCGGCCACCTTCACGGGCCTTCATGGTCAGCGCGTCGGCGGAGACGAAGGTGCAGGGCCCGGCCTCGTCCAGCGGCCGGTGGCGGAACTGCTCGACGTGCTCGTCCAGATCTGCTGCCATCCTGCTGACCTGCGACTTCGAGAGACTGTTGATGCCCAGGGGTTTGACGAGCTTGTCCATGCGACGCGTGGAGACACCTGCGAGATAGCAGTCCGCGACGACCGTGATCAGGGCACGCGCTGCACGACCTGCAGTTCACCGCCCGCACCGCGCTCGGCGGTACGAGCGCGCCGAGTGCGGTGCTACTGGGGGCCGACGGCCAGCTCGCCGGCGGCCCCGTCAACGACGGCAGAGCGGTGATCGAGTTCGTGCAGGAGATCTGCGAGCAGCCGGCGGAGGCGGGCGCCGGAAACGCGCGGGAAACGCCACCCCACGCGTAACCCCCGAAATCGAGGGTCACGCCGGGGGAGTCAACGCGGCGTGTTCTTACCGACGGAGCCGCGAGCAACCTAGAGATTCAGCAGACCCGACGGGGAACCACCGTCCAGCAGGGCGACGTGCAGAGCGGCGATGTCGAATCTACCGCGCTCGATCGCGGTGTACTCCGCTGGCGGCACGAAGCTCGACTCGGCGGCTTCGTTCTGTGCATTCACCGTCAACGCGAGTACACCGCCGTCACCGAAAGCACTGAAGAGCACGTCGAGGAGCTGGTTCACCCCGTCGAGAGCCGTGTCGAGAACACCGTCACGACTGAATGCTAGGTCCACCGCACCCTCGACGACGCCGACGATTCCACCGACGAGAGTCGAGAGGACATCGTTTGCCGGCGTCACCGGCTGCCAGCCCAGCCGGAAGACCTCGATCGCCACGGCAGATCCGTCCACCACTTCGGCGAGCGTTCCCTGAATAGTCACCCCCAGGAGCGCCACGCGGATGGTGAATCGGCCCGGGTTCTCTGCCGCTACTTTGCGGGTTCGGGCTCTGGGGTGAGGGCCTCGTAGTGGAGCACTTCGGACTCTACTCGCGGGTTTTGTCCTCGACCAGGGCGTCTGCGACGGTGCGCTCAGCGATGCGGGCCGGGCGCTTCCAGGCCCGGTAGGTCCGTGCAGCGATCGCAAGGCCCTGCTGGCTCAGGACGCGAAGGATCGGCTCGACTGCGTAGCCCTCGGCTCTCATCTCGTTCGATGAACGCCAGGATCAGCGGTTGCGGGGTGGGGGCACCCCCCGCTTGCGCGGGACGAGCTCCCCCGCGAAGAAAATTGAAGCCCGGCGAAGAATCTCGTTGTCCTCGCGCAACCGCTTGTTCTCAGCCTTCAGGCGCTTGACCTCGGCGGACTCCTCGCTCGTGATCCCGGGGCGGGTTCCGTCGTCGACCTCGGCCTGCGCGAGCCAGCGCCGTGCTGACTCCCGCGAGACGCCTACTTGCCGAGCGACCGCAGTGACTGCGGCGGTCAGAGTGGGGTACTCCTGCTGGTGTTCCCTGACAAGCCGCACACACCTCACGCGCAGCTGGGAATCGATCTTCCACGGCTACCTGTCCATCCTTCCCGACTCAAACAGCAGCGGCATCAAACCTGGGCCGATTCAAGTAGGTGGTGGTATATGCGGTGTAACCGTTGATGGGGCGCGCGGTGCTGTACGACGCCGGGATCGTCCACGTCTGGTCAGTTCCGACCTGCCCCCACTTGAGGCCCGCATATGCCGCAGCGGGGAGGTAGAGCGTGGAGCGTGCCGCGGTGGGATTCGGGGTGGCCGGGACATTCTCCATCCAGATGCCCGCCGTCGGGTAAGCAGCGCTGCCGTTGATGGTGATGGTCTGCGTACGACCCGAGGGGCCACTGCCCGTGATGGACGACACGGCGAGGATGCCTCCCAAGAGAGGCGTTGGCGAGGCAGCGACCGCGGGCGCTGCAACAGCCACAGCGGCCGCAGGGGCAACCCAGGCCGCGCCCCGCAGCAGGTGCCGACGGATGGGATGGGATCGGAGCCGGTCATTGGCGCCCTCCTGGTGTTGATGGCTCCTCACGGGCACGGCGTGCGGACTCGACCCACACCCGGCTCGGAAATGGGACGTACTAAACGGTAGCGAAGGTACGATTCAACCTAAACCGGCGCAACGGTCACGCGGCCCTGTTCAGTCGTTGTGTCACACCGCACGGCGCGCTACGTCCGGATTAGGTCGATTTGCGCGTTCCCGCAGTGAGTCAACGGAACAACTGTCCGAGCAGAGCCCGCTTCGCCCCGCGGTACGGCGGGGTGACCAGCCGAAGCGTGTCGGGGCGCAGCGGCTTCTTCACGACAGGCTTGGCGTGGGTGAACACCTCGAGGCTCGCACGGCCGTGGTACTTCCCCATGCCGGACTCCCCCACCCCGCCGAAGGGCATGGTCTGGGAGCCGAGGTGGGCGAGGGTGTGGCTGAGAGCGAGGGAACCGGAAGAGGTCTCGGCGATGAACCGCTCCTCGACGTCGGGGCGAGGGCTGAATACGTAGGCGGTCAACGGTTTCTCGCCACTGTTGATGCGGGCGATCGCCTTGTCGGGCCCGGAGACTTCGAGCAGCGGGAGCACGGGGCCGAAGATCTCCTCCCCCATCACCGGATCGTCCCAGTCCACGCCGTCGAGGATCGTTGGCGGGAGGTAGCGATTGGCGCGGTCGGCGCCAGCGG
Source organism: Brachybacterium muris (assembly GCF_016907455.1). Classification (NCBI taxonomy): domain Bacteria; kingdom Bacillati; phylum Actinomycetota; class Actinomycetes; order Micrococcales; family Dermabacteraceae; genus Brachybacterium; species Brachybacterium muris. The sequence goes on along the minus strand of NZ_JAFBCB010000001.1, from coordinate 66,762 downwards.
TGCCGCCGAGCACGGCCTTGTCGTCGTCGATCAGGGCGAACACGCGGTCGAAGTGCTTCTGGTTGACCATCCGGCCGTAGTCGCGACTGCGTTGAGGAGTGCGACCGTACATCGAGGCGACCGCGTCCTTCAGATGGGGCACGAGGGCGTCGAGGGTGGAGCGCTCGGCCATGAGGTAGTCGGGGGCGACGCAGGTCTGCCCGGCATTGGTGAACTTCCCCCACACGATGCGACGAGCAGTGGCCGCGAGGTCGGTGCCCGCGTCGACGAACACCGGCGACTTCCCGCCGAGCTCAAGCACGGTGGGGGTGAGGTGCTCGGCCGCTGCGCGGGCGACGATCCGCCCCACAGCGCCGTTTCCGGTGTAGAAGATCAGGTCGAAGCGCTGCTCGATCAGGAGCGCGGTCTCCTCGACCGCGCCCTCGACGACCCTCACCCAGGCCGGGTCGAGGTGGGCGCGGACGAGGTGCGCGAGCGCGGCGGAGGTGGCGGGGGCGACCTCGCTGGGCTTGAGGATCGCGGTGTTCCCGCCGGCGATCGCGCCGATCAGCGGGGCGAGCGCGAGGTTCACGGGGTAGTTCCACGGGGAGATGATCAGCGTGGTCCCGAGAGGCTCGCGGCGGATCTGTCCGCTGGAGGGCGCGAGCAGCAGGCCGGGTCCGAAGCGCTCCGGTCGCAGCCACCCACGGAGGTTCTTGCGCACATGCGCGATCTCCTGGGCGACAACACCGAGCTCGGTGATCAGCGACTCGGTGCGGGACTTGCCAAGGTCCAGCTCGAGGGCCTCCAGCAGGCGGGGACGCTCGGCGCGGAGGCCGCGGGCGAGGGCGTCAAGCTGCGCGATCCGCGCCTCGACCGACCGGGTAGTGCCGGCGTCGAAGGAGTCCCGCAGCGCGGCGACGTCGGCGAGGATCTCGCCCCGTCGGACGGCGTCGAGGGCGGAGGGAGCGGCCTGGTGCGCATCGGTGGACATGGCTCCAGGGTAGGGCCGACGGACTCGGATGCGCCGTGGGCGAACCGCTGGCCCGTCCCCGTTCAGTCGGGCGCCCATGCCGGACAATGGAGGCGACGCCGTCCCGAAGGCCGGGCCGATGAAAGGAGGCTCCCCGAATGGCTGTGCTGCTGTCGGCACCGATCCTGCTGTCGATCACCCTGCTGATCTCCGGGCTCGCGAAGCTCGGTGCGCGCGAAGCGACCCAGGATGCGATGCGCTCGCTGCGCCTCCCGCTGCCGACGTTGCACGCTTCGGTCGCCTGGGTGCTTCCGGTGATGGAGATCGTGCTCGCGCTGGCGCTGTGGATCCCGGTGCCGCCGCTGCAGATGCTGATCGCGGGTGTCGTGACGTTGCTGATGTTCGCCTATCTGGTGATCATCGCGCGGGCGCTGACCTTCGAGGAGCAGGTGCAGTGCTCCTGCTTCGGCACCCTCGCCTCCCCCACCGTTTCCCGCGCCACACTGGTGCGGAACGTGATCCTCAGCGCGCTGGGCGTGCTGGCGGTGGTCGCGGCCGCGACCGGTGCGATGACCACTCTCCTGGTGCAGGAACCGATGGGATTGATCGGGCTCGGGATGGCGCTGCTGATCGCGATCGTGCTTACCGCCGCCACGATCGGGGGACGCGTCGCCGCGCCCGATGCCGACGCCCCAGCCGCTTCCGCCTCTGCGGAGCCGGTTCTAGAAGAGGACGAGCTGCTGGACTACGAGCGTTCCCCGATCCCGGCGGCGGTGCTGCAGCAGCCCGACGGCCGCCTGATCACCCTCACCCAGCTCACCGCGCAGCGCGCGGCTCTGCTGGTGTTCGTCACCGAGGGCTGCGGGCCGTGCGAGCGAGTGCTGGACCACGCTGAGGAGTGGATCGGCGAGCTGGAACAGACGCTGCAGGTGCGGTTCGTTTTCTCCCGCCCGCTGGAGCAGCTGCGGAAGCGGACCACGGACCGGATCACCGACCACGCGCTGCACGACCTGCAGTTCACCGCCCGCACCGCGCTCGGCGGCACGGGTGCGCCGAGCGCGGTGCTGCTGGGGGCCGACGGCCAGCTCGCCGGCGGCCCCGTCAACGGCGGCAGCGCCGTGATCGAGTTCGTGCAGGAGATTCGGGAACAGCTGGCGGAGGCACAGGCAGGCGGGGAACTGTCGTCCGACGGTTGAGTGCGAACAGGGAAGGTGCGATCCGGAAGCTCAGAGCCTCCAGCGACCGAACGCCACGCCCTGCTCCGAGTATGGTCGCCGGGGCCTCGCCCGAGGAACAGGTCGAGGGCACTGAGTTCGTTCGCCGCACTGACATGCAGAGCGGTGACATCGGTCCACGGGGGCGCGGCGGGTGAAGGAGGAGTGTCCGGCCTTGGCGGGGCGGACACGGGAGGGCGAGGTCACTTCCTCGCCCCCTGATCAGCCCTGGCGGGCCCAGCCGTGGGCCACGAGATCCGAGACCGTGCCTCGGACAAGGGCCGTGCTCTCGGGGTGCTCTCCGATCTCCTCGACCACCAGCTGCTCCAGCTGGTCGAAAGTGAGGGGGCCCGCGTCAGCGAGCAGGTCCCAAACCAGCCCTGCGAGGCCCGGCAGGTGGATCGCGCCGTGCTCGCCGAGCACGAACAGCCCGGACTCCATGGCGAGCGCCTGGCGGAACGGTGCGACGGCGATCCTGCCAGGCGCCGGTGCCGTGTTCCCCCCGGCGGCCGCGTCTCCGGGCCGCGGCTCGATCTCGACCGTCTCGACGTGCTCGGCCCGCGGCAGGCGGCGCAGCAGCTCCTCGAGCTCGGCGGCCTCCCGGTAGCGCACCTCCAGAGCGCCGCCCACGGAGTTCAGCAGTTCGGCGAGCGTGGCGAGACCTCCGGGCAGCGCCCACAGCGAGGAGGTCTGCGGCACGATCCGGGTCAATGCCTCGGACAGCGGCACCCGCGTCACCGAGGACCCCTCTTCCGGCTCGTCCTCGTCCCGGATCCGCTCGAGCAGCAGCACCATCGCCGGCGCCGGGGCGGCCGCCTCATGGGCGGGGCGGAGCCCCAGGTCCGGCAAGCCGAGATCCCGCTTCGCGCCGAGCTCCGGGTCGTGCTTGGAGACGGGCTTGGGATACGGGGTGAGCGTGAAGCTGCCGGGGGTGATGATCGTCAGCTCGTCGGTGAGGTAGGCGCCGCCCCGTCCCAGCATGGAGGAGGCGGTGGACTTCCCGGCCCCGGACGCGCCGACGAGCACGAGGGTGCCGAGCTCGGGGTGGGCAACGGCGCCGGCGTGGAGCAGCAGGCGGGTGCCGATCAGCCGGCGGATCACCTCGCGGGTGAGGTGGCCGGAGATGGTGTAGCTCGCCTCGGGCCGCGCGGGCAGCGGGACGGTCCCGGCGGGGAGGTCGCCGCCGGCGAGCGCGTAGTCGAGGCGGATCTGCGGCGTCGCACCGTCGTCGTCGGCCGAAAGCAGGTGGGACCACAGGGTGTCGATCTCCTCGGCCACGGTCTCCAGGCCGGGCCCGAAGGTGAGCAGCACGCTGTGGCCGGCGACCTCAAGCCGGATCGCGGCGATGGTGGTGGGCGCGGCGGTCACGCGGCATCCTCCTCGATCGTCTCAAGGATCCCGCCCGTATCGAGCTCGGCGAGGAAGCTGGTGATGATCTGCTCGGCGTCCTCGGGCACGTCCTCGACCTCCTGCCGCAGCCGGTCGGCGAGCTCGGCGGGACTCGCCGCGCGGTCCGGCGTCTCGGCGAGCAGCTCGAGCACGAGGGCGCCCACGCCCTGGATGCGGGTGATCGGGCCGTGGGGCAGCGCCCCCACCCACAGGTCCTCCCCGTCCCAGTCGCTGACCAGGGGGCGCAGCCGGTAGCGGGTCACGGGACGCTCGCCTGGACGAAGCGGCCGGAGCCGCCGGCGTGGAGCTGCCCGGCGGCGGCGGGCACGAACAGGGCCTTGCCGGCGGTGAGCACGTGGCGGCCCAGGTCGCTCTGGAGCAGCACCTCCCCCTCGAGGCCGAGGAGGGTGCGGGGCCCGCCGCCGGGGACGCGGTGACGGGTGCGGAAGGTGCCGGGCGGATCGGTGAGCGTGGTCAGCGACAGCTCGAAGTCGTCGACGGGCGCGTAGTAGGCGACCGACGTCGCGTTCTGCCGCTCCGGCGCGACGCGCAGCGGCGGCGCGGCCTGCACGCTCACGCACTGCAGCATCTCGTCGGCGTCGACCTTCTTGGGGGTCAGCCCGGCGCGCAGCACGTTGTCGCTGGCGGCCATGATCTCCAGGCCCACGCCGTGCAGGTAGGCGTGCAGAGTGCCGGCGGGCACGAACATCGCCTCGCCCGGGCGGAGGGTGACGGGGTTCAGCAACAGCGCGGCGACCACGCCGGGGTCGCCCGGGTGGTGCTCCGCGAGCAACGCGACGGTCTGGTCGATACGCAGGGAGGGCGAGTGGCCGGAGTCGGCACGAGCCCGGCAGGCCTCGACGACCTGCTGGACAGCCTCGGGGCTGGGGCGCATCGCGGAGGAGACCAGGGTGCGGAACGCGGCGCGCATGCCGTGGGCGGTGGGGCTGCGAGTGAGGAGCGCATGGAGGCGGTCGGTGAGATCGGTGCCCAGCCCCTCCAGGAGCGCGGCGGCGCGGCGCGGGGTGCGGAACCCGCACAGCGCGGTGAAGCGGGTCAGCGCGATCAGCATCTCGGGCTTGTGGTTGTCGTCGCGGTAGTTGCGCAGCGGCGACTCGAGCGGGAGCCCGGCCGCGGTCTCCGCGGCGAAGGATTCCTGGGCGTGCTCGCGATCGGGGTGGACCTGCAGGGACAGCGGCTTGTCCGGCGCGATGACCTTCAGCAGATAGGGCAGGCGGGCGCCGAAGGCGCGCTCCACGCCGTCGCCGAGCATGCGGCGCGGGTCTGTGGCGATCGCGGCGTCGAGCCCGGCGCCGGCGTCCTGTCCGGTGGTGAGGGTGGAGGGTGCCAGCGGGTGCGCCCCGTACCAGGCCTCGGCCCAGGGGGAGCCGTCGGCGGGTCGGCCCAGGAACTCGGGGATCGCGGTGGTCGATCCCCAGTCGTAGTGGTGGATGCGGCTATCGAGCTCCCACACGTCCACTCCCCCTTCCCTTCCCGTTGCTGCGTCCCACTGCGCTCATGCCGAGCTTCCTTCCGCCCGTGGGCGTTGCTGCCGGTCCCGTGGACAGGGGCCGGCGGCTCCTACACTTGCCCCATGACATCCCCCGTGCAGGTGCCGGTCCCGGTGCGTCTGCGCATGGCCCATGGCTGCCTCGACCATATTGCCCGAGGTGCGGGTGTGAGGATCCTGCATCTCAAGGGCGAGGCGCTGCATCCGCTGCTGGCCGAGGGCCGCGCCGGCTCCTCGGACTGCGACGTGCTGGTGGACCCGGCGCAGGTCGCGCCGCTGGTGGCTGCGCTCGAGGCCGACGGGTGGGGGCAGGTGACCACCTTCGAGCACGGCAGCGTGTTCGCGCATGCGGCGACGTTCCACCACCGCGTGTGGGGAACGGCCGATCTGCACCGCGCTTTCCCGGGCCTGGACCGGGATGCGGCGGCGAGCTTCGAGCAGCTGTGGGCGCACCGGGAGAGCGTGGACCTCGGCGGCGCTGCGTGCGCGGTCCCGGATCTCACTGCGCAGCGGCTGGTGCTGCTGGTGCACGCCGCCCGCGATGCGAGCGGTCGCTCCCGTCACGACGTGCGCGTGGCCTGGACCGAGGTGGACGGGGCGGAGCGGGCGCGGATCGAGCGCCTCGCCGCTGAGCTCGGCGCCCAGGTGCCGCTCGCGCTCGCGACCGGTCGTCCGGAGACCGTGGAGGGCCTGCCCGGGGCGCGGGTGTGGCAGGCGGTGCACGATGGCGCCGCCCCGCGGGAGGTATGGCGGGCACGGCTGCAGGACGCCGACGGACCGCTGGCGACAGCGCGTCTGCTGGTCGAGGCGCTGCAGGTCAATCGCGATCATCTGGGCCTCCGCCTCGGCCATGCCCCGTCTCGGCGGGAGGTGCGCCGGGAGTGGTGGGCGCGCTGGGGGCGCTTCCTGCGTCGCTGAGTCCCGGCCGACGGGCCGACGCGTCGGCCGGCCGCTCCCTGTGGCGGTTCCGTGCGCGGCTCCCGGCGAGCTGTCGCACGAGCAGCCCCAGGCCCACGCCGAGCGCGGCGCCTGCGGTGTTGGCGAGGATGTCGGCCAGGTCCTGCTCCCGCGTGCCGGTCTCGCCCTGGTAGATCTCCACCGCGATCGAGAGTCCCGCGCCGGCCGCCACCCACCACCAGGTGGGCACCAGCACGGCGAGCGCCGCGAAGAACGGCACGAACAGCGCCACGTTCGCCAGCGCCGCGAACATCTCCGGGGTGATCTGCTCACGCAGGCCCACGGCGCCGGTGACGGCGTACCAGATCCGGACGTTCAGACGGTTCACGGCCCAGCCGTCCGAGGCGAGCAGCAGCGCGCCCGCCGCGAGCGGGTAGAGCAGCAGCACGAGCGCGGCGAGGAGGCGGAGGGGGCGGGGCAGGGCAGGGCCGGTGCGCTGCGCGGCCCCCGCCTCCGGGGCGGGCCGGGCCATCGTCAGTAGGCGCCCGAGGAGGCGAGCACGGCCTTGACCGTGCGGACGAGGATCTGGATGTCCTGGGTGAAGGACCAGTTGTCGACGTAGTAGGTGTCCAGCCGCACCGTGTCCTCCCAGGAGAGGTCGCCGCGGCCGGAGACCTGCCACAGGCCCGTGATGCCGGGGCGCACGTGCAGGCGCCGACGGGCGTCGTCGTCGTAGCGCTCCACCTCGCCGGGCAGGGCGGGGCGGGGGCCGACGAGGCTCATGTCGCCGCGCAGCACGTTCCACAGCTGCGGCAGCTCGTCGAGGGAGAAGCGGCGCAGGAAGCGGCCGGGCGCGGTGATGCGCGGATCGTTCCTCATCTTGAACATGACCGTGTTGCCGCGGTCCTGGACGGCGCGCTCGACCATCTCGACCTTCACGGCCTCCGCGTCGGTGACCATCGTGCGGAACTTCAGGAACTCGAAGTGCTTCCCGTCGCGGCCCACGCGCTGCTGACGGAAGATCACCGGGCCTCCGTCATGGGCGCGGATGCGCAGCGCGATCACGGCCAGCAGCGGGGAGATCAGCGCGAGCAGCACCGCGGCGACGATCACGTCGAACAGGCGCTTGGTCCAGCGCAGGGCCTGGCGGGCGCGCGGCAGGTCCATGTACACCAGCGGCAGGCCCGCGACGGGGCGCATCGTGACGCGGTCAGCGGAGATCTCGGTGAGGGCCGGCACCACGATGACGCCGATCCTCTCGTGCTCGAGCTTCCAGGCGGTGCGGCGGAACTCCTCGGCGCTAGAGGTGGACCCGGCGGTGAACAGGAGCATGTCCGGGGCGGCGGACTCCGCGATCGCCAGCAGGTCACGCTCCGCGCCGAGCACGGGGATCCCAAGCCGGGAGGAGTCGGCGATGCCTCCCGGGGTCACGGCGCCCACGATGTCGTAGCCGAGCCACCGTTCCCGGTGCAGGGTCGCGGCGATCCCGCCGACGTGGTCGAGGGTGCCCACGGCGATCACCGACTGGCGGAAGCGGCCGCGCACGCGGGCGGTGGCCAGGCCCCGCCGCATCAGCAACCGATTCAGCAGCAGCAGCGGCGGACCCGCCGCGAAGAACGCGAGGAAGAAGGCGCGGGAGAGCTCGAGATCCAGCAGGTAGACGAGCGCGCCGATGACGCCGAAGGCAGCGCCGGAGGCGTGGAGCACGTTGCGGTAGAGCTGGGGGCCGGAGGTGAGCTGGCGCCGGTCGTACCCGCCGAGCACCGCGATCGCGGCCAGCCAGCCCAGCGCCATGATCAGGGAGGCGCTGGCGACGTTCTCGCGAAGATCGCCGGCCGGCGGCAGGACGACCTGGCGGACGGCGAACGCGATGCCCACTGCCAGGGTGAGCGCGAGCACGTCCGCGAGGATCATGGCCGGGAGCGTCAGCAGGCGCAGGCGTGCCTCCGACGTGCGCTGGGTCCTCGTCGCGGCTCGACGGTGTGCCGCAGCGGTCCGCTCGGCGTCCAGCTCGGTCATAGTCCCCACTCCCAGGTCCCCGGGAACAGCGTTCAACAGCCTTCCACGGCTCATCGGCGACCACGGCCACCGTCTCACACCCTTCGCCGGACCGTTCGGCCCGACGCCCCGCCACCACGCGCGCAAGGGAGAAAACGGGCGAAGCGACGCTTGCTTGCGACTTTAATGGCGGGTGACCACGGATGAGTACAGTTGTTCGGAAATTGTGATCAGAGACGCTGGGCCACCCGGCCGGCCAAGCACCCGAGAGCGAAAGGTAGGTCCGCTACGTGAGGGCGCAAGAGAGCTGGACCGGCTGCGCCGTAATACTCGGCGCGAGCGTGCCGGTGATATCGACGGCGATCTGGAAGTCCAGTAGGCCGGGCTTGGACCGTCCGAAGGTGTGCGGAGAGATGATCTGCGCGTGCGGCTTCGCGGCGCCGGCGGTGATCGCGAGATTCGTGGCGAATGTGTAGCTCATCGTGACCACGACCTGCCCCTTGCTGTTGCTGGTGACGGTCGGCATGCTGAAGGCGGTGGGTCCCTTCACGGACAGGGGCGAGTTGTACTTCGAACTCCCCGAGATGCTGCCCGTGTAAGAACGGTCTTCGCCGACTTCCCCGGACCGATAGTCGGGGTGGAGCTGCCCCCGCCGTTGACGGCGTGGATGGCAATCCAGGTGGCCGCGGTCGCCCCTCCCCCGTCCCCCAGTTCAGGTCGGACTCCGCCCAGGTCGTGCCGTGGCGGAGACGAAGATCCCGGGATGAGAGGCCAACAGGGACCGACGAGACTTTAGGCCCGGGCCGGCGATTTGCCGCTATCGTTCGACTCGTCGCACGCGCACCGAGCGCGGGCCCGGATGAGGAGCAAGGAGGGGACATGGCCGGTCCATCGGTCAGCGTGGTCATCCCGTGCTTCCAGGCGCAGTCGACCATCGCGCTCCAGCTGGCATCGCTCTCGGATCAGGTCGACGCACCGCCGTTCGAGGTGATCCTCGTAGACAACGACCCGGCGCAACGACTCGGTGAGGCCGCTGCGGATTTCCTGCACTCCACCGCGTTTGAGCTGAGGATCGTCCCCGCACACGAGCACCAGGGCTCCTCCTATGCACGGAACGTGGGGATCGCCCATTCTCGCGCCGAGTCGCTGCAGTTCTGCGATGCGGATGACGTCGTCTCACGGACCTGGGTGAGGAATGGATATCTCTCGTCCCAGCACACCGAGCTCTGGACCGGGGAGTCGATCCTGCTGGCCGAGGCGCCCTTTTCAGACGGCCTCGAGACGGTCCGCCGGGAGTTCGACGCCTCTCCCCCGGAGTGGACTGCGCCGGCGGACAAGCAGACCGGCCCGTTCCCCGTCCTGATGGCGGGAAACTTCGGAGGGGCCCGGTCGACGCTTCTCGAGCTGCGCGGCTTCGACCAGGGCTTCGCTCACTACGGCGACGACAACGACCTCGCTTTCCGCTCCCGGCGCGCCGGCCATCGCGTCCCGGTCGCGGAGTCAGTGCGCATCGGGTATCGGGGGAAGTGGTCCGCGCGGCAGCAGATGCGCCGCGGGTTCTACGACGCGCAGGCCAGGCAACGGCTGCTCATCGTCCACGGCGTGTCCTCGCAGTCGCCGATTCCGCCTTGGCCGATCGACATCATGCGCTGCCTGGCGGCGACGATCCTGATGCCGTTCCGTCGCTCCGTCTTGCCGTTCAACATCGTCATGCGGTGGTCCCATACTCTCGGGAACGCAAGTGGAGCGCTCCGTTTCGGATGGCCGCGCACGGCACCCGCGTCGACGCCGGGACTCGGGCTCAACCCGCCCTCCGCTCACCACGACGACCCTCCGAAAGGGACGATGACCGCATGAAGATGCCGCTCGCAGGATCCGTGAGACGCGCGCTCTTCCAGGCCGCAGGGTCCTCGGTAGTGCCGATCAGACATCGAGCTCAGCTTTTAGCTCGGCTGGGTCACTCCGGCATAGACGGCGTCGCCCTCGGCCATGGCGTCACCTTCTGCAATCCGAGCTCGGTCCACGTCGGTGCAGGCAGTTTCATCAACAACCAGGCCTACTTCGATGTTGGCCCGATCAAGCTCGGAACCAACGTCACCGTGGGACCTCGAGCGATGTTCGTGACCGGCAATCACGGGATCGGCCCGTCCGCTCGACGGGCCGCAGATGGCGCCCACCGTGGCATCACCGTCGGCGACGGCGCATGGATCGGAGCAGGAGTCATAGTGCTCCCAGGCATCACAGTCGGTGCCGGAAGCATCATCGGCGCCGGGGCCGTGGTGACCGCCGACTGCCTCCCCGACAGCGTATATGCGGGCGTGCCCGCTCGGAAGCTGCGCGACCTGGAGTCGCACGAGCAGGGCGGGGAGGTGGGCTGACGTGGTCGGGACTCCTCCACGCCTCAGCGTCATCATCCCCGCGCACAACGCCGCGAGCGTGCTCGGCGAGCAGCTCGAGGCATTGCGCGCCCAGGAGGGCGCCGACCCCTTCGAAGTCCTGGTCTGCGACAACAACAGCACCGACGGCACGGCACGGCTTGCCCTCGACGACGCGGGATCCCTGGACCTGAGGGTCGTCGACGCCTCGGGCCCGGCGAGTGCCAGCCATGCCCGGAACCAGGGCGCCGCCGCCGCGGCGGGAGAGATCCTGCTGTTCTGCGATGCCGACGATCTCGTGTCCCGGCAGTGGGTGCGCGAGCTGTCGGCGCCGCTGACCCGCGGTGCCGACGTCCTCGTCGCGGGTGCCCTGCACCACCAGCGCTTCAATGATGCGGAGGTGCTCCGCGCGTACGACATCGGCCCGGACCCCGACCCCGACCCAGCGGCCGACGAGTTATCCGACCCGCCGCCGTATGCGGGATTCCTCCCCACGGTTCCCGGCAACGGCTTCGCCGTCCGACGGGACCGCTATCTCGCGCTGCACGGGATGGATCACTCGTACCCGGGCGGGGCGGAGGAGACCGACTTCGCCTGGCGTGCCCAGCTCGCCGGCGTGCGCGTCATCGTGCGCCCTCGCGCTGTGGTGCACTACCGGTTGAAAGACGCGCCCCGCCCCCTGTTCCGGCAGCAGCGGATCCAGAACTACGCGCGGATCCTGCTCTGGACACGTTATCGCGATCAGGGGATGTCCGGTCCGAGCACCGTGTACTCGCTGCGCGAGGTGGCACACCATCTCCCGGGGCTCCTGCGTCGACAGCGCCGGGCCGATCGCCTGCGGACCGCACGGATCCTCGGCGGGAACGTCGGTGCACTGCAGGGGATCCTCGCATTCCGCATCCTGCGCCGCTCCCCCGCCCCTCGCACCGCCGAGATCGCTCCGCAGGAGGGTCAGAGGCGATGAGCGTGGACATCCTCTACATCCGAGCGGGCGGCACCGGTTGGGGACCCATCGACCAGCTCGCCGATCTCACCGCACGGCTCCTCGAGGGCAACCTCGTCACCCTGCAGGACCAGGGCGAGGTCTCGATCGCCCGAAAACTCTTCGGCCAGCTCCCGAGGCGACGCTCAGGAGACCGAGCGCTTCTCGTGCTCGCCTCGAACCCGGCGCACCTCGCCTACGCCGCCCGCCTCCGCCATTGGCTGCCCGGATATCGCACGACTGCCGCCTGGGTCATCGACTCGTTCTGGAGCGATCGCATCTCGCGCATGGCCCGGGATCGTGGCCACTTCGACCACATCTTCATCACCGACCGCGAGCTGCAGGACGAGTGGGCGTCCACGACGGGGACCCAGATCCACTGGGCACCGTGGGGCACGGACACGCTCGCGATCGACGAGCTGCCGACCGAACGCCCCGTGGACCTGCTCCGCATCGGGCGACAGCCAGCCGCCTGGGACAACGACCGTCGCACCGCGGAAGCCGCTGCGGCAGTGGGGCTGACGTTCGAGGGTCGGCCTGCCATGGACCCGGATCCTGCAGTGAATCAGCAGAACGTGCGCTCGACCCTACTGCGCTCCAAGTTCGTGCTCGCCTTCTCCAATCTCGTCAGCCCTGCCGACTACACACATCCGACCAGGGACTACGTCACCGGCCGTTGGACCGATGCGCTCGGCGCCGGCGCAATCGTCGTGGGGGTCGCGCCGAGAGCCGCCGATCGGACGCTCGGTCCAGCGAGCACGATCGAGATCGACTCCTTAGATCTCTCCCGCGGAATCGCGCAGATCTGCGAGGCCGTCGAGCGCTGGTCACCGTCGATACCTGAGCAGACGCATGCTCATGCACGTGCAACGTTGGACTGGCGTTGGAGGATCCACGAGATCGCTCTCGCGCTCGGACTCGCACCGTCCGCACGATTCCAGGATGAGCTCTCCGAACTCGAGACGGGAGGGTGCAAACGATGATCAGGTCTGCGGCGGAGAGCGCGGCACGGCGCCTGTTGGACATCGTGCGCGAGCGTCCCGGAGCACGCACCATCCAAGGATCCTCGGACGCCATCCGAGGCGGTAACAACCTCTACCTCTGGCAGTGGGCCCATCTGGAACAACGCGCCGAACGACGTGCCGCCGTGCTGCGTTCCGCCACCATGCCCGACTGGATCGACGAGTTCCCGCTCCTCAGGGACCTCACGATCGACCAGACGGACGTCTCGATCCTCGATCGCCGACGGTTCGCGACCCGCTTCTTCTTCGACCACGACTTCGATCGCGCGCAGAACCGGGACTTCTGCCTGGCGCTCGTGGACAGCAGCGACGCCTTCCGTGCACGACGGTCACGGATCCGAGCTCAGATCGCTCAAGAGACTCTTGTCGTGAACGTGCGTCGTGGCGACTACTACGAGGTGCCCGAGTTCTTCGCACGATTCGGCCTGGACATCCACAGCCACGTCGCCGGTGCGGTCGAGCTTGTGCGACAGGCCGGTCGTCCTGTCGACGACGTCCTGGTCGTCTCCGACGACGTCGACTGGTGCCGTCGGGAGCTCACGCCTGCGCTCGGCGACATCCGGACACTGGAGGGCAGATCCTCGCCGTTCGACGATCTCGCCGCCCTGTCCTCAGCCACCTCACTGGTCCTCGCGAACTCGACATTCTCCTACTGGGGTAGCCACCTGGCCTCCTCGTTCGACGACGAGCATCTTGCGATCGCGCCGTCCCATCACGAGATCGCACCGGATGGCAACCCCATCGCCCCAATGTTCGACCCGTCCTGGCCCCGCACCGAGTATTCACCGCGCCGAGGAGCAACCGGATGAACGCGCTGTCGTCATTCGATCCACTGGCGACCGCACGAGCCGCCAAGCATCGTCTCTTCGTCGCTCGCCGAAGCGCGGCTGCAGCCTCCGACGCCGTCGCCTTCCGAGTTCGCCGTCGTGATGCACTGCGACGTGCCGCAAAGGGGATCACCCTTCCCCCGCTGCCGGTTGCGGGCCGGGGCGAGATCTGGGGCATCGCCATGGTCCGGAACGAGGCTGACGTCCTGGAGGGCACGCTCACTCAGCTGGCATCACAAGGCGTGGACCGCGTGCTCTGCGTGGACAACGGATCGACCGACGCCACACGGGATGTACTCGCTTCCGTCGGCCGGGATTATCCGGTGATCGTCGGCGACGACTCTTGGACCGCGTTCGAGCAGTCCGCGAAGATGACCGTCCTCGCTGATGCCGCACGACGAGCGGGCGCCACCTGGGTTCTCCCCTTCGACGCCGATGAGCGCTGGATGGGACAGGGCGGCTCCATTGCCGACGTACTGCGCAGCACTGCCGCACCCATCGTCGTCGCCGAACTCGTGAACGCCTTTCCCGATCCGCTTCAGGACGGTGCATGGCGACTGGATCCGACGGCCCACCATGACCCGAAGATGGCCTTCCGCCCGATGCGAGGAACGGTGATCGGCATGGGGAACCACCGTGTGATGCGACCCGGAGACATCGTCCCGGGTCTCGGCATCGTCCATCTCCCCTGGCGCAGCTTCGAGCAGTTCAGGTCCAAGGTGGAGCATGGCTCACGAGCGCTCGACGCGGCAGAGCTGGACGCAGATGCGGGGTGGCACTGGCGCCATCTCGGGGCGATGGATGAGAGCGAGCTGCGTGCCGCATGGCACGGCATGCTCTCCGGCGAGAAGATCCCCGAGAACGCCTGGCAGCCGGGCGATGTCACCGTGCCGTTCTCTGTCACCGATTCAATCCATTGGGACGACATCGTCGCCGCCCGTCGGTAGCCCCCTCCCCCGGGATCAGCGTGTTGGCGTACGAGCCTCACCGGCCAGGGCCTTGAGGATCGCTCGGCGCCCCAGGGGCACCTTGCTTCGCATCGGATTGGCCGTGGGGGTGCTCTCGAGAGGAGTTCCCTCAGCAGAGGCCTCGTCCGGGAACACGGACGACCCGGGAACGGATGAGACGGCCAAGTCCGTCAACGACCTCAGCAGGTCGTCCGCCACGGCCTCACTGCTGTGACGAGCAACTGACCGGACAGCGTTCTTCCCCATCCTTCGCCGTTCAGCCGGCAGAGACAGCTGACGATCCATCGCTTCCGTCCACGCATCGAGTGTGCGTTGCTCCACCAGTGCGCCGTCAACGTTCGGGGTCACCGCTTCCCGGTACGGGCGTGTCGCTTGAGCAAGCGTCGGCACACCCACCGCTCCCGCCTCAAGTGAGTATTCGTAGTCGTGGGAGCCACCGAATCTTGCTCTTGGGGACCGCCGATCGTGCCGACGGGGGCCAGTAGCCGCCGCGGTGGGGACCACTGGCTCCCGCCGGCATCGGGTCACTGGGGCAGTGCGGTGTGTTCTCGCATGTTCCTGTCGCCGGTGTCGATCCAGATTGTGTTGTGCACGATGCGGTCCATGATCGCATCGGCGTGGACTGCTCCACCGAGCCGGGCGTGCCAGTCCTTCTTCGGGTACTGGGTGCAGAACACGGTCGAGCCGGTGTCATAGCGGCGCTCGAGCAGTTCCAGCAGCATCGAACGCATTCCCTCGTCAGGATGGTCCAGCAGCCACTCGTCGATCACCAGCAGCGAGAACGTGGAGTACTTCCGCAGGAACTTCGTCTGGCCCTGCGGCTTGTCCTTTGCCAGGGCCCAGGCCTCTTCGAGGTCGGGCATTCGGATGTAGTGGGCTCGGAGCCGGTGCTGGCAGGCCTGCTTCGCCAGCGCGCAGCCGAGGTAGGACTTCCCTGAGCCGGTGAAGCCCTGGAAGACCACGTTCTGTTGCCGCTGGATGAAGGAGCAGGTTGCCAGTTGCGCGATCACGTTCCGGTTCAGTCCCCGTTCCTCGACCAGATCCAGCCGCCGCAGGTCCGCTCCGGGATAACGCAGCCCCGCCCGGCGGATCAGACCCTCGACCTTTCCATGATTGAAGATGGAATGCGCCTCGTCCACGATCAGCTGGAGCCGTTCCTGGAACGACATCCCCAGCACGTGAGCCTCATCCTGGGCATCGATCGCGTCCAGCAGCGCGGTCGCGCCCATCTCGCGCAGCTTCCGCTTCGTGTCGTTATCGATCACGCTCACCGGACACCTCCGGCGTAGTAGTCGGCGCCACGGACGTATCCGCCGTCTTCCGCGGGTTCCTCGCGGGGTGGACGCAGGGCGGCGACCTTGTCCTGCCCGGTGGCCAAGATCGGGTGCAGATGCGCATAGCGCGGTGAACGGACCCGTCCCGTCAGCGCGAGTGCGCAGGCCGCCTCGACCCGATCTACGGAGAAGCGGCGAGAGAGCCGTAGCACCGCCAACGCGGGATCCAGGCCCTGTTCCACGATCGGCACGGACTCGAAGATCCGCTGGATCACGATCACCGTGGCCGGCCCGACCCGATCTGCCCACGCCCGCACCCTCTGCGCGTCCCAGGCCTGGAAACGCTCGCCCGCAGGTAGGTCCGCGTCGTTGGTGCGGTACTCATTGCTCGCGGTCTCCGGGAGCAGCAGGTGACTGGTCAGTCGCTGGCTGCCCTGATAGATCTCCAGCGTCCGGGCCGTGATGCGCAGATCGACCTTCGCGCCGATGTGCGCGAACGGCGCGGAGTAGAAGTTCCGCGCGAACGTGACGTGCCCGTTCCTGCCCACTCGTCGTCCGTAGTGCCATGTCGAGATCTCGTAGGGCACCGCCGGCAGCGGCGTCAGCAGCGGCCGCTCCTCCGCGTCGAACACGCTGGCGCGGGATCCGGGCCGCTTCTGGAACGGCTCCGCGTTATAGGCCTCCATCCGCTGCCCGATGGCGGCTGCAAGTTCGGGCAGGGACGTGAATCGCTGATCCCGCAGCCCGGCGATGACCCAGGTCGCGACGTGCGCGACGGTGTTCTCCACGCTCGCCTTGTCTTTCGGTTTCCGCACCCTCCCCGGGAGCACCGCCGCCGAGTAATGCGCTGCCATCTCGCGATACGCATCGTTCAGGACGATCTCGCCCTCGCGGGGGTGCTTCACCACACCGGTCTTGAGGTTGTCCGGAACGATCCTCGGGACCGTCCCGCCCAGTGAATATTCGCCTCGCTGGGGTCCGCTGATCGAGGGTTCGGGTGCCACGTCGCTGCCGTAGCGGTGGCGTCGTTCGGGACCACCAGTGGTGTCGTTGGGGCCGCTCTGTCTACGCTCCTTCCGCCGTGTGTATAGGGCACGCGGCGGAAGGAGCAATCTGGAATGGTACGGAAGATCAGGGCGAAGCTGGTGCTCCAGCTGCGCGCAGAAGGTCTGTCGGGGCGAGCGATTTCGTCCTCGCAGGGCATGTCCCGCAAGTCCGTGAGGGCGGTGTTCGAGGCCGCTGACGCTGCAGGGATCGGGTGGGGCGATATCGCGGACGTCGCCGATGAGCAGGTGTATGCCCGGTTGTTCCCGGGCCGGGGCGAGCACGAGAGCGTGTTCGCACAGCCGGACTGGGAACAGGTCCATCGAGAGATGGCCAGGGTCGGCGTGACGCTGAAGCTGTTGCACGGCGAGTACTTCGACGCGACCACGGCGGCTGGGGATCCGGCGATGGGGTATGACCGGTTTTGCCGCACCTACCAGCACCACGTCATGGTCACCGGTGCCGCTTCGAGAGTCGGTCACAAGGCCGGCCAGAGCGTGGAGGTCGACTGGTCCGGCCCCACGATGGAGCTGGCCGATCCGGTCACCGGCGAGGTCTCGAAGGTGTTCTTGTTCGTTGCCTGCCTGCCTTTTTCTCGTTACGCGTTCTGCTTCCCGGCGCTGGATATGCGCCAGGAGTCCTGGCTGCGAGCGCACGTAGCGATGTTCGAGGCGCTGGGCGGGACGGTCCCGAGGATCGTTCCGGACAACCTCAAGACCGGTGTGGTGAAGCACCCCCGCGAGGGCGAGATCGTCCTGAACGATGCGTATCGCGAGATGGCAGCGCATTACTCGGCGGCGGTGCTCCCGGGGAGGGTGCGGAAACCGAAAGACAAGGCGAGCGTGGAGAACACCGTCGCGCACGTCGCGACCTGGGTCATCGCCGGGCTGCGGGATCAGCGATTCACGTCCCTGCCCGAACTTGCAGCCGCCATCGGGCAGCGGATGGAGGCCTATAACGCGGAGCCGTTCCAGAAGCGGCCCGGATCCCGCGCCAGCGTGTTCGACGCGGAGGAGCGGCCGCTGCTGACGCCGCTGCCGGCGGTGCCCTACGAGATCTCGACATGGCACTACGGACGACGAGTGGGCAGGAACGGGCACGTCACGTTCGCGCGGAACTTCTACTCCGCGCCGTTCGCGCACATCGGCGCGAAGGTCGATCTGCGCATCACGGCCCGGACGCTGGAGATCTATCAGGGCAGCCAGCGACTGACCAGTCACCTGCTGCTCCCGGAGACCGCGAGCAATGAGTACCGCACCAACGACGCGGACCTACCTGCGGGCGAGCGTTTCCAGGCCTGGGACGCGCAGAGGGTGCGGGCGTGGGCAGATCGGGTCGGGCCGGCCACGGTGATCGTGATCCAGCGGATCTTCGAGTCCGTGCCGATCGTGGAACAGGGCCTGGATCCCGCGTTGGCGGTGCTACGGCTCTCTCGCCGCTTCTCCGTAGATCGGGTCGAGGCGGCCTGCGCACTCGCGCTGACGGGACGGGTCCGTTCACCGCGCTATGCGCATCTGCACCCGATCTTGGCCACCGGGCAGGACAAGGTCGCCGCCCTGCGTCCACCCCGCGAGGAACCCGCGGAAGACGGCGGATACGTCCGTGGCGCCGACTACTACGCCGGAGGTGTCCGGTGAGCGTGATCGATAACGACACGAAGCGGAAGCTGCGCGAGATGGGCGCGACCGCGCTGCTGGACGCGATCGATGCCCAGGATGAGGCTCACGTGCTGGGGATGTCGTTCCAGGAACGGCTCCAGCTGATCGTGGACGAGGCGCATTCCATCTTCAATCATGGAAAGGTCGAGGGTCTGATCCGCCGGGCGGGGCTGCGTTATCCCGGAGCGGACCTGCGGCGGCTGGATCTGGTCGAGGAACGGGGACTGAACCGGAACGTGATCGCGCAACTGGCAACCTGCTCCTTCATCCAGCGGCAACAGAACGTGGTCTTCCAGGGCTTCACCGGCTCAGGGAAGTCCTACCTCGGCTGCGCGCTGGCGAAGCAGGCCTGCCAGCACCGGCTCCGAGCCCACTACATCCGAATGCCCGACCTCGAAGAGGCCTGGGCCCTGGCAAAGGACAAGCCGCAGGGCCAGACGAAGTTCCTGCGGAAGTACTCCACGTTCTCGCTGCTGGTGATCGACGAGTGGCTGCTGGACCATCCTGACGAGGGAATGCGTTCGATGCTGCTGGAACTGCTCGAGCGCCGCTATGACACCGGCTCGACCGTGTTCTGCACCCAGTACCCGAAGAAGGACTGGCACGCCCGGCTCGGTGGAGCAGTCCACGCCGATGCGATCATGGACCGCATCGTGCACAACACAATCTGGATCGACACCGGCGACAGGAACATGCGAGAACACACCGCACTGCCCCAGTGACCCGATGCCGGCGGGAGCCAGTGGTCCCCACCGCGGCGGCTACTGGCCCCCGTCGGCACGATCGGCGGTCCCCAAGAGCAAGATTCGGTGGCTCCCACGACTACGAATACTCAATCGGGTCGAGGCGGCCTGCGCACTCGCGCTGACGGGACGGGTCCGTTCACCGCGCTATGCGCATCTGCACCCGATCTTGGCCACCGGGCAGGACAAGGTCGCCGCCCTGCGTCCACCCCGCGAGGAACCCGCGGAAGACGGCGGATACGTCCGTGGCGCCGACTACTACGCCGGAGGTGTCCGGTGAGCGTGATCGATAACGACACGAAGCGGAAGCTGCGCGAGATGGGCGCGACCGCGCTGCTGGACGCGATCGATGCCCAGGATGAGGCTCACGTGCTGGGGATGTCGTTCCAGGAACGGCTCCAGCTGATCGTGGACGAGGCGCATTCCATCTTCAATCATGGAAAGGTCGAGGGTCTGATCCGCCGGGCGGGGCTGCGTTATCCCGGAGCGGACCTGCGGCGGCTGGATCTGGTCGAGGAACGGGGACTGAACCGGAACGTGATCGCGCAACTGGCAACCTGCTCCTTCATCCAGCGGCAACAGAACGTGGTCTTCCAGGGCTTCACCGGCTCAGGGAAGTCCTACCTCGGCTGCGCGCTGGCGAAGCAGGCCTGCCAGCACCGGCTCCGAGCCCACTACATCCGAATGCCCGACCTCGAAGAGGCCTGGGCCCTGGCAAAGGACAAGCCGCAGGGCCAGACGAAGTTCCTGCGGAAGTACTCCACGTTCTCGCTGCTGGTGATCGACGAGTGGCTGCTGGACCATCCTGACGAGGGAATGCGTTCGATGCTGCTGGAACTGCTCGAGCGCCGCTATGACACCGGCTCGACCGTGTTCTGCACCCAGTACCCGAAGAAGGACTGGCACGCCCGGCTCGGTGGAGCAGTCCACGCCGATGCGATCATGGACCGCATCGTGCACAACACAATCTGGATCGACACCGGCGACAGGAACATGCGAGAACACACCGCACTGCCCCAGTGACCCGATGCCGGCGGGAGCCAGTGGTCCCCACCGCGGCGGCTACTGGCCCCCGTCGGCACGATCGGCGGTCCCCAAGAGCAAGATTCGGTGGCTCCCACGACTACGAATACTCACTGACGGCGATATCCACGCCGTCGGCTTTCACGGCACCATCGGTCGGGCTGAGCAGGCCGAGCACGATATCCACGAGGGTTGTCTTCCCTGCACCCGATGACCCGACGAAAGCGACCGAGCTCCCTGCGGGGATGTCCAGATCGATTCCCCTCAGCACGTCGTGCTCGGCTCCGGGGTAGCGATACCGGACGCCGTCGATCGTGAGCGACTTGGTGAGCGTCATCGGTACGTCCTGCCCGGGTTGCGCCTCCTCCGCAGACTCACCTGCTCCTCGCAGTTCTTCCTCGACCAGGAGGACCGACGCTCTACCGATTCGGAAGCCATTCACCGCCCCCACGAGGGAGGAGATGTTTGGCAGCAGCCGGAATCCTGCCGCGACGAAGAGCGCCAGCGAGCCCACAGCCTGGTTCTCGGCACCGGAGAGGAAGCTGACGGCGAGGAGAGCCCCGACCCCGAGGATGAACAGGATCTCCAAGAGATACTTGGTGATCGAGCTGAAGAAGTTGCCTTCGCGCGCGGCACGCTCGTTCAACAGGAGACCGTTGGTGAAGCGCCCGATGAAGAACTTCGCGGATCCGCGGACCTTGACCTCCTTGAAGCCCTGCAGGCCCTGGAGGCCTGCGATGGTCGCCGCCTTCGAACCCTCCATGATGTCCTCGCCGACCTGCGAGAGACGAGGACGGACGATCCGAAGATATGCGAGAGCCGCAAAGCCGAAGTAGAGGATGGCGAGGAGTGCCTGCACCGGGGTGGTAACGAGCAGCGCAGCAACGATCGCGGTGACGGTGAGGCCCGTCGAAACGATCGTGATCACCGAGCTCACCGAGCCGAAGACCTGCCCGACTGCCGCGTTCATGGTGCGGATCGACTCGCCGATGTTCCGACGGCGGAACTCCGCCATCGGTTCACGAAGGAATCCACGGAAGAGCCTGGTGGACATCTCTACCCGCTTGTCCATCACGAACCCGGACTGCCACCAGACGAAGGCCACCGCGAGGACGTCCTTCAGGATGAAGAGCCCCACCACGACACCGACGAGGATCATGCCGAACGTTCCCCGTCCCGGTCGGCCCAGCAGATCCCACACCATTCCGGTCGCCCCGTCATCGAGCGGCGCCCCGGTGGCGATCTGGACCAGCGGGAGCACGGTCACGATCGCCACGGTCTCCAGGAGTGCAAGGGCGCCCGAGAGCGCCGCGGCGATCACGAGTCGCCACCGTGTCGGTCGATCGAGAAGCCGCAGCAGGAGGCGAAGCGTCCCGGTCTTCCGCTCGTCCCGCGCCTCGGGCGTTTTCGGGCTCTGCTGAACTGTCACCGGGACGCGCTCCTTCTGAGGTCATCAGTAATCGTGCGCAGCTCGGCATGGAAGCGCTCCTCGGAGAACTGCTCCGCTCTCGCGCGGATAGCGTGGGCATCGAGCTGGGAGGCCCTGGAGAAGCGCTCGATCGCATGGCGGATCGTGCTGGCCTCCGGAGAGTCGAAGAACTCTCCGTTAATGCCGTCCTGCACCGTATCGAGGTACCCGCCCGCACGCAGCGCGATGGTCGGGATTCCATGAGCTCCCGCCTCGAGCGGCGTAAGCCCGAAGTCCTCGTGGCTCGCGGCGATCAGCGCCGTGGCATGGGCGTACGCCCACCGCATTTGCGCGTCAGACAGCCCCTCGACCAGGCGTACATTCGCGGGCGCCATCTCCAATAGTCGCTGCTTCTCTGGCCCACGGCCGATCACGAGCAGCCGTCGCCCCGGCATGTCGCCGAACGCCTCGATGACGGCGTCGACGTGCTTGTACGGCTGGAGCCTCGAGACCACCAGGTAGTGGCCGCCTTCGGTCCCGTCTTCCCCGGCCCACCCGGCGAGAGCCGGGATCGGTTCCTGCTCTCCCTCGGCGACGGCGGGGCTGAACGGCGGGAACAGTGTGGGGGCGTCGATCCCGTAGACGCGCTGGATCCGTTCACGCACGACGGACGAGTTCGCAAGGTACTGGTCCGCCGTCCGTGCGGCGCGCTGGTCCCATCTCGTGAGGTACGGAGTGAGCGCCTTGAGCGCGATCCGCTTCGGATCGAGCGGGCAGGCTTCACCGAGGTAGTCGTCGGGCAGGTAGAGCCAGCGGGCTGGCGAGTGGCAGTACACGACCTTCCGACCGCTCGTCGGGAAGGCATGCGCCCATCCAGAGGACGAGGCGATCACGACATCCGCATCGACCCTCATCCGCGACGAGGCTGAGGCGAGGAGAGGCAAGGCGATCCGGGGATCCCGCCGGAACGCGCCGATGCGGTTCAGACCGCTGGTGCGGATCCGCATCTCCCGGAATTCCGGGTAGGTCTGCTCCGGCTCGTAGAACAGCGTGTGGATCTCCGCCTCGGGGAACGCCGTGGCGAGGGAGAGCACCACTCGCTCCGCTCCCCCACGCTGCGTGAGGTAGTCGTGAGCGATCGCGATCCGTGTACTCATCGGGGTCTTCCCCCATCGTCGTCGGAGCGCTTCGCCCCTGCCAGGCCGGCTCCCTCGACGGCGAGTGCGACGAGCTTTCGACCCACGGGAGTCGGGACAAGGGGGAGCATTCGGTCCACCCACCCAGCTCGTCGCTCCACCGCTCGCCTGCACTGCATGGACGACGCGGTGAGACGAACCGCCGCCCCCCAGAGCCCGTCTCCGGCTGCTGGTGACCCGATCGGAGCCTCCGGGTGCAGCCTTCGGAAGGTCGCACGTGCCCCTCCTGCTTCGAATGCCTTCACCGCGCGGACACGGGCTGTGCGGGCCGGCCCGTGGTGCTCTGCCGTCGCGGCCTCCACCACCTCGATCGGAAGGCCCGCAGCGTGGAGCCTGTAGCCGTAGTCGACGTCCTCCCAGCCGTAGCCCTTGTACCTGTCGTCGTAGATCCCGATCGACTCCCAGGTCTCCCGGGTGACCGAGCAGCTCGCGGCCCAGAGTCGCCACCTCTCGGCCGACGGCCGGCTGAGTACGTGGGCGAAAGACCTACTCGCCGCGTCCTCGCCGTAAGCGCGTGCGTATCGGCTGGGGACATGGATGTCCCGGGTCGGGCCGACGACACCGACGGTCCCGCTCGAGGTGTGCGCCTCGACGTGCACGGCGACATAGTCGGGTGGGACAACGAGGTCGTCATCACAGCGGATCAGCACGTCACCGCGAGCTGCCTCGAAACCTGCATTCAGCGCGCCGACGCGCCCGCGATTCTCCGGGAAGACGATGCTGCGCAGGTCGAGCCTCGACTCGTTCTCGAGAAGCGCCACCGAGCCGTCATCGACACCGTCCACGACGACGATGACCTCGAAGGGAGGCGTACCGCTCTTCTGGGCGGCCAGGCTGTCCAGCAGCAGCGGCAGCCGATCCACTCCTCGGTACGACGGGACGATGACGGTCGCATCGACCTCTCGCTTCCTCGTCACCGTACCCCGCCCTTTCCCGCTCTCGCTCGTGAATATTCACGCCAGCGGACGACCATCGGCTTCAGATACGGCTTGGCCCGACCGATCGCTTCCTGGCGCAACGCCCTCACGGACCGCTCCGTCCTACTCATCGGCGACCTGACGGTGACGCTGTACTTGTCCAGCAGTTCCTCGGGCACGAGCTCATGCCCAACGTGGAATCGTTCAGCAAACCTTGCGATTCCGAGCGGCTTGTCCCGATGCCCGCAGAAGTGCATGACCGCAGCCTCGTCCAACGAGTTTTCGTAGAAATGGCCCCGCGAGTTCAGCTCGCGGTGTCCGACTATCGTCGTCTCCGAGATGAGGCCGGTCTCCTGCAGCACCCACCACATCTGGTCCTGATCGCCGCCGGTGAAGACGCCATCCCGCGTGTCATCCCACCAGTCCCTGACAGCGCCGAGGTCCGCGTTCCACATGCGGTCCAGCAGTTGCTCGCCTCGGCTGTCGTTCTTCAGGAGGATGACTCCGGTGTTGATGCGAGACCAGAAGCCGTTAGGTTCCTCCGGTCCTTCCGCGATGACGAGGAACTTGCCCTCGGACTCGGCAGCATCGACCAGCTCGGCGATCGTGTTCCGGGTGAAGTCGGTGAAGAACGCATCATCATCAATCCATGCGATCCAGTCATATCTGGGCAGGATCCTGCGGAGGATCGTCGTCTTGTAGAAGAACTTGTTCGTCACCCCCTCGCCTAGACCGATCTCCAAGCGGTAGTCCAGCCCATGCTCCTGGGCGTAGATCTGGTGGTTCACATAGGAGCGGAGCCGAACCTCATCGCCTCCTGAGACCAGACAAACTCTCTGGTCACGCATTTCGTCCTCTTCCTGCAGTCGTTACGTCGAACCGTCCTTTCATCGACCCGAGGAGCTCGGCAACTCTGCGGGATCCGGCCCGCGGGGAGTAGCACGTCTCCCAGCGTGCGCGGCTGTTCTCGAGAGTTCGCCCGGACGCGTCCAGAGAAGCGAGTGCCCCGCGGATGATCTCGGCAAGGTCTGCAGAGTTACCTCGTTGAGCAATCCACGGGAAGTGCTCACCCGCCACTTCAGGAAGTGCGCCGGCATCCGAGATCACGAACGGCACCCCTCGCGCCATCGCCTCAGCAGCAACGAGCCCGAACGGCTCCTCCCACACGGAGGGGAACACTGCCAGGTCCACCTGGTCGAAGAACTCTTCCCGGCGCACCCAGCCAAGAAGGTCCACGGCTCCCGTGAGGGGCTCGAGGGTGGCCTGGATCTCTCGATCGTCTTCTGAGTCCCCGAACCTGTTCTCGCCGGCGAGGACCAGACGCACCTCGCACTCCGACCGTGCGATCACCTCGGCCATCGCGCGAGCGAGCACGTGCACGCCCTTGTCCTTCGTGAGGCGGCCGAGGAACCCCACGCGGAGCAGCCCTTCAGGTCGAAGCTCTCTGTCCAGGAAGGCGATGTCTTCGGTCCAGTTCTCCAGCACCTGAGTGCCGGGGATCCGGGAGGCCATGAAGCGCGAGGGGACCAGGACCCGTGCAGCGCCGAAGCGACCGATCCGGGCTGCGACCGCGTTCAGTCCGGTGGGGAGGATGTGCAAGTGGGCGATCCTCGGCCCCATCCCGATCGTCGCGGCGGTCGGCACCAGCCCGTTGCACCACAGCGGGACCGTGAGGTTCCGCAGCCGCCAAGCGGCGAGCGCGCGCATGTACCCGAGTCGGGTTGATGCTTTCAACGGCACCACGTCGAAGCCGCGCATTCGTGCCTCGTCGAGCAGCTCTCCTGGCGCGGTCGGCGCCAGCACCGTCACGTCGATGTCCATCGACCGCAGCGCTGTCGCGATGTTGAGCAGCATGACCTCGCCACCGCCCATGTCGCCGTTGTTCGTGGCGATCGCGATCGTAGGAAAGCTCACCGAGCTCCCACCTCGTCCGCCGAGGGCTCGCCCGCCATCGATCTGTCCCGCGCACGCGCATGGGTGTACAGAGCGATGGCGATGACGAGGGCCCACTGGAGGGTGAACAGCACCTCGCCGAGGCGCCAGGCGCAGATCAGCGTGGTCACGGTCGCTGCCTGGGCGACGATCTCCTGACGGCTCAGCTCGCGAGTGAACGGGCGCAGAGCGAACACCACGGTCACTCCGAGAACGATGAGCAGCCACGGCCACCCGCCCTCGACCAGTGCCGTCCAGTACGAGTTGTGGAACAGCCAGACCTTACCCGGGTCATCGTCGAACACCACGTAGGCTTCGCCGAGTCCCGAGCCGAAGAAGCCGGCGTCGTGCACCTTGACCTCGGAGGCCGCGTCGATCCGACTGCGCAGCAGATCCGATCCCTCTCGATCCGAGAAGACCCCGATCTGGGAGTAATCTTCCGCGACCTGGGACACGCCGATCACGATCACGATCCCCAGCAGCCACCGCCCGAGGACCGACAGCTTCGGCGCCAGGACGATCCATCCCACCCCCGCCGCGAGAGCGGCGATCGACGTGCGAGAGCCCGTCTCCCAGACGAGGACTCCGATGAGGAGGACCAGCAGCACCCTCGCCCAGCGACGCTCCACCACAGCGAGCATCAGCACCCCGAAGACGACATAGGCCATGCCCGCCACGTTCTTGTCCTCGAAGAAGCCCGAGAGGTATCCCCCGTAGTTGTCCGGCGCGAACCCGCTGTAGAACGCGAATGCGTTGAACAGCATCCCCACGCCGAGACCTGCCAGACCGGAGCGGAAGTCGATGCGGCCCGAGGCGAGGACCGTGAGCAGTACCGCCGTCAGAGCCAGCCTGATCAGCCGTCGCTTCCAGTCGAACGCGAACTCAGAGGGATCCGCGAACATCGAGATCAACCCGATGTAGAACAAGCCGATCACCAGCAGCGGCACCAGCATCTGCAGCCGGCCGAGCTCCACCTGCGGCCGACGGCTGATCGCGAGCAGGATGATCCCGACCATCACTACCTGGTTGAGCGGGATCGGCAAGCCGAACATCGATCCCTCGAAGATCAGGCCGAAGAACAGCACGAACTCCGGGATGCGCAGTTTCCCGACCGCAGACAGCACACCCGAGGTCTCGGTGCGCAGTCGGGAGCCGATCGCGGTGGCGGTGCGGTCGATCGTCGCCTCCCGTGCGGCGGTGCGGTGGCTCATGCGGCCACCTCCCGGTACACGTCCGCGATCGCCGCGGTCATCTCCGCGACGGTGAGCCCGTGCTCCGCAGATACGGGCCGCGCCGCGAGGTCGAGCCCCTGCTCGACGATCCGCGCGGCCACGGACTCCGGCAAGCGCGCCTCGTCTGCCGTGACCAGGCACCGCCCCGGCAGGATCTCTCCGTTCCCGCCCACGTCGGTCGCGACCACGCCGAGGCGGTGGGCGGCGGCGTCCAGGAGCGTGTACGAGAGGTTTTCCCAGGCGGAGAGCTGGACGACCACGTCGTGGGCTCGCAGTGCCTCGCCCGCATCCACATGGCCGGGGAAGTCGATCCGGTCCTCGAGGTGGAGGGAGTAGGCGAGGGTGCGCAGCGCGCCCTCCTCCGTTCCGCGGCCTGCGATCGTGAGTCGGGCCTCGGGGTGCTCGCGGGCGACGTGGGCGAAGGCCTGCATCAGCTGGTCGATGTTCTTCTCCGGGGCGAGGCGCGCGAGGGACAGCACGCGCAGGGCCGCGCGGGGCTGCGGGGTGGGCTGCGGGGCGTCGACGCCGTTGCGGATCACAGTGAGCTTCTGCCCGCTCCCCCACTGCGCCGCGACCTGCGCGGCGGTGGAGTCGCTGACGGCGATCACCCGGTCGGTGCGCAGCAGGCGGGCGCGATGCGCACCGGCTTTCACCCGGGCCTGCAGGTCGCCGGACTGGTAGTAGCCGCGGACCCCGGAGATCCCGTGCTCGGTCGAGATTAGACGGATCCGCTCCCCGCGGCCGGCGCGCAGCCCGGTCACCGCCGCGACCCCGGCGAGGTCCGCGAAGGCGAGATGGGTGTGCAGCATGTCGGGGCGCAGGCGCTGCAGGGTGCGGCGGATGGCGCGCACCGCGACGGCGGTGCCGTCGGCCGGGGAGACCGGCCCGGTCACCACGGGCGTGCCCTGAGCGCGCAGTGCCTCGGCGAGCGGCCCCACGGGGCACAGCACCACGAGCCGCCAGCCGGGGATCCCGGCACGGGCGGCGTCGAGCACATGGCGGGCCACGCCGCCGAGGTCGGCGACGGGCACGCACCACAGCGCGAGCGCCTCCTCGACGAGCCCTCCGCTCAGAACCATTCCTGCAGCCGATCCAGGGCCACGAAGAAGCCCTCTCCGTTGTTGACGTGGCCCTGCCAGATCTCCGGGATGAACGGGGCGTTCGGTGCCAGGCGGTCCAGGCGCTCGGCGAGGTCACGGAAGTCCACCTCGCCCTCGCCCACCTGCACGCCCTCGCCGTCCACACCCACGGCGTCCACGATGTGCAGGTGCTCGATGTGCGGGCCCATCGCCTCCACGTACTCGCTGAAGGGGCGCTTGGCGAAGTTCGCGGCGAGCTTGGTGTGGGACACGTCCAGGGTGAGGCGGCGCCCGTAGGTCTCGCAGAACCAGGCGGTGTCCTCCGGGTCCATGAACAGGTTGTGGAACTGCTGGCCGCCCATCAGCCACGGGAACGGCGGGAGGGTCTGGGCGGTGAGCCGCACACCGGCCTCGTCCACCTGCTCCAGGGCCTTCTGCACCCGCTCGTACATGGGCCGGCGCTCCTCGGGGCGCACGTGCCGGTCCGGCAGGAAGCCGCCCATGGTGACCACCACGATCGGGTCCTGCTCGCAGATGAAGTGCTCGCGCAGATCGCGGGCCAGGTCCACCACGCGCTGCACCTCGTGGATCGACCGCTCACAGACCGCCTCGTTTGGGGAGGCCAGGTCGATCAGGAAGTCGCCCGGGTACAAGTCCGGGGCGTGCACGGTGAAGAACTGCTCGAGCTTCTCCCCGGGGGCGAAGAACTCGCCGAGGTCGAGGTCCATGTCCTTCGCGCTCTGGTGGAACTCGAGGAAGTCCGGCTCGGAGACCTCCAGCAGGGCGCGGAAGTCGTGGAAGCGCACCGGCAGCCCCCAGGGGCGGCGGAAGCTGTAGCCGCTGCGCTGCCGGGGCCGGCCGGCGAGGTCGCCGGAGTAGAAGAAGTCCCCGGCGGGCACGTCGCGGTGCAGGGTGGTGCCCACCAGCGCCTCGCGCTGGTTGGGCTGCAGGCCGCGGCCGGGGCTCTTGACGTCCACGTCCGCGGCGGTGACCACGGCGCCGGAGCACAGGTCGCGGGCGGCGACCAGCGACTTGGCGAGGTTCACGCGGTTCATCAGCTCGCCGGTGGAGAGTGCGCGCGGGCCGTCGGTGCCCAGCGCCTCCTCGACGTCGCGGATCTGGCGGACCATCTGCGCCAGCTCGTCGGGCAGCAGGGAGACCTTGTGGTCGTTGCCTTCGAGGTTCTTGTCCACGGTGACATGCTTCTCGATGATGTGAGCGCCGCGGGCCACAGCCGCGACCGGCACGTGCCAGCCGCGCTCGTGCCCGGAGTAGCCCACCAGGCCGTCGCCCAGCTCGGTGAGGCGGTCCATGTACCGCAGGTTCACATCCTTGTAGGGCGCGGGATAGGTCGACTGGGTCTGCAGCAGCGCGAACGGGGCGCCCTGGCCGCGCAGCACCTCGACGGCGCCGGTGATCTCCTGCTCGGTGCTCATGCCGGTCGAGACGATCATCGGCGCGCCGAAGCCGGCGACATGCGCGAGCAGGTCGTGGTTGGTGAGGTCGGCGGAGGCAATCTTGTAGCCAGGCACGCCGTAGCGCTGCAGGGCGTCGGCCGAGGGCAGGTCCCAGGGCGTGCAGATCACGTCGACCTCGCGCGTGGCGCAGTGGTCGAACACGCGGTACATGTCTTCGACGGAGAGGGAGTACTTGGCCAGCAGGTTCATCGTGTACTGCGGGCCGAGGTCCTCGCCGGCGCTCGCGGCGCCGCCGGAGCGGTACAGCGCCGCCATGTCGCGCAGCTGGAACTTCACCACGTCCACGCCGGCCGCCACGCAGTGGTCCACGAGGGTCTTGGCGAGCTCGACGTCGCCCTGGTGGTTGTTGCCTATCTCGCCGATGATCAGGGCGGGATGGTCCTCGCCCACGGTGCGGCGGCCGATGGTGAGGGTGCGCGCGCCGGGGGTGGCGACGGCGACGAGGCGGCCGCGCGCGTCGAGCACGGGGATGCGGTCCACGCCGTCCCGGAACAGCGGGGTGATCTCAGCGACCGGGGTGCCCTCGGGGACCGAGACGAAGCGCGGGTTCGCGGCCTCGACCGCGGGCGCCGCGAGGTCGGGGGCGGTGTGCTCCACGAGCCAGCGGCGGATGTCGCCGTCGCTGAGGGTGCCGCGCACGACGCCGTGCTCGTCCAGGACGAACGCGACCCGGGCCTTGTTCGCGCTGATGCGCCGCAGCGCCTCGAGCACGGTCGCGGTGACGTCGACCGTGTAGGGAGCGGTGGTGCGGTCCAGGATCACGAGGTCCTCCATCCGAGGCGGGCGAGCATGCTCTCGGCGGCGGCCACGTCGGTGAGGGTGTCGATGTCCACGCCCTCCACCTCGTCCAGCACGAACAGGTCCGTGCGCCCGCCGATGCGGTTGTTCTTGGTGCGGTAGATGTGCGGCGCCGTGACGTAGAGGCTGCCGTTCTCGAAGTAGTGCATCTGCTGCGCGGTCAGCTCCTGGCGGCGGGGTCGGGCGTCCACGTCGTAGGCGGCGCGGGCGCTCTGCCCGGGCGTTTCCGGAAGGCGCCAGAAGAACGGCGACTCCGGCACCACGCCCACCAGCGCATCGACGCCCTTCTCGCGGAACATGGCGAGCGCCCGGCGGATCGTGTCCGGGCGGCGCACGGGTGAGGTGGCCTGCAGCAGCACCACGGCGTCCAGCGCCGTGCCCTCGGCCTCGACCACGTCCATGGCGTGCAGGACCGTCGGCTCGGTGGGGGCGTCGTCGGTCGCGAGCTCGGCGGGGCGCTGGATCACGCGCGCGCCGTGCGCGGCGGCGACCTCCGCGATCTCCGCGTCCTCCGTGGAGACGGCGACGATCACGTCATCGTCCTGCTGCGCCTCGAGGGCCTGCGCGATCGTCCAGGCGATCAGCGGCCGCCCGCCCACGCTCAGCAGGTTCTTGCGCGGGATGCCCTTGGAGCCGCCCCGCGCGGGAATCACGACCAGGGCGGTCATCGATACCACTCCCCCGTCTCCACGCGATCGGCGATCTCCCTCAGCGCCACCGCTGTGCCGTTGCGAAGCACCTTCACGCGTGTGCGCAGGGCGAGAGACTGACGTACCCGAGCCCCAAGTTTGGGGGCCTCGTCGCGCTCGGCTGAGACGCCGCGAAACGTCGACTCCGCCGTCCAGTACGCCAGGTTCGGTAGCAGGACCTGCACGTCCACGTGTGCGTACTGGGAGATCCGCCACCAGTCATCTGCGAGCCACGCTGGCCCTCCGGTCGAGTCCGCCATCTGGGCGTATCGTCGTGCCGCATCGCGACGGACGACGTACAGCACGGCACCCCAGAGCACACCGGAGTAGTGGCCGCGGCGGTAGGTCCGGCCGCTCGAGCTGCGAAGGCGTGTTGCGAGAGGCGAGAGGAACAGCTTCCAACCGTTCGTCTCCACGGCCTGGCGGCTGCCTGCGATGCCTTGCGGATGAGCGAGGACCACGATCCCCAGGCCACGGCTCGTCTCCATCAGCCGGCTCAGGATCTCTTCGAAGTCATCCCCGAGCTGGGCATCGTCCTCGGCGACAACCAAGAAGTCGTCGTCCGATCCTTGCTCTTGAGCGAACTCGCGCATGACGCCGAGATGGCTCAATGTGATCGCCTTCTCGGGAGCGCTGGTCTCCCGCCCGTAGAGCTCCGAAGCGCGACGCGAGTTGAATCCTTCGACTCCCATCCCGTAGCGGCCGTCCACGGCGGGGAACACCTCGAACATGTCGGCCCCGGGGCGTGTGAAGAACTGCGTCAGACGGTCGGAGTCGGGGAGCGCGATGACTCTGTACTTCGTGATCCCCGGGATCCGTGAAGAGCTGGTTACTCGCGTCGGGGTGGGCTGCGCGGTCATAGCACGTCCTTGAGAAGGCTGACGATCGGCGGGTACCCACTCGCGGTCTGTAGGCACCGCGGCGGAAGCCCCTTCGAGTCTTCCCGGGCGAGGAGTGCGTCGAGAGTGCTCATCCGGCGCCCTCGAGGATCTGGGCGATGAGGCGGGAGGGCTCGTCGGCCCCGGTGGCCAGCGCGGGGGTGGGCTCCCCGCCCCAGCGGCGCATGTCGTAGCGGTCCCAGAACTCGCGCACCCAGGCGGGCACCTTCTCGCCGGCAACCCAGGAAGGGATGCCACGAGCGGCGGCCTCGAGCACGCCGGTGGAGAAGATCCCGACCACCGGGGCTCCCACCTCGTGCAGCGGGATCGACGTGTCCTGGAACTCGACGCCGCGGCGCATCATCAGCGTGTGCGCTGCGCGGGAGCGGACGTCCACCTCGGAAGGATGCGGGCGGTACAGCGCGCCCTCGGCGCGGCAGAAGGACATCGCGATCCCGGCGGTGAGGCGGCGCGGTAGCTCGGCGCCGTGCATCTGGCCGAGGAACACGGGCTTCTGCCCGGTCACGTCGCCCTCGCTCTCTTTGCCGGCCTGCCATAGCAGCTGGGAGCCGACGGTGCGCACCTCGACGTCGTCGCGGCCGGAGCGGTAGAACTCCGCGTCGGCGTCGCTCCAGGCCAGCAGCGTGGTGCGGGGTGGCAGCGGCGGGGCGTAGGGAGTCAGGGCACCGTGCTGGACCACGGCGGAGGCGGTGTCGGTGGCGAGCGCCCATTCGTGCGCAGCGCGGCCCGCGGCGAGGTGCTGGCCAAGGGTGAGCACGGCGCCGATCCCGCGCCTGTCCAGCACGACGGCGAGGCGGCGGCGCTGCTCCTCCTCCGTGGTGGCGGGTTCGATCCGCTGATGGGTCCACTCGTCGCCGGCGAGCTCGGGCAGGTCGAGGCCGGCGGGGCTGAGCACGTCCACGCCGATGCGCAGGTAGGGCAGGGAGGTCAGCAGGCTCGCGCGGGAGGTCGGGGAGGCGGAGTCCAGGCCGATCAGCAGGCGGGTGCCACCCTCTCCCTCGCGGGAGTGGAGCACCAGGCCGGGCATCTGCTGGGTTCCGCGACGCGAGCGCACCGCACTGGTGACGGCGTGCTTCACCTGTCGGGCGCGGTTCCGCGTGCTCTGCCATTCCCGCCAGCGCTCCAGGGAGCTAGGGTGGATCAGTCCTGCCACAGCGAATCGACCTCCTCGAGGCGATGATCGAAGGTGTGCTCGGCGAGGGTGCGGCGCCTGCCGGCTTCTCGCATCCTCTCCCCCCAGGCCCGGTCCTGCAGGGCGCGCCGTCCAGTCGTAGTCAGCCCGGGGCTGCTCACCGTCTGCTGCCGGCAGGTGCCAGAAGAACGGGGACTGGGGCAGCACGCCGATCAGGGAATCGCAGCCGCTGTCGCGGAACTGCGCGACGGCCCGGTCCAGGGTGCCGGGCAGGCGCACGGGTGAGGTGGCCTGCAGCAGCATCACGGCCTCCAGGTCGATCCCCTGCGCTTCGGCGACGTCCATGGCGTGCAGCAGCACCGGCTCGGTAGCGGTGGAGTCCTGTGCCAGCTCCATCGGCCGCTCGATCACGCGGGCGCCGTGTTCACGGGCCACGCGGCCGATCTCCTCGTCCTCGGTGGAGACCGCGACGATCAGGTCGGACTCCTCGGTGGTGGCCAGCGCCTGGGCGATCGTCCAGGCGATCAGCGGCTTGCCACCCACGGGCAGCAGGTTCTTGCGGGGGATCCCCTTGGAGCCGCCGCGCGCCGGGATCACGCACAGCACACTCACTCAGGACCTCCAGGGCCTGCCGACGGGACAGGGCCGGCCGACGGGCCCGGCTCCTCACCCGGGAGTGGATCGACCAGACCCGCGATAGCGACGGCCGGCTCCCCGGTGCCGATGGGCAGGGCCGGGGTGGGGTCCCCGCCGTAGGGCTTCATGCCGTAGCGCTCCCAGAACTCGTGCACCCAGCGTGGGGCGCGCGGCGCGTAGGCCCAGGCTGGCACGCCGCGGGCTGCGGCCTCGAGGATGCCGGTGGAGAACACCGCGACTACCGGCTCCGCCACCTGCCGCAGCGGCACATCGGTGGGAGCGAACTCGATGCCTCGCCTCTGCCACACCTGATGCTGCAGGCGCGAGAGCACGTCCGTCTCGGAGGGGTGGGGACGGTACATCGCGTCGTGACGGAGGCAGAACTTCTGCGCGGCGTCGCCAGTCACCCAGCGCGGCAGCTCCGCGCCGTGCAGCTGGCCCAGGAACACAGGAGTTCGGTCCACCGGGACAGCGGTGGTCTCGTGCCCGGCGCGCCACAGCAGCTGCGAGCCGACGACTGTCGTCTCCACGTCGTCGCGTCCGGCGGTCCAGAAGTCGGCGTCGGCCTGGGTCCAGGCCAGCAGGCGCGCTCCCTCCGGCAGGGGCGGGGAGTACGGGGTGAGTGCGCCGTGCTGGACCACGTAGTGCGGCACGCCGAGCTTCTGGGCGATACCGTCAGCAAGGGCGCCGGAACTCAGGTGCGCGCCCAGGCTCATCACGGCGTACGGGTCCACGGAGGTGAGCACCGCGCCCACGTCGGCCGGGAGGTCCCGACGGGACCAGTCCTCGGCACCGGGCAGGCCCACATCCATGCCGCGTGGGGCAAGCACCGCCACATCACCGCGGCTATAGGGGATCACATCGGCCACAGAGGCGACCGAGGTGGGGGACGCGGAGTCCAGGGCGATCAGCAGGGGCTTGGTGCGGCCGTCCTCCACCAGCAGGTCCCCGTCGGCCGAGACCCGGCGGTACAGGGTGACGCGGGGGATCTCCGGCTCGGTGCCGCGCAGGCTGTTCACTGCTCCGAAGACTCGGTGCTTGGTGCGGCGCAGCCGCTGCCGGGAGGCCTGCCAAGCCGCCCAGTCCTCCATCGATCGTGGGTACCTCAGCGCCATAGTGCGTCCACCTCCGTGATCCGATGGTCGAACGTGTGCTCCGCCAAGGTACGGGCCCGCCCCTTCTCCCGCATCCCCTCGGACCACACGCGGTCCTTCCGGGAACGTTCGCACAGTTCAGCGAGGTGGTCGAGGTTCTCCCACACCTCCACCTCGGTCCCCACATCGTAGAACCGAGCCACCGATGCGCGGTCCTCGAGGGACACCCCGGCCATGCCGGGCACCTCGAAGGTGCGCATGGGGTGGTCCGTCTGAGGGCCGTGGATGTTCACCGAGGCCGAGGACTCCCCCACCACCTGGTACGCCTCGGTAAGAGGGATGTCGCGGGAGGCGGGGATCGAAGGGCGCTTCCAGCCCCAGGTGCGCAGGCGGTCCATCGGGTGGTGCGAGAAGTCCCGGCCCCAGGCGTGCACCGGCAGGCCGCGATCGGTGAGGTCCTGCAGGATCCGCACCCTGTCGGCGTGGGCTGCGCCCACGAAGGCGATCCGGTCCACCCGGCGGCCGGTGGGCTGCGCACGGTGCGGGTCGAAAGCGTCAGGAACCCAGGTGGCGTCCACGCCGTGCTGCTCGCGCAGCATCGCAGCCTCCTGCTCGGAGTAGGAGACCACCGGCCCCAGCTGTGCCAGGAACTCGGGGGTGTAGGGGTGGCGGTGCAGGTCGTCGTACAGCCACAGGATCCGCGGGATGCGGTGGGCGTCCAGGTGGGCCCAGAAGCGGTCGTCCAGCATGTCGCCCTTGATCACCACGACGCCGTCCGGGCGGGCCTCGGTGAGGGCAGCCAGCACGGAGTCCGTGACACGACGCTTCTCGCGGCCGGCATGGTCGCCGGGCAGGTGCAGCTTGCTGGGCAGCTCCACGGTGGCCTTCAGGCGCGCCTTGTCCTTCACGGTCACGTAGGCGTCGTAGCGCAGGGTCACCACCTCATGCCCCGCCCGCTCGAAGGCCTGCGCGATGCTGGTGGCGTAGTCGTGAAAGGTGGGCGTGACCAGCACAATCTTCCGGGGAACGGTGGCGCTGGTCCTACCGGTGGCGTTCATCGTCGGTTCCTCTCGGCGACGGTTCCTCGAGCCGCATCGGAGATGACGCCCCACTGCTCGCGGAACGCAGCCAAGGGAGCGACGTCCCGCCCAGCCACTCTGCGCCCGGTGTTCCAGGCGAGATTGGCGAGGGTGGCGGCACGCAGACCCGTACGAAGGGTGCGGGGGCGCCCGTGCAACCGCGCGTAGCGGTCGCGGCCGGCCAGCAGCCATTGCCGCCGCCGGCCCTCCCCACCGGAGGAGCCGCCGCCCACGTGAGTGACGGTGAGGTCAGCGTCGTACAGGGAGGGGACGCCGATCGCGCGCAGGCGACGCTGCAGGTCCACCTCCTCGGCGTACATGAAGTACAGCTCGTCCAGGCCCCCCACCTCACGCACCTGCGCCAGGGGCAGCAGCATCACGGCGCCGCTCACCCAGTCCACGGGGATCATGCCGGTGCCGCGCTCGGCGGCCATGTCGTGGCCCACCGCGCGGTGCAGCACGTCGCGGTGACGCTGGGAGGCCAACGGAACCAGCCACTCGACCACCTGATGGCTGGTGGAGGGGAAGATGCGCGCGGCGTACCCGGAGCGGCCCTGCTCGTCCTGATTGCGGCAGCCGACCACAGCCGGCTGCCACGGGGCAGCGTGCTCCACGATGTCGCGGGGAAAGCCGTCAGGGATGCGCAGGTCGGAGTTCAGCACCAGCGCCAGCTCCAGATCTCCCAGCGCCTCCAGGCCCGTGTTCACCGCGGCACCGAAGCCACCATTGCTCTCACGGCGCACCAGGTCAACACCCGCGGGCAGCGCGGAGGCGTCGATCGGCTGAGGAGAGGCATCGTCCACCAGCACCACCCGCGCAGGGCGGTCCTGCTGCGGCACACCCTCCCCCACCAGGGAGTTAAGCAGAGGCAGGACAGGCTCGACCGGCCCGTGCACGGGGATCACCGCACCGAGCCGGGAGATCACTTCCGGTCGTCCTCGTCAGGGGCGGCGGCACGCTTGCCGCCCCGTGCGCGGTGGCCGTGCTCGGTTGCAGGGTCCTCATCGGCCGCGAGGGTCTCCGGAACGGGTGCGGAGATCACATCGTCCGGGACCTCCAGCTCTGCCGCCGGTCCCGTCTCCAAGCCGGCCGCCGAACCGTAGGCGTAGCGCTTGGAGCTGTCGCCGTAGGGGGAGTAGCCGTACTCGGCGTCTCCGTAGGCGATGCGCTTCAGGCGGCTGGTGGAGGCACGGTTCAGCACCACGCCAAACACCTTGCCGGAGACGTTGTGGATCGAGTCGATCGCGCGGCGCAGGCCTTCCACGCGAGTACGGCCTGTGACCGCCACCAGCACTGCGCCATCGGCATGGCGGGACAGCAGCTGGGCGTCGGTCACCGCCAGCACCGGCGGGGCGTCGATCACCACGAAGTGTGTGCGCGACAGCTCCTTGATCAGCTCGTGCATGCGGCGCGAGCCCAGCAGCTCCGAGGGGTTCGGAGGGATCTGCCCAGCCGGCAGGACCGACAGACGAGTGCCCGGGATGGGCTGCACCACGTCCTCCACGCTCACCGCGCCGGCCAGCAGCTGGGACAGGCCCACGCTGCCATCCAGGCCGAACTGCTTGGCCACCTGGGGGCGGCGCAGGTCTGCGTCGATCAGCAGGGTGGGCTGGCCCGTGCCGGCGATCACGCGGGACAGGTTGCCGGAGACCACCGACTTGCCCTCTGCCGGGGCGCTGGAGGTAACCACGATGGAGCGGGGCGGATTGTCCACGTCCACGAAGCGAAGGTTGGTGCGGAACTTCCGCAGCGCCTCGCGGGCCTGGAAGGTCTTGGGCTCGGGCAGGATGCCGCTCTTGGGGCGGGAGAAGTCCTTCACGTCCGGCAGCACGCCGAGGACAGGCACGTTCACCTCATCGGCGAGCTGGTCCACGGTGCGCAGGCGTGAGTCGTTGCGATTGCGCAGAACGGCCAGCGCCATCGCCGCCAGCAGGCCCGCCGCGGCACCCACAGCGGCGTACCGAATACGGTCCGGGGAGACGGGGACACCGGGGGTAAGAGCCGTCTGGTACGGGACCAGCTGACTGCCGGTGCCGGGCTCCAGCTTCTCGGCCTCCGCGGCGACGGCCTCGATGGAGGCATTGGCGATCGCGCTGGCCTCTTCTGGGCTGCCGGCCGAGGCGGTCACGGTGATGATCGGCGCGTTCGGGTCCAGCGAGGTGGCCAGAGACCCGGCCACCGCATCGGGGCTCGCGTCCATGCCGAGTTCATCGACAATGGTCTGACCCACCGCGCGGGTCTGGAACAGCGGCAGGAAGAACTGCGCCTTGGAGTACTGCCCCTGGGTGGAGTTCACCGGGTCACTGCCCGCGGCACCACGCACGAATCCGAGTGCACTGGCCTGGTACACCGGCGCCTTCGTGTAGGAGAAGCCGTACCCGGCCGCAGCACCGAGCACCGTGAGCAGCACCAGCAGCAACGCGTTGCGCAGCAGCAGCCGGAGGAAATCCTCGATGGTCACTCAGTCGCCCTTCCCTCAGCAGTACGCCATCACCGCCTGGCGGAGGCGGGCGGGCGATCGGTCCTGTTCATCCTAAGGTGCACCATCGGTAACCCGGCCCGACAATCCCAGAGAAAGCAGACACATCACGGGAGTGGGCGCA
Organism: Brachybacterium muris; assembly: GCF_016907455.1. Lineage (NCBI taxonomy): Bacteria > Bacillati > Actinomycetota > Actinomycetes > Micrococcales > Dermabacteraceae > Brachybacterium > Brachybacterium muris. The sequence goes on along the minus strand of NZ_JAFBCB010000001.1, from coordinate 28,714 downwards.
CCGGGGCCAGGCAGCACCGGTCAGCCGCACCGAGACGTGTTCTTTCATGGGTATTCCGTCGGATACCCCCGAAACACCACGTCTCGGTGCATGCGGACGTCGACACGTCAGGCACCGGGACGCCTGGAGGCCGCCAGTCCACGAGGCCCGCGGATCAGCAGGCCAACAGGTCAGCGGGGGATGTTGCGGATGTTGGAGGCGGCCATGTCCACCATCTTGCCCACGCCGCCGCCGAGCAGCACCTTGGTGGAGGCGGTGGCGAAGCCGCGGATCTGCTGCGCGGTGATCTTCGGCGGCATCGAGAGGGCGTCGGGGTCGGTGACCACGTCGATCAGCATCGGCCCGGGGGTGGCCAGCGCCGCAGCGAGGTCCTTCTTCAGCTTCTTCGGGTCGGTGATGCGCACCGAGGGGATCCCTGCACCCTGGGCGACGGCCGCGAAGTCCACCTGCTCGTGGTCGGTCTCGAAGTCCGGGATGCCCTCCACCAGCATCTCCAGCTTCACCATGCCCAGGCTCGAGTTGTTGAACACCACGATCTTGGTGTTCAGCTCGTGCAGCTTCACGGTGAGCAGCTCACCCATCAGCATGCCCAGGCCGCCGTCGCCGCTCATGGAGATCACCTGGCGGTCCGGGAACGCGGCCGAGGCGCCGATGGCCTGCGGCAGCGCATTGGCCATGGTGCCGTGGTGCCAGGAGCCGAACAGGCGGCGCTTGCCGTTGGGGGTGATGTAGCGGGCGCCCCACACGTTGCACATGCCGGTGTCCACCGTGAAGATCGCGTCGTCATCGGCGAGCTCGTCCAGGGTGGCGGCCACGAACTCGGGGTGGATCGGGGTCATCTTCTCGACGTTCTTGGTGTACGCCGCGACCACCCCGGTGAGGGCCTTGTGGTGCTGCTTGAGCATCTTGGACAGGAAGCGGTTGGACTTCTTAGCCTTGATCAGCGGCAGCAGCGCCTGGATGGTGAGGGCCACGTCGCCGTGCAGGGCCAGGTCCAGGGGCGCGCGGCGGCCCAGGCGGGAGGCGTCGGCGTCGACCTGCACCAGCTTCGCGTCGTCCGGCTCGGGCAGGAACTCGCTGTAGGGGAAGTCGGTGCCCAGCAGGATCACCAGATCGGCCTCGTGCATCGCCTCGTAGCAGGCGCCGTAGCCCAGCAGGCCGTTCATGCCGACGTCGTAGGGGTTGTCGTACTGGATGATCTCCTTGCCGCCGAAGGCGTGGCCGATCGGGGCCTTGAGTGTCCCGGCGAGCGCCAGCACCTCCTCGCGGGCGTCCTTCACGCCGGCGCCGACGAACAGGGTGACCTTGTCGGCCTTGTTGATCAGCTCGGCGAGGCGGCCCACGGGGCCCGGGGCGGGCTGGACGGCGCCCAGCTCGGTGGCGAGGTCGCGGGTCAGGGGGCCGGAGACCTCCTCGTCGGCCACGTCACCGGGCAGCACCAGCACCGAGACGCCCTGCTTGGCGATCGCGGTCTGGGCGGCGATGTGCAGCAGAGTGGCGCCGTGCTCACCGGAGTTGACCATCTCGCAGAAGTGGGAGCACTCGCGGAACAGGATCTCCGGGTGGGTCTCCTGGAAGAAGCCGGTGCCGATCTTGGGGCTGGGGATGTGCGAGGCGATCGCGAGCACGGGGGCGTTGTCGCGGTGGGCGTCGAACAGGCCCTGGATAAGGTGGGTGTTGCCCGGGCCGCAGGAGCCGGCGCACACGGCGAGCTTGCCGGTCAGGCGTGCCTCGGCGCCGGCGGCAAAGGCCCCGGCCTCCTCGTTGCGCACGTGCACCCACTCGATGCCGTCTGTGGTGCGCACCGCGTCCACCACGGGGTTCAGCGAGTCGCCGACCACTCCGTAGATGCGCTCCACCCCCATGTCCCGCAGCTGGGTGACGAGAAGCTCGGCGAAGGTGGTGGTGCGTGCCATGGAAGGACTCCTTGTGATGTCGACAGGTTTGCCTCGAGCCTAACGCCGCCACCTCCACGGCCGCCGACCGGGTGGTTCCGGGCAGGGGTCCCCGGGTCGCTACCCCTTTGCCGGTCGTCCGGCGCCAGCTGTAGCCACAGGCCCGTCGGCCCCTCCGCCCTCGGCGTCGTCACGGAGCAGGTGCACGGTCTGCACGCGGCGGTCGTCCATGGCGGTGACCTCGATGCGGCCGCCGTCCACCGGCACCTCGTCGCCCACCTCGGCGATGCGGCCCAGCTGCGCCATCACGTACCCGCCCACGGTCTCGTAGCCGCCGGTGTCGGGCAGGGAGATGCCGGTCTGCGCCTCGAACTCCTGCAGGATCAGGCCGCCGTCGATGTCACCGCCGGGCACGGCGAGGCGGTCGGGGTTGCCGGGGCTCCAGGCGTCGGCGTCGAACTCGTCGTAGATCTCCCCCACCAGTTCCTCCAGCAGGTCCTCGAGGGTGACGATGCCGTCGGTGCCGCCGTACTCGTCCACCACCACGGCGATCTGGTCGGCCTGGGCGCGCATCCGGTTCAGGGCCCGCAGCACCTCGACGGTGCCGGGGATGTGCTCGATGGGGCGGGCCAGGTCACGCAGCCTGGTGGTGGCGGGGTCGTCCACCAGCAGCATGTCGCGCACGTGGGCGAAGCCCAGCACGTCGTCCACGTCCTCCCCGGTAACGGGGTAGCGGGAGTAGCCGGTGGAGCGGATCTCGCTGCGCACCTGCGCCACCGTGTCGTCGCCGTCCAGGAAGTGCACCTGGGGGCGGGGGCGCATCACCTCCACCACGGTGCGCTCGGAGGCGTCGAACACGTCGGCCAGCACGCGGGACTCCGCCTGGTCCAGGGCGTCCGAGCTGCGCACCATGGAGCGGATCTCCTCGGCGGAGACGGCCTCGCGGTCGGCATCGGGGTCGCCGCCCAGGATCCGCACCACCAGGTTCGTGGAGGCCGAGAGCAGCCAGATCACCGGGCGCATCAGCTTCCCGAACACGCTCAGCGGAGGCCCCACGATCCTGGTCATCGCCAGGGCGTTCTGCATAGCCAGGCGCTTGGGAACCAGCTCGCCGAGCACCAGGGACAGGAACGCCACCACCAGGGTCATCCCGATCAGGGCCACGGTGCCGGCGGTGGCCTCGCTGAGCCCGGCATCGACCAGGTACGGCACCAGGGACGGGGCGATCGTGGAGGCGCCGTAGGCGGAGGAGAAGAACCCGGCCACGGTCACGCCGATCTGCACGGCAGAGAGGAACAGGTTGGGGTCGCGCACCAGGCGGGCGGTGCTCTCCCCGCGCGCCCCGCTCTCCTCCAGCTGCTTGACCTGCGACTCGCGCAGGTTCACGATCGCCATCTCGGTTCCGGCGAACACGCCGCCGATCAGCACGAAGAGCACGACGAGCGCGAAGTTGGCGAGGGCGGTCCAGTCCATGGGTTAACGGTATCCCTCGGCGGTGATCAGCCCTTGATCGCCCCGAAGATGACGCCCTTGGTGAAGTGCTTCTGCACGAAGGGGTACACCATCAGGATCGGCACCAGCGCGAACACCACGATCGCCATCTTCACCGCGAGGCTCGAGGGCTGCTGTGCACTGCCCACACCGGCCGGGGTGAGCTCCGAACCGGGCAGCTCCACCCCTTCCAGCACGTAGGAGCGCAGCACCATCTGCAACGGCCACTTGCCGCTGTCCTGCAGGTACAGCATGGCGTTGAAGAACGCGTTCCAATAGCCCACCCCGTAGAACAGGGCCACCACCGCGATCACCGCGGTGGACATCGGCAGCACGATGGTGGTGAGGATGCGGAACTCCCCGGCGCCATCGATGCGGGCCGCCTCCAGGATCCCGTTGTCGATGCCCATGAAGAAGGCACGCAGGATCAGGATGTTGAACGCCGAGACAGCGCCCGGCAGGATCAGCGCCAGGTACGAGTCGATCAGGCCCAGGCCCGAGACCACCAGGTAGGTGGGGATCATGCCGGCCGAGAAGAACATCGTGATGATGAACAGGAACAGGATCGGCCGGTGCAGCAGCGAGTCGGTGCGGCTGAGCCCATAGGCCGCCATCACCGACACCACGGTGCTCAGCAGCGTGCCCACCGCCGTGACACCCACACTGACCAGGATCGACTTGGTGACCACGCCTCCGCTGAGGATCGCGCTGTAGGCGCTCAGGGTGAGCTCGCCGGGAATCAGCACCATGCCGCCGGCCTCGTTGATCGTGGCATCGGTGGACAGCGAGGTGAGCACCACCGTGTACAGCGGCAGCAGCACCGCCAGGATGATCAGCCCCAGCACCGCCGTCTTGCCGGCGGATTCCAGGACCGTGGGCTCCTCGTCCCAGGCGGGACGCTGGGCCTTCGCGCGCTTCTTCGGCGAACCGGGGCCGCCGGGCCCCGTGGACAGTGGTCCGTCGCGTCGGCCCAGCCAGCCGCCGGTTCCGGGGGTACGACGGGACCCGTCGGCCGCCTGCTCCCCACCGGCGCCCTGCGCCACGGGCGGGGACTGGTCGGCGAAGCCGGAGCCGGGTGAGGTGGCGGTCATCGCTTCTCCCTCCGATAGACACCGGCTTCACCGAAGGCGTGGGCGAGCTTGTTCGCACCCAGCACCAGCAGCAGCGAGACGATGCCCTTGACCAGGCCGGCGGCGGCCGCGTACGACCAGTCACCGCCGATCACGCCCTGGTAGTACACGTACGTGTCCAGCACTTCGGCAGCGCCCGGGCCTACGGCTCCGCGCTGCAGGATCAGCTGCTCGAAGCCGACGGTGAGGGCATCGCCCAGGCGCAGGATCAGCAGCAGGATGATGGTGGGCCGGATCGCGGGCAGGGTGATTGAGTATTCGTAGTCGTGGGAGCCACCGAATCTTGCTCTTGGGGACCGCCGATCGTGCCGACGGGGGCCAGTAGCCGCCGCGGTGGGGACCACTGGCTCCCGCCGGCATCGGGTCACTGGGGCAGTGCGGTGTGTTCTCGCATGTTCCTGTCGCCGGTGTCGATCCAGATTGTGTTGTGCACGATGCGGTCCATGATCGCATCGGCGTGGACTGCTCCACCGAGCCGGGCGTGCCAGTCCTTCTTCGGGTACTGGGTGCAGAACACGGTCGAGCCGGTGTCATAGCGGCGCTCGAGCAGTTCCAGCAGCATCGAACGCATTCCCTCGTCAGGATGGTCCAGCAGCCACTCGTCGATCACCAGCAGCGAGAACGTGGAGTACTTCCGCAGGAACTTCGTCTGGCCCTGCGGCTTGTCCTTTGCCAGGGCCCAGGCCTCTTCGAGGTCGGGCATTCGGATGTAGTGGGCTCGGAGCCGGTGCTGGCAGGCCTGCTTCGCCAGCGCGCAGCCGAGGTAGGACTTCCCTGAGCCGGTGAAGCCCTGGAAGACCACGTTCTGTTGCCGCTGGATGAAGGAGCAGGTTGCCAGTTGCGCGATCACGTTCCGGTTCAGTCCCCGTTCCTCGACCAGATCCAGCCGCCGCAGGTCCGCTCCGGGATAACGCAGCCCCGCCCGGCGGATCAGACCCTCGACCTTTCCATGATTGAAGATGGAATGCGCCTCGTCCACGATCAGCTGGAGCCGTTCCTGGAACGACATCCCCAGCACGTGAGCCTCATCCTGGGCATCGATCGCGTCCAGCAGCGCGGTCGCGCCCATCTCGCGCAGCTTCCGCTTCGTGTCGTTATCGATCACGCTCACCGGACACCTCCGGCGTAGTAGTCGGCGCCACGGACGTATCCGCCGTCTTCCGCGGGTTCCTCGCGGGGTGGACGCAGGGCGGCGACCTTGTCCTGCCCGGTGGCCAAGATCGGGTGCAGATGCGCATAGCGCGGTGAACGGACCCGTCCCGTCAGCGCGAGTGCGCAGGCCGCCTCGACCCGATCTACGGAGAAGCGGCGAGAGAGCCGTAGCACCGCCAACGCGGGATCCAGGCCCTGTTCCACGATCGGCACGGACTCGAAGATCCGCTGGATCACGATCACCGTGGCCGGCCCGACCCGATCTGCCCACGCCCGCACCCTCTGCGCGTCCCAGGCCTGGAAACGCTCGCCCGCAGGTAGGTCCGCGTCGTTGGTGCGGTACTCATTGCTCGCGGTCTCCGGGAGCAGCAGGTGACTGGTCAGTCGCTGGCTGCCCTGATAGATCTCCAGCGTCCGGGCCGTGATGCGCAGATCGACCTTCGCGCCGATGTGCGCGAACGGCGCGGAGTAGAAGTTCCGCGCGAACGTGACGTGCCCGTTCCTGCCCACTCGTCGTCCGTAGTGCCATGTCGAGATCTCGTAGGGCACCGCCGGCAGCGGCGTCAGCAGCGGCCGCTCCTCCGCGTCGAACACGCTGGCGCGGGATCCGGGCCGCTTCTGGAACGGCTCCGCGTTATAGGCCTCCATCCGCTGCCCGATGGCGGCTGCAAGTTCGGGCAGGGACGTGAATCGCTGATCCCGCAGCCCGGCGATGACCCAGGTCGCGACGTGCGCGACGGTGTTCTCCACGCTCGCCTTGTCTTTCGGTTTCCGCACCCTCCCCGGGAGCACCGCCGCCGAGTAATGCGCTGCCATCTCGCGATACGCATCGTTCAGGACGATCTCGCCCTCGCGGGGGTGCTTCACCACACCGGTCTTGAGGTTGTCCGGAACGATCCTCGGGACCGTCCCGCCCAGCGCCTCGAACATCGCTACGTGCGCTCGCAGCCAGGACTCCTGGCGCATATCCAGCGCCGGGAAGCAGAACGCGTAACGAGAAAAAGGCAGGCAGGCAACGAACAAGAACACCTTCGAGACCTCGCCGGTGACCGGATCGGCCAGCTCCATCGTGGGGCCGGACCAGTCGACCTCCACGCTCTGGCCGGCCTTGTGACCGACTCTCGAAGCGGCACCGGTGACCATGACGTGGTGCTGGTAGGTGCGGCAAAACCGGTCATACCCCATCGCCGGATCCCCAGCCGCCGTGGTCGCGTCGAAGTACTCGCCGTGCAACAGCTTCAGCGTCACGCCGACCCTGGCCATCTCTCGATGGACCTGTTCCCAGTCCGGCTGTGCGAACACGCTCTCGTGCTCGCCCCGGCCCGGGAACAACCGGGCATACACCTGCTCATCGGCGACGTCCGCGATATCGCCCCACCCGATCCCTGCAGCGTCAGCGGCCTCGAACACCGCCCTCACGGACTTGCGGGACATGCCCTGCGAGGACGAAATCGCTCGCCCCGACAGACCTTCTGCGCGCAGCTGGAGCACCAGCTTCGCCCTGATCTTCCGTACCATTCCAGATTGCTCCTTCCGCCGCGTGCCCTATACACACGGCGGAAGGAGCGTAGACAGAGCGGCCCCAACGACACCACTGGTGGTCCCGAACGACGCCACCGCTACGGCAGCGACGTGGCACCCGAACCCTCGATCAGCGGACCCCAGCGAGGCGAATATTCAGGGTGATCGACCACATGCGCCGCCACTTGCCGGCGCCGTCCACCGCGGCCGCCTCGTACTGCGAGGGATCGATGGTGCTCAGAGCCGCGAGGAAGATGATCATGCCCCAGCCGGCGTCCTTCCACACGGCCTGGGAGGTGACCAGCAGCAGGAACGTGTCCGGGTTGGTCATGATCTCGATCGGTTCCATGCCGTTGGCGCGCAGGATCCGGTTGATCAGGCCCGCACCGCCCAGGATCTGCTGGAAGATCGTCACCACCAGCACCCACGAGAAGAAGTGCGGCAGGTACACGATCGACTGGATGGTGGTGCGGATCCACGGGGTGAGCACCGAGTTCAGCAGAAGCGCCAGCGCGATCGGCACCGGGAAGAAGAACACCAGCTGGAAGCCGGTGATCATCAGGGTGTTGACCACCGCGTCCCAGAAGGCCGGGGTGCGGAACACCCGCTGGAAGTTCTCCCAGCCCGCCCAGGGGTTCTCGAACAGCGACACGTACGGCGAGTAGTGCTGCCAGGCGATGATGTTGCCGAACATCGGCACGTACATGAACACGATCATCAGCGCGACGGCGGGCAGCACCATCACCAGCAGCGGCCAGTCGCGGCGCAGGCGCTTGGACAGCGGGATCTTGCGCCGTTCGAGGCCGCTGCCGGATCCCTTGGAGCCCCGCTTCGATCGCCGGCCGACGTCGGCCCCCGGATCCCGCGCTGATCCCGGTCCTGCCCCCGACGGTGTCACGTCACCCGCCGGCGTGGTCGATGCGCTGCTCACTTCTCCAGCTCGTCGTAGATGCCCTGGTAGTACTCGCGCATCCGGTCACCGCCGTTGCTGCGCCAGGTCTCCACCGCGGCGTCGAAGTCGTCCATGGTCTTGCGGCCACGAACGATGTCCTTCTCCAGGTCGTACATGGGCTGGTCCAGGGAGGCGTACTCGGCGGGCTTGGGCACCTGCTGGCCGTAGAAGGGGCCCTCGACCATGTACTGGGTCTCCCCGGCCATCCACTCGCAGTACTCCTTCACGTGGTCCGGGTCGGTGAAGTCGTACTTCGCGACCGGGCCGGTGACCAGGGTGGACAGCACGCCGGGGTGCTCGTTGGCCAGTGCCTCGGTTGCCTCGGGAACACCGCCCTCGCCGCGCTCGAAGTGGGTGCCCTCCACGCCGAAGTTCACCAGCTCCCATTCCTTGGTGCCGAAGGGGGCGGCCAGGTAGTTGGCGATCCCCAGCAGCTCCTCGATGCGGGCGGTGTCGTCGGACTTCTTCAGGAAGCTGAAGAAGTTCGCGGCGCTGCCTTTGTAGCGGATCGGGTCGCCGCCGCTGGCGGACAGGCCGCTCATCGGCACCTGGCGGTAGTCCGGGTTGGAGGCCTGGACGCGCTTGGTGGACTCGCCCCAGGCACCCACACCGTCGTAGTGGATGGCGACCTGGCCGGACTCGAAGCGCTGCTTGGCGTCCCCGGTGTCGGCGGCGACGTCGGGGTGCACCAGGCCCTTCTCGAACAGCTGGATCTGGAACTCCAGGGCGTCGCGGTACTCCTGGGTCTCCCAGCGGTACACGAGCTTGCCGTCGTCGATGCGCCAGTCCGGCGGGGCACCGAACATCAGGTTCGGGGCGCCGGTGTTCATGTCGTTGGTGGCCCAGCGGTTCGCGCCCGGATCGGTGATCTCCTCGCACACCGCCAGGAACTCATCGGCGTTGGTGGGAGCCTCCAGGCCCAGCTCCTCGAAGATGTCACCGCGGTAGAAGATCGCATCGGTGACGATCTCGCCGGGCACCGGGATGCCGTACAGCTTGCCCTTGAACACGCCGAACTGCCAGGCGGCGGTGGGGAGGTTGGCGAGGTTCTTCCACTTGGAGATCTTGTCCCCGCCGATGAAGGGGGTGAGGTCCTGGAACACGGACTCCACGGCCTGGTCGAACCGGGCCGGGGGGTTCCAGCCGAACACCGAGACCCAGTCGGCCACGTCGTCCGGAGAGGCGAACACCGCGGCCTGCTTGTCGCGGTAGTCGTTGCCGGTGGTCATCTGGTACTCGAGCGTCGCGCCCAGGGCCTCGTCCAGGGCCTGGGTGTACGCGTTGCTGAGGTTCGACTTCACCGCGCTCCAGGTGGGCACCATCAGGGTGAAGGTGCTGCCGGAGCCGGGGGGCGCATCGACCGTCTGCGGGAGGTCCTGCGGGTAGGTGGTGTACCCGGGGGTGGAGCCGTTCACGCCGGGGATGTCGGGCTCGACGGCGGTCTGCTCGGTGTAGGTGGGCAGTTCCACCTCGGCGTTGGCGGCGACGTCCTCGGCCGCCTCCTCCTTCGGGTCACCGCCGCCACAGGCTGCGAGCGCCGGGAACGCGGCGCCGATGCCGAGGGCGCCCAGCAGCGCACGGCGGGAGGGGGTGAAACGTCGGGGGTCGGCGAGATCGTTCATGGGAAGGCTCCTCCGTCAAGGCCGGGGGCGGGCAGCTTCGCCCGCTCCGATGGGCCGGCCCCCGGGGGCGCACACGCCGGATTCCACGGAGGTTTATCGGTCCACTTCCTGGAAGGTTAGGCGAAATAGGCCACATTGGCCAAGGATGAGCACAGGACAGGCCTACCGGGGGGTCGAGAACCTCATAGCAGCGGCAGCAGTTCCTCCCACACGGCCCGCAGGATCTCCGCACCGGGTACGCCCTCGAGGTGCGAGGTGATCGCCACGCACGCATTCTGCTCGGGCAGGATCACGAGGAACTGGCCGAAGGCACCGTCGGCCCTCCAGGAGCCGGGCACCGTGCACTTCCACACCCCCAGGCCGTACTTCCCGCTCTCCGGTTCCGGGTCGCCGGTGGGCACCCAGGCGTCGTCGGCGTGCAGGGAGCGGATCCATGCGGCGGGCACCAGGCGTCGGCCCTCACCCGCGGCGCCATCGGGAGCAGTACCTTCCGCGGCAGCGCCATCAGGAGCAGCGGCCTCGCCGGCGGCGTCATCGGGCGCAGTGCCCTCGGCCAACAGCAGGGCCCCGATGCGGCTCATCTGCTCACTGGTCAGGTGCAGGCCGGTGGCACCCCAGGTGTACCCCTCCACGTCGGTGAACCACTGTGGGTTGCGAATGCCCAGCGGCTCGAACAGGCGCGGCATCAGCCAGTCGCGCATCGACTGCCCGGTGCGCTCGGTGATCACCCGGGACAGCATGAAGATCGACCCGTTGGAGTACACGAACCCGTCACCGGGTGCAGCGGAGAGGTCCGTGCCCAGGAAGTGATCGGTCAGGTGGGGATGCTCGCGCTCGTCATCGAGGAAGGCCGTGACAGGGGAACCCGAGGTCATGGTGAGCAGGTGCCGCAGCCGGATGCCGTCCACTCCCTCGCCGTAGCCACCCTCGGGGGCGGGCAGGTGGTCCACCAGCAGGTCGTCCAGGTCCAGCAGGCCCTCGTGCTGGGCGATGCCGATGGCGAGGGCCGTGACCGTCTTGGAGATGGAGTAGAGGTTCTCGGGGGTGTCGGCCCGGAACAGGTGGGACACGGTGGCCTGGCCCGGACGGATCACGTGGATGGCGCGTACGCCCAGGTGGCGCTCGGTGATGCGCTGGCGCAGCGGCACCAGCAGCAGCGTGTCGGGCACGGGGGTTGGGTTCGGGGCAGTAGCAGGGTCCGGAGCAGTGGCGGGGCGCGGAGCAGTGGCGGCGTCCTCAGATGTCGCGGGGTCAGCGGAGGTGACGGGGTCAGCGGAGGTGACGGAATCCGGAGCGGTGGCGGGGTCGGCGGGGCTCATGCCTCCGAGCCTAAAGGCGGCGCCCCGGACGCCACAGAGCCCAGATGCCATCGCCGAACCCAGATGCACCACCGAGCCTCCTGCCCCAGATGCACCACCGAGCCGCGGATTCTGGGGCTTATCCGCGCGAATACCCCGCAATATCCGCGTCTCGGTTGGCGGGAGCGCGTCGAGGGAGCGTCGAGGGCGAGTCCAGGGGGCGCCTCCAGGGGGCGCGTCGGGGGGCGTCGGGGGGGCGTCCAGGGGATGCGTCCAGGGGGTGACTCCAGGGCGCGCGCCCAGGGTGCACATCAGGCGTACGCCCGGGTACGCACCGGTCACGTCCCCGCCCAGATCCCCTACCTCAGTCTGTTGACCCCCGCACCGGCCACGCATCACACTGGCCTCAGCACAGCGATGTGCACCCTTCCCCGTTCGGCGGCACAGCGATGCGCCGCCGTCCCTGATCGAAAGGCGCGAGATGGAATCCGTCCGCCGCTATGTCTTCCCCATCGTGTGGATGCTGATCTTCGCCGTGATAGCCCTGGCGCTGGCCAAACTGGCGTTCTTCCCCGCGAACGCCGTGGCCGGCGAGGGCGACGAGCTCTACCCCACCGCCGAGTTCGACCAGTACGCGACCGTGGTCCCCGAGAGCGGCGACATCACCTCGACGATGGCCCTGGACGCGATCGTCCAGCCCGACGCCGGCACCCCGGTGCTCGCCAAGGCCTCCGGGGAGATCACCAAGATCTGGGTGAAGAACGGTGACACCGTGGCCAAGGGCGACCGCATCCTGCAGGTGCGGGTGCCGCAGGAACCGTCCATGCCCGAGGCTCCGGCCATCGGCTCCGATGCCGGGGAGGTGGGGCCTGATGGCGAGCCGATCGCCGCCCCGGCCCCCGCCGCGGACCCGTCGCCCGCCGTGGAGTACCTGTACCTGAACCTCACCGCCCCCGAGGCCGGGAAGATCACCGGCCTCACCCTCGCCGAATGGCAGGCCACCAGCGCAGGCGAACCGGTGGCGACCCTGTCCCCGGGCACCTACTCCATCGTCGCCGACCTCACCCCGGAGCAGCAGCTGGACCTGCTGGACACCGAGATCAAGGCCACCGCCGACCTGCCCACCGCGAAGGACGCCGTCCCCTGCGCCGCCCCCTCGATCATCGAGGACGAGAAGGTGGAGGAGCCCACCGCCCCCCAGCAGCCTGAAGACGCCGGCTTCGACATGCCCGGGATGGAGCCCGGAGGTTCGGGCATCTCCGCCGCTCAGCTGCGCTGCCCCGTGCCCGAGGGGACCAAGATCGTGCCTGGGCTGTCGGTGAAGGTCACGGTGGACCTGGGCTCCGCCAGCGGTGTGATGACCGTGCCCACCACGGCGGTGGAGGGCAACGGCACCGACGGCACCGTGTACGTGTTCGATGAGGCCACGGGCGAGCCCACCCCGGTTCCGGTCACGCTGGGCCTGCGCGGCGAGGGCGTGGTGCAGATCGTCGAGGGCCTGCAGGAGGGCCAGGAGATCCTGCAGTTTGTGCCCGGCGTGGACAACCCCGAGGGCGCCATGTTCGGCGGTGGGATGTGGTGACCGCACCCCACGAGGGACGCGCACCGCTGCTTAAGCTGCGGGGCCTCACCCGCTCGGTGCGCCTGCCCAGCCGGGAGATGCTGCACATCCTCCAGGGCGTGGACCTGACCGTGGACACGGGGGACCATGTGGCCGTCGTCGGCCGATCCGGGTCCGGCAAGACGACCCTGCTGAACCTGCTGGGGCTGATCGACCGGCAGACCACCGGGGAGCTGCTGTTCGACGGGCGCGACGTGTCGCGGCTGTCCGACGCCCGCCGGGCCCGGCTGCGCGGCGCCTCCATCGGCTTCGTGTTCCAGCAGTTCAACCTGCTGGAGCGGCGCACCGCGCTGGAGAACGTGATGATGCCGATGATGTACGGCACCGCCCGACAGTTCTGGCGTCGCGAGCGCTCGGCCATGGAGATGCTGGACCGCGTGGGCCTGGCCGACCGCGCCCACCAGCTGCCCACGCGGCTGTCCGGCGGTGAGCAGCAGCGGGTGGCGGTGGCACGGGCCCTGGTGCGTCGGCCCCGCCTGATCCTGGCCGATGAGCCCACCGGTGCGCTCGACGTCACGACCGGCGAGGCCGTGATGGCTCTGCTGGACGAGATCGCCCGCGACTCCGATGCCGCCCTGGTCACCATCACCCACGACCTGCAGGTCGCCGCCCTCTCTCAGCGCGCGTACCTGCTGGACGGGGGCGTGCTGCACCCAGTCACCAGCGACCATGCCCGCGAGGCACTGTCGGCCACCGTGGGCATCCGCTCCGGCCGCCGCGAGGTGGAGGACCTGGCCGAAGCGGGCGTCGGAGCGTCGACCCCGGCAGGTGTCGGAGCGTCGGCCCCCGCCGTCGAGGCCAGCCCGCGCGCGAGCGGTGACGCGGCATGGCCGGCCTGATCGCCCCCATCGTCGAGGCCTACGGCGAACTGCGGGTCAACAAGGGCCGCATCATGCTGGCACTGATCGGCGTGGCGCTGTCGGTGTTCATCCTGACCGCGGTGATGGGCGCCGGCGGCATGCTGGGCAGCGCCCTGGAGCAATCGGTGGAGAAGTCCGCCGGCCGCGCCTCCGTGGTGGGTGTGAACCACATGGGCGGAGGCGATCCGGAGCTCACGGCCGACGAGCGTGACGAGATCGTGCTGGAGCAGATCGACCGCCTGGGCATCGAGCACCGCACCCGCGTCATCAACACCGCCGTACGGGCACAGACCCGCCAGGGGGTGCAGACGATCGAGCTGCAAGGTGTGGACCCGGGCTACGCCGACATCTACCGGGTGCGTCCCGAGGCCGGACGGTGGATCGCCGACTCCGACCAGAACCGGCTGGCCCCCGCGATCGTGGTCAACCAGCCGGCGTACGAGCTGCTGGGCCGCCCCGCCATGGGCACCGAGCCCATCACCCTCTACGGGCAGAGCGGGAACCAGCAGGCCGTGCAGGCGGTGGTGATCGGGGTGCTCCCCGCCGATCCCACCACGGACTGGGGCCCCCGCGCGTACACCGCTGCGGGTAGCATCGACGAGATGCCGGGCATGGACCAGCCAGGGGCCATCATCGCGGAGTACCGGGCATGGGTGCCCCCGGAGCAGGCCGAGGCCGTGTCGAACCGGCTGACCCAGGTGCTGGCCGACACCCCGGCGGGGAGCTTCGGGGCAGGCCAGCACTCCGCCCCCATGGAGGGTTTCGAGGTGCTGCAGCAGGCGCTTATCGCAGTGGCGCTGGCGATCCTGCTGCTTGGCGCGATGGGCCTGGTGAACATCTCCCTGGTGACGGTGCGGTACCGGGTGCGGGAGATCGGCATCCGTCGCTCCTACGGTGCCACCGGCGGGCGGATCTTCTTCGGGGTGCTGATGGAATCGGTGGTGGCCACCGTGGTCGCCGGCGCGATCGGCGTGATGGGGGCCGTGGCCCTGGTCAAGGCCCCCTTCGTCACCGACTACTTCCGCGGCATCGGCCTGGTGGACCTGCCGCCGTTCCCCGTGGGCGCGGTGGTGACGGGACTCTTGGCCGCGACCCTGGTGGGTGTGCTGGCCGGCGCCCTGCCCGCGATCATCGCCACCCGCATCAAGGTGATCGACGCGATCCGGAGCTGAGGCGATCCCCCGCTGAGCCGTGCCGCCGCGTCGTACCGAGGCGGGGCCGAGGGGCCGGGGCCGATGACGGGCAACGAGCGACGAGCAACGGGCGACGAGCAACGGGCGACGAGCAACGGGCGACGGGCGACGGGCGATAAATCATGTGGCCGTGGCGGCCACAGCTGGCTACGGTCGACGCATGGCGAACTCCCTGATGGTCCGTGAGCACAGGGCCGATCCGACGGAACTGGTCCCCCTGCCCCAGCCGGTCGACCTTCGCGAGCTTCGGGAGCAGGACCTCGACGCGGCCGCAGGGGCATACCGGCTCAGCCATCACGGCTCCTCGTCCCAGATGACGATCGATGAGGCCACAGCCGACGTGCGCGCTGCCTGGCAGGGGGAGTACGGGCTGTGGTTGCCGGACGCCTCGCTCGGGGCGTGGCGGGGGGACGAACTGCTCGGCGCGGTCCTCACCGTCAGGGACGCCCCCTGGGACGATGCACCACCCGGACCGTTCATCGTTGACCTGTTCGTGATTCCCTCCGCGCGTCGACAGGGGATTGCCCGTGCTCTCGTCACTGCCGCTGTCGGTGCCGTACGCGAGCCGGTGGCCCTCCGAGTGGACGACACCGCGCCCGCAGCGCGTGCCCTCTACCTGCACCTCGGGTTCCGCGAGGTGGGGTGAGGCTGCACGTCTGTGGGGCGACGACGCGCGCCCCAGCGCAGCTCGGCCGGGGCGGCTCAGACCGCGACGATCGGCGGCAGCGGCTCGTCGGCCGCTCGGGTGACCGGCTCGGCGAGGGTGAGCCCGTCGCGTCGGCCGATGAGCACGCAGGCCACCGCGGTGCCCACGACCAGGGCCACGGCCCCAGCGATTCCACCGGCGAGCGCCGCGGAGGCGGACGCTCCGCCGGCCAGGGCCGCGTTCGAACTGCCCGGGGCGGCCGACGCCGCGACCATCGCCGCGGCGCCCGAACCGATACCGGTGCCCACCGCGAAGCCGGAGGTGAGGATGCCGACGACGGTCGTCGTGAGGGTGAGCAAGAAGGGCAGTTCGAGGCCGCCGCTCTTCCAGGCGAGGATGCCGGCGCAGGCGGCCAGGGTGAGGGCGGGAATCAGCACGGCGGCGCTCCATTCACGCCCGATCAGCACGATGCCCATCGCCGCGAGGATCGGGAGGACGGGGCTGCGCAGCCAGGTGCCGAGGGCCTGCATCACCAGTCCGCGCATCGTCAGTTCCAGGCCCGCCACCTGTAGGGGCGCGAGCACGGCGGTGACCAGTACCAGTGCGAGCACGGCACCGGTCGACGGGCCGGGCGCGTCAGGGCCCGCCTCCACCGGTACGAAGGATCCGGCCAGCGCGGCCACGCCCACCGTGATCACGCCGCCGGCGATGACGGCCAGCGCTGCAGGGGTCGAAAGGACGCTGCGGCGCTGGGCGGCCACCGAGAACGCGGTGCCGATGGGACGCCACCCGCCCGCGCGCACGCCGATCAGACCGGCCGGCAGCCACAGCGCACCCATCGCCAGAGCGAGGCCCACGTCCAGCGGGCTGGCGGGGTCGCCGCTGGTCACGCCCAGGGCGACGTTGACCCCGGGCACCAGGGCCAGCAGCAGCACCACGGTGACCAGCAGCGCGGACGCCATGATCACGTACGACGCGAAGGCGGCGAACACGGTCAGCAAAGGCTTGGACCATGCCGACCAGGGCTCGCGCAGGGTGGCCATGCGGTGGTACGCGGTCATGCTGCGCGCCGCGATGCGAGACGCTGGCGGCGCTGCTCGTGCTCACGGGCCTGGGCGGCGTGCGCCTGGGAGGCCGCAGCCGACAGGCCGAGGTCATCGATGGTGAGCGCCTTGGCCAGGGGTCCGAAGGGACGCTCGCTGGTCATGGTCGCGCCGGGGCCGACGTGGATCAGCTCTCCCGGGTCCATCAGGCGCCAGCCTGCGTCGTCGTCCATCGGCTCGCTGGCGATCACCACGGAGCGCACGTCCTGCAGGTCCTCGCTGTCCACGCGCAGGGAGTCGGAGGACTGCTCGAGGGGCTCTCGGGGATCAGCCGCGGTGGCGGAGCGCTCCAGCACCCACAGCTCGTTGGTGGCGGGAAGCCGCACGGCGATCAGTTCGTCCCCGCGCATGGCGAGCAGGTTCACGGAGTACACGGGCACGTTGCGGCAGATCCAGTCCAGCGCTGCCACCACCCCGTCGTGCAGGTCGTCGCCGTGGGCGGCGACCTCGCCGGTGACCAGGGCGGCCATCCATTCGCTGTCGGTGGTGCCGTGCACGTGGTGGGCCGTGCCCAGCTGCCGCACGCGCTGCTTCATGCCGGGGGTGACCTCGAGGACCCCGTTGTGGGCGGTGACGATGCCGTCCTGCACGAAGGGGTGGGTGTTCTCAGTGGTGTGCTGGGTGCCGCTGGACAGTCGCACGTGCGCGATCATCGAGCGGGTGCGCACCTGCTGCGCGATCCGGCCGAAGCGCTCGGACGCGTAGGCGGCGATGGGTCGCTTCCTGACCTGCACCTGCCCCGTTGCCTCGTCCACCCAGGCGAGGCCGGTGCCGTCCGCGTTGAAGCGGGACTGGTTCACCAGGGAGTAGGGGGCATCCGTCAGCCACATCTGGGCGGTGACGGGCTGGTCGGCGTGGAGAGCGAAGAGTCGGCACATGTCGGCGTCCACTGTAGGTGGCGGGCGCTGGGACCGCAGTGAGCACGGTTACTGGCGGGGCATTCTGACTCGCAGGTCACGTGGGGGCAGGTGCGAGGTGCAGGGAGGCGCTCCAGGGTATTCCTCGCACCCCCTCGCACCGTTGGGCCACACGTCCCACGCCCCCGCGGCCCCTCGCGCCCCACGCCTCCGCGGCACCCCTCGCACCGAGACGCGTATTTTAGGGCCTATTCGAGCCCATACCCCCCAAGATCAACGGCTCGGTGGGACCAGGCTGGGTGAGAAGGGGTTGTCTCCACACGGTGGGGCCAGGCGGGGTGCGGCGACCTCACCATGGGGAGGAACCCTACGATGACCTTCTGACCAGGGCACTGGGGACTACTCGGCATACCGGATTGGGCCTTGTTCGACGATGGCGCCATGCCCCGCCACCCGACTCCACTCCCCCCGTCGCTCGAGTACCCCGTATTCACTGCCACTGAGGCCGTCCGGCACGGCGTGACTCGTGACCGGCTGAACGCCAGTGACCTCATCGCGATCGCGCGGGGGCTGTACGGGCAGCGCGACGAACTGCACACCGAGGTCGACATCCTGTCCGCGTACTGCCGCGCCGATCCCGAAGTCTTCGCCCATGGACTCAGCGCGGCGCGCTACTGGGGCCTCCCGCTCCCGCAGAATCTCCAGACTGCTCTCGCCCCGGCGAAGCCTTCCACCTACCCCTTGGACAGGCCGCCCATGACGAAGTCGGCCTCGCCCACGAACGCTCTTCCGGCCGAGATTTCCGATGCAGCGCCGCCACCGGATCGTCGACTCCACCTCGCTGCGCCCGATCGTCGGCGCACCAGCAATGCCCTCGTGCGATGGGGTGAACACAGGCGGGAGGATGAGGACATCGTCGCGATCGGCGATCTCCGCCTCACGACCCACACGCGCACCCTTGTGGACCTGGCGGCGGTTCTTCGGCGTGACCTCCTTGTCCAGATCGGGGATCACCTGGTTCGGCGTCCTCGGTACTGGGCGGAGAAACGCAGGAGTCCCTACGCCACGCTCGGCCAGCTGCGTGACCTGGCGAGCGCCTCGTCCGGTCGTGGCGCAAGGACGTTGCGCGAGGCCGTAGAGCTGATGCGGGTGGGCAGCGACTCTCCAGCAGAGACGCGCCTGCGCCTGGCGCTGGTTCGTGCCGGCCTGCCGGAGCCGCTGGCGAATGTGCGGGCCTACGAAGGGACGATGGACCTGGGCGAACCCGATCTTCACTGGCCACAGTGGCGAGTTGCTCTCGAACATGAAGGTCCTGGCCACCTGGACCGCAGACAGCTGGCCAAGGACATCCGCCGAGGCGACCTGCGCCGTGATCACGGTTGGATCGAGGTGCGCACCACCGCCGGCGACCTAAGGGATGGCTGCTGGGAGGCGGTGTGTCGAGTGGCCGTGGCTCTGCGTCGGCAGGGGTGGAGGGGTGAGGTGCACCAGATATCGCACGGGTGAAGCTGCGTCATATCGCAAGGGTGAAGCGTCGTCGCAGGGTCCGCGCCGAAAGACCCAGAGCCCTGCGGCCCCGCAGCTCCCCGTTGCTGGGAGATTACGACCCTGAGCCCTACGGCCCCACAGCTCCACGGTGTTGGGAGATCGAGCCGCGTCGTTTGCGGTGAATGACGCTGGGATACGCCCCAAAAACGACGGCTCGGCGGAAGGGCGGGGCAGGGCAGGAAGGGCAGGGCGGGGCAGGGCAGGGCAGAGCGGGGAAGATCCTGGCCTTCGTCGGCGTTGGGTGGTGATCGTGAGCGAGAGAATCCACCGGACCATCGGCATCCTGGGCGCAGGGAAGGTGGGCACCGTCCTGGCGCGCCTGGCCGTCGCCGCAGGCCACGACGTCCTGATCGCAGGCTCCGGCGACCCCGGGAAGATCGAGCTGATCGTGCAGATCCTTGCTCCCGGTGCGCGTGCGGTCACTGCACGCGAGGCCGCCGAGCAGGCCGACATCGTGATCCTGGCTCTGCCGCTGGGCAAGTACGCCTCGATCCCGGCCGACGCCCTGGACGGCAAGCTCGTCATCGACGCCATGAACTACTGGTGGGAGACCGACGGCGAGAACGAGGAGTTCTCCGACCCGTCGGCCTCCACCAGCGAGTTCATCCAGGAGAAGCTGCCCGGCGCCACCGTGGTGAAGGCGCTGAACCACATGGGCTACCACGACCTGGAGGACCTGGCTCGGCCGCGGCAGGGTTCGGGGGTCGACGGGGCCACAGCGGGCGCGGACACCTCGGGGACCGACGGTGTCGCGGCCGGTGCAGCCCCCACGAGGGCCGAGGGGGCGAGGGCCACCGCGACCGGGCAGGACACCGAGCCCAGGGCAGCGATCGCCATCGCCGGTCCCTCCCCGCACGCCGAGATCGTCGCGGAGTTCATCGACGAGCTAGGCTTCGATCCCCTGGTGATCGGCCCGCTCGCCGAGGGGGTGCGCCTGCAGCCCTATGCGGAGGCGTTCGGGGCGAACATCGATGCCGTCGCCCTGCGCGCCATGATCGACCACTTCCCGGAGACCGACCGGGGTCGCCTGGTGCTCACCGCACGTGGAGCGACGGCCGAGGGGTAAGGGTCGAGGGCAGGCCCTCGGAGCCCCGCTCCCTTGGTCGAGGGCAGGCCCTCGGAGCCCCGCTCCCTTGGTCGAGGGCAGGCCCTCGGAGCCCCGCTCCCTTGGTCGAGGGCAGGCCCTCGGAGCCCCGCTCCCTTGGTCGAGGGCAGGCCTGCGGAGGTCCGCTCCCTAGGATGAACACGACGCCGGACTTCTGATCATCGGCGCATCACCGACCCGGGAGGTCCCCCAATGGCACGGATCCTCGTCGTGGAGGACAGCCCCGACGTGCACCGCCTGCTGGTCGACACCCTGAGCGCCGAGGGCCACCAGGTGCACGGTGTGCACGACGGCCTGCAGGCACGCGAGGTGCTCGCCGCCGGATCGCCCGCAGCGGCGGGGCCGAGAACTGCCGTGCCCCCGACGGTCGCGACGGCACACGCCCCGCCGTTCGACCTGGTGGTGCTGGACCTGATGCTCCCGCACGTCGACGGGTCGGTGCTGCTGGCCGAGTTCCGTCGGCACTCGGACCTGCCGGTGCTGGTGCTCAGCGCGAAGGACGCCGTGTACACGAAGGTGGACGTGCTGCGCCTGGGGGCCGACGACTACGTGACCAAGCCCTTCGACCTGGAGGAGCTGACCGCTCGTGTGGAGGTGCTGCTGCGCCGCTCCGCTCCCCCGGACCGCCCCGCACCCCGGCTGGTCCACGGTGACCTGGTCGTGGACCCTCAGCACGCCCGGGCGACCCGGGGCGACCGGGAGCTGGAGCTGACGGCGACCGAGTTCCGGATCCTCGAGCTGCTGATGACGCAGCCCGGCCGGGTGCTGTCGCGGCCGACGATCTACGAGGCGGTCTGGGAGGAGCCGTTCGTCGCCGACGACGCCGCGGTCAAGACGCACCTGTCGAACCTGCGCACCAAGCTGCGCGCCGTCGGGCCGGACGAGGACCCGATCGAGACGGTGTGGGGCCTGGGCTACCGGATGCGCGCACTGCCGACGGGCGCCTGAGCACCGCGACCGCCCAGGGGTCCGGGGTGCTGGCTCAGGTTCTGGCCCCGGGATGCACGACGCGGATCTTCACGCAATCCTGACCTCTTGGTGCCCGGTCCCGACGGCCACCTGACCTCGTCCTCGTAGGTTCGACGCATCGGCCCGCCACCACGGGCCCTGCCCACCCGAGGAGGAGGACGCATGAGCGAGGACGTACTGGTCACTCGCGGCCTGACGAAGCGCTACGGCGATCACGAGGCCGTCTCGTCGGTCGATCTGCGGCTGCGTCGAGGCCGCGTGTACGGACTGATCGGCCGCAACGGCGCCGGCAAGACCACGTTGATGCGTCTGGTCACGGGGCTCAGCATCCCCACTGCCGGCAGCATCGAGCTGTTCGGCTCCGGTGCTGGTGCGCCCCGGCAGGAGGACCTGGCCCGCATGGGGTCGCTGATCGAGTCCCCGCCGCTGCACGGCGGGATGACGGCGCAGCAGAACATGCGGATCCACCGGTTGCTGCGCGGTGTGCCGGACAGCGCCGTGGAGGAGCGTCTGCTCGCGCAGGTGGGCCTGGCCGACACCGGCCGGAAGAAGGTCAAGAACTTCTCGCTGGGGATGCGTCAGCGTCTGGGCATCGCGCTGGCGCTGATCGCGGAGCCGGAGCTGCTGGTGCTGGACGAACCGGTCAACGGTCTGGACCCGCAGGGGGTGGTGGAGGTGCGCCGCCTGATCCGTGACCTCGCCGCGGAGCGCGGCATCACCGTGCTGATCTCCAGCCACAACTTGCCCGAGCTGTTCCAGACGGCGAGCGACTACATCATCGTCGACGGCGGCCGGGTGAAGCGCACCCTGACGCTGGAGGAGCTCGAGCAGCAGACCCAGCGGTCCCTCGAGATCGCCGCCGAGGACACCGAGCACCTGGTCACCGTGCTGGAACGGGATCTGCCGGAGGTCCCGTTCACGGTGATGCCGGACCGCACGGTGCGCCTGCACGACCGTACCGAGCACCCCGATCAGGTGCTGCGCACCCTGGTGGCCGCCGACGTGTGGCCCACCCGCCTGGCCCGCGAGGGCGAGAGCCTCGAGTCCTTCTTCCTGTCCGTCATCGGAGGTGACCGGTCATGATCAACCAGCTTCGTGCCCAGCTCTACATGGTCCGCCACGGCCTGACCGTGCCGCTGTGCCTGTTGGCCTGCGCCGTCGCGGCGGCCTTCTACATGGTGCTGCAGCATCAGCTGGCCACCGGGTCCCTGGGGCCGGCGGAGGCCAACGGGGTGGCCGGTCTCAGCGACGTCATGTTCGTGTCGCTGCTGGGGTCCCTGATCTACGGGGCGGTGGTCTCCCTGCCCTTCGAGACGCGGTCGGTGCACAACGCGCTGCTGGCGGCGGACCGCGCCACGGTCGTCACGGCGACCACGGTCATCGCGGCGCTGTCCGTGACCGCCCTGTCCCTCCCCTACGGATTGGCGGCGCTGCTGGCCCGCGCGACCGGGGAGGACTTCACCCCCGCGGTCCCCACACCGTTCTCCGCGTTGGCAGCGCAGACGGGCGAGCTGACGGGCTCCGAGGTGGGCGCGATCATCACCGTGACCCTGACCAGCGCGGTGCTGACGGCGGCGAAGCTGTCGGTGTGCCTGCCGCTGGCGTTCTGGCTCAAGCGCCCGCTGGTGGTGATGGCGGCAGGGTTCGCCTGGGGCTTCGTGGCGGACCTGCTAGGCGGGGCGGCGGCCGACGTCGCCGGCCTTGACGTCCTGGTGCGCCTGACCCCGTTCTCCTCCGAGCACACCCCGGCGCCGGGGTCCACGGGCGGGGAGATGCTGGCGGCGGTCGCGGTGTCGCTGGTGTTCCTGGCGCTGATGGGTCTCGCCTCGTGGCTGGTACTGCGCCGGGCCGACATAAAGTGAGGCCCACGCAGCGTCGGAGGGAGCACCCGTGGTGATCGCCCTCGTCGTGGTGCTCGCGGTGCTGCTGGTGGTGGTGACCGCCTACCTGGTGGTGCTGGTCCGGCAGATCCGTGCGGTCTCGGACCAGCTGGGGCATCGTCTGGTCGACGAGCGGCACGGCGCGGTGACGCTCGCGCTGGTCAACCGGGACCTCGAGCAGCTGGTCTCCCGCATCAACGACACCGTGCGCCGGTCGGAGGAGGCCTCCACGCGGGCCCTGCGCGAGGAGCGCCGGTTCCGCTCCTTCATCGCCGATGTGTCCCATGACCTGCGCACGCCGTTGACCACGGTCCAGGGGCACCTGCAGCTGATCGCCCGCGCCGACCTCGACCCCGCGCAGCGCGAGCAGCTGGAGCGGGCACGACGAAATGCCGCCGAGCTGGGGGCGCTGGTGGAGCGGCTGTACGAGTACACCTATCTGCTGGAGGAGGAGGCTCCTGTGGAGCCGGTCGATCTGGACGTGGGGGTCCTGGTCGGCGAGTACCTGCTGCGCATGGCGGCCGAGCTGGAGGGGGCCGGCCTCGATGTGCGGTTCGAGCCGCCGTCGGCCCTGCTGCTGCGCACAGACCAGGCGCTGCTGACGCGGATCGTGCAGAACCTGCTGCGCAATGCGGTCCAGCACGGCCGGGAGGTGCTCGAGGTGCGGCTGGTCCCGGTCGCGGAGCAGGGCATGGGAGGTGCTGTCGCACTGGAGGTGTCGAACCGGGTGGTACCGGGCACCGAGCTGGACACCCAGCGACTGTTCGAGCGGTTCTACACCGCCGATCGTTCCCGGTCCGGCCGCACCAGCGGACTGGGCCTGTCGATCGTGAAGGTGCTGACCAGCCAGTTGAACGGCGAGGTGGCAGCACACCAGGAGGGTGACCGTCTCACGCTGACAGTCACCCTCCCGGCCCTTCCAGGTCCCAGCGACTGAGCACTCAGCCGACGGGGACCACTGCCGATTCGCGATGCTCCGGGGACCGGTGCTGATCGGCGGCGGGAGCCGGCGCCACACCAGCCGACCGGGACCCGTGCCGGTGCAGGGTGCCCCGCGTCGGCTCCCAGATCCGCAGGCCCTCGCGGCGGGAGTACCACCACCACAGACCAGCGGTCATCAGCAGCATCGGCACGGTGAAGAACAGCAGCGCGATGGGCGGCACCGCGCCCTGCGCGAGCGGTTCGGACATGAACGGGGCGAGCAGGAACAGCGTCCAGTTGTTGGCCACGTGCAGCAGGATCGGCAGCTCCAGGCCACCCGTCTTCCAGGCCAGCAGGCCCATCGTGATGGCGAACAGGGCGATGTCGATCTGACCGACCCAGTCGTAGCCGTGGCTGACCATGAACAGCGGCACCGGGATCAGGATCCCCCACACCGGAGAGCGCAGCCAGGTGCCGAACACCTGGAGCGGCAGGGCGCGGAAGGCGTACTCCTCGCCGGCGGCCTGCAGCGGCACCACCAGCACGATGATCACGGCGGCGGCGATGACTGGCGCGGTGAGAGCCGGCATCTCCAGGGGCGTGGTGCCCATCACCACGGTGCCTCCCACGTTCAGCAGCAGGTACAGCGGCACGATCACCATGGCCGCTCTGCCCAGCAGTGCCCAGCGGAAGCGCCCACGCACGGAGTTCGCCATCCCCACGCGACCGTAGGCGACGCGGGTGGCCAGCAGCACCGCGGGCATCATCAGTGCGATGACGCCAAGGCCGACGACCATGTCCATGGGGTTGCGGGGATCACCCATCGACTCGCTGAATGCCAGGGACGGCTGCGCAAGGGTCAGGAGGAACACGCCGATGACCGGCACCAGCACCATGAGCACGTAGGAGACGGCGAACACCGCCAGCGCCACCAATGGACGCCACCAGTAATGCGGACGCGGGATCGCGCGGGCGGCGCGGTGGAACGGCTGCGCCATGCGCGGGGCGGTCGGGACGGGGTCGGCGTAGGGGGTGGTCACGGCATCAGCGGTGGGCAAGGCATCAGCGGTGCGCACGGCATCAGCGGTGCGCACGCCAGGGGTGGTCACGGCATCAGCGGTGCGCACGGTGGTCGAGGTGCTCATCGGGGCCTCCTTGATCGAAAGGGTTCGCGGTCTGCGATGACTCCACCCTCCCGCGCACACACCCTGGCCCGGATCGACCGGATGGACTGGACCGGGGACCCGATCGGCTCGCGTCGCCATCAGCCAGATGGTCGATCCCCCACGACATAGGTCTCCGTAGGCTGTGGTGCATGCCCGATTCCCCTGTCGCGAGCACTCCTGTGCCTCCGCCCGCCGATGCCTCGGCGCGCACACCGACAGGCGCGACGGCCCCCTCACCGCCAGCACCCACCCTGACCCGCGACGACTGCGTCCTTGGCTGGTGGCCGTTGCCGAGTCCCTCGGTGCCGTACTGTTCGGCACTCTCCTGCTGCTGCTCTCCTTCGGGACCGTGCTCGCGGAGTTCGCCGACAACCCGCCTGACGGGCTGGTGGCCCTGCACCTCGGTGATCTGCTGATCGGCCTGCTCATCGGGGTGCTGATCGGGCCGCTGCGATTCCTGGCGCACACCCGCACCGGCACTGCCCTGCACCTCCTGGCGGTCACCCTGTCAGGGTTCAGCCTGGCCGGCCTGCCGGCCGGCCTGATCGCGCTGTACCGCCTGGGCCGGAAGCGCCGGCTGTGGCTGGACCTGTGCGCGATCGCGCTGCTCCTCGCGGCGACGCTGGGGCTGCTGTCGCTGGACTCGATGGCGCGCGGCACCGGGGCGGACGGCACCTGGAGCATCACGGTGATCATCAGCATCGCGATCGCGGTGACCGCGCTGGTGCTGGGAAGACTCTCCGGGACCCGGGCGGCACTGGTGGCATCACTTCGACAGCAGGCCGAGGCCGCGGAGCGGGAGCGCATCGCCGCCGAGCAGGCCCGGGAGGCGGCAGAGCACGCCCGGGCATCGGCCGAGCAGGCTCGCGCCTCGATGGAGCGGGCCCGGGCATCGGCTGAGGCGCAGATGCGAGCGGAGGAGCGCACGGCCATCGCCCGCGACATGCACGACAGCGTCTCCCATCACCTGGCGACGATCGCCATGCATGCCGGGGCCATGAGCTACCGCACGGACCTCCCGCCGGAGCAGCTGCGGTCCATCGCCACGACCGTGCGCGATGCGGCCCAGCAGGCCAATGCCGAGCTGCGGGAGGTGCTGGTGGCGCTGCGCTCCGACGAGGGATCCCAGCCACTGGCCACCGCTCCGGCGCTGCAGGACATCGTCGACCGGGCCCGACTGCGGGGTCAGCCGGTGACGCTGACCTGGAAGGACGTCGACGCGGAGGCGCTGGACCGACGGGGCCGGTCCACCGTCGTCGCCCTCTCCCGCGTCCTCACAGAGATGATCACCAACGCGGCCAAGCACGCTCCCGGCGCGCCGTTGACGGTCCTCCTTCACCGGCGCGAGGACCGGCTCGTCATGACCGCGGTGAACCCTCACCCGTCGACCGACTCGACGGCACCGGCCGATGCTGCCGATGACTTAGCCGGCCCCGTGCTGTCCACCGGGCATGGGCTGATCGGGCTCCAGGAACGGGCACGCCTGCTGGGTGGCGACGTCCGCATCGAGGACGACGGGACCACGTTCCGCGTGGAAGCATGGATGCCATGGTGACCAGCGACGACACCCCTCCCCCCGCGGACGGCTCACAGAGACGCGAACACCCGGGGGACCACGAGCGCCTCAGCGACCATGAACCCCGCCCACCGGAGGGTCCCTCTCGTACCCGCGTGCTGCTGGTGGACGACGAGGCACTGATGCGTGCCGGCCTCCGGCTGATGATCGACGGTGCCGAGGGCATCGAGGTGGTGGGCGAGGCATCCGACGGCCAGGAGGGCCTCGGCCAGGCCCGCGACCTGCAGCCTGACGTGATCCTGATGGATGTGCGGATGCCGCGTATGGACGGCATCGAGGCGGTGCGGGCTCTGCGCGAGCAGGGTTCCACGGCCCGAGTGGTGATGCTGACCGCCTTCGACACCGACGAGTTCCTGCTGGATGCGCTGCGCGCCGGAGCCGTGTCGTTCCTGCTGAAGGACACCCCGCCGGAGCAGGTGGTCGCCGCGGTGCTCGACGCCGCCCATGACCGGGCCCGCTTCTCCCCCGAGGTGCTGGCGCGTCTGGTGCGGCTGGCGTCCGCAGGGCCGGGCGCCGGCGACGGCGGCGCCCATGCCGACGACGCATCGGGCCGGCCCGCGCCTGCTCCCCCGGGCATCACCGAGCGCGAGTGGCAGGTGGGACGCCTGGTGGCCCGCGGCATGACCAACCAGGAGATTTGCGAGGAGCTGTACCTGAGCCTCGCCACCGTGAAGACCCACCTGGGACGGCTGTTCGACAAGCTGCAGGTCACCAACCGGGTCCAGCTCGCCATCCGGGTGCTGGAGCTGGAAGGCTGATGCCATGACCCCTGCCCCCGCCATGGATCTCGACGCCGCCCTGGGCCGCGCCAGGATGCTGTTCTCGATGCTGTCGTCCCCGAAGCTGCGCGCTGCCCTCGGCGAGCGCCTCACGGGAGGGGAACGTCCCGCCGGGACGGAGAATCCTGTCGGAACACAGGACAGCCGCCCCGACGGGCCCCTGGCCCGCATCGACTGGCTGCAGGCGGACGGGCAGGTGGATGCCCCGCTGCTGCGCGAGGTGGTCGATGCCCTCAGCCTGATGCGCTCCTCGGACGCCATCCTGGAGGTGCCCCGGCTGGAATCCCTCCCTCCACGGGAGGTCGACCGGATCGCAGCCTCGGGCCGCATCGCCCGCATGGTGTTCGAGCGACTCGGAGCCGACGGTGCACTCAGCGAGGCGGAGCTGAACGCAGGGATCTCGATGATCGCGCCGGACCCGGCGCTGGTGCGGCGGGATGCGGTGGACTCGGGTGTCCTGGAGCGCTCGCCCGACGGCGGTCGTTACCGCCTCGCGTGACCCGTACGCCCGCATGACCCGTACCCCACAGTACCGACGGGTCCGCAGGTCATGGCCGACAACGGGACCGATTCTGGCGGATCCACATGATCAGGGCGATGACGGTACCTACAACGATGCAGAGTTCAGCGACGACCAGTTTGCGGAAGGTGTCCGTCTGGCCCCCGTACGGGCGGTACTCATCGATAAGCACGTAGGCCCCAGCAGCCGCCAAAAGGAAGATCATGCCGAAGGCGAACCCCACCTTGACCTTCGTCCACGTCGTGAATCCGCCCGGCTCGGGGACTGTGGCAGGGGCATCGGCCTCGACGAAGTGGGACCGCCAATGCGTGTCGTCGTCCGTGGGGGCGTCGTCGTCCGCGGGGGTGTCGTGATCGATCTTCCGGTCGTCGTCGGCCTCCCAGTGGCCGTCCGTCGCGCGGTCGCTGTCGACCTCCCGGTCGTCGTTCGGCGTCATGCCTGGACCTTTCGCAGCGCGGTCCGTCGTTGCTCCGTGACCGTCATCGACGTGTCAGCGCGCGCACCGTGCGGATCACGGAGAAGATGCGCCTCCAGGACACTCTCCTGGCCCTTTGATCGTCCGATCGAAGGAGGGCAACAGTGGCTCGGGCGCATGCTGCTCGGGGCCGAAATGCGTGCGCCACCCATCATCCAGCGCGTCCTCGCGCCCCGATCCGAAGTCCCCGCCCGGGAGGAACTCCGGTTCGGGCCCGTCCAGCGGGGACCTCTCGGCCCCGTAGTACGGATTGCCGATCGGTCCTGATGGCCCCAGATCCCTTAGTCCCATGCGGATGACCGTAAAGGCGCAGGCCCACCGCCGACCAGAGCTAGACGCATCGGAGCCTCAGCCTGGGGGACTGCCTGCTGCGCTGCTGCGCTGCGGATGCCCGCACCCCTACCAGCCCAGGGGCTCGCTGAACGCTTTGGCGA